>JAJDVL010000028.1 GCA_022826155.1 Prochlorococcaceae cyanobacterium jk18x22bins.40 | reverse complement strand
TTCCAGTCGTTCCGCTTCGATGGAGAACTCCCAAGGAAGAGCATGTGACTGTTCAGAGTAGGGAGTGACCGACCAGAGGAGGCCGTAGGTCCTGCTGGTGGAAGAGAATGCCATTGCCACGGCAGGGGTCAGGGTGAGACGGTCGTTATGGACCGGGAAGCCATAGGCCAGTTGTGCTTCAAACCGTTGCCCGTTGCTGGGTGAGGCATCCAGCCCGTCGAGCCCGTCCAGGACGGTGGGGCTGAGGAGGGCATGCATGCCTTCGTCTGTGGAGAGGCCCATGGCGTGACCCATGGAGAGGGAGAATCCACGATTGGAGGGTGAGGGATCCCAGGAGAAGGAGAGTGCCAGACCCTGGTCCTGGAACTCCTCTTCTGCATGGGAGAGGAGAGTGCGACCTTTCAACTCACCGCTGATGCCCCGCTCTGGATCCTTCCAGGTGATACCAGCGCCCAGATCCATGCCGAAGCCGGTTTCTGCATCGCCACTGTCTTGCCGGATGCCCACCTCCATGGAGGGGAGGAGGGAAGAGCCGTTGGCCAAGGGGAAGGGCCGTGTGGCCTCCAGCCCCAGTCGGAAGCGTGAGACGTTGCCTTCGGAAGACTCCAGCCCCTCCACCTCTTCTGAGGTGGTCTTCAGAGAAAGGAGATCGGCAATGGCGTTGAGGCTAACGCCTTCGTTGCCCCCGTCCAGGAGCAGGCCGTCCATGCCGAGGGCCACCATGGTCATGGTGGTGTCGGGCTTGTATTCCTCCCCGTTGCCATCGGGTTTGAGGGAGAGTTGTCCCCATCCGTAGCCTGCTGTGGCCCAGATGCCCAGCCGTGGGGAGAGGGCGTAACGGCCATAGGGGAACAGTCCTGTCAAGGAGGCGCTGATCTCTCCTTCATCGTTGTCGCCGTCGTAGGAGCCGTTGCCCCAGGAGTGGGAGAGAGCAGCGCCAGCCTGCCAACGGGTAGCGCTCCAGTCGGCCCCCAGCAGGAGGGTGGTCACGTCACCATCAAGGGAGACGTCTTCCTCCTGACCACTGAAGGAGGAGAGTGTGCCCTGTCCCCAGAGGGCAAACTGTGGGCCTGTCTCTCCTTGGGGAGCGAAGCTGAAGGAGGAACCCTCTACCAACAGTTGGGGGGTAACTTTCTCAAAGCCCAGGGCCTTGGACAGCAGGCCTTGGTTCTCTGCCAAGGGTGTATCGCTGGTGAAGTCCTCCCCGGCGAGGGTGAGCTGTAAGCCTGTTTCCAGGGGAGCAGGAGAGCTCAATCGATCTTGCAGGGCATCCGCCACCTGGTGGGAGACGGTGCGGCCGAAGCGCAGGTGCCAGGCCGCCGGCAACGGGTCGTCGTTGACGATGGTCATCACGCCCACCCCGTCGGCGATGGTGGCGCCGCCCTGGGGCGCCAGCAGTTCCACCTGGAAGGTCTCGGCTCCCTCGTCATGGCTGTCGTTGATCAGGGAAATTCCCAGTTGCCGCTCGGTCTCTCCCGGACGGAAGACGACCCGCGTGCCCCAGCCCATGCCAACGTAGTCCACGCCGTCCCGCGCCGACACGGGGTTGGACTCCCGGGTATGGACCCACACCGACACCCTGCGATCCGAGGCCCGGCTCAGACGGATGGTGTAGCGAAGCCTGAAGTCGCTCTCGTTTGCCTCGGCATCGTCCACCGAGAAGGAGGGCATGCCCGGCGCCATGTCGTTATCCACCACCGTGACCGATGCGCCGTTATCTGGAGAGGTGGCCACCGTGTAGCCGTTGCCCGCCTGAATGGTGGCGGTGATGCTGCCGTCGGCCTCATCCGTATCATCGTCCGCTGTGGCGACTTCGAAGGACGTACTGCCCCCGATCGGGATCGTCACTTCCCGCGTGCCGGTCTCGCCGGAAGCGACATAGTCGCCGCTCTGAGTCACCGCCACCGTCACCGTCAGATCCGCGTGGGGCGCCGGGTTCGCCGTGACAGTGAACGAGGCCGGGGTTCCCTCCGTCACCCCGTCACTACCGGTGATGCTCACCACCGGCTCGTCGTTGTCGCTCACCGTGACCGATGCCTCGTTGCCTGGAGAGGTGGCCACCGTGTAGCCGTTGCCCGCCTGGATGGTGGCGGCGATGCTGCCGTTCGCCTCGTTCACACCGTCGTCCGCGGTGGCGACGGTGAGGGTCGCCGTGCCAGTGGCGCCAATGGTCACTAACCTGGTACCCGCCTGGCCGGTGGTGGCGAAGCTGCCGCTATCGGTCACGGCCACCTGAACCGTAATATCGCTCTGGGGCGCTGGCGTGGCGGTCAGGGTAAAACTGGCGGCGGCGCCCTCGGTGATGCCGTTGCCGCTGGTGATGCTCACCACCGGTGTGGTGGTCGGCGGATCGTCATCATCGTTCACCGTCACCGTTGCCGTGCTTGGGCTGCCCACTGTGTAGCCCGTGCCACTGGCTACCGTGGCAGACACGCTGCCATTGGGCTCGTCCACATCATCATCTGCCGTGGCCAGGGCGAGGGTGGCCGAAGTCTGGTTCGCCGGGATAACCACCGTCTGACTCCCCTCGTCTCCTGTGGCGAGGAAGTCGCTTGTGGGGTCGTCATCGATGTTGATGGTCACCGTCAGTTCCGATGACGGGGCAGGGTTTGAATGCACGGTGAAGACCGCATTGGCACCCTCGATAATGCCGCTGCCCCCCGTGACGGTGATTCCGGGTTCAGCTTCGGGCTCCGGCTCCGGGGCGGGATCGACGCTGCCGGAAGTCTCCAGGCAGGTCAGCGCCTCCACCACCGGGTCCCAACGGCTCCAGCCCCTATCGGCGTAGGTCTGCGCCTCAGTGGCGGTCATCTCCGTGTAGCCGTTGTCGTCGCCGAAGGTGGCCAGCACCCGTTTCCACCGCGTCACGTGTGGGGTCCCGTCGGACTGCTCGCTGATGTAGCCCGCAATGTCCGTCTCCAGCGACGCCGTGTCACAGGAGGCGGCGCCAATGCTCTGCGCGGGCGGATCGTCGTCATCCTGCACGGTGACCGATGCCACGTCATTTGGCGGCGCCGCCACTGTATAGCCTGTGCCGCTGTCGATGCTGACGCTGATGGAGCCGTCGCTCTCGTCTACGCTGTCGTTCTCCGTAGCCACAGTGAGGTCGGCACTCGTGGTTCCTGCCGTCAAGGTCAGTGTGCGGGCGCCAGCGCCTGGCGTAGACAGCCACTCCCCATCCTGCGAGACGGAGAACTCCACCGTCAGATCGGACTGCGGTGCAAGATTGGCCTCCACCGTGAACACCGCATCATCCCCCTCGGTGACGGCAGCACCAGCCGTCAGGCTGATCTCTGGAGCGGACGCTTGCTCCTGCTGGGCAGACAACTGCGGTACCGGAGTGTACACCCTCTCCAGACATTCCAGCGCCTCGCGCACCGGCGTCCAGCCACCCCACAGCTTCTCTTTCTCCGCCGCTTCCGCTGCGGTGTAGGGCGTGGTTGGCTTGCGGGACTTGGACGGGAACACCATGCCATTCCACGCAATGAGCGTCCTGTCACTTCGCTCCTGGCCGTAGGCAATCAGGACGCGGTACCAGTTTACTCCCCAGTTCGGCGCCTTGTTGGCGTTGCGTATGTAATATTGTGTAACGGTGTTCCACTCGGCGTCGCTGACGCAGTAGTCGTCCACCACCGTGACGGTCACACCAGCGATGGTAATGCCGTTATAGGCGGCATCGCCTGAGGTGGCGCTGTGGCTGATGGTTACGCTACGGTCGCTGCTCTGGACTACGGCGTCGTCTACCCCGGTCACCGTCACCGTCTGCGCAGTGTTCCAGGTGGTGGGGGTAAACGTCAAGGTGGCAGGGCTCACTGTCGCGGCTCCCGTATCACCAGAAGTAACCGCGATGATCACATTGGCCGTTGGCTCGCTATCCAGCGCGACGGTGTAAGTATCGGTGTTCGTCGCTCCCGCTGCCTCAGTCACGTGGGTGGGGCCAGCGAGCCAATTGCCAGCCTGAAGATCACGGTTACTTCTGTGGGACTCGGTTATGGTCACGCCGGCACAAGTTAGGTAGCTCACGGAGGAAGGATTGGTGGGCAATAGGGAGGATAGGGAGGGCAGGCAGGTCAGGTGATTGTTATCCAGAACCAACCACCAGAGGGTGGTGAGCTTGTCGAACACGTCTGTCGGCAGGCTGCTCAGATTGTTGTTCTGCAGAAACAGCCAGTTCAGCCTGGTGGTCTTATCGAATACATCTGCTGGCAGACTGCTCAGATTGTTGTGGTTCAGCTTCAGATGGCGTAGCCTGGTGAGATTGTCGAACACACCCGCCGGCAGACTGCTCAGATTGTTGTGGCCCAGCTTCAGCACCTCCAAGCTGGTGGTCCTATCGAACACGCCTACTGGCAGACTGCTCAGATTGTTGTGGCTCATAGACAGGTTCTTCAGGCTAGTGAGCTTGTCGAACACACCCGCCGGCAGACTGCTCAGACTCTTGTTGTAGCTCACAGCCAGGCTCTTCAAGCTGGTGAGCTTATCGAACACGCCTGCCGGTAGGCTTAGGCTGCTCATTGGATTGTTGCCGCCATTCAGCCACATTGTCCTCAAACTGGTGAGCTCATCGAACACACCCGCCGGCAGACTGCTCAGCTTGTCGAGATTCAGATGCAGTTTCTCCAGGCCGGTGAGATCGTCAAAGTCGCCAGCCTTCAAGGCGGTAAGGGATTTATCGTTAAACACATTTGTATACAAATTCGGACGATACACATACAGAGTGCTGATCCCCGCCAACTCCGCAGCCGTTACACTGCCACAGTCCGCCTCCGTCTTGCCCAAGGCTTCGAGAATTATGGCCTCTATATGAGGGGTGCGGTCGCAGATGTTAATCGTCGTCTGCGCCTGTGCATTCTGCGGAGAAGAGAGGCCAGCCAGGGAGAGGAAGAGGACGACACCCAGTGTTTTAATTCCCACACCAACTGGAATTGTCTGTTTCCCATGAGCCTTGGCAATGTTTTTTGCGCTCTTGCTGCTGTGCTGCTCCTGCTGGTTCAAGACACCGGCAGCAACATTCTCTCCGTCCTGGTCCAATGCCGCCGCCCGCCAACGTTGGCCAGTGGTTCCTTTGCGTTCACTGCCCATTGGCCTGGTCAGCCAGGGAGTCCAGACCTGATTGATCGGAGACGTCATGGCCCTCCAGGCTTAATTATGACCCTACTTTAACCCCAATTCTGGATAAGATCAAGAGGAGCTTGTGGTGCCAAGGTTCGCAAAGCTGCTCTCCATGCCAGCAGCCCTCCTTCCAGATCCCAGTCACTCCATTCTGGCACTCCCATGCTTGTTAGCCATGCTTGTTTAGAGGTTCCCTAAGGAAACACTGGAATCCCCCCTCTGCCCCAGTCCCGGACTTTTGAAAAGCCTTGCTGTGACAGGGGAGTAAGAATCTTATGGGAATCCAACCTGAGGTTTTCCAGCGTTTCCCTGAAGTTCACCACATTGCTGGAGCCTGTGTCCAGGCATTCCCACAAACCACCCACAGGTCCAGGCGCTGGCGGAGCCTCTGCACCGATGATCACACCCACGGTCCAGGCGCCCCGGTCTTTCATTGTCCGCCAGGGGTGCGAGAAGGCCGCATGGCAGCACGGGTTTCGCCGTCCCATGGCGGCAGCCAGCGAAGGCTGGGCTGCTTTTGCCTCCACCACGGTTCCGGGAACTCTGTCTTTGAGCCGCCGCTGGAGACCACAGGCCTTGGTTTCTGGCTCCGGACCATGGCGGGGTCGTTGAGGCCATTGGTTTTGCTCCCACCGCCATGTCCGGGCCTGGTCTGGCCCGCTACAGCTTCCCTGACCTCGGTGCTCTCTATGGAGTGCTGCCACGGATCTATGCCCTTTCCGCCAGCCTTTTCGATGCGCCGTTGCAGCAGTTGGTGGTTCAGCGCGTTGGGCAGGATATTTTCGCGCCAGCCCCATGGGGTACTGGCAGGGCCGTTGCCCCCTCACACCCAACCGCCAAACCCATCTGCTTTTCCTCCCAACCCATGGACGGACCGCCCGCCCCAGAAGCCCCTACAAATCATGCTCCCTCTCCGCCTTCAGGCATCCATAGGCCTGGGGATCACAGGTGAGCAGGATCACCTGGAGGCCATGGGCCACAGCGGTGTTCAACATCCCGCTCACCATGGGTATGCGCTCGGGGTCAGTGTTGGTGAAGGCGTCGTCAAAGATCAGGGGCAGGCAGTGGTCGTGGCGATCCTTCAAAACATCGGCCATGGACAGACGCAGGGCAGCGCCCAACTGTTCCCGCATCCCGCCGCTGAGCTGGGCAAAGTCGTACATGGCTTGGCCGCGCCATAGCTGGAGACCCTGCAAGCCTTCATCCCGGCTGTAGTGCATCTGGCAGATGGGGCCTTGCCGGTCAGGGTGCAAAGGGGCCAGATAGCTACTGACGGCCTGGGCCAGGGGCTCGGTGTAGCGGCTGGAGAGGTCCGCCTGAGCCTGGCGGAAGCGCTCCTTGAGCAGCAGCAGGGCCTCCCCCAACTGCTGCTGGTGCTCCCATTGCTCTTGGGCCTGCGCCATGGCCGCCCGGGCCTTCTCCAGAGCGGTGACGGGATCCTCGCTGCTGATGCTGCGGCGCCGCTCCTGCAGTTGTCCTTTCTCGCTGAGCCGCTCTTGTTGTTGGCTCTGTAGCGTTGCCTCCTGGCGCTCCAGCCTGGGGATAAGCACCTCTGGCGCATCCTGCTCAGATGGGATCAAATCCTGAAGTTGTCGGCGAAGTTGGTCCAGCCTGATTTGGACCATGTCCTGACGCTCCTTTTCCTGGGTGGCGCGGATTGCGAGGGCTTCCATGGTTCCATAGGTGGCCAACAGCCTCTGCACCTGCCTCTGGCAGCCCTGCTGTTGACTGGCGAGAACCTGCGACCTGGTCTTCACCTGGGCCTGTTGATCCGTGAGGGTGGCCACCGCCTTCTGGGCCGTGTTCAAGGCCGCCTCGGCTTGCCAACGCTGATCTTTCACCTGCTGGCTGGTGTGCTGGTGCTCCCGAAGCTGACGTTCCAGCACAACGGTGGTGAGGGGCTCTTCCCCGGTTGGCGCTTCATTAGCCGTGCCGGGTGCGCCTTGCGCCAACTGCCGCAGCCGGGCTTCCCCATGGGCCAGTTCCCCTTGAACGCGCTGGAGCCGCTCGGGGTCGGCTTGCTGGCGCTGGGCCTGCAACTGTTGTTCCACCCCCTGCCGCTTACGGAGGATCTCGTCGGCCGCTTCCACGCTGACCACGCCCAGTTGTTGCAGCTTCTCGTCCAAGGCCTGGGTGGCCTCCTGTTCGGCCTTGGCCAACGCCGCCTGGTCCCTGCCGGGACTGATGCGCACGGTGGCGGCATCTCCCACCCGCAACTCCGCTGCCCGGGTCAGTTGCAGCGGCTGACCCATGGGGAGGGCCTGTCCCCCAAGCTGCACCTGCTGAGGGGCCTGGGCATGGAGCAATTCCACCGTGGCCGCCATGGCGGCCCGGCGGGTTCGACAATCCCGCTGACGGCCTTCCAGTGTGCGGAGTTCCTTCACCTGGGCGAGGCCAACGGGAGGCAGACGCCCCAGGTCCTTGCGCAACTGCTCCTGGGCTTGTTGCTGTTGTTGCAGCGCCGCAATCTCCTGCTGGAGTCGCTGCTGCTCCTTCCAACACTGCAGTTGCTCCACCTTACGGGACAGGTAAGCGTCCCGCTCTCTCAAGTGATTGACCTGCTGCTGGTGTTCCCTTTGGGTCTGCCGGGCGCTCTCCAGTTGCTGCGCCAACCCCTGCTCCTCCTTCAGGCACTGCTCCTGGTCCAGCTTGTGCTGCCGTGCTGCCCTGGTCAGTTCCTCGAGGCTGCGCTGATCCTGGCCAAGCCTCTCCACCCTGTCGTTCAGGTTGTCCAGTTCCTTGCCTTGCACGAGGCATTGGTTCTGTAGGTCCCGCAACAGGGGCAGAACCCTTTTGAGGGCATCCAATTCACCGCCAACCTGCTCCAGTTCGTCGCCCACTTGGGCCAGCCGCTGACTGACGGCCCTGTCCTCCTGCACCAGTTGCTCCGTTTGGGCCAGCTTCTGCGCCGCCCGTTCCTTCTGCTGCTCAGCCGCCCACAGGGGGGAATTTTTCCTGGGCTTGGGCGTTTTGGCCAGGTTGGTAAAGGTGGCGGCGAGTTGTTCGTCAACCCGATCCACCACCCGTTGATCCAACGGGGATTGCAGGGCCGCGCCGCCCCGTTGCTCCAATTGCCTGATCAGTTGCTCCAGGGGATAGGTTTGGCGATCTTGCAAGGGGTTATGCCCCGCTTCCCCCTGCACAACCCAAAGGTGGGCCCAACACCTGTCAAGGACGGCGCTGGCCCGGCGGCCGTCCAGGGGACCGTCGCTCTCCAACAGCGTTGCCAACATCTCGTCCGCCTCGGGTCCCGCCAGGGGTGACCCCTTGGAGGGGTGCAGTTCCACGAGTCCCCGGGCGCCGCCAAATTCCTTGTGGAGGCGCCAACGTTGTCCCCTGGCCTCAAACGTCAACTCCACCGTCGGCACCCCTGGGTGTGTGCGGGAATGGAGCGCGTCCACCACGACGCCTCTGGTTGTGGCCTTCAGAAACAGGACCCGGTGCAGGGCTTCAAGAAGGGTGCTCTTGCCCGTTTCATTGGCGCCGCCGATGAGGGTCAGGCCCGGCGCAAAGTCCAGGCTCAACTCCCGGTGGATGCGAACGTTGCAAATCCGACAGTGAACCAGTCGCATCCTCGGGAAAAAACATGGGTTGGGGGCCTGTGTCCCTTAAGCGCGTCCGGCTTGCTCCTCTCGTCGCACCAAGCCGAACAACTCTGCCAGTGCTTTTGAGGCAATCTCGCGGCTGGGGCCTTCAAGACACTGCTGTTGCAACTGGGTGGCCACGGAGCAAACCAGGGGGTCCTGGGGCCTGTTCAGCAGCGCGTCCAGGTGGTCACCGGCGGGCACGGCTGTGCAAGAGCCTTTGCCCACCACCACCAACAGTTGCTCACGCAAACCTTGACTCCAGTGTACATAGCGGTCATGGCTGTCAAAATCCAGGATGCTGTGGCCCAGATCCAGGTTGAGCAGATCACGGCGCACCCTGTTGCCAACGCACCCGTCCACCTGCTGCTGAAGGTGGTGCAAGTCCTCTGCGCTGGAGAGTTCCGTCTTCAGTTGGTGCCAGTGGAACTCGCCCGTGGACTGAGTCGTCACGTGGGGCATCTCGCCTCGCTCCACTTCAACCAGCAGGACCTGGGACCGTTTGCCGCTGCCCTCTTTATCAAAGCAATCCGGTTCCGGTGTGCCGCAATACCAGGCCTTGGGCGCCACCTGCTTGAAACCGTGCCAGTCGCCAAGGGCGATGTAGTCCACAGCAGCAGTGGGCAGACCGTCCAGAGCGATGACGTTGTGGTGAACCCGCTCGCCAAAGTTGTCGACGCTCCCGTGGGCCAACACAAGGCGGGGCCGATCCGCCGGCAGGGTGTCCCAGGGAAAGTCGTGCAGCCAGGCCGTGGCGTCCGTGGTGCTGTGGCGGCGCAACAACGGGCAGGGCAGCACCACCAGATCGGGGAGCACCACCGGTTCCGCCTGGGCCAGTAGCCTCAGGTTGGGGGCATAGCGCTGCTGTGACGCCTCAACCTCCGGCCTGTGCCAGATGCCGTCGGCACCGCCATGGTCGTGGTTCCCGGGAATCACCAGAACAGGCAACTCCAGCCTGCCGATGGCGTGAAAACACTCATGCACCGTGTCCATGGGGAGGGTGGGGGAATCCCAAAGATCCCCAGCCACCACCACGTAAGCCGCGTCAAAGTCCCGGGCCACCGCATCCATACGGTCAATGGCGTCCATGCGGGCTTTGCGCAGGAGACAAGCAGCTTCCTCCGCAAGATTTCCATAGCCCTTGCCGATCTGCCAATCCGCTGTATGGACCAGGCGAACCATGGGATGCTGTCCTCCTGCCTCCAACTTTAGGTAGTCTGATTGACAGTGTCCCCTCCGTAGCCCCACCCATGCAGGACGCTGATCCCGTCAAGGCGCGTGTCGCGGCTGGCCAGGACAGCAGCACCGGCAAGAGGATCGGACGCTTCCGGAACGCCTGGGTTGCCCTCAAAGGTCAGACCAACCTGGATAGTGGTCAGGGGCTTGTGGTCTATGGGTTGCTGGTTGCCGTCCTGCTCTACGGCTTGAACCTGCAGCAGCGTCGCCTCGCTGCCGACAATCTGTTGAGTCTGGAGCCCATTGCGCCCCTGCCCCTTGAGATTCACCTGAGCAATACACCGGTGCGTCTCGCGGAACAGGTGGAGACCGTGAATCCGGCGGTGGAG
This sequence comes from Prochlorococcaceae cyanobacterium jk18x22bins.40, assembly GCA_022826155.1. Taxonomy (GTDB): domain Bacteria; phylum Cyanobacteriota; class Cyanobacteriia; order PCC-6307; family Cyanobiaceae; genus Synechococcus_B. Next base: position 52,490 of record JAJDVL010000028.1, on the reverse strand, counting down.
TTTCAACCCCTGGCCCGCCTTGAGGATCCGGCGATTCGCCGCCAACTGTTGCGGGAAGCCTTGCAGCCTCCGGGTCAGCCGCCCCAATATGGCCTCCTGGAGGTGACCATGACCGCACCTGCCCAGGTCACCCTCTCTCGGCAAGGGACCGTGGATGCCCGGTTCATGGCAGCGTCCGGGACTCTACGCTGGCGTCTGCAGCCGGCGTTCGCACTGACGGTGATGCCGCCGGACGGCGCCGTTGTCCGCTGGAACAGTCAACCCCTTGTGCTCCTGGATGAAACCCGGGGGCGGTTCCAGGTGACTGCCCCTTGATGGCGCTCAAGACGTTACGGCGCTAAGACGTCGTGGAGCAGGGTCCCCTGCCGTAGAGCGCCGCCATGGCCCCATAGCCCTGCAGGTGGCCGTCCAACTGCTCCAGGGGAACCGGTATCCGCCAGCTCCAGTTGCCTGCGGTGGTGCCGGGGCGATTCATGCGGGCCTCGTCCCCCAGGCTCATGAGGTCCTGGAGCGGCGTCATCACCAGCGCTGCGCGGGACATCAGGGCAAGGCGCAGCAACTGCCAGCCCGGCGCCGTGATTGGGTAACCCACGTAGGTTTCGACCCGATGCCGGTCTTCCTCACTCAGGCTGGTCCACCACCCCACGCTGGTGGCGTTGTCATGGGTGCCGGTGAACACCACGTTGTTGTCGGAGGGGTAGGCGTGGGGCAGATAGGGGTTGTCAGGGTGGCCGTCAAACGCAAATTGGAGAATTTTCATGCCGGGTAGATGGAAGTCATCCCGCAGGGCCTCCACGGACGGGGTGATCACCCCCAGATCCTCGGCAATGAGGGGCAGATCTTGAAACGCCTCCCGCCACTGGCGCAGCATGGCAGCGCCTGGTGACTGGCGCCAACGTCCGCCCCGGGCGTCCGGATCCTGGCCGGGAACCGCCCAGTAGGACTCCAGGGCACGGAAGTGGTCGATGCGCAGCACGTGGGCCAGGCGCAACTGGCGGCGGATGCGTTCCCGCCACCAGCGGAAATCCTCCTGTTGATGGCGGTGCCAGGCGAAGGTGGGGGTGCCCCACAGTTGACCCGTGGCGGAAAAGTAATCCGGGGGAACACCGCTTTGCTCCTGCAACGACCCATCCCCATACACACTGAAGAGATGGGTATGGCCCCACACGTCGCTGCTGTCGTGGGCCACGTAAAAGGGCATGTCCCCAATAACGGTGATGCCCTTGCTTCGGGCCTGGCCCAGCAGGTCTCCCCATTGGCGGTCCAATTGCCACTGGAGGAGCGCCTCCTGGTCAACGGCGTCGGCAGCCGTGCGGCGGATACGGGCCAGGGCATCGGGGTGGCGTTGCGCCAGGGGACGGGGCCACCGCCACCACGGCCTCCCCCTCTGAAAGCCCTTGATCACCAGGTAGAGGCAGTGGTCCTCCAGCCAGGCCTCTTGATCCCGGCGCCATGTGGCGAAGTCCTCCACGTGTGGCCCACTAATGAGCCCTTGCCGATAGCGTTGCAGCAGCGCCCGCCCCAGGTGAGCGGAGCGGGCATCGGCCAGAGCGGCGTCCAGGCGGGGTCCCGCAGGCTGATGGGCGCCAGGCAGTTGGCGGAGTGTGTCCTTGGCAACGAGGCCTGCGGTGTGGAGTGCCTCCCCATCCAGAAACCGGGTGCTGATGGCCGAGGCGCTGGGGGCGTTGTAGGGGGAGCCCAGGGGGTCGGGGTGCGCCAGGGGCAGCACCTGCCATGCGCTCAGGCCATGGTGAGCCAAGGCGGAAATCCAGGCCGCGGCTTCCTGGCCGAAGCTGCCACAGCCCGATGTCCTGCCCAGGCTTGTGGGATGTAGCAAAACACCCGCGCAGCGCCCGTTGAGACGTGCTTTCAGGGTTGGGATTTGCGCCAACGGTTCCAGAGAAGCTGGTCGCCAAGGTCCTGCCCATGAAGGCCCTCGCCCAGGATTCGCTTGTAAAAATCCTCCAAGGTGTCCGTTCCGGTGGATGGCGTGGCCTCCGCACAATAGGTGTTGGTTTGCGCGTCCCACACCAGCATGGACTCCGTGGCGTAGTAGCGCCCGATGCGGGCATACTCCAGGGTGTCCTCCAGGCCAGGAATCAGCCGGCTGAGGGCAGTAAAGACCCGGATCACCGCGTCGAACAACGCCACTGGCACGCTAAGAAAGCGGGGGGGGCGTTGCAGGAGGGAAAACAACAGCTCCCCCTGCTGCCGGGCCGTCAGGGCCGGACCGGGTCCACCAATGGGCAGAACCCGGTTTTGCAACTCGGGCCGTTCCAGACAGTCCGCCATGTACTCGGCAAGGTCCTCCTCGCTGATGGGGGTGCAGGCCGCCTGCTGACCGTCGCCAAATATCACGTAGGGACACCCCCGTCGGACGGGCTCCACCTGGGCGGCCAGAGACTTGAAAAACGCCGTGGGCCGCACAATGGACCAAATCAGGCCTGAGGCCTTGAGTTCTTCTTCCGCCTTGCATTTGGCCTTTTGAAAGGCCAACAACGGTTTCTGCACACAAATTGCCGACAACAACACAAACTGGCGGGCCCCCAGGCGGCGGGCCGCTTCGATGGCGTTGACCGTGGCTTGGTGGTCAATGTGCCAACTGTCTGCAACCCCTCCGGTACGGGAGGCCAGGCAGCAGATGACGGCATGAAAAGACTCGCCCCGGCCGCCGTCCGCCAGCAGGGAATCCAGCCGGGTTGCCTGACCAAAGCGCACGTCCGCCCCGGCCAGGGACCGACGCGTTGCCTCCTCGTCTTCTGTGCCGCCAACACCTGCGCGGGGTCGGGCAAAGGCCACCACCCCATGACCCCTCTTGACCAAAGCCCGCACCACTGCCTTGCCGATGTAGCCGGTGCTGCCCACCACAAGCAGCCGTTGGGACGGCTGCTTGCCGGGCTTGGCTTCCCCGTCGGGGGGTTGAGATTTTTTTGTGTTCAGGGGACTTGCCGCAAAAGGGATGGAGACTGATCATTGGTTTTGACCCCATTTTGCCTGAGCCTGGAGCCACCGGGGACTCCACTGATCCCGCAACGCCATGCAAAACCTGCGGTATCGGAGACTAGTGTCACTGGGACGCAACAGAAGGCCGTCCATGTTTCTCCGCATTGTCCTGCGGTTGGGCACGTTCTTTTTTGCTCTCCTGGTCTGCTCGGTGGCGTTGAATCGCCTCTGGCCGAGACAGGCGGATCTCCTGAGTCGCTCTGAACATGACAGCCGGCAGGAGGGCACAAGCCCGGCGCTCAAGGGTCCCCTCATGTTGCTCCTCATGGGTCTTGCCCCGAAAGACGATGAACAGCAACTCCCCAGCGTTAGTGGTGTTCTACTGGTGCATCTGGTCCCGGGTCAGCCCGTGCGCCTCCTCCAGGTGCCTGCCACAACCTCGGTGGCGGTGCCAGGCAGTGGCACCGTCTCCCTGGACCGTGCCTACAACATTGGCGGCGTCAGGCTCGTGGCGGAATTGCTGGAACAGCGCCTGAACCGTCCCGAGACCCTGGTGGATCGTTACATCCTGAGCAGCAGCCCGGCCCTGGCGGCGTTTGTGGATGCCATGGGTGGCGTGCCCATGACGCTGGACCCGCCTCCCCAGCCACTTGCACAGGTCACTCCTCCCCAGGGCGACACCGGAACTGTCGTACAGGACGTTCAAGATGGCAATCGCCAAGCCGCTAGCCCCGGTGCTGGCCCGTGGGCCGCATTGGGTGCTGGCGCCAAGCGGCTCAGTGGCGCCCAGGTGGAGACCTATTTGTACACGCCCGGCCCTGCACCTGAGCCGGCTTGGCAATTGGAGCGTCAGCGGCGCTTCCTGGGGGCCATGGCCCACCATCTGGACAACGAGCCCCTGCGTCAGCGCTGGCCCCGGTTGGCCCAGGATCTGCTGGATGCCAGCCGCACCAATCTGAGTCGGGAGGAACTGTTCAGCGTGCTGGCCATGCTCCAGGCGCAGCCCTTGAGGCTGGTGGTTGAGTCCCTATCCCAGGGTGCGGGTGCCCAGACCCACTTCTGGCCCCGATCCCGTCCTGTCCCTGGAGGCACTGTTCTGGTGGAAGGCCCTCTTCAGGCCGCCATGGCCTTCAAGCAGCAGTTGGAAACCCGTGGCACAAGGGCTGCCGTGGCCCCCACACCACCCAATGGCGTCACCCTCTCTCGCACCCGCCTCCTGGCCTGGGGCGCTGAGCCCCCCGCCAGTGTCAGCAATCTCCTGGGCGCCCATGGCCGCCGCCGCCAGGATGCCCCCAGCACGGATGCCGCCATTACCGTCCGGTTGGGAACCGACTGGAACCGGAGCCCTTAGCATCGAGACCGTGATTTCAGGGTTCTGCCGTGGCAGAGGTTCCGACCACCTGCCGATAGACCTGATCGTAGTGTTCGGCGGAGCGGTCCCAGCCGTAGTGCTGACCCATGGCGCGACGCTGCAACTCCTTCCAGGAGTCGGGATGACGATAGGCTTCCCAGGCCCGCACCAACGAGGTGTAGAAGTCAATGGGCTCATAACGGTCAAAACAGAAGCCCGTTCCTTCGTTGCTGGCGGGGGCGTGGGGATGGACCGTATCCACCAATCCCCCCACGTTGCGCACGATGGGAATGGAGCCGTAGCGCATGGCGTACATCTGGCTGATGCCACAGGGCTCAAAGCGGCTCGGCATCAGAAAGGCGTCACTGCCGCCATACACCAGCCGGGCCAACTCGTCGCTATGGACCAGGTACACTGCAAAGCGTCCCGGAAACCGGCTGGCTGTTTCCCAGAGACGGGATTCAAAGTAGCGATCACCGGTGCCCAGCACCACCACCTGGCTATCGGTGTAGGTGAGGGTGCGCTCACAAACCTGTAGCAGCAGGTCAATCCCCTTCTGCTCCACCAGCCGGGCCACCATCCCCAGCAAAAAGGCCTGAGGGCGTTGCTCCAGACCCACCCGTTGCTGAAGGGTGGCCTTGTTGTGCGCCCGTGGGGCCAGGTCGTCCCGAGAAAATCGGGCAGGCAGCTTGTAATCCGTGGAGGGATCCCAAAGCCGCAGGTCAATGCCGTTGAGAATGCCCACCAGTTTGTCGCTGATCAGGCTGAGGAGACCCTCCAACTGTTCACCGTATTCAGCCGTACGGATCTCCTGGGCATAGGTGGGAGACACCGCCGTCACCCGATCGGCATAGAGGATGGCGGCAGCCATGGTGTGGTTACCCTGCATGTACCAGGGGCACCAGGTGATGCGCTCCAGCTTCCAGCGCCAGGGACCCTGATACTTGAGATTATGAATCGTAAAGACCGTGCTCACCTGGGCATCCTGGTGCATCCAGACTGGAATCATGCCGGTGTGCCAGTCATGGCAATGGACAACCTGGGGTTTCCAGGGTCCGTTCCACACAAACTCCGCTGCCGCGTTGGCAAAAAACGTGAAACGCCAGTCCTCGTCCTCCCCGCCGTACACATGCACCGTGTCGAAGCTGGGGTGCCCCACCAGGTAAATGGGAAAGTCATGGATGGGGTGGCGGGTTTCATAGACGGCAAAGTCCGCCCCCATGGCCCTGCCACGAAACAGGGGCTCCCCGGAAATGGTGAGACGCCGCCAGAGCCTGCCATAGCCGGGCATGATCAGACGCACGTCATGTCCCAGGAGCGTCAGCGCTGCGGGCAGGGAGCCCACCACATCCCCCATGCCACCTACCTTGATCATCGGAGCGCACTCGGCGGCAGCAAAGAGCACGCGCATGTTCGAATCCTTCCGTCATGTGGCGTGATTACTCTAGAGCCACGCAGTTACTGCCGCTCAGGCCATGGACAGTCCTTTCCCCATTGCAGAACTCAAGGTGCTTTGGGAACGTTTCGAGGGGTCGCCTTTTGCCTTTTGGGACCTGATCTACGCCAAGAGCAAAGACACAGCCACTGTGTCTCAGGTCCTGGACCCCCTGCTGGGCCACGGTTCCGATGAGTCTTTTGTGCAACGCATCCTGACAGCAGCCAAGCGTTCCTCATCCTAAGACGACTTCTGCGATCCAGGGTATCCACGCAGCAGGCCGGAATCGATCATCAGACCAAGGCCCGTATTGACGACAATCAAACTGGCGGTGCCCAGCCAGAACCAGGGCTGATCCGAGCCCTTGTTGATGACCGCCTGGCCAAAGAGACAAAGACCTGCGGGCAGCAATAACACGCCTGCCTGCGCCTTCAGGTACCAGATGAGCTTGGCGTTCATCGTGCCGGTGCGACTCAACTTGATTATAGGAATGGCGGTGGGCCACGGCCACGGTTCTTTGACGACCTCCAGAGGGGGCCAGCCTGGGCCTTGTTTCGGGAAGGGGGTGGAGCAGCGACTGATTTCCTCGTGCGGGTGCTACACTTGGGGCTGAGTTCAATGCCAGTGTGGCGTCCTGGTCTATGTGGATTATTCGGCGGATCATGCGCAGCAGAGTTAAACTAATTGTCGGTGGTAATCGTGCGCTGAGAAATCCTCTCTGGATTGTCCAACATATCTGCTCGTATCTGAAGATTAAGATCGCAAAGATCAAGATCCTGTGTAAATTGGGTGACAACGCTCCAATCAAAGTAGCCTTTTATGGGCATGGGCTTTGGGTCCGACCTTTTGGTCCAGATCATGGGGTTAGTATTGATACACTTGGAGATGAGTTTGATCCATTAATCGGAATTTTGCCTCAAGACTTTAATGGTCTCATTGTTGACGGAGGTGGATACATTGGAACGGCAGCAATTCGACTAAAAGAAATATATCCTAAAGCTACTGTAGTAACAATTGAGCCTCACGCTGAAAATTATTCTTTATTAGAGAGAAACATCTCTGGAAAAAACAAAATTATTGCAATCAAAGCAGCTCTTGTTCCTGAAATCAGAAAAGGTACAGTAAATGTATATGATGTAGGTAGCGGTTCATGGGGATTTACAGTTGAAGAGAATGCCAAAGGAAAGACCAAGTCTAAAATAGTAGATATCGCAAATACAATCACTTTGTCTAATATCTGTGACTATTTTAGTAACGCTAAGATTGGTATCGTAAAACTAGATATTGAAGGCAGTGAAAAGTCTCTATTCGAATCAAATGACAGAAATCTCTTAAATGGTAGCTTTGTTCTGGTTGAATTGCATGAAAGAAAAATAAAAGGGTGTAATGCAGCATTTAAGAATTTTAGCAAAGGTCGAAAAATTATTAAATCTAAATTTCATGAGAAATATCTTGTCTATCCCAATTAGGGAAAATGTATCAAAAAGGGAGATACACAGGATCACCCTTCAGACAGGTCATAAGCCCAAAACCACCAATTCCGAAACGCTTTGCGCTGTCCCCTTCTCCCTGTGCTAGGCTGGAGAGGTCTCGCAGGCTCTCAGCCACCATGCCCACAGTCTTTGATGTTGCAGCCTACATCCTTCAACAGAGGGGAACCATGACCACGTGGAAGCTGCAAAAACTGGTCTACTACTCCCAGGCGTGGTCACTTGTTTGGGACGACAATGCCTTGTTTCCCGAGGAGATCCAGGCATGGGACAATGGTCCTGTTGTTCCAGTGCTTTACGCCGAGCACCGAGGGAAATTCCGTGTCTCTGGTCTCGACAAAGGAGACCCATCTGCTCTGAATAGCGTCCAAAAGGAAACAGTAGATGCAGTTCTAAGGGATTACGGCAATAAAACTTCTCAATGGCTTAGTGATCTCACCCATGCAGAAGGCCCCTGGAAAAATGCAAGAAAAAGCCTTATAAGATCTCCTCGTATCACAGAAGAGTCTTTGTTCAACTATTACAGCATCTCGGAACCTAATGACTATCCATTTATCAGTGACCTCAGCGGCAGCCCAAACACAGAGACACAGGAAGCATTGAATCGAATTGGAACAGAGAAAGGGTGTACCTATTATGAAAATGTAAACGATCTCATGCAAGCACTTTGCGAATGAACTCTAGCAACAGAACACTCTCTCTAAAAATAGACAAGCAATTTAAAAAAGATTTCAAGTCCTGCCAAAAAAGCGGAAGAGATCTTCATAAGTTGCAGCTTGTTATCGAAGAACTAAAGAATGGAACAATTTTACACTCAAAATATAAGAAACACAGGTTACGCGGCAAATATAACAACTGTTCAGAATGTCACATTGAGCCGGATTGGCTGTTGATATGGGCTATTGAAGGCAATACGTTACGTTTAATTAGGACTGGAAGTCACTCTAATCTTTTTTGACGGGAGCGCTCCCCTGCATGTAGATCCCGGGCGTCTTGCATCATCGAGGATCATGGAGTACAATTGCCTGTCTCCCCAGAAATCCCCTTGGCAACAGCCTGCGGGGAGCGACAAAATACTGCATCTAGCGCTGCTGACCACTCGATATCAAGAATGAGTTCGTTACTGGGAGCTTGCCGGCGGTCCGCTTTCCAGCCGGTGGAGGTGCTGAAGCAGTGGCGGAGAGTATGCTGTCGATAGAAAATCAATGAGACACGCTTGAAAATATAATTGATAATGCGATTAACGTAATGATAGCCAAATAGTCGCAAGACAAGAGAATTTCCAAGCTCTGGGAAAGATAGCCAATGAATATCCCAGCACCAAAGAAGCCAGCTTGTTGGACCCTTAGGTGCAATGCAGTACTTAACATGTTGAAGTTCAGGTAAAAAAGAAGAATGTCTAAAGCGGTGGACAGCTTGTCGTGTTGGATCAGGATCCATGGGATGGCTATAGCGCCAGATACAAGGAAGAACGACAAAACTCAGAGGATTTCTTACACAAAGATCAAATACAGTTGTCTTAGGTGTATGAGCCAGTTCATCAATATCGCAATTCAAGACGGCACGGGCTTTAGAGAGATAGCGTAAGCGAACGATATTTAGAAGTGCACATTGTAGATATTTTTCCTCGTAAACAGCTTTTTTGAGTCGTTGCACATGTGGCCCATACTTAAATGGAGCGGATACAACAAGTGTTGCTTCAAGACTCGCTTGACAAAGTATTTCTTGTAGACTTTGTGGTGAATAAAGCGTAGAGCCATTGTCCATTAAAATCGCTCCTTGAAGTCCATGATGATGGGTGTGGTAGCGAAGAAAGTCAGTGATCCAGTCTAGTCTATTATTTTTCTGAATTGTGAGTACTGTGTTCAGTCCAGCAAACAACTGTAACTGAGGTTGAGCAACGTTGGATTGACCTCTCCAAGAACCGATCATAACAGTAACCTGCTTAACTCGCCAAGATGATGCTCGTAGGAAAATCACGTCATAGCGATGGTAAAAACGGATGCGGATAAGAGAGGTTGGCCTCTCGTCAATCCACCATTTTGCTGATCGCACTGATGATGTCAGGTTGTTGAGCTTGGGACAGATTAGCTGCACTGCCCCCCCCCTCATCTGAATGGCATCATACCAAAGTGTATCAGCATCGAAAGCTGCCTCGTAGTCTCTGGGCTGGTTGTTTGGGTATAGCTTTGATTGACGCTTCAGGCCACTACCTGTTAGCTTGCAGGCATTCAGGGTCACCACAGCAGGGATCGTCACGTCTGGGGGGCGCATGACAGAGAATCGAGTCCAACGACCCAAGAATTTTAGTTGGTTGCTGTTCAGGCTGCAAAAGGACCTAGGCTAGCTACGCCAAACCACCACACCCCGTTGCGGCCCTCCTCGCCTCTGGCCCTGCTCAACGGCAGTCCCCTTGGGCAACGGCCCACGGGGATCGGCGTGGTCACGCTGGCCCTGGCCAAGGCCCTGTGTCCTGACCGGGTGATGTTTCTGGATCCTGTGGCGACAGGCCATCCCAACAGCCTGGCCATCTCCAATACCCTGTCCTCCGATTTTGGGCGCCAGGGCCACCTGCGCCGGCTGCTGTGGACGCAACATCAACTGCCCGGCCTTCTCAAGCAGACTGGCGCCTCTTTCCTTCTCTCCCCCTTGCCGGAGGCCCCTATTCTGTGGGGGGGGCGCTCCATCGTGCTGGCCCATGACCTGATTCCCCTGCGCTTCCCCAGACTGGAGCCTCTTTTAGCCTATCATCTGGCGTACGTCCCTTTCGTGCTTCATCAAGCCGAGCGGGTGCTCTGCAACTCGGAGGCCACGGCCCGAGAGATCCACCACTGGCTGCGGGTTCCCCGCCGCCAGTTAGTCACTATTCCTCTGGGCTTTGATCAAGGCCAACTCCGCCCCCTTGATCTACCGCGTCAACCCTTTTTTCTGGTGTTGGGACGGCACGACTATCACAAAAACCTACCGCGAATCCTGCGGGCTTTTGCTCATCTCAGGGACCCGGATCTGCGCTTGAAGCTGGTTGGTCCTCCAAACCCGCGCCGTACGCCCCGACTAAAGAGACTGGCCGCTGAACTGGACATTGCCCACCAGTGTGAATGGATCTCCTGGGTTAATAATAAAGAGCGATTACGGTTACTTAGCACAGCTCAAGCATTGGTCATGCCCAGTCTCTGGGAAGGCTTTGGTCTACCTGCCCTTGAGGCCATGGCGTGTGGCACCCCCGTCGTTGCCGGCAAGGCCGGTGCTTTACCCGAAGTCGTGGGCTCGGTGGGGCTGCTGGTGGATCCCACCAACCCCTTCCACATTGCTGAAGCGATGGCCAGTGTCTTATCGGGGAGCATCATCCAGCAGCAGGCCCGCCAGGCTGGTCCCGGCAGAGCTGCCCAGTTCAGGTGGGACACCACAGCGAGGCAGGTGGAAGCTCTGTTGGAGGAGTTGGCATGAAGGCCTGAGAAAAGGGTGAGAGTCGAGCACGGGACACATTCACCCTGGCGGTGCCCATGGGTGATTATTGAGGCCGTTTCCGCTTGCTGGGCGTCGCAAAACCCAGCGCCTGAAACTGCTGCTCTCCCAGGTTCTTGCGCAGCTTGTCCAGGTCTTCGTACTGGACCCAGTGAATACAGTCCACTGGGCAGGTATCAATGGCTTCCTGGATACGCTGGGTTGAATCCCCGTCTTGGCGAACCGCACGGGAGCGCCCAAAATCCGGCTCGATCAAAAAGGTGTTAGGGCACACGTTGGCGCAGTACCGGCAGCCAATGCAGACGGACTCGTTCACCCAAACCGCCTTCTCCCGCAACGCCCCACCCAACAGAGGCTCCAGGCCTGTTGGGCGGCTGGAGCCATCAGCCGGTGTGGTCAAGGCAAGGGATGGATCCATGGGCAGAACACTGTCACCAGTCTCAGGGATCGGCCCGAAGCATCAGCCGTTCCAGCGGGTCACCACCAGCTCAATGGAGCCGTCGGCTGTGTTTTTTTGCTCACACACCTGGAAACCTTCCTGCTGGGTGGCTGCAAGAACGGTGCGCAGAGCATAGCGCTGGGTGAGCTGTGCAAGGAAGCGCTCAACTGGTACGTTCTGGCTCCAAAGTTGCAGGTCCGTCACCAGTTCGTAGCTGCTGCCGTTCCAACGGAAGCCGATGTCGGCGCCGTTGGGCTGACGGACGGCCAACTGGGCGTCCGTCAACTGCCCGCGATACCCTCGCAATTGCTGCTGGCCAGCTTTTGGCTGGTAACCCATCTCCGTCAGGGCAGCGGCAAGATCGTCAACGTTGCGCAACTCGGTTTTGATCGTGCTGAAGTGAGACATGGCGTGGAACAGGAGTCAGGACAACCGGCCAAGAGAAGCGGTCTGAAGCTGGCGCTGGCGGCCCACCACAGGAGCGTAGTGATCTTCGGTGGGTGCGCTGCTGATGACAGCGCCAAGCCGGGCCTCAAGATCAGCGGTCAGCTTCTGGCAACTGGCGCCTTTGAGGCCTTGCACTTGCTCTTCCACACGGCCGTTTGGACGAATCCGGAAGCGAATGGTCTGCAAGGTCATGGGCCAGCTTAAAATCTCTGGCCAAACAATAACCGTTTTTTGCCGTGGTGGAACGGTACCCGGGGTCTTTGGTAACGGAACCTGGGAACCGCAGGATCCTGTAACAGGAACCTGTAACATTCTGCCTGGTTAAGCTTGCTGACGGCTTCAGTTCAGGAGACCCTCATCCAGGAGGGTCTTGATCTTGGCCATGCTGTCAGGATTGTCCAGTTGCTCAAGGGCGGTGCGGGCATCCTCGGCCACCCCTTGATCCGGTTCTCCCAGCATGGCTTGAATGAGTGCCTGCACCAGGTTGTCCTGCTCGCCGGGATTGTTGCCACAGGCTTCATGGAGGCGGCTCAAGCTCCAGGCGCAGTTACTGCGCACGACGGCATTGTTGTCAATGCGCAGGGCCTCCCTCAGCACCTGGCTGGCCCGCACCGCATCGGCTGGATTGCCAATAGCCACGTCCACAAGGGAACTGGCTGCCCAAAGACGCACCGCGGCAATGTCTGTGGTGAGGGTATGGATCAGTGCTTGTAGTACTGCCGTTCCAGGATAGTTTCCCAGGCTCCAGGCCACGGCCTTGCGGACAAAGCCGTTGCTGTCCCGCAACAACTGCAACAACGGGGACTCGGCTTCAGGAGTGGGGTTGCGGCCCAACGCATAAATTGCACTCATCCGCGTGATGGGGCAGAGGTCTTGCAGTTGGAGCAGAAGCAGGGGGATGGCCCGATGGTCACGGTACTCGCAAAAGATGCGCAAGCCCTGCATCACCTCGTCACGTCCGCCTTGCAGGTAAGCAAGCCCGGCAAGGATCTCGGCATCCGGATCAGGCTGCTCGACGGCAACGGAATCCAGTGGATCCTCAAGAAGATCCTCAGGCTCCAGCGCTTCAGCCAGCAGGTCCGGATCCAGGTCTGTGGTGTGATCGGGAGCCTTATCCATGGGTGCAGGCTCGTTCTATGCCGCTATTGTTCCACAATCCGCCCCAAAACTGGTTCAAGGGACTGGCGCTGGTGCGGCCATATCCGTGGGCAGCCAGATGCGGGCGGAGACAACGAACAGGGTGAAGCCGAACACCAGCACCACGAAGATCATCAAGAGAGCGGCGCGCCAGGAGACCATGGGCGACAAGTCGACTCCCTTTATTCTGGCCTCTTATCCTGGCCTCAGCCATCGAGAGCCCAGGATGCGGCGCTGGAGGCGGGACGCGCCCTACCGGAAGCAGCCCACTGTTGAAGAGCCTGCAACTGCTCCGCGGCCGTGCGGGAGAGGGGCACCAGTTGGGCAGCCGCCTGGAGAAGATCGTTCTGCTGGAGGGGGCGTCCCCCGTCCCCAAAAGCCAAGTGCATGGCCTCAATGAGCACCTGCTCCAACTCCGCCCCGGAAAAACCCTGGCAACGCTCCGCCAAGGCGTCCAATTCCAGATCCTGCTGGCTGGGCCGTAGGCGCGTCAAGTGGAGTCGCAAGATGTCTTTTCGCTCAGCAAGCGTCGGCAGATCAAGCAGGAAGATCTCGTCAAAACGCCCTTTGCGCAGTAACTCCGCCGGGAGGGCCTCAATCCCGTTGGCTGTAGCCATCACAAAGACGGGGCTTTCCTTTTCTGCCATCCACGTGAGCATGGTGGCCAGGACCCGCTGGCTGGCGCCTCCGTCACTGCGACTGTCGGATCCAAAGCCTTTATCGATTTCATCGATCCACAGCACGCAGGGGGCCATGGCCTCCGTGGTGCGAATCATCTCCCGGGTTCGAGCTTCGCTGGCGCCCACCAGACCGGCAAAGAGGCGCCCCACGTCCAGGCGCAGCAAGGGCATACCCCAACTGTGGGCCACTGCCCGAGCCGTCAAGGATTTTCCGGTGCCCTGGGGCCCCAACAGCAGAACCCCTTTGGGATGGGGCAAACCGTAGGTCCGCGCTGCTGGAGAAAAAGCCAGCCGCCGTTGTTCCAACCAGTGCTTGAGTTTGCCATGCCCGCCGATGTCGGTGGTGCTGGCGGACGTGCTGCAGTACTCCAGCAGTTCTGTGCGGCCCACCGCCTGGCGCTTTTCCTCAAGAATGTCAGCCTGGTCAGCCAGACCCAAGGCGCCCCGTTGGGCCAGGGCGCGGGCGGCCACCTGGCGAACCCGCTCTTCAGGGAGACCGGTGCAACAACGGCTCAGGGCGTCGCTCACCTCAACGTGGAGGGGCTGGCCAGCGGCGTTGGCAATCCCTTCCAGAAGGGCGCGGATCTCGGCGCCACTGGGGAGGGGCAGTTCCAGGACGGAAACCACGGTTTCCAACTCTGGGGGAAGGCTGAGATCGGGAGCGCTGATGATCACGGTATGGGGGTGGCGACGCAACTCCTTGGCCAGGTTCCGCAGGCGTCGGTTTACGGCCGCATCCTCAAGGAAGCGATGAAAGTCCAGCAGGAGCAGAATGGCGCCGCGTCCCGTGGCCATGGTGGAAAGGCCGTCAAGAGCGGCCAAGGGATTGCGGTCCGCTGTGCCAACACGGTCACTGGGGGCGTCCAGACCACCCATGAAATCCCAGCGCATCACCAAGCGATCCTGGAGCCTCCGCGCCGCGGAGCGTACCAGGGTCTCCAGGCGCTCTTCCTCTTGCGTAGGCACCCAGATGATGGGTGTGCGCGCCCGGATCAAAAGATCCAACTGCTCCAAAGGACTGGTCTGGACGCCCATGGTTGGCCCCTCTCCCCCTAGGTTTTGGATCTCTTCTGTCGCCGACCCTTGCGACGGCTGGTCTTACCGGGCTTGGCTGCGGGTTTCTGCGGCGGGAGGGACGGGGAGGTGGTCTGTGCTGTGCGCTCCTCCTTCAGGAGCCCACGGAACCCCTCCTTGTTGGCCACAACAGCGTCTGCCGCCACCGCAAGGGTTGTGCCGGAGGCGGCATCAGCGGCTTGGGCAGCCAGTTGTTTCTCCAAGAGCACTTGCAGGTTGTCAGGCAGCGCTTCCCGGGTCATGAGGAAGGTTTGCAGTGCCTGGAGCAGGTTGGCCACCACCATGTACAGCAGCACCCCCGCCGGCAGCGGGAAAAACAGGAACATGCCGGTCATCATGAAAGGCAGCACCCGGTTGGTGGTATCCTGCTGGGGATTTTTCGGCATGCCCCAGCCGGAGAGGATCTGAGAGACAAACAAGGTGGCCCCAAAGCCCACCACCAGGATGGCGATATCCCAATTCACCTGGCCGTCCACGTAAAAGCCCACGTGGCCCAGGGCCTTGATAAACAAAAAGCCGGTTTGGGAGGCCACGCCGGGAACCTTGCCCTCCACCGTTGCACTGCCCAGGCCCACTGCCGTGATCTCGCCGGATTCATCAACACGGACCACGTCCGCACCCCGGGTCACCTGCCAACTGGGGAGAATGGCTGCTGCATGGTCCGTATGCTCCTGCACGGTGGCCAGGGATTCCCCGTCTCGGGTTTCCAGCTTGAGCGTGGCTGTGTCCCCAACGGACAAGTGGTTGCCCTGATGGAGGGTGGCCACCACCGGCACATGATCCGTTTCCGAGAGGAAAATGGAGTGGCTGGCGCTGGTGAAGGGCCTCACCTCCTCCTGGACGATCTCCTCGGAGGACATCACCTTCACAGGCACGGTGTAGGCCACGTCCGCAAAGGGGGATCCCCGCAGGGTGGCGAAGAGGGCAAACAGAATGGGCATTTGCACCAGCAGGGGCAAGCAGCCCGCCAGAGGATTGCCAAACTCCTTCATGATCTTGCCCAACTCCTCCTGCTGTCGCTTGGTGTCGTTGGCGTATCTGGCCCGAATTTCCTCCTGCCGCTGTTTCATCACTGGCTGGGCAATGCGCATCCGCCGGGCATTGCGGATGGACCCGGCGCTGAGGGGGAAGAGGGCCAGACGGATCACCACCGTTAAAAAGATGATGGCCAAGCCGTAATTGGGCACCAATCCGTAGAAGAAATCCAGGATGGGCAGCAGGAGATTGTCGGAGATGTAGCCGATCACAGGCGTGAAGCAGTGGAGGGTGAATGTCCAGCAGAGTCAGTGTGCCCCATGGAGGCAACTGGATTCGCCATCAATTGGAGAAACCGCCCTGGCCGGAGCGCCGGCTTGCGGCCTTGGGGCCTGGGCAGCGCTCTTCGACAAGATTGCGCCAGTGACGGTAGTCGGGCAAAGACCGCATTTCCAAGGCGCCTCCTCCCTTGAGCACCAGCACCATGTCGCCATAGAGACCAAAGCCACGGGACACCGAGCGCACCTCTCGAATCTGGCCAAAGCTGACGGTGGTTGCGGTTCGCCCCAAAAAGCCCCCCTTGACGGCAATTGTCCGATCCGTGATGCGGAAACGGAGCCACAAGGCGCGCACAACGGCTCCCACTGCCAGGGGGATGCCCACCACGGTGAGGGCAGCCAGGAGGCCAAACACCAGATCCATGGGATGGGGGCCACCCTCGTACAGCACCTCTTCCGTCGCGGCTGCCTTGGTGGGCCGAGCAGCAGGGGCGCTTGATTCCGTGGACTGGTCGGATGATTCTTCAGACATGGGCATGGGGTTCGGCGCAGATCAAGGCAGCAGGGTCATGCTGTTCATGGTCACAGCGCAGGCCGGAGCGCCGCAGAAGGTGATTCCACTCTTGCAGTAATTGATCCTTGCTGCGCTGGGCCGCGCCTGGTTTAAGGCTGAGCAGGAGCCAGTGGCCGCCCCGCAACCGGGGAACGTCCTTCATGAAGGCGTGATGAAGAAGGCGTCGCAGATGATTGCGGATCACTGCTCGCTTGCTCACTTTCTTGCTCACCACCACGGCAAAGCGTAGATCCTCTTGGCACACTTGGTCACTGTTGTGCTTCACGGCAGCACGGATTCGGGATCCCATGAGGCTGGGCTTGAGGTGTCGAAGGTTCGGTACACCGACCCTCAGGATCAAGTTGCTGCCATGAAAACGCGCCCTGGTTCTGTAGAGACGGTCAAAAACCCTGGCGCCACTGAGGCGATGGTCCCGAGGAAGCACCATGGCCGCCGGCAACACAATTGTTCAGACCGTCTGTATCAAACCGCAAGTCGGGCGCGGCCCCGCTTGCGCCGAGTGCGGATGACGCGGCGGCCGGTGTGGGACCTCATGCGCACACGGAATCCGCTGACTCGCTTGCGTTTACGGCTGGTTCCTTCAAGGGTCCGTCTGGTCATGGTTCCGCGGGTGTTTTGTGTGCCCAATGGACAAGAACTTTACCTGCCCATGGCCAATCCTGTGTGGTCCGCCCCATCTTCATTGCCCTTCATGGGCCTTCACTGGCGATCCGTCCGCAAGGAAGCAGCCCCCCGCAGATAAGGATGGTCCGGAATCTGTCCCTTGGGTAACCAGCCATGGGCAAAGAGGCGGATGCAGTGTTTCAGGTCCCCCGGCACATGCATTTGCTGGGTATCCAGAAGGGCGATTCCTTCCCAACCTGGCCGCTGTCGCGCCACGGAGGCAGGGAAGAGGGCATTCAGATCCGCCGTCACCGAGAACACCACGGAAACGATGTTACCGGGCTGGAGCTGGTTGCGGGTGACCAGGGCGTCAACCAACTCCGATACGGCCTGCTCAATGGCCGGGGCAGTGTTTTCAGGAACTGTAGTGGCGCCACGCCACGCCACCAATTGGTGGGAGGGAAGCGAAGGACCAGTTGTGGAAGCTGTAGTCATTCCTCCTGCGACTTGTATCGGCTGATTCGTGACCTGAGCTCTTGCGGTTACAGGTACTACCGCGGCCAGGAGAGCATTGCATGGCAGGCTGAAGAGTCTGGGTGGCTCCAGGACGCAACCAAGCCGCCGCAGACCGCCACCATGGGAAGCATCACCGAGGGAAGGGAGGGGCCAGTCATGGCCGGTGCAGCCACAGGGCGCTGGAGCCATGAAGAAGCTCCAACTCCAGTTCCTGACTCAGGCGACTGAGCAGCCGGGAACCGGGCAGGAGGCGCCGCAATCCCTTGGGCCGATCCTCAAGCCTGACCAGGCGCGCCTTGTCGGGGTCCAGGCCCGCCAGGGTGGCGGCCCGGCGCCGGGCCAGGTCTTCATCCCCCAGGTGATCCACCAAGCCCAAGTCCTTCGCCTGGGCTCCGGTGAACACCCGTCCGTCCGCAAACGTTCTTACCGTTTCCAGGTCGAGGCCACGTCCCTGGGCAACGGCCTCCACAAACTGATGATAGCTGGCGTCAATCAGATCCTGCAAAAGCTGGCGTTCTCCATCGCTGAGGGGCCGATCCGGGGACAGGATGTCCTTGTAGGGGCCACTCTTGACGGTTTCAAAGCGTACCCCCAGGCGTTGCAAAAGCTCTGAAATGTTGCTGCCCCGCAGGATGACCCCGATGCTGCCGGTGATGGTTCCGGGATTGGCCACCACCTCTTTTGCGGCAACCCCCACATAGACGCCGCCAGACGCGGAAATATTGCCGTAGCTGGCCACCACCTGGCAGCCGTGCTGCTGTTGGAGTCGCCGCAAGGCCTGGTGAATTTCCTGGCTGTCCCCCACAGTGCCCCCAGGGCTGTCAATGCGCAGGAGCAGGGCGGGGAACTCGCACGTCTCAACCCGCTTCAACAACTTGAGAACGGTGGTGCGGGTGCTGGCCGTGATGGCGCCGCGGAGTTCAATGCGGGCGATCTGTCGCCGTTTGCGATAGCGCCAGGGCCGAAGCCAGGACATGGCAGAAGCCTTCAAATTGGGGTGATCCTAGGGTTTGGTCTTGAATCATGGCCATCTCCACCTCGTCATGCCCCAACGTTGGATGCTGACGGTGCTGCCCTTTGCGCTCTGGGGCAGTTCCATGGTGGCCATGAAGCTGGTGCTCGGCCATGTGGATCCCTGGACCGTGGCCTGTTTGCGCATCCTGCCGGCCGCCCTCGCCATGATGCTGTTGCTACCCATGGGGGGTGTCTCCCTGGTGGTGGCCCGTGAGGATTGGGGCTGGCTGGCCCTGTTCTCCCTTGTGGACGTGAGCTGTGCCCAGGGCTTGCTCAGCGCTGGCCTGCAAACGACGGGCGCAGGACTCAGTTCCGTGTTGATCGACACCCAGCCCTTGCTAGTGGCCCTCCTGGCCCGCCAGGTGTTCGGTGAAGCTGTCAATCCCGTTGGCTGGCTGGGTCTGTTAATAGGGCTAGGGGGGGTAGCCTGCCTGGGGCTGCCTGAGCCCCTGTTGCAGAACCTTTGGCTGCAAGGGCCAGCCTTGGGCGGCTTGTCCTGGAACGGGGGCGTGGCCCTGCTGCTGGGTTCCGCCATGGCCATGGCCTGTGGCGCCGTGCTCTGTCGCTTTGCAGCCCGCCAATCCCATGTGCTCAGCGTGACTGCCTGGCACCTGCTACTGGGTGGTTTGCCCCTGCTGGGGATCAGTGCATGGCAGGGTCCTGCGCTACAAACCTTGCTGCCCCGGGACTGGTGGCTCATGGCCTACGCCAGTGGTGGCGGCACAGCCCTGGGTTATGGGTTGTTCTTCTGGTTCGTGACCCGGAGAGAGCTGACGGGGTTCACGGCACTCACCTTCCTGACACCGGTGTTTGCCCTGGCCTGCGGCTGGCTGGTGCAGCATGAACACCTGGAGACGACCCAGTGGATTGGGGTTCTGCTGGCCTTGGTGGCGGTCACCCTGATCACCCGCCGCCAACAGCTCTGGACACCCAAACCGTGAAGCCTAAGATAGGCTGACCGCCCCGGTTCCTGTGGACGCCCCTCCCTTTGACCTGCGTCTGCAAATCCTCAACGAAGGCTTCCGCACGGGTGGGCTGCCCCTGCGCATTGAGCGGCGCGGCCAGTGGTTGGGATTGCGGGGCCGCCTGCCACGGAGGGAGGGTCCGGGTTTTCAGGTGCAGCGCCTCAGCCTCGGCCTCAAGGCGGATGGGACGGGTCTGGAGTCGGCAGTACAGCAGTTGCACAAGATTTGCGGGGATCTGGCCGGTGGCCGCTTCTGCTGGAATCAGTGGCTCTCCCCCCGCCACCGCCCCCAACGGCCCCACGGGCAACCAACGGGGAGCGTCGAGCTGCTCCATCAGGCCTTGCGGCGTTTCAAGGAAGTCTTTGACGCCGACCCCGTGCGCAGCCGCAATCCAGCCGGGCAGCGCAGCACCTGGGCCACCGCCTATCGGCCTTATCTGCGGCGGCTGGCGCTGATACAGGAGCAGCACCAGCACTCCCTGGGTCGGGAGTTGCTCCTGCGCACCCTGGAGAGCTATCAACTGGCCAGCCGTAGCCGGCAGCAGTGTGGCACGGTGTTGGCGGCCCTGGCCCGTCAGGAGGGTATCCCCTTACCTGAGAACTGGTCGGTGCTCTCGGGGGGCTACGGTCTGCACCGGGCTGGCCATCGCCAACTCCCCAGCGACCAGCAGATCATGGCGGCATGGCACAGAATCCCCAACCCAGCCTGGCGTTGGGTGTTGGGGGTGATGGCCACCTATGGTCTCCGCAACCATGAGGTGTTTTTCTCTGACTACTCAGCCCTCCATGGGGGTAGTTCCCCTGTGGTGCGGGTCCTGGCCACCAGCAAAACGGGGGAACACCAGGTTTGGCCCTTCCTGCCGGAATGGGTGGAGCACTTTGCCCTGGCGGAGGTGCGTCGACCACCCATCACCACAGATCTGAAGCGGGTGAGCCTGCAACAGGTGGGGCGGCGGGTGATGGAGCAGTTCCGCCGCTACGAGGTGGGCTTCAGCCCCTATGACCTGCGCCACGCCTGGGCCGTGCGCACCATTCATCTGGGCCTCCCCGACACCGTGGCCGCCCGCATGATGGGCCACTCCGTGGCCATCCATACCCGCACCTACCACCATTGGATCACCCACCGTGATCAACAACAGGCGGTGAACACTGCCCTGGCGCGGCGCCACGCCGTGGGCGCCCCATGAGCCGTCGTCCCCTCCGCACCTTCGCCTATGGCCACCCCTGGTTTTACCACTTGGTGACCGGAATCAGCGCCCTGCCGGTGGGGGGTCCCCAGCGGTTGCGGCAGCTCTGCGCCCAACGGCTGGCGCCACGACTGCCGCCCCACGCCCCGGTGCTGGACCTCTGCTGTGGGGACGGGGCAGCCAGTGCCCCCTTGTTGGCCCGTGGTTTCCCCGTCACGGGATTGGATTGTTCTCGGCAGGCTCTGGAGCGGGCGGCCCGCACCCATCCCGGTCTGGTGACGGTGGAGGGGTTGGCGGAGCAGCCGCCGTTGGCGCCGGGGCAATTTGCAGGGGTGCAGATCAGCCTGGCGCTCCATGAGTTTCACCGTCCTGCCCGGCTGGCGCTTCTGGCGGCGGCGTTGCGCCTGCTGCAGCCGGGCGGCTGGTTTGCGGCCCTGGACCTCCACCCCACCCACGGCCTGCTGGGGTGGCCCCAGCAATGGTTTATCCACCTCTTTGAGACGGCCACCGCCGTGGATTTCCTGACCTCCAACCTGGCGGCAGACCTGATCGCCACGGGCTATGGGTCCGTGGCTGTCGAGACCCTGGCCATGGGAGCCCTCCAGTTGGTGACAGCCCGGAACCCTTTCCCCCCTTCTGCCCCATGACCCCATCTCCCCCAGCCCCCCAGGAAGAAGAGCACCCCCTGGACGCCGCGGCGGCGAATCTGGGCTCCGGCGGCGTCACGGCCCCGGAGCAGGATGCAGCCGCCTACCGCCGCCGCATGGCACGGCGCCAACAGGTGCAGCAACAACGGGTCCAGGCCCGGCAACGGGAGAAGGGATTACGGCTGGTGTTCACAGGCCAGGGGAAGGGGAAAACCACCGCAGGGCTGGGCCTGGTGCTGCGCACCCTGGGGCATGGGAAGCGGGTGGCGGTGGTGCAGTTCATCAAAGGGGCATGGACTCCTGGAGAAGCCAAGGCCCTGGCCACCTTTGGAGAGCAACTGCGGTGGCACGCCCTGGGGGAAGGCTTCACCTGGACCACCCAGGATCGGCAGCGGGACCAGGAGATGGTGAACCAGGCCTGGCGGCAGGCCGGCGTCTATTTGCCCGATGCCGCCATCAAGCTGGTGCTCCTGGACGAGATCAACGTGGCCTTGAAATTGGGCTACATCTCCCTGGAGACCGTCCTGGCCGGGCTGGAGCAACGGCCACCCCTCACCCATGTGGCCCTCACCGGACGGGGCGCTCCCCCCGCACTGGTGGACGCCGCTGACCTGGTGACCGAGATGACCATGGTGCGCCATCCCTTCCGGGAGCAAGGGGTGAAAGCCCAGGCGGGGATCGAGTATTGAGGGAGCCCTGAGCCTTGTGATGAACACCTCGATTCCCACTGTCCCCTGCCGTCGTTTTGGGCGAACCGGGCTCAACGTGCCCGTGCTCTCCCTGGGGGGTATGCGCTTTCAGCAAAGTTGGAGCGATCTGGACTGGGGGCAGATCCCGGACGACAACCAGGCCAACGTGGAGGCGCTCCTGCGTCGCACCCGAGACCTGGGAATGCACCACGTTGAAACAGCACGCCACTACGGCAGTTCGGAGCGGCAACTGGGGCGGGCGTTCACCGTCGCGCCGGATCCCCGGCGCATCGTGCAGACCAAGGTGCCGCCCCGGCAGGATGCCCGGCAGTTTGAGGCGGAGCTGGAAGAGAGCATGACCTTGCTGGGCTGTCAGCCCATTGATCTTCTGGCCATCCACGGCATCAACCTTCCCGAGCACCTGGAGCAGACCGTCCGTCCCGGGGGGTGCTTGCAGGTGGTGCGGCGTTGGCAGCGGGAGGGCCGCATCGGGCACGTGGGGTTCTCCACCCATGGCCCCACCGAGGTGATCGTGGCGGCCATTGAGACGGACGCTTTCGATTACGTGAACCTGCACTGGTACTACATTCGCCAGGACAACCACCCAGCCATCGCCGCTGCGCACCGCCATGACATGGGGGTGTTCATCATCAGCCCCACGGATAAGGGTGGCCATCTCCACAGCCCTTCAGCCTGCCTGCTGGAGTTGTGTGCGCCCCTTCATCCCATCGTCTTCAACGATCTGTTCTGCCTGGCGCAACCCGGTGTTCACACCATCAGCGTTGGGGCTGCCCATCCGGAAGATCTTCAGTTGCATTTGCAGGCGGTGGCCCGGTTGGAGGATGCCCCACGGTTGTTGCCGCCGATCCGCCAGCGTCTTGAAAGGGAGCAACAGAAGCGCCTTGGCGCTGAGTGGGTCCGCTCCTGGAGACAGGGGCTTCCCCCCTGGCAAGACACGCCGGGCCAATTGAACCTGGCGGCCCTGCTCTGGCTCTATAACCTGTGGACAGGGTGGGATCTGGACAGCTATGTGGAAGCCCGCTATGGGCTCATGCGCAGCGATAACCACTGGTTCCCGGGCTGTAACGCCAACGCCCTGGACGAGAGCGTCAACCCGGAATCCCTGCGCCGTGCCCTGCGACACTCCCCGTGGACAGAACGGATCCTCACCATCCTGCGCCAACTCAAGGACCAGTTTGGACAGAGCAAGGGGCAACGGCTCAGTTCAGCTTGAGTAAAGAATTTCTGTTGATCGGGCTTCAATACAGGTTTAATTGATTTAGGAGATTAAAAAGATCCATCTGCCGGAGTGAACCATGAAAGTGCTTGTCCCTGAACAACCGTCCCAGGCTTCGTCCCCATGCCGGGGGCCTTGCCGGCTCCCACACCCGTGGCGTGGAGTGCGTCCGATGATCAAGCCCGAAGCAACCATCCTGTTGCGGATCGCCAGACGAGATCTTGTCGCTGCATCGTTTCTCCATGAGCCCCATGCGTCGGAGGCAAGCTGGGGACTATTGATTCATCAAGTCATTGAGAAATCCCTGAAGGCCTGGCTGGTCAGCCTGGGCATGTCGGTTCCGTCGGTTTATGATTTACAAACTTTGATTGATCTTTTATATCAACAAAACGTGGATATTAAGGAACTTAACCAGTTTATCGTCTTTAACCGATTTGCAGCGCAATGCCGCCATGAAAGTGATGATCCAGACCCCCTACATCTCAACCGACGTTTTTGGGAAATGCGGGTGGAAGAGCTTGTGAACTATCTTTCCACCGTGCCGTAGCGCCAATGTGCCATACTGGTTGCAGCGGCACTGCCACTTGTGACTCCGGGCTTTTGGCAGAAGAAACCCTGGTGGTGTCAGCCAGCGAGCATTCTGCTCACTGGTGTTGGCGTCCTGGTGGGAGGCTGGTGGATCACGCAGCGTTGGTGGGTTGTGGTGGGGTTGGCTTGTCCCGTTGTGGCCTGGTGGTGGCTGTTCCTGGTGCTGGCCCCCCGGCTTGATGAGCAGGGGGGCGGGCCGGAGGAGGAGTGGACGAAAGGGCGTGACCTTCCTTCTTGATAACAGCGGTCGCGGAGTGTTCTCCCCTTACGCCTATGATGATTTCACCGCAAGACCATCCTCAAAATGGACACTAAAACTCGCTGGTTGGCCGTTCTTGTGGCGACAACAGCAGGTCTTGCTGTTGCCTGTAGCCGCCCGGGCGCCACACCCATGGCTCAGCAGAGCCCTGGGGTTGTTGATGATCAGCCGCTCAAGATCGGTGTGATCACTGATATTGGCGGAGTTGACGATCGAAGCTTTAACCAGTTTGCCTGGGAAGGATCCCAGCAGGGCGCGACGGCAGTGGGTGGTGAGGTGAGTTATCTGGAAAGTGAATCAAGACAGGACTACGAGAAGCATATCAACAGCTATGTGGAGCGTGATACCGACGTGATTGTGACCGTTGGCTTTGCCCTTGGGGAAGCCACCACGGCTGCGGCCAAAGATCATCCGGACATCATCTTCATCGGTATTGACCAGGACCAGACCGAGACCCTTCCCAACCTGGCGGGACTCATCATCCCCGCCGACCACTCCGGGTTTCTTGCTGGCGCCCTGGCCGGCATGATGACCCGGTCCAACACCGTTGCCGTTGTTCTGGGCACGGACCAGATTCCCCCGGTGGTGGCGTTCAAGGAGGGGTGGGAGGGCGGCGCCCGCCACACCAACCCCCAGGTGCAGACCCTTGCCAAGTATCATCCCGGCACCCTGAACGTGGTGTTTAACGACCCCGACTGGGGAGCAGCGACGGCACGGGAATTCGTGGATCAGGGGGCCGACGTGGTCTTTGCTGCTGCCGGCAATACGGGCAACGGCGCCTTGGTGGCCCTGGCTGAGGAGGAGGAGGTCTACTGCATTGGCGTGGATGCCGATCAATGGCAGACCCTGCCCGAAGCAAGACCATGCCTGTTGACCAGTGCCCTGCGCCATATCGGACCCGGTGTTGCCCAGTTGATCACCGCGGTCCACAACGGTGAATTTTCCGGTGGCAACACCATCGGCACCGTGGGTTTGGCGCCCTTCTACGACTTTGACGTCCTGGTCACGGACCAGATGCGTGACACCCTGGACACGGTATTGACCGGTCTCAAGGACGGCAGCATCACAACCGGTTATGCACCGTCCTGATTGGGTCCTTGCCCAGGCGTCGGCAACCGGGGCCATGGACTAGCCTAGGCCATGGCGTAGTCCTCAATGTTGGCCCGCAAATGGCGCAGACTGGCCATGCAATCTTTTTCCAGTTTGCGGACCCGATCACGGCTCATGTTGAGCACCCGGCCAATGCCCGTGAGACTCATGGGTTTATGTTCGCCAATGCCGTAGCGCATTTTGATGACTTCGCACTGCAGGTGAGGCAGTTGGCCCAAAATAGCCTCCATGTCGCTCTTGAGGCACTCGCCGTCCACCACGTCGTTGGGGGCGGGGCCTTCATGGCAGAGCAGTTCCTGCAGGGCGGTGTCGTCCCCGTCCCCAACCCGTAAATCCAGGCTCACGGGTTGCCGTGCCCGGCAGATAATGTCCTTCACCTCGCTGGTGAGGGCGTTCACCTCCTCTTCGGAACGGTTGAGGGCCTGGGCAAGCTGGGCCATGGCGGGTGCGTGGCCCAGTTCCCTGTTGAGGCGGACAATGAGTTTATGGACGCTACCGCCCTGCTCCTCATCCAGGGCCACGGCGGCGGAGAGTTCCACCACGGTGGGTGTGCGCCCCAACTGCTGGCTCAGCTCCCGCTGGCTTTTCTTCAGCCGGTTGAGAACCTCGGTGATGTGAATCGGCAGGCGGATCGTGCGGCTTTTCTCGGAAATGGCCCGGGTAATGCCCTGGCGAATCCACCAATAGGCGTAGGTGGAGAACTTGTAGCCCCGGCTGGGGTCAAACTTTTCCACGCCACGAACCAGGCCGATGGTGCCTTCCTGGATGAGATCCAGGAGTTCCATGTTGCGCTTGGTGTATTTCTTGGCCACAGACACCACCAAGCGCAGATTAGCGGAGACCATCCGCTCCTTGGCGCGACGACCGCTGCGCAGCCTGCGTTGCAACTGGGCAGGGCTCAGCTCCGCAGCCTGGGCCCAATCCTCCCAGGTGGGGGCAACACCAGTCTCCTGCTTGAACCGGGTCTCCAGTGCCTCCAGGCGCATGAGTTCCTGCACTTGGCGCCCCAACGTGATTTCCTGTTCATGGCTCAGCAGGGGAACACGGCCAATGTCTCGCAAATAGGAGCGCACCAGATCAGCATCGGCGGATGATTGACTGGTGAACTGGGACGGGAAGGGTGGCGTGGTGGTGATGTCTGTCATGTGGTTGTCATGGCTGGGCAGGGGGGCACGTTCAATCGCTTGAGTGTCAGACCGGGAGGGGGACGTTGAGGGGGCCGGAACCATGGGTGACGTGGGCTGCTCCAAACTGTGAGCAAATCCTAACCTTAAGAAGCGTAAAGAAGATCATACATTTTCCCGTTTTCAGAAAATTTAAGTACAAATGCTTATCCGGGCCTTAAAAGCCTGGCCAGACCCAGGCCCTCCCCCTTCCGCCCAGCCACAGCCTGGGCGCCAACTGTGGGTCGATCAGCCCTTAACACTAGCGAGCCCCACGGCGGATTTGAAGAAAATGGTGCTTTAAAGACATTACACCACACCTCGCCGGTTCCCCTGAGCCTTGCCAGCAGAACATCTGCCCCATAGCCTCGCCCCACTGTCTTTGGCCAACACGCGGCCAACCACTGATCTGACCCCATTGGATGCAGATCGTCCATGTTCATCAAGAACCACTGGTACGCTGTTGAGTTCGGCCACCGTGTGGCCCAGCAGCCTGTATTGGCGCAGGCTTATGGGCAAGACATGGTTCTCTGGCGCAGCCGTAATCACGCTGTCAACGCCCAGTCCGCCGTCTGCGTCCACCGGGGGTGCTCCCTGGCCGGCGGTGCTGTGGTGGACGACGCCCTGCAGTGCCCATACCATGGATGGCGCTACGCTCCCAATGGGATTTGTGTGAAGATCCCGGCCAACTCCAAGGGCGTGCCCATCCCGAAAAACGCCCGGATCCGTGTTTACCCTTGCCTTGAGCGCTACGGCTTCATCTGGGTTTTCCTTGGTGACCTTCCTGCCGAGCAGTGTCCTGCCATACCCGAGCTGGATGGTTTGGAGTCACACCGTGAGGCGCGGGCAAAGGGATACAAGCCGGTTTTTGGTGATTTTACCTGGAAGGC
Source organism: Prochlorococcaceae cyanobacterium jk18x22bins.40 (assembly GCA_022826155.1). Lineage (GTDB taxonomy): Bacteria > Cyanobacteriota > Cyanobacteriia > PCC-6307 > Cyanobiaceae > Synechococcus_B. Next base: position 25,335 of record JAJDVL010000028.1, on the reverse strand, counting down.
CAACTACGAGCGCGTGCTGGAGAATGCCCTGGACATCTCCCATGCGCCGTTTGTCCACTCCGGGTCGTTTGGCAATCCGGATCATCCGGAAATCCTGGATTTTGACCTTGACATCACGCGCCGCAACAGCCATGTGGTCTCGGTGACCGCCTCCGTGGATTTGGAACCGTCTCCCCCATCGGGCTTCTGGAGGTTGATCGCCAGGAGAGATCAACCACGGGTGCGCACCACTGTCGGGTTCTATCCCCCCAATGTGTCAATGCTGATCGTGCGCCTGGCGCTGGGTGAGCTCCGCCTGTTCAGTGCGGCGGTGCCCCTCACTGAACACAGGACGGTCTCGAAATTCTGCATGCTGCGTACGTTCTTCACCAGTGCTTGGGCCGATAGGGACGCACAGCGGCGAACATACAGGATCTTCCTGGAAGACCAGCCCATCGTGGAGAGCCTGCAGCCAAAACAATTGCCCTCTGAGCCGTTGGCTGAACTGCACGTCAAGTCTGACGCCATCCAGTTGGCCTACCGCCGCTGGCGTCAGGAACAGCTTGTCAAGGGCTGGGGTCTCCAGACTCCTTGCCAACAGGGGCTGTAGTCCCTGGGTTGCCCCTCAAGTCCCAGGCAGCAGCAGCCTGGAGGCCAACTGCAGATAGACAAACACCCCAACCACATCCACCACTGTCGTAATGAAGGGGGCCGACATCAAGGCCGGGTCAAACCCCAGGCGACGAAACAGCAGGGGCAGCAAAGAACCTGCCGTTGCCGCCACGGTGGCAATGGTCAGGAGACTCCCACCCACCGCCAGGGCCACCTGCTGCTGATAGCCCAGAACCCAGGCCACCAGGCTGACAATGACGGACAGCAGCAGCCCCAGCAGCGCCCCAGCCACACTCTCCCGCAGCACGGATCGCCAAGCGCCGATGGCCTGAATGCGCCTTGTGCTCAGACCACGGATGACCACCGTGGAACTTTGGGCCCCCACGTTGCCGCCGGTGCCAATGAGCAGGGGAATGAAGGCCGCAAGGGACACGTACCGGGACAACACCGCACCCTGGGCGGCAATCACGGAAGCGGTGCCCACGTTGGCCAGCAGCAGCACCAACAGCCACACAAGGCGGCGGCGGGCCACCTGCAGCAGGTTGATCTGAAAGTAGTCGTCCTCGTCAGTGGTCTGGATGCCGCCAGCGGCGTAGAGATCCTCCGTGGCCTCCTGCTCAATCACGTCAATGACGTCATCCACGGTGATAATCCCCACCAGCCGGACTTCCCGATCCACCACCGGCAGGGCCAGGAAGTCGTAGCGCTGGATCAGGCGAGCCGCCTCTTCCTGGTCCACTTCCGTGGTCAGTGACACCACCTCCCTGGTCATGGCCTCGGCCACCAGCAGTTCCGGCTCGGCCGTGACCAACTCCCGCAAGGACAGGGTTCCCGTCAGGTGACTGAACCCGTCGGTGACGTACAGGGCGTAGACGGTTTCCGTCTCTCTCGCCCGACGGCGCACCACGCTCAGGGCTTCCGCCACCGTCTGCTGCTGCTTGAGGGCGATGAACTCCGTCGTCATGAGTCGACCCGCCGTGCCGGGGGCATAGCCCAGCAACTGGGCCGTGACGCGCCGCTCTTCCGGGCTCAACTGCTGCAGCAGGCGCCGCACCACCTTGGCCGGCAACTCATCGAAGAGCCGCACCCGGTCATCCGGCGCCATCTGCTCCACCACCTCCAACACCTCGTTGGAGCGCAGGGTCTCCAGGAGGGCCTGCTGCACCAGGGGTTCCAGATCCTCGTACACCTCGATGGCCAGATCCTTGGGCAGCAGCCGAAATCCCAGGGCCTGTTGAGCCGTGGGCAGGGTGCCGATGGCTTCGGCAATGTCCACGGGTTGGAGGGGCTCCAGAAGATGTTTGACCCTGTCGTAGCTGCCGTCTCGCAGCAGACCAGCCAACTGTTGGGCAACCCGCTCAGAGACATTGGAGCGGTCGCTGTTCATGCCCCTTGGATCCACAGGCAACAACAGTTTACGAGGGCCGCTGCCCCCGGCCCAGCCGTTGGCCCAGCCAGGCCATGGCGAGTCCCACCGCCAGACCCAGAGCCAGCCACAGCAGACCCATGACGAATCCTTGCTGCTGGAGTCTTGCGGTTACCAGCATCCAGGAGGAGAACGTGGTGAGTGATCCACAAAAACCCGCCCCCAGCAGCAACTGGAGGTCCTGGCGGGCGGGGCGGGTCACCAGCCAGCCCAGCAGCAGGCTGCCCACGCCGTTGACCAGGAGATCGGGTCCTCCGGGAGGAAGGTCAGGGCCGAGCAGCATCGCCGCCTGCCAGCGCAACAGAGCGCCGGGGACGGCCCCTGCCGCCACCCACAGGAACCGCCGAGCCTCGGCCATCATGGCGTGTCCCATGGTATATCGAGTTCTCGTGGGGCCAATGCCCCTCCCAGGGCCATACCCAGGACCAGGAGGCCGTAGCCCACCACCACGCTGGCGCCCGCCAGGCCCAATGCTTCCTGCCGGTGGCCGGTTCTCAGCAACAGGGTCACGTCCACCATCAGCGTGGAGAAGGTGCTCAGACTGCCGGCAAATCCCACCCCCAGCCAGAGCCACAACTCCCCCTGGGGATACTGCACCAGCCAGCCGGCCAATACGCCCAGGACGCCGGAAGCCGTACCGTTGACCGCCATGGTGGCCCAGGGGGCGCCGGCGTTGCCCGGCAGTTGGCGTTGTCGGTGGCGTCTTGCCCAGGTGGGGGACCACTGACGTACCAGCCACCAGCGCAGACAAGCACCCGGAGCAGCCCCCAAGGCCACCAGCAGGGCGCCACCGAGGGATTGGAATTCAACCACCACTGATGGTGATCTCCACGTGGTGACGTTTCTGGCCAGCCAATGCACCAGTGGAGATTCGTATAGGATTGCCCGACAAGGACTCCAGCGCCTCCAGCAGTTGACGCAGGTGAAGGGTGCTGCCGCCGCTGTCCAGCCAGAGGCGCTCGTGGAGATCACCCAGTCGCTGCCAACTGCGATTGAGCTGGCTGGCAGCCTGCTCCACCTGCCGGGCATGGCGCAGGATTTCCGCCAGGAGTCCCAGCACCTCCAAACGCTGGGCTTCCCCCATGGCTTTGTCCAGGTTCGGCGCACTGTCCTGCAGTGTGTTCAGGGCCAGGGCCGCATCCTGGACGTTGGCCATGCTGCGGGCTGTTTGGGTAACGGCTTTGACGGCATCCAGTTCCGGTGTGGCCGCCAGTTCCTGCCGCAGCTCCTCCTGCTGCTCCTTCGGCAGGCGGCCCAACTCCTTCACCAGGGGAGCCACCACCTTGGTGGGCAAGATCTGCGCCTGGGTGCGTTGACGTACTTCCTCCGGCAAGAGATTGCTGCTGACCGCGGTGAATTCGTCATCAAGGCGCTTCACCTGGTGACGGGTGATCCGCTCACCTTCGTTGGCTGCGGTGTTGACCAACTGCTGCACTGCCGGTGCCGCTTTGGCGGTGGCCAGAAAGGCGTGTTTGGAAAAATTGTTGACGCAAGCGGGATCCAGGCTGCCCTCCGTCACCAGGTCATCGGCGGAGTCGGCCAGTTGAATCAAGCTGTAGGCCTGACTTTTGCTGATGTCCCGCTCCCGCAACCACTGCAAAAACGGGCCGCCCCGGCTCTGGCCCTGCTGCTTGCCCCGATCCCGAATGCGCCGCAGGATCCGCCCCCGCCAGATTTCCGTCTGTAGATCAAACCGCTCGCAAACAGACCAGGCCCGGTCCACGTGCTCCAGGAACTCCACCTCGCTCAGGGCGTCCGTCTCGGGATCCGGCAAGTCCAATGCATGGAGGGCTGCTTCCAGGGAGCCAGGGTCTACAGACACGAATGGCGTGACGCAATCGGGAAGACCTAAGGTAATCAACCAACTATCCTTGTTTTTCGTGGGTACCCGCGGATCCGGCCCCATCCTGTTTTCCCAGGGACTCAGACGATCTATTCTGGCGACAGGCCTGGCGGCAGGATTGGGATGCTGCTTTACCACCCCGGCTTCGGCCCTCGTTCCTTACGTCTACATTCCCGAGGAAGAGGAGCTTGAAGCTTCGGCCCTGAGCATTGCCCAGGCTTCGGCCCAGGTGTTGCAGACTGGCCAACTGGAAGACGCCGCCAGCCTGGCTGACTTGTCTGTCCGTCTGGTGCCCTCGAATCCCCAGAGTTGGTTGCTGTTGGCAGAAGCTCAATTGCGCAACCGGGATTCTGCGGCAGCCAAAGAGGCCCTGGCCCAAGCCAAGCTGCTGGATGCCGACAATGCCGGGATCTGGTTTGCCGAGGCCTCCCTCGCCATGACCGACGACGACTTTGCCCATGCTGAAGCCTTGATCCGCAAGGGCCTTGACCTGGACCCGGAGAATGCCAACGCCTATTTTGACCTGGGCAACGCCCTTTTTCTGCAAGGGAAAGGAGAAGAAGCCCTGACGGCGTTTCAGGAAGCTTCCGCCAGGCAGGAGGATTTCTGGCCAGCCATCAACAACGAGGGTCTGGTGTTCTACGAAGCTGATCAACCCGAGGCGGCCATGGAGCGCTGGCGCCAGGCCATCGCCATCAACGATCAGGTGGCGGAGCCGGCGTTGGCCCTTGCCGCTGCTCTCTACAACCAGGGCGATCAGAGTGAAGCCACCATCGGTATGGCCATCCGTGCGCTGGATCGGGAGTCGGACTATGCCGCAGAGGACTACCAGGAGAGCCAGTTATGGGGAGAGAAGCTGCGGGCGGTAACCCGCCATCTCTTCATGGATTCCCGCTTGCAGAGCGCCTTGGAACGGGCACTGGCCCTGGTCAAGCTACGGCGCCTGGAGCAGGACAACACAACACCGTTGCCTGAAGAGGACAGCACCCTGCCCCAAAGACCCTGAACAGGGGGAGAAAAACCCGGGTCTTTCTTTAGGCTAAGCCGAATCCGTGATCAAGCGGCATGGTCAGCGATCGCATCGTCCCCACCTCGTTGCGAGAGGAGATGGAGCGCTCCTACTTGGAATACGCCATGAGCGTGATCGTGGGCCGCGCCCTGCCCGATGTGCGAGATGGCTTGAAGCCGGTGCAGCGCCGCATTCTCTATGCCATGCATGAGTTGGGCCTGACGCCGGAGCGTCCTTTCCGCAAGTGTGCCCGGGTGGTGGGAGACGTCTTGGGGAAATACCATCCCCACGGCGAAACCGCAGTTTATGACGCCCTGGTGCGTCAGGTGCAGACCTTCACCAGCCGCTACCCCCTTCTGCAAGGCCACGGCAACTTTGGTTCGCTGGACGACGATCCGCCGGCAGCCATGCGCTATACGGAAACCCGCCTGGCGCCTCTGGCCCATGGGGCCCTGCTGGGGGAGCTGGCGGAGGACACGGTGGACTTCACGCCCAATTTTGATGGAGCCCAGCAGGAGCCTGCCGTTCTGCCCGCTCAGTTGCCCGTCCTTCTCCTCAACGGCTGCACCGGCATTGCCGTGGGAATGGCCACCAACATCCCTCCCCACAACCTGGGGGAAGTTGTGGACGGCCTGGTGGCACTCCTGCGCAACCCCCAACTGAGTGATGAAGCACTGTTGAAACTGATTCCCGGCCCCGACTTCCCGACGGGCGGGGAAGTCCCCGTGAGCCATGGCCTGCGCGAGGCCTACATGCAAGGGCGGGGCAGCATCCCGGTGCGGGGTGTGGCCCATCTGGAAGCCATCCAACCGGGCAAGGGTCGTCGCCGTCGCAATGCTGTCGTGGTGACAGAGCTGCCCTACCAGCTCAGCAAGGCCGGTTGGATTGAAAAGCTGGCGGAGCAGGTGAATGACGGGCGCCTCAGCGGCATTGCCGACATCCGGGACGAGAGCGACCGGGACGGCATGAGGGTGGTGATCGAGCTGCGCCGGGACGGTCAGCCGGAGGTAGTGCTGCAGGAGTTGTTCCGCCGCACCGCCCTGCAAAGCAATTTCGGCGCCATTCTCCTGGCCCTCGTGGACGGCCAACCCGCCCAGTTGAGCCTGCGGCGTGTTCTCGAGATCTTTCTGGAGTTCCGGGAGCAGACCACTCTGCGGCGCTACCGCTTTGCCCTCAGTAAAATCAGCCAGCGGCTGGAGGTGGTCAAGGGATTGCTCCAGGCTTTGACCCAACTGCAAAAGGTGATCCTGCTCATCAGCCAGGCGCCGGAAGCAGCCCGGGCCGCGGCGGCGCTCCAGGTGCAGCTTGGTCTCAGCCCGGCTCAGGCGGAGGCGGTGCTGGCCATGCCCCTGCGACGGCTGACCGGCCTGGAGCGGCAAGGGCTGGACACGGAACGGCAAGAGCTGGAAGCGGAGCAGGCACGGCTCCAGGTGCTGCTGGCCGATCGTAAGGCCAGGGTGGAGGCACTGATCCGGCAGATGCAGCAACTGCGCAAGCGCTATGCCACGCCCCGCCGCACCCGGCTCCTGGGTCAGGTTGCCACCAGCGCATCCCACGCCTCCCCTGAACCGGCTGTTTCAGGGCAGCACCAACCGGCCCGCGCAGCCCTTCCAGAGGACGGGCTGCTGCTGGTGCAGGCGGATGGGCAGCTACGCTTGGCGTCTCCCCTGGCCGTGTCCCGACTCCAGCTTGAGCAGCCGGCACCCCTCGCCAGCCAGCCTCCACCGCTCCGTTGTCTCGTTCCTGTGCAACCTGAACCCCAACTGGTGGTGTTCAGCGCCATGGGACGGATCGCCAACCTGCGCTGGGAACGGGCAGCGCCTCAACCCCAGGCCTTGGCCCACTTTCTTCCCGAGAAGCTGGGGGGCCAAGTGGACCGTCCTGTCCACTTGGCGTGGCTGGGTGGCGCCGCCACCGCCGCGGGCTTGGCCCTGCTGAGTTGTGACGGGCATTGCCGCTGGCTCAAGGCTGCTGCCGTTCTGGAGTTGGCGGCGCGGGCCCGCAACTCCGGCCGCACCGTCACCCTGTTGAAGTTGCGGGCAGGACGAACACTCTGCCGAGTGGCGCCCTGCCCGGAACACGCGGTGGTTCTGGTGGTGGCCACCAGTTGTGGCCGTCTGCTGCGCCTGGACGTCACCCCGGACCTGCTGCAAGAGCTGGACAGTCCCGCCGGAGCGTCCCTTTTGCGCCTGCTCCCCCGGGAAACCATCGTGGGCGCCGCTTGGTGTGGGGACACCAGCCGGTTATTGCTGGCCACACGCCATGGCCGACTCAAACGGCTGTCCGTTGAGCAGTTGGCGCCGAACCGTCGCGGTGACCTGGGCCAGCTTGGCCTGCGCTTCCTGGAGCGCAGCGACAGCCTCCTGGGGCTGTGGCCCGTAGCGGATCGTCCCTGCTTCACCCTGGTGACCACCGATCACCGCAGCGGTCGCTTCCTCTGGGAGCAGGTGCCTGCGCAGGAATGCAGTGGTGTGGGAGAGTCCCTGCTGCCAGCGAAGGCGGAACTGGCCGACGTGATCGTTCCGGGGGAGACTGCCCAGCTTCCTGCGCCCCAATGACCTGGGGCCGTGCTCTGTAGGATGCCCCGGAGCACCCTTGAGCAACCATGGCCAAACGCCGCAACCTCAAAAAGGAAAAGCAGGAGCGCAACCGCTCCTACGCACGCCGTTTCAAGAAGCGGGGCGGCCATGACGGGCGTGGCGAAGGCGCCGGCAACGGGGTCACCGGAACGGCCAACAACGGAGGCGCCGCAGACTGAGACCACCCTGTTCCAATGCAGAGGAACGGTGTTCTTCAGTGTGGTGGTTCCCACATACAACCGTCTTCCCATCCTGCGCCAATGTCTGGCAGCCTTGGAAACTCAGGATCTGTCCACAGCGCCGGGGGTGGAAGGTTATGAGGTGATTGTGGTGGACGACGGTTCCACCGATGACACCGTGGCGGCCCTGCACCAGGCCACTGACCCCCATCTGCGCCTGCTCCAGCAGGACCATGGTGGTGCGGCCCTGGCCCGCAACCTTGGCGTGAAGGCCGCACGGGGAAACGTGATTGTCTTTATCGATAGCGACCTGGTGGTGGTGAAGGACTTTCTCGCTGCCCATGCCCGTGCTCTGCAGCGCTACTGGCGCCGCCATGGCCATCGCTTCTGCTTCACCTACGGCGCGGTCATCAACACCAGCAACTTTGCCCAGCCCACCGCTGAGCCCTACAAACTCACCGATCTCTCCTGGGCCTATTTCGCCACAGGGAATGTGGCCATTGATCGGCAACTGCTGCTGCGCTCCGGTTTGTTCGACCCGCGCTTTTGCCAGTACGGCTGGGAGGACCTTGAATTGGGGGAGCGGCTGCGGAAGCTGGGCGTTGTGCTGGTGCGCTGCCCGGAGGCTGTCGGTTATCACTGGCATCCCCCCTTTCAACTTCGGCAGGTCCCGCAACTGGTGCGGCAGGAGAAAGAGCGGGCGCACATGGCCCTGGTCTTTTACCGCAAGCACCCCACCCTCCGGGTGCGCATGATCATTCAATTCACTTGGCTCCACCTTCTCCTCTGGCAGGTGCTCACGTTGGGTGGACTGCTCAATGCCCGCACCATGGCCCCCCTGCTGGCCGCACTGGTGCGCCGGGGGCGGCCGGGTTGGGCCATGGAACTGCTGCGGCTGCACCTGAATCGCATCTGCGTGCAGGCCATCTTTGCGGAAGCGCGGCAGGAGCGGCAGGCTCCACAGCCCTCTTGATAAGCTGGGAAGGTAAACATACCGCACACCTGCGTGTTTCGGGTGAGCCCCGAGCCAAAAGCTCGGGGCTCCGACGCGGGTGGAGGTTGAACCCGAAACTCACACCCAAAACCCATGGCCATTGCCACGCTGACGGAAATGATGGAGTCTGGCGCCCACTTCGGGCACCAGACCCGTCGCTGGAACCCCAAGATGGCGCCCTACATCTATTGCGCCCGGAACGGGGTTCACATCATTGACCTGGTGAAGACGGCGGTCTGTCTCAACCACGCCTACAAGTGGGTCCGCTCATCCGCCAAGTCCGGTAAACGTTTCCTGTTTGTGGGCACCAAGAAGCAGGCGGCGGAAGTGGTGGCCCAGGAGGCCAGGCGTTGTGGCGCGGCCTACGTGAACCAGCGCTGGCTGGGGGGCATGCTGACCAACTGGACCACCATGCGTGCCCGCATTGATCACCTCAAGGACCTGGAGCGGATGGAATCCTCCGGGGCCATTGCCATGCGCCCCAAAAAGGAGGCCGCCGTCCTGCGCCGTGAACTGGACCGCCTGCAGAAATATCTGGGCGGCCTCAAAACCATGCGGCGGCTGCCGGACGTGGTGATTCTGGTGGACCAGAAACGGGAAGCCAATGCCGTTCTGGAATGCCGGAAGTTGTCCATCCAACTGGTGTCCATGCTGGATACCAACTGCAATCCCGATCTCTGCGACGTGCCCATCCCCTGCAACGACGATGCCGTGCGCTCCGTGCAGTTGGTGCTCAGCCGTCTTGCGGATGCCGTCAACGAGGGCCGCTACGGCTCCCGGGAGTAAGGCTCCCGGGTTCACCGGCCCCGACGACTTCTTCTCCTGGTGCAGCCCTAAGCTGGCTCCTGTTCTCTGCCCCTACTGTCTCCATGGCTGCCGTTTCCGCCCAGACCGTCAAGCAACTGCGCGAACAAACCGGCGCGGGAATGATGGATTGCAAAAAAGCCCTTGCTGCCAGCGAAGGGGATCTGACCAAGGCCAGTGAGTGGCTGCGGCAAAAAGGCATCGCCTCTGCGGAGAAAAAAGTCGGCCGTACCGCCGCCGAGGGTTTGGTCGGCAGCTATATCCATACCGGTGGCCGGGTTGGCGTGCTGGTGGAGGTCAACTGCGAGACCGACTTTGTCGCACGGGGGGAAGAGTTCCAGCTCCTGGTCCGGGACGTGGCCATGCAGATTGCCGCCTGTCCCCAGGTGGAGTTCGTCAGTACGGAGGACATCCCCGAACCCGTGAAGGAGCGGGAAAAGGCCATCGAGATGGGGCGAGACGACCTGGCCAAAAAGCCCCCGGCCATTCGGAAAAAGATCGTGGCGGGACGCATTGGCAAGCGCCTCAAGGAGTTGGCCTTGCTGGATCAGCCTTTTATCAAGGACACCTCTCTGAGTGTGGAGGATCGCGTCAAGCAAACCTCCGGCAAGCTTGGGGAAAAGATCGTTGTGCGTCGCTTCGCCCGTTTCGTGTTGGGCCAGGGGATTGAGGTTGCTTCCGCGGACTTCGCATCCGAAGTGGCAGCCATGACCACCAGCAGTTGAGTTCAGCGGCCTTGCAGCACCTGAATCCCCACCAAGACGCCAGCCAGGCACTGCGTCAACTGGAGACCGAAACGGATCGGTTGGTGTTGCCCTTGCTCCGCCAACTGGAGGCCTATCTCCGCCTCCTGCGCCAGCAGGTGCCTCACCAAACCCTGCAAGCCGTCTTTGTGCTGGTCTCCCAGGATTGTCCCGACCGCTATAGCAGGCTCGGCCCTGACGAGCGCCAAGCCCTCCAGCGACGCCTGCAAACCCTCACTGCAGAGGCCTGCTGTTTGCTGACCGTGGAGCACCTGTTGCTGCTGGCGCGGAAGCTCCAGGCGGACCATCAGCGCACCAAGCAGGAGCGGCGACGCAAGATGCTTGCAGCCTTGGAGCGCCTCAACGGTGGGGAGCAGGACGAATCGTCGGGGGAGGGTCTGATCCTGTCGGTCCAGGAACCGTCCGAAGAAGACATCACCCTGCCCCTGGTGCCACCCAGGGATCCCCAAAGTCTGGAGCGCTGGTGCGTATGGCTCCGCCAGGCCATGGTTCACCACCTGCGCACCCTGTCCCATCAACTGAATGTTGAGCTGCTGAACCACCACCTGATCCAGGCCGTGCTACCGGTCAGACTGCTGGATGCGGTGCTTGCCGGAGACGTGGAGGCCATGCAGGCGCCGGAAAACCTGCTCAAAATCTCTGTGCCCATGGGGAACGAAGAGAATGCCCCTCAGGTGGTCACCTGCGTGCTGTTGTTGCGCCTGCAGGACATGGAATTTGCCCATCGGCCTCTACAGCGGAGCCGCGAGCGCTTGCGGAAGCACCGGAAAGAGTTGCAAAATCTGGTCACCCGGAGTCGCCACTGGCAGAGACGGCTGGTCACGGAGCAGGCCATGGCCGACTGGAACAATGATCTCCGGCAGATTCAATCCCCACGGCCTTGAGTGCCCTGACGCCCAACCGACTCCGTGCTCTACAGGACTGGCTTGGGCAATTGCAGCGCATCCTGCAGTGGGAAGCGGACCATGATTTTGTCAACAGCCGGGGCCACAGCGGCCACTTTGCGGAGGTGCTGGCACGGGGTCTGAAGGAAGCGCCCTTGGCTACGTTGCGGGACGACCCCACCTGTGGGGAACTCCGGGCCGGGTTTTCCGCCTACTCCACCTGGTCTCCCCGGCAGCGACGCCACTGGGTGGTGCGCACCCGCCAATGGCTTCATCGGCAGCGTCTCCATCTCCGGAGCCAAGACCAGACCGCCTCGCCCTCCCCGGATCAGCCCTCCCCAGGACTGCAATCACCCCTTGCCCAGGTGAAAGGCATTGGTCCCAAGCTGGCGGCCAAGTTGATGGGCGTAGGACTCCAGACGATGGACGACCTGCTGCGCCACTACCCCAGGGATTATATCGACTACTCCCGACTGCTCCGCATCCGTGCCCTGCGCCCCGGGGAGACCGTGACGGTGGTGGGTGCCGTGCGTCGTAGTCACGCCTTTGTCAGCAGCCGCAACCATAACCTGGCCGTTCTGGAAATTCAATTGCAGGATGCCACGGGTCGCTTGCGGGTGACACGGTTCTATATGGGACGCCGCTTTACCAGCCCCAAGTGGTTGCAGCGGCAGCGGCGGCTGTTTCCACCGGGAGCCACCGTGGCCGCCTCCGGGTTGGTGAAGGCGGGACCCTATGGCCTCAGCTTGCAGGACCCCCTGCTGGAGGTTCTGGATGCAGGCCCGGTGACCACTGCGGCAAGTCCAAGCCGGCGGATTCTGCCGGTGTATCCCCCCATTGAAGGTGTGAGCGCCGAAGGCTTGCGCCGTGCGGTGCAGGCCGTGCTCCCCATGGCCTGCCAGCAACAGGACCACTTGACGGCGCCATGGCGGCAGCGCTTCGGGGTGATCCCCCTGGCTGAAGCCTTTACCGCAATTCATCAACCCCCCAGCCCGGCTGCGCTACAGATCGCCCGCCACCGTCTGGTGTTTGACGAGTTTCTGGAACTCCAGTTGGGGTTGCTGCGCCGTCGGCAACAGCAACGGGTCCAGGCCATGGCCGATCTCACCGTGACAGGCACCAGTGACCTGGTGACAGCCTTCCTGGCGCTCCTGCCGTTCCAGCTCACCACGGCCCAGGAGCGGGTGCTCCGGCAGGTTCGCAACGATTTGCAGGGGACCGCTCCCATGGGCCGCCTGGTGCAGGGCGACGTGGGCAGCGGCAAGACCGTGGTGGCCACCATTGCCTTGCTGGAGGTGATTGCGGCAGGGGGACAGGGGGCCTTGATGGCGCCGACGGAGGTGTTGGCGGCACAGCACTACCGCAAGCTCTGCGACTGGATGGTGCAGCTTCACGTGCCCGTGGCCATGTTGACCGGATCCACCCCCGAGCGGCAGCGCCGGGAGGTGCTACGGGACCTGGCCACCGGCGCCGTCAAGCTGGTGGTGGGCACCCATGCCCTGCTGGAGGAGCCGGTGACGTTCTTCCGGCTGGGGTTGGTGGTGATTGATGAACAGCATCGGTTCGGGGTGCATCAGCGCAGTCGCCTGCTCAACAAGGGAGAAGCGCCCCACCTGCTCACCATGACCGCTACCCCGATCCCCCGCACCCTGGCCCTCTCCATCCACGGCGATCTGGAGGTGAGCCAGATTGACGAACTGCCACCGGGGCGTCAGCCCGTGACCACCACCATCCTGACGCCCGGTGAGCGGGAGCAGGCCTATGGGGCCATTCGCACGGCGGCCTCCCGTGGTGAACGGGCCTACGTCATCCTGCCCCTGGTGGACGAGTCCGACAAGCTGAAGCTGCGCTCGGCGGTGCAGGAGCACCAACGCCTGGCCAGGACGGTGTTCCCCCATCTGCACGTGGTGCTTCTCCATGGCCGCCTGACCCCCGGAGCCAAGCAGGACGTGCTGGAAGCCTTCGTCAGCGGCAAGGCCCAGGTGCTGGTGAGCACCACCGTGGTGGAGGTGGGCATGGACGTGCCGGAGGCTACGGTGATGGTCGTTGACCATGCGGAGCGCTTTGGCCTGGCGCAATTGCACCAGCTCCGGGGTCGCATTGGACGGGGGCACGCCCCCAGTCGGTGCTTCCTTGTCAGCGAGTCCCGACAGGCGGTGGCACGCCAGCGGCTGGAGGTGTTGGCCCGCTCCCGGGACGGCTTTGAAATTGCCGAGATGGACTTGCGTTTCCGGGGGCCGGGGCAGGTGTTGGGGACCCGTCAATCGGGCCTGCCGGACCTGGCGCTGGCCAGCCTCACCAGCGATGGCGCCGTGCTGGAGCAGGCCCGGGACGCCGCCAAACGTTTGCTGAACGACGACCCTCAACTGCACACCGTTCCCCAACTCAGGGCCAGACTGGTTGCCCGGAGCGCAAGGCTGGCGTCCGCTTCCCGTCTCAACTGATGCCCGATGCTACGGAACGACCATGGCGCGCCATGGCTATCAGCGACTGCGGTGAGCCACTGGCGCCCCTGCCGGAAGACCTGCCCCGGGTGGTGCCCCACCCCTATGCCTGCCTGGGGGCCCCCTATCCAGGAGATTGCGGTCCATGGCGGCTGCGGCTGGCGGTGGTGGTCCGTCTCCTTCGGGCCCGCTCCACCCTCCAGGCCGCCCATCCCGGTTGGGATCTGCAAATTTTTGATGCCTGGCGGCCCATTGCCGTGCAGGCCTTCATGGTGGACCACAGCCTGCAAACGGAACTGGCCCGTGGCTCCCCTTCACAACAGGCAGATCCTGCCTGGCGTCGCCATGTGGAGCAACAGGTGCGTCATCTCTGGGCCATCCCCAGCCGGGATCCACGTACGCCCCCGCCCCACAGCACGGGCGCTGCGGTGGATCTGACCCTGGTGGACCAGGCTGGCGAGCCTTTGCCCATGGGTTCCCCCATTGACGCCTTGGGGCCCGAGTCTCACCCGGACCACTTCGCCGGGGATCCCCATGGGGCCACGGCGCACCGCAACCGGCTGCAACTGCGGCAGGCCATGCTGGCGGCCGGCTTTGTCATGCATCCCTGGGAGTGGTGGCACTTCAGTTATGGAGACCAGCTTTGGGCCTGGCAGACGAGTCAGGCGGAGGCCCGTTATGGTGCGGTTGCCAATTAGCTTCAAGCGGCAAGGGGAAGTCTGAAAAACTCCTTCTCGTTACACAGCTCCCAGGAGCTCCCGTAATTGCTCCGTGGTGTGGTCCTGGCAAAAGGCGCCAAAGCTTTTGCCGGCGGCGGTTCGGACCCAGTGGCTGAACAAGGGGCGCAAGACGGTTTCCAGATCCGTCAGGGGAAGGCGATCCAGAACGGGGCGGGCCAGAGTGGTGAGGCCGGGGGTACCCCCCAGCCAGAGTTGATAGTGACCTGCTGCACTGCCCACCAGGCCCACCTCGGCCATGTAGGGCCGGCTACAGCCGTTGGGGCAGCCGGTCATGCGCACCAACAGGGGCTGTTGAATACCCAGGCTCTGGCGCAGTGCGTCAAAGCGGGCCAGCACGTCGGGGAAGGTCCGCTCCGACTCGGTGATGGCCAAGCCACAGGTGGGCAGGGCAGGGCAGGCAATCCCGTGGGACGTGGTGGGCTCCACCATGGTTGACAGTTGCAAGCCAACGGCGTCCAGTCGGTCCTGAACGTCCCGCTTCTGGTTGGCGGCAATCCCGCAGAGTAAAATGTCCTGATTGGGGGTGACGCGCAGCTCCAACCGGTAACTCTGTACCAGTTCCCGCAGGGTGTCCTTGAGGGGACCGGCCACGCGCCCCGTCATCACGGGCAGGCCCACAAACCACAGACCGTCCCCCTGACGTTGCCAGCCCAGGTAATGCTCCAGCCTCCGGGCGGACTCCTTGCGCAGGGGCCGGATGTCCCCGTGGAAATAGTTGGCGAGGCAGGCCTTGAACCAGTCCAGGCCCCGGTCGTGCAGCAGGTACTTGAGGCGGGCGTGGCGACGGCTCTGGCGATCGCCGTGGTCCCGCTGCAGAGCCACAACCGCCTTCACCAGGGCCAATACCTGGCCCCCCTGCACGTATCCCAAGGGATCCGCGGTGCGGGCAAAGGTGTCCTCCTTGTTGTGGGTGCGCCCCATGCCGCCACCCACGTAGACGTTGGCTCCCGTCAACCTGCCCACGGTGTCCGTGAAGACCACGAGCCCCAGGTCCTGGGTCAGCACGTCAATGGAGTTGTCCCCCGGCACCGTGACCCCCACCTTGAACTTGCGCGGCATGTAGCGACTGCCGTAGAGCGGCTCCTGTTGATCCCCGCTATGGACTGCCGAAGGAGAAGGCTGACGGTTCACCTTCCTGACCTTGGGTGTGGAGCGGAGGCGGTAACGCATGTCCCCGTCCACCCATAGATCCAGGTAGGCCCCCAGGGCGGCTCGGGGTGTCAGCAGTGCGGCAACGTCATCCGCCAGCCGCCGTGCGGCGGGGTAGCCCGCCGTGGTGTAGGGGGCCGCCGGAGCCATGACGTTGCGGTTGATATCGCCACAGGCGGCCAGGGTGGAGCCCAGGTTGCGCACAATGGTCCCCAGCACCGTGCGCAGATCCTGCTTGGGGATACCGTGCAGTTGAAACGTCTGGCGGGTGGTGGCCCGCAGGGTGCCGTTGCCGTAACGATCCGCCAACGCGTCAAGGGCCAGGTAAAGCTGGGCAGGCACCCGTCCACCGGGGGAGCGCAGCCGCAGCATCATGCTCCAATCCCTGTGCCGATGGTCGCGATTATTTTGCTGATAACTGCCGTGAAACTTCAGGATTTGAACGGCGCCGTTGCTGAAATGGGGCTCCTCGTTCTCCAGCTCGCTGGCCAGGGGCTCCCGCAAGTGGTCGCTGGCCAGCTTGAGCGCTTCCACCTTGGCCATCCTGTTGTCCCCGTTCTCGCTTAACAACCCCCCTGCCGTGGGGGCGTTGTGGGTCAGGGGAGCAGTGTCCACAGAACTCATCACAGGGGAAAGCAGGCAAGCGGGCGAAGGTTGGCATTCCAGGCTAGGGTCCGACTCGCCATTCAGCTACAAGGCCAAGGCCAATCTGTTACAGTTCCCTGGCGGGCGGCCCAAATCATTGCCCAAGCCTGGGCCGATTCCCTATCCCATCTCGGGACTGACCGCCGGCAGAGCCTCCAACACCCGGTCCAGCTTATTGTCCATGACCCCCAGGTCGGCTTTGAGTTCCGCGTTGTCTTCCCGCAACTCGTCAATCCGCTGGTTCTGCCTGGCTTCGCTGGCTTGAATGTCCTCTTTGAGTTCCATAATCCGCTGGTTCTGTTTGGCTTCACTGGCTTGAATGTCCTCTTTGAGTTCCACAATCCGCTGGTTCTGCCTGGCTTCACCGGCTTGAATGTCCTCGTGGAGATTTGCCTCAACGGTCTTAATTTCCTCGCGGAGATTTGCCTCAACGGCTCGAATGTCCTCGCGGAGGCTTGTCTCAACGGTCCTGATTTCCTCGTGGAGGCTTGCCTCAACGGTCCCAATCCTTACGGCAAGCCTGTCGATTCTTGCACTGACCCTGGCCTCGGAGGCATGGATGTCACCCTTGAGGGACTGGAAAGCCACGACTCCACCGGTCACCAGGGCCGTCAGCAAGGCAGCGATGATGGTCACCGCCAGAATCGGTTCCATCCAGCGCCGCCACCAGGGTTTCTCCGGCTGCGGTCCCACAGGGGCAGCCACGGCCGGGGTCTGTTGCTCGGATTTTGACGTGGGTGTGCCGGAGGTCATGGTCCAGGCATGTGGGCAGGGGCTGCCCACATGGTTCCCACAGGTTAGCGGGTGCGGCTATTCTTGATGAAATGCTCGCCACAAGGATGAAAGCACTGCTCACCGGGGCCATCCTGTCGGCTCTGAGCCTTGTGGGTGGCCCTGGGCTGACGGAAGACATGAAAAAACCGTCAGCCCCTGACGCGATTGGGCAGCACATGGTGGCGGAAGCATTGCTGACCGCCCATTTCATTGATGCGGCGCGGGAGGCTGGTCGCTCTGCCGAGGAGATCAATGCCGTGCTGGCCAGCATTGCCGAGCGCACTGTCCTGGCGGAGTTCTGGGTCACGGATGGGGACGGCCAGGTGGTCCATACCAACATTGAAGGCAGCACGTTCCGGTTCCCCACGGATTCTGCGGCGGGGACGCAAGCCGCACCCTTTGCCGCTCTTCTCGACGGCAGCAAAACAGTGATTATGCAGGGCGCCCGTCCCCGTGAATCCGACGGCCGGGTTTTTCGTTACGTGGGCGTGGCCGGGGTGGACGAGCCCCGCATTGTGCAAGTGGGCATGACGGGCGCCGCCCTGAAACGCCATGAACGTCAGTGCCGCCCCCATCACCCCCATCACCACTAGCGCTTCAGCAGGCAGCCAGCAGCCTGGCCATGAGTTGCGGTAGCCATTGGTCGTCTGCCGCGCTGGCTGTCCCCTCCCCCAGCACCGCCACAAGGGTGGGTTTGCGCTGGGGAACCTCCATGTAGGCCACGTCGGCCCGAGCCGTACTCATCCAGCCGGCTTTGCTCCAGAGTCGGCTGCCTTCCGGCAGGGCTGCACCCAGAAAGCCGTCCACCTGGTTGTCGGGATCCGCCAGGCGGGCCTGGGCATCCAGGGAGCGCTGAAGCTGCCGACGCATGTGGGCGCCGGCCACCGGGGAGATCAACTCACCCGCCATGACGGCGTGGAGGACGCGGGCCATGGCGTCACTGCTGAGGCGGTTACGGTTCTGCTGCTGGGGACCGTAAAACTGCCGTTCCCGTCCGTAGGCTCCCTCTTCCCAGGTTTTCTGGCAGCAGTTGCAGTGCTGCAACTCGGGCCAGCCCTCCTCCTGCAACCACTGGTTCACCAGTTGCCGCTGCCGTTGCCAGGCGAGGTAGGCGTCGCCGGTCAGTTCCGGGCCGCTGGTGACGCCACTGAGCACGTCCACCACGTAGGCGGTGGCATCGTTGCTGGAGTGGCCGATCATGGCTGCCGTGGCCTGTTCCAGTTCCGCCGTGCGCCGCAAGAGGTCCTGGGCATACCAGGCCTCCAGGGCTGCCATGTACACCACCTTCACCACACTGGCGGGATAACGGAGGGTGGCGCCGGCGTGGCTGGCCCCTGCCACCGGCAAGGCCCAGAACTCCTCGCTGGAGAGCGGCGCCGCCTGATCAATCAGGCTGTGCTCGTAGCGCAACCAGGTGACGGACATCTGTTGCGCCAGCCATGGCCGCTGGTGGCCCAGGTGGTCCAGGCTGATGTCCAGGTGCTCCTGCAAGGCTCCATGGTTGGCATAGAAGGCCAAGGCTCCCGTTGGGCAGACTGGATGGCAGCGTACCGACTCCACCGGCACGGATGATGACGCCCACCCCGTCTCTACATGCCTTTTCCACATGGCGCCTCAGCCGCAACACCCCGGGCTATGCCCGGCGCCATGGTGCGGAGTTGGGCACCCAGGCCGCAGCAGGGCGCCTGGTGCAGTTGTTGGAGGCTTGTCCCCCCAACCCGGATCCAGGCGTGCGCCAGCGGGTGCGCCTGGCGGAGGACGGCTATCCCTGTTTCATGGACTGCCGCCACCTGCTGGGGCAGCAGCTTCAGCCCGCCTTGCACCAGCCGCTGCTGCTGAGTGCCTCTGCCATTCAGGAGCGACTGGGGCAGGCGCTGGAGTTTGCCCACCACGCCATGGACACCGGGAACCGCTACGTCCTGGGGGGCACCCACGGTCCCGACTACGACTGCTCGGGACTGGTGCAGGCTGCGTTCGCCCATGCCGGTGTCTGGATTCCACGGGATGCATACCAGCAGGAACGGTTCTGCCAACCCGTGGCCGTCAGCGCTGCCGACGCCCGCCTGCTGCAACCTGGGGACCTGGTGTTTTTCGGTACGCGGGAGCGGTGTACCCACGTGGGGTTACACCTGGGCCGGGGCCGCTACATGCACAGTTCCTCTTGCGGTCATGGTCATGGGCGCATTGCCGTTGACGCCCTTGATCCGCAGGACGCCAGCCCCGTGGCCAGCCACTACCGCCGTCACCTGCGGGGAGCCGGCCGGGTGGTGCGTTGCCACGACGGCGCCACCCTTCCATAGGGCAAGGAATTGCCTCCGCATAACCCGGACCGTCAGGGGGTAGTCATGCGCCCATGCGCCAGCCCGCCCGATGCCGGATATTCCCCAGAAATCTGAGATGACGTACTGTGTGCATAGGGGACATGATCCAGTTGTTCCCGTCCGCCATCCGCCCCGATGCCTGCCCTGCCGTCCATCAGTGAATGGCTGCCTTCCGGTGCGGTCATTGGCTTTGGCCTGTTCCTGTTCATGTTGCTTCGGGGCGACATGAAGGCCATGGAAGAGCGGCTGAACAAGCGGATTGACCACCTGCAGGGGGACGTGAAGGAGATACGGAAAGACGTGAACGACCTGCCCTTGAAGATCATGGAGATGCTGCGCAAAGCGCCCCGCTAACCCCCATGTCCTGCCCCGCCGCCGGACACCCCAAGGACCCCAAGCGGCTAACATGAAGAGGCCATCCGCCATCTGCCCCGATGCCTGCGCTGCCGTCCATCAGTGAATGGCTGCCTTCCGGTGCGGTCATTGGCTTTGGCTTGTTCCTGTTCGGTGTGGTGCGCTCTGATCTCAAAGCAATGGAGACCCGGTTACGGGAAGACTTCAAGGCCAGCGAGGAGCGGCAACAGGAGGCTCTCAAAGCAATGGAGACGCGGCACCAGGAGACCCTGAAGGCCAGTGAAATGCGGCAGCAGGAGACCCTCAAGGCCAGCGAGATGCGGCAACAGGAGACCCTCAAGGCCAGTGAGATGCGGCAACAGGAGGCCCTCAAGGCAATGGAGGCGCGGCAGCGGGAAGAGCTGCGGGAAATGCGGGCTGAGCAGCGGGAAGAACTGCGGGAAATGCGGGCTGAGCAGCGGGCCGACAACAAGGCTCTCAATGAAAAGCTGGATCGCTTCGTGGAAAGCATGGTGGCGGCCAGAGCCTCCTGATCCACGGCCCGCGCCGGCATAGCGCCCAGCAAAAGCCCCTGCGGGCAGTCTTGCCACTGATGGATAGGGCGGACAGCACCCTTGCCGCCTGTGCCCCACCTGTCTCACCCCTGAACCCGGTTAGCGGGGTGTAGGCAAGCGGCTTTCCAGCAGGCGGTCCAGCTTTTCGCTCAGGGCCTTGTTGTCTTCCCGCTGCCGGGTCTCCAGCTTGGTCAGTCCGTCTTTCAGTTCGTCAAACCGCCTGTCCAGCTTGTTCCACAGGAACATCAGGACGGTGACGAACACACCGGTCCATGCGACCAGAGCGCCAGCGACAGCAGCCAGGACGCCAAGCATGGGGGGAATCGACGGCATTGGGCAGTGGAAAAATCCTACCTCCATCGTGCCCACGCCCTACCCGCCACCGCCTCCCCCAATCAGGTGTTGACGGATCAGGTGTTGACGGAGAGCAGCGCGTCCCTCAAGGCTCTTACCTCTGCCCTGCCCTCCTGCATTTCAGCCTTGAGTTCGTCAAACCGCTGGTTTTGCCTGGCTTCAAGGTCGTCAAACCGCCTGTCCAGCTTGTTCCACAAGGACGTCACGCCGGTGACAGTCACGCCGGCCCAGGCAGCCAGGGCGCCCAGCAGCGCAGCCACGATCGTCAGCGCTTGGGGGACAGGCATCGGATGGGCTGGCGGACGGCAACAGCCTGACCAAGGCTCACAAGGGCCAACTGGATCTCCAGCGCTGATTCAGCCGGGTTCCGGCATCCTGGATTCAGCGCCAACGCCAGGTTGGATTGGATTGTCGACAGTTTTCTCCACTCGGCAAAATCCTCTCCACAACTGACGTTTCCATGGTCGGAGGCTGTCTGCTAGGGTGTGGGAAAGACCGTTGATTGATACGGCCCATTTCCCTGGATACGGCCATCAGACCGCTTGCAAAAGGGCTGTGGCAGGCTATGATTCCGGGTGAGTCCTTTCAGCTCCTCGTGAGGAGTGTTTTTCAACCTCATGCCCAAATCAACCATGACGAACTCAAGTTTCCGGCTTCGTGCCGTGGCCCTGGCTGCTTGCTGCGGCGTCCTCCTCGTTGGATGCGGCGGTGGCTCTGACGATTCATCAAGATGATCTCGAAAACTATAAGTCTGAGCAGAAGGCTGAGATGGAGGCCGCCGAAGCCCTGAGAGTGGCGATGGAGCAGCGTGCAGAGCAGCAACGCGGCCGGATAGAATCTGCCATAGCCAGGGCAGAAATTGCTGTGAGTGCGGTGCATGATGAAGCGTCCGATGTCGATGTGGCAACCGCCGAGACCGCGATCATGGCTATCGAAACTGCGATCATGGCTGCGGACGATGTTCCAGATCATGAGCTGTCGGCATTCAACGGACACCACGACACTCTCAAGACCAACCTGGATAGGGCCAAGGACTCCCGCCGAGTGGCGATGAAGGAGGCGGACATGGCCATGATGGCCACGGCCAGGAAGCTGCATGCGGGGATCGGGCCGGAGATGAATGCGAGCACAACAAGTCCAGCCGATGGCAGTGCGCTGTCCAACGCTACGGACCGGGCCGCTGCGTATAACGACGACAATGTGCCCAGCGGCAGCACCCCCCAAACGCCTATCGACACGCGCATCATGGTGGGCATCGGTACCGCCACCCCCGTCGCCCTGATGGAAGACAAGAAGGCGATGGTCGACGCCAACCATGACTGGGAAGGCAAGCGGTACACGGCTTCGCCTGATGGAGACGGCATGTACGAGGCGATGGTCTACTCGAACGTCGACGAGCCGACGATGGGGAACAAATTTGGCCAAGTTGGGGTTACTACTCCAGCGACCGGGTACGAGTATGGGCTGGATGCCAATGGGGAGTTAGTCGTTGACACGACCCAAGCGGCAAATCAGCCCAAAGTAGACAGTCCGATGTTTGACCAGGATGCAGGAGTCAAAACCTTCAAACTTGGTGATAACCAACGTGCCGTGATGATTCAGGGCACGTATCATGGGGTTTCCGGCACCTACTCCTGCACGACCACTGCTCCCGCCATATGCGCCTCAGATGTAGCCGATGACGGCTTTCAGCTTGGCACGGTGGCTTCGGAAAAAGACAGCACCTTCACAGCAGGTTCAACCGGTTGGAACTTCAAGCCGGACGCCCCCTCAGATAGGGTCTTGGGCATGCCAGACGCCATCTACGCCTCCTACGGCTGGTGGATCCACAAGTCCGCGGACGACATGACCTATACCGCGAGCGCGTTCGTGGATGACAAGGGTATGGTCCCGGCGGCCGCCGGCCTCGACAGCTTGAAAGGCACGGCGACGTACGTGGGCGGCGCTGCCGGCAAGTACGCTCTGTCCAGCTCCACAGGCGGAACGAACGACGCGGGTCATTTCACCGCGAAGGCGATGCTCAATGCCAATTTCACCGACAACTCGATCACGGGCATCATCGACAACTTCATGGGCGCCGATGGCATGTTGCGTGACTGGTCCGTCGAGTTGAAGAAAGCCAGCGTCGCTGCGACGGGTGGCATTACCCGTGCGGACGCCAACGACACGGTCTGGACGATCGGCGGGACGGCCGCTGAGGCCTCCGGCGAGTGGCTCGGAACACTTAAGGACAACGGCGACGACAATGTCCCGAAGGTCGCGACCGGAACGTTTCACTCGATGTACGGCAGTGACGGCACAATGGTCGGCGCGTTCGGCGTGAACGTACAGGAATAACAGTAGCGCCAACGCTGCATGATACTGGCCCCGGCGCGTTTTAGCGCCGGGGTTTCTTGTTCCAGCCGGGGTTACGGAGGCTTACGGCTGGCCTTGAAAATTTTTCTCTCACCACCCCCTGCTCCTGCTTGCCACGGCGCTTCACGGGGCGCACGTCCCCCGCTTCGCAAGACCTCTCGAAAGCCGCCTGAATGCCGCCGTGGCGCTGCTGCTTCAGGGCGAGGTCGAGGACATGATCGGGGGCGTCCCCCCGCACCTGCCGAGGGACGCCCGGGCGGTGGACCTGCCGCTCGACGACGGCGTTCCGTTCATGCCGGCCGCCGCTCTTTTTTCGTCGTGATCGAAACCCCCCGCCAGCGCGTCACGAAGCTGCAACGGCCTCGTCTAAGGTGATGCCGCCCACTGCCGGACATGCATCGAAAAAAGGGAAAGGAGTGGGGCCGCCATGGGTCAGGCTTTGGCGGCAGCCTGTTGCAGAAGGAGCGCCTTTACGTCTTTCCGTATCTCCTTCACGTCTTCCCGTAGTTCGTCGATCCGCTTGTTGACTCTGGCTTCACTGGCCTTGACTTCATACCAGATCAGCCCCAACAGGGCAGTAAAGAAGCCAGACGGCAACCATTCCATCAGCCCGGGGGGAATTGTCGGCATGGGATCAACGGCGCAGGGTGTAGCAATCAGCCTACCTTGTGCCGGGCTTGGCGTTGTCGTTGGCTTTGGCATGTTCCTGTTCGGGGCCGTTCAGGGCGGTTAGCATGGGACGACCTGCCGCCTTGCCTGCCTTGCCGTCCATCAGTGAGTGGCTGCCCTCTGGCGGCGTCGTTGGCTTGGGCATGTTTCTGTTCGGGGTGGCGCGCTCAGACCTCAAGGCAATGGAGACCCGGCTACGGGACGACCTGAAGGCCAGTGAGGCGCGCCAGCGGGAAGAGACGAGGGAGCTACGCGCCGATATGAAAGTGCTTGGCCAAAAAGTGGACCGCCTCGTGGAGAGCTTTCTAACCGCCAAGCAGTCCTGAGCCCAGAGCCCAGGCCCGCTCGCCAGCCTCCGGCCTGCCTACGTAGATGTGGCAACGTTCCTCTCGCGCACGCGCCCAACCCAGGGGAGGGGACACGTGGGGTGGGCCGCTGGCGACCGAGTCAGCGGGGGGTTTTGCTCAGCATCTCCATGATCTTCAAAGGCAGGTCCTCCACTTTCGTCCGTAGCTCTTTCACGTCGTCCCGCAGGTCGTCAATCCGCTTGTCCTGACTGTCAAACCGCCTGTTCATCTCGTTGCTTTGGTCGTCAAACCGCTTGTCCAGCTTGTTCCACAGGAAGACCAGGACAGTGACGCCCACGCCGGACCAGACGCCCAGCGCAGTCACGATCATCAGCGTTTGGGCAAGGGTGGGCATCGGGTGGACGGGTGGATGACAACAGCCTGGCAGTTCCGATTCGGGGTTAATGTCGGCCTTCAGGCCACTCCTGAGGCTTTCTTCGCTGGCCCTGATCTCCTGCCGCACATCTTTCCCAGGGACCTACATACCAAAGAAACAGATCTGTCAAGCCTCTCTGCCGTTGATGCAGTGATCACCGCCACCATTTAACGGTGCCATGTACGCATGGCACCGCTTTATGAGCATTTGATGAAGTGGCACATGTGCAACTTGTAAGTGCGGATATCGATAGATAATCGGGTTATCAACGTCATTCACAGCCATTCCCACAGCATTTTTCCCCAGTTCGCGTACCACTTCACGCTCCGCGAGGTGTAGCCCCATGACCACCAAGCAACTCCAGGACAAGCCGGATTCCCCGCCAGAGATAAAGTGGCGGTCCCTGGTCTATGCACTGCTACCTGTAGCCCTGCTGGTGGCCAGTACGGGGTATTTCCACCTTGATGGCAAAATCGGTGCCCTGGACACCAAGATCGATAAGCAGATTGGGCAAGTCCGCTCCGAGATTGGGCAAGTCCGCTCCGAGATTGGGCAAGTCCGCTCCGAGATTGGGCAAATCCGCTCCGAGATTGGGCAAATCCGCTCCGAGATTGGGGAAGTGAAAAACTTGATAATCCAGCTCCTGGCCCGTGATTCCATTACAGCACCGTAACAACCGCCTAAGATTCCCGTTGCTCCCCTGTGAGCTAAAGGCAGTTGCCGCCCCACCACCGCTTTTCCAGCTTGTTCCACAGGAAGACCAGGACGGCCTGTTGCCCACTCATCCCCGCCAGCCGGCTTGGCGCTGGGCCAATCCGGGCTTTATGCTTCACCGTGGCCCAGACGCCGGGCCGCGGCTTGGCAGGCGCGGCGGGTGAGGGCCATGGCGGTAAGGGTGGGGCTTTGCCAACCGGAGCTCACCCAGCAGGCGCCGTCTGTCACCAGCAGGTTGGGGCAGTGCCAGTGGCGATTCCAGGGATCCAGGAGGCTCTCCCGGGGGTTGTCTCCCATGGGCGCGCCGCCCACTTCATGAATGTAATAGCCCGGTGGCGCCCCGTGGCGATGGCGCCTCTCCACAGACCGCACCACACCGGCAATGCCGGGCATCCGCACCAGGTCCGGCAGATCCGCCGTCACTCCACCGCTGACCCGCACCACCTCGGCCATGTGGCGCGCCATG
>JAJDVL010000042.1 GCA_022826155.1 Prochlorococcaceae cyanobacterium jk18x22bins.40 | reverse complement strand
TCTGGGGACAGGGCGCACTCTCCTCCTTCAGTGGACAGGAAGACGATGTCTCTCTTGATGGAGACGTAACCACCCTGCTGGTGGGGGCGGACTGGAGCACTGGCCGTTGGCAGGCTGGCGCTGCTCTCTCCCACTCCTGGGCCAACGGCTCCTATGACGGCGAGGACGATGCTGATGGAGAGACCAGCGCTGATGGAGAGATCAGCACCTCCTTGACAGGGCTGTTCCCCTATGGACGTTACGCCCTCTCCCCACGCCTCGGCCTCTGGGCCACTGCGGGCTACGGATGGGGACAACTCTCCCTCAAGCCCGATGGCAACGAGGAGGAATACGAGCCCGACACCACCATGACCATGGTGGCCCTCGGCATGGACGGCCTGCTCCTGGACGGGGGCAGTGAGGGCATCAGCCTCAACACCACCGCCGATCTCCTTTCTCTGAAGACCACCTCAGAAGAGGTGGAGGGGCTGGAGTCTTCCGAAGGCAACGTCTCCCGCTTCCGACTGGGGCTGGAGGCAACACGGCCCTTCCCCTTCGCCAACGGCTCCTCTCTCCTCCCCTCCATGGAAGTGGGCATCCGGCAGGACGGTGGCGATGCAGAAACCGGCTTCGGCATGGATCTGGGCGCTGGTATTACCTGGAAGGATCCCCAGCGTGGCATCAGCGGTGAGTTGAAGGGGCGCGCTCTCCTCTCCCATGCAGAAGAGGAGTTCCAGGACCAGGGTCTGGCACTCTCCTTCTCCTGGGATCCCTCCCCCTCCAACCGTGGTCCCTCCCTCTCCATGGGTCACGCCATGGGCCTCTCCACAGAGGAAGGCATACATGCCCTCCTCAGCCCCACCGTCCTGGATGGGCTCGACGCCTCACCCAGCAACGGGCAGCAGCAATTTGAAGCAGAGCTGGCCTACGGCTTCCCCCTCCATAACGACCGTCTCACCCTGACTCCTGCTGTGGCAATGGCACTCTCTCCCACCACCAGGACCTACGGCCTCCTCTGGTCGGTGACTCCCTACTCTGAACAGTCACATGCTCTTCCTTGGGAATTGTCCATCGAAGCGGAACGTCAGGAACACGCCTCTCCCTCGACTCCAACGGATCACTCCCTCAAGCTGCGCTTCTCCTCATCCTTCTGAAGGGAAGCGACCTCCCCCCTCTCAGACCCGTGTGCTGTTGGGGTCAGTCGTGGTGCAGGTTTCTCCCGTCCATCAACCTGGCGCTGGACTTGGTGCTGGTGGAGATCGGGGGTGACCATCTGGCCGCCAGCTTCAGCCCGGAGCTGATGGACCTGTGGATTGATGTTGTTGATGTGGCGGCGAGGGCTCCCCCCAGGGGTGGGGCGCTTCAGTGGCTCTCTAGAATGCCGCATCAGCAGGCTCTCAGTCCCGTCTCTACAGGACGGGAGCAGGCCGCCAGTCACGATACTGGAACCAGAGCCGACCACCGTGGGAAGTCTTCAGCGTAAGGAATCCCATCCCATACCCCCCAACACCTAACCCATCAATTCCGAAACGCAGATCCGGGCAACAGTCACGACAATGCCCGGCAGCACAGGTTCTGGCCGCCGTCCATGGCTGGAGCCTGCCGCGGTGGTGGCGATGCTGAGTTTGGCGGTGGCCGTCCTCGCTCTATTGGTGTCCATCGTTTTCGGGATCTACAACATCAACACCCGCATCGATGCCCTTGGATCTGGCCTCAATACACGGATTGAGAAGGGGCTTATGTAGCACAATGCCGAACCCGTCTCAAGCTGTCTCACTCATTTGCCACAGTGCAGGCATATTGAGGCACTTTTCTCCGCGGGATGCCAGTGTTGAAACGATGTTTGGGAATATTAAAAAATACCAAAGAATAATTGCAATGAGATCTTTGGTAAATACAATTAAAGTATTAGCTCTTTCCCACGGAAAAGGAGGTTCCCATGGCCATCGACGTTCTTCAAGCTGCTAAGGCACCTCTGAACAAGTCTCCCTGGGGTTCTGATGAGCTTTGGGAAGCCCTGTAAAGACAGGGGAGGTGAGAGCCTAATGGCGGACAACTTCGACTTGTTCAGAGGTTCCCAAACAAAAAAAGTAGATCATTGAAGCTGTTTTTGCTGGTCCTGGAAGAACTGGCAGGGAGATTGCAATAAGCCTTCATTTAGAAGAGACCAGTATATGCGCTTGCCTTGCAGCGATGGGAAGATCTGACGCTACGATAAAGATAAGAGGGATGAGTCTTGAAAGTATTGGGATGGCCTTTCAAGAAGAAGAATACGCGCATCTCGATGAGTATTGTCAGGTTGAGTTAGCCACTCGTCGTTCCATGCTGCTTCAAAAAACTTCAGCAAAAGAAACGATCAAGTCCGTTAATTGTTGGCCTTTCATTCTCATCTTGCTCGCGATTGCTTGCTTTTTGCTGTTTGTTTTCTGATGGGGAAGCAATAGGGGAAACGGCACCCGTTACAGGTAAACTGCTTTACTTGCAAGGTGGCCACCACCAATCTGGCTCAGTGACCCACATGCAGGGGCCGCGGTATCGCACCACAGACTTGACGACAGGAGAACGGAGGGGGTGGGATTCGAACCCACGAACGCTTGCACGTTGACGGTTTTCAAGACCGTTGCCTTCAACCACTCGGCCACCCCTCCTTTCCGTTGTGCTGTCAAGAGGACCATGGGATTCTGCCACAGCCGTGGGCTGGATGTTGCTGGGTCCAGCCCAGGTGTTGTTGGTGTCAGGGTGTCTTCTCCGGCAGAAGGCACTTGTCCGAGTCGCAGGCCATGGGGCCGGCCTCGGCCTGAACGCCGTGGTCGTGCCGTTGCAGGGCGGTGAAGAAATCCTCCTCCCGGCGCCGCGTCAACACGGCGGCATGGAACTGGTCATAGACCGCCTTGCTGATGGGCTCGAAGGGGAGACGGGGAAACGTGGCATTGGCGTCAAACCGGGCCAGCAGTGCTGCGGAGATGTAGCCGCCATCTCCGTGGATGGTCTGGTGGATGGCCTCGGTCAGGGGGCGAATCTCCTCCTCCCGCAACTCAATGGTGGCGCTGGTGTTGTGGCCCACGTAAAACTGCTGCACCTGCATGTAGAAGTCGAACTGCGCCGTTGCGGACAACTGGCTCAGGTCCACCTGGTCAGCCCCGGGCAGATTGGCCCAACTCACCGCAGTGGGAATTTCCACCAGCCACTCCGTGCAACGGGGATCAAAGGGATCATCCAATAGGCGACCTTGATCGTCCTTATCGGTCTGGGCGGGAACGATGGTGTAGCCGTAGTCCATGCAGGCCAGGGCGACGGGATCGTTCTTGCGGAAGGTGATGCGGCGGATAAACCGCTGGGATTTTGGCGGATGCCACCCCGGACTGGCCCCCGTGAGCAGACTCTTGGTGCCGGCCGGTTGAACCGTGGTGCAGCGGTTGGGAACCTTGAGGCCATGATCGGTGCAATACTCCTTCACCGTGCGTTGCACCACTTGGCGCCAGAGGAGAAGATAGTCCGCCTCCTGATCCAGAAACTGGCAACCGGCAGCGTGGTGGGGGCGTCCTTCTTGCCACCAGTGGAGCCATGGCGTCCCGAAGGCGTGGACAAAGAAGTCGAAGAGACCGGTGAAACTCACCCCCACGATGGGATCCATCTCCCGACTGCGCTGGTAGCGCTCCACCGCAAAGCGGTGATTGAGCAGCACCGCTGCCGCCAGTGCCGCAGCTTGAAAGGCCTTCTCCTGTCCTTGCCGGTCCTGCGGGGAAATCAGGTTGAGATGCACCTCCGAGAGGTTGCAATGGAAGTTCGAACCGATGATTTCACCGCAGGGGTTGAGCCCGTAGCGGCCCAGCCGGTGTTCCATCTCCTGGGCGGAGATCGGTCCATGGTTCAGTTGGAGCCAGCGATCTGCCTCCTGGGGCCCCTGGTCGCAGTAGACGTCAATGAACTCCTGATGCAGCTCGGCTGTGGTCAGCAGATCGGCGTTGGCCCGGGCGATGGCCTCCGGCGCAAATTGAATGGCCCCCTCACCGGAGTGGTATTGACGCCGCACCGCATCTTCAATCACCTCCATGTCGGGGCGTGTATGAAACACCCGGGTGTGGTTAGCCATGCGCAGGGCATCCCGCTCGGGGTCAATGCGCCAACTGCCGTCCGGTCCCTGCTGCCAGAGATTGTCTTTTGCCCCAGCCGCCAGGGTGTCCTGGGCGGCAAATTGGCGCATTCCTGCGGAACGGCGAATGTTGCCGGCCACGATGGTGACTGCCGCCTCGTCAATGAGCAGACAGCACTCCACGGAATTGAGTTGGCGCCCCAAGGCTCCGTTCAGAATAGCTGCCACACGAGGGAAAAGGTCTTGCAGCTTGACGGGATTTGCCACCCCGCCAAAGCCCTTGAGGGGCTCGCCAACAGGGCGCACGTGGGAAAGGTCCACCGTGACCTGCAACGGCGCTGCCGCCGTCAACGTCTCGTCACTGGCGAGGCACAACAGCCCACGATAGGCCTCCACCCAGCCGTCACGGCTGTCCCCCACGGTGATGGACACATGGGATCCTTGGATCCGCAACGTGGTGGTGTCCTGGCGGTCCCGGGGAGGGCATTGCCCGATGGGGGTCACCTGGGTCACCTGAAGGGGGTTCAGGATGGGGGGGAGTTGTTGGATATGACGGGGTTCAATGACGGCGCCGGTGCCACAGCCCATCATGGCCAAGTCCATCATCAGGGCAAAGGCTTCCCAATCCACCAGGTTGGTGGACGTGCAGTTGTAGGCCCCGGAAAAGTTCTCCGGTCTGCCCACCCATGCCGTGCCGCCAATCCACAGCCAACGCCCTGCCGGCAAAGCTCTGAGCTGCACCTGCTGCTGGCGCAGCAACTCCACTTGGTCCGGCCGCAGTTGTCCCAATTTGGCCAGCCCCGCCAGGCTGCGGTTGGTCACGTCGGCCCAGGTTTCCCGCTGCTGGGGCAGAGTACGGCTGTAGGTGCGAAAGAAGACCGGATAGGCCGCTGGGGCCGTCTCTGGAAACTCTCCCCGATTTACGCCGGTGCTGGGCCGAACTGCTTGCGGGGAAGACAACCGGTCCTCGGGACCATTGCTGGAGTTGGGGGAGGGTGCTGTGTCCATCCGCAGAGACGTTGGAGGACAAGGCTATGGCATGGCATTCATGCAGGCAAGTAGAAAATAGGAAAGATGTGGGCCAGGCAGATCTTGTGGGCAGCAGTCGCAGTGGTGAAACCGGCACAACCGGACCGGGTGGGGAAGCCTTGGGGCAGGAGCAGGCCGCGGCGGTGGCCAGGCGGCGCAATTTCGCCATCATTTCCCACCCGGACGCCGGCAAGACAACGCTGACGGAGAAACTCCTGCTCTACGGCGGCGCCATTCAGCAGGCGGGGGCTGTGCGCGCACGGGGAGAGCAACGGCGGGTGACGTCCGACTGGATGGAACTGGAGAAACAGCGCGGTATTTCTATCACCTCCACCGTGTTGCAGTTCGACTATCGTTCCCACACCATCAATCTGCTTGACACGCCCGGCCACCAGGATTTTTCCGAAGACACCTACCGCACCCTGGCTGCAGCGGATAACGCGGTCATGCTGGAGGATGCCGCCAAAGGCCTGGAGCCCCAGACCCGCAAGCTTTTTGAGGTGTGCCGCTTGCGGCGGATTCCCCTGTTCACCTTCATCAACAAGATGGACCGGCCGGGGCGAGAGCCCCTGGAGTTGGTGGACGAGATTGAGCAGGAGTTGGGGCTGCTGTGCTGGCCAGTGAATTGGCCCATCGGTAGCGGCGATCAGTTCCGCGGCGTCCTTGATCGCCGCCGCCGCCAAGCGATCCTCTTCCAGCGGGGTGAGCGGGGCCGTCAAGCCCAGGAACTGAAAATGGACATGGAGGATCCTCGCCTTGGTGAGCTGGTGGAGGAGGACCTGCTTCGTCAGGCCCTGGAGGAGTTGGAGTTGCTGGACGGCGCTGGCGCGGACTTGACGCTGGAGGCGGTCCATCGGGGAGACCTGACGCCGGTGTTTTTTGGCTCGGCCATGACCAACTTCGGGGTGGAACCCTTCCTGAAGACCTTCTTGAACCTGGCCCTTCCCCCCATGGCCCGCACCAGCAGCGCCGGGCGGATTGACCCGCTGAGCCCCCAGTTCAGTGGCTTCATCTTCAAGCTGCAGGCCAACATGGATCCCCGGCACCGGGACCGGGTGGCCTTTTTGCGGGTCTGCTCCGGCACCTTTGAGCGAGACATGGTGGTGCATCATGCCCGCAGCGGCAAAGCCGTTCGCCTCTCCCGGCCCCAGAAACTGTTCGGCCAGAATCGTTCCCTTGTGGATCGGGCCTATCCTGGCGACGTGATCGGCCTGAACAATCCCGGTGTGTTCGCCATTGGCGACACTCTGTATCAGGGCCGGAAAGTAGAATACGAGGGCATTCCCTGTTTTAGTCCCGAGATCTTCAGTTGGCTCCATAACCCCAACCCCTCCGCCTTCAAGGGGTTTCGCAAGGGGGTGAACGCGTTGCGGGAGGAGGGGGCTGTTCAGATCCTCTACGATGCGGATCCAGGCAAGCGCAACCCCATCCTGGCGGCTGTCGGGCAGTTGCAGCTTGAGGTGGTGCAGCACCGCCTGGAGCATGACTATGGGGTCCCCACCCGCCTGGAGCCCCTGGGGTTCACCACCGCCCGCTGGGTGACAGGGGGCTGGCCCGCGCTGGAGGCCCTGGGACGGCTGTTCAACTGCAAAACCGTGCGGGATTCCTGGAACCGTCCCGTGCTGCTCTTCAAAAACCGCTGGAATCTCCAGCAACTCCAGGGGGATCATCCGGAGTTGGCGTTGGCTGCCGTGGCGCCCGTGGTGAGCGGGATGGAGCCCATCGCCCTGTGACTCACCCCCTTCCGGCAAGGACCCATGCCCATCTGGCAGTCTGGAACCTGCACGAACGATCCCCACACCATGGCAGAGGCCGTTTTCACCCCCGACGCACCGGCTCCGGTGGGTCCCTACAGTCAGGCCGTTCGGGCAGGGAACACCATCTACTGCTCGGGCCAGATTGGCCTGGATCCCCAAACCGGCGCCATGGTGGGACTCCCCGATGATGTGGAGGCGGAGACCACCCAGGTGCTTCACAATCTGGGGGCCGTGCTCAAAGCAGCAGGGGCGACCCCCTCCCATGTGGTGCGCACCACGATTTATCTCACCAATCTGGGGCACTTCGACTTGGTGAACAATCTCTACGGGGAGATGTTTGGCGCAGGTGTCCTGCCGGCACGGGCCTGTGTCCAGGTGGCGGCGCTGCCCAAGGGGGCCCGTGTGGAGATGGATGCCATTGCCGTTCTCGTGTTTCCCTACTGACACCAGCCTCTAGCACGGGGCGACTGATCCCTTGCCTGCTTTCTCCCCACACCCCACGCCTCCGTGGCGGCTGCTGCGGCGCAGAGGCGCCACAGTGGAGCAACTGCTCCAGTTGTTGAGGACCCTGCCGCGTCGTCGTCGCCGTAGCCTGCTGGTGCTGCTGGCGCTCTCCGGGGTGGCAGGCCTGATGGATCTGGTAACGGTGGTTCTGCTGGCCCGGCTCACGGCTGCGCTAGTGGATGTTCCCCTTCCCAATCAACTGCCCGGCATCAAGGTGTTCGGAGGATCCCTCCATGACCAGACCCTCTGGCTGGTGGGCCTGTTCACCCTATTGGTCTGGCTGGCCTCCCTGAGCAAGCTGGTATTGCAGGTGAGCCAGCAAAAGCTCGCGGCCCACATCTGGCACGACCTCTCTGCACAAATTTACGCCAACGTGATGGGTCAGGAGTTGACCTACCACCTCAAGGCCAGAACGGGTGACCTCACCCACTTGGTCATCGAGAACGTGAAAGCCACCGCCGTGCATGTGGTTTATCCGCTGCTGCGCCTGGTGGGGGCCTGTCTGACGCTGGTGTTTGTCTCCCTCGGTGTGTTGCTGGTGGGGCGGGGCCTGGCAGCAGGGCTGGTGATCGTGCTGGTGGGGGCCTACCTGACCATTTCCCTTGTCTTCACCCCTTATCTACGCCGCGCCAACCAGAAGACAGTCCAGTTGTCACAGCGCTCCACCCGGCTACTCATGGAATCCCTCAGCTCTGTGCGGGACATTCAGTTGGCCCAGCAGGAGCCCTATTTCCAGGAACAGTTTGTGCAATCCGTGGATGAGGCCCGGCGCTATGCATGGCAACTGGAGACCCTCCCCCGGCTTCCCCGCCTGCTGGTGGAACCCCTGGGCATTACCCTCATTTTTGGACTGGGCACCCTTCCCCCGCTGCTGCGGGGCGACCTGGAGCAGGTGCGGCAGGTAATTCCCTTCCTGGCCGCCCTGGCGCTGGCGGGGCTGCGGCTGATGCCCCCCCTTCAGGACGTGTTCTCGTCCCTGATTCAGCTTCGGGGTGGCCTGCCCCTGGTGAACAAGGTGGTGGAGTTGCTCCACCTGCCCTGTCGTCGTCTCACCGTCGCCTCCCCCGGTGTGCCGCCTCCCGACGCGGTGTTTCCACAGCACACCATTGGACTCCGTAATGTGTGGTACGGCTATGGGGAGCGGGAGGACAGTTCAGAGTGGGTGTTGCGCCAGTTGACCCTCACCATCTCCGTGGGGTCGCGGGTGGCGCTGGTGGGTTCAACCGGCAGTGGCAAAACCACCGCGGGCCATGTTCTGCTGGCCCTGCTGCAACCCCAACGGGGCAGCCTGGAACTGGACGGCCAGCCGCTGAGTGAGCAGCAGCGGCCCGCCTGGCAGGTGGGTTGCGCCCACGTGCCCCAACTGATTCAACTGTTGGACGGCACTATGGAGCAGAACGTGGCGTTCGGGGTGGAGCAGGAGGCCATTGATCACGACCGGGTCCAGGAGGCCATTGCAGCGGCCCAGTTGGCTGAGCTTGTGGCCAGTCTTCCCTCTGGCCTGCAAACCCCTGTCGGTCAAAACGGCATCCAGCTCTCCGGCGGTCAGCGGCAGCGGATCGCCTTGGCACGCGCCTTCTACCGTCGGTCCCGGTTTCTCCTGTTGGATGAAGCCACCAGCGCACTGGATAACCGCACCGAGAGCGACGTCATTCAGGCGTTGGATCAGGTGGGTCGGCAATGTACAACCGTGATCATTGCCCACCGCCTGACTACGGTGGCCCGCTGCGACCGGATTCATGAGCTTTCCAACGGTTGCGTCAAAGCATCCGGCCGCTTTGAGGAGCTGCGCAGGGCCTCCTCCAGCTTTGCCGAGTTGGTGCGATTGGACCGCCTTTAATCATCATTATAGTTGGCTTATGGCTGGAAAACGGACGCTCGTTGATGGTGGCACGGTGGTGCTGATGGATGCCGAAGGCACCATCCTGGATGGTGGCGCGGTGTTGATTCAAGGGGACCGCATCGCCGCCCTCCTGGAGCCGGACGCGCATCGTCCTGCTGACGCTCAGGTCATTGACGCGACGGGACGTTTGGTCATTCCCGGCCTGGTGAATACCCACGGTCACGCGGCCATGTCCCTCCTGCGGGGCCTGGCGGACGATCTGCCCCTGATGACCTGGCTGAACAATTATATCCTTCCAGCCGAGGCTGCGCTGGTGGCCCCTGACTTTGTCTATTGGGGGACCTTGCTGTCTTCGGCGGAGATGCTGAAGAGCGGAACAACGACGTTCGCGGATATGTACTACTTCCGCGACCAGGTGGCCCAGGCCACCATTGACGCGGGAATTCGTGCCGTCAGCGGCCCTATCGTGATTGGCTGTCCCGCACCCGACTTCCCCACACCGAAAGCCTCGCTCGCTGCCGCCGCAGCGTTCATGGAGCGCTATCAGGACCACCCCACTCTGGTGCCCTCCGTCTCCGCCCATGCCCTCTACACCACGCCCCTCCCTGCGGTGGAGGCCGCTTTCCAACTGGCAAAGGCCCATGATGCCGTCTTCCAGATCCACACCCTTGAAGACCCCTCTGAAAACGCCACCGCCCGAGAGGCCACCGGCATGGGGGTCGTGGAAGCCCTGGATTCAATCGGTGTACTCCGGCCCGGCACAGTGCTGGCCCACGGCATCTACCTGTCCGACGAGGACATGGAGCGTATCGCAGCGGGCGGTGCCGGAATTGCCCACAACCCACAGAGCAACATGAAGCTGGGCATCCCCAAGGCAGCCCCGGTCACAGCGGCGCTGGCCGCCGGGATTCCTGTGGGGCTAGGGACGGACGGACCCGCAAGCAACAACGCCCTGGACATGTTCGGCGCCATGGACGCCGCCGCCAGGATTCAGAAGTTCCACTTGGGTGACCCGGCTACCCTCCCGGCAGAGACGATCTTCCGCATGGCCACCATGGGCGGTGCGCAGGCGCTCAACCTTCATGACGAAATCGGATCACTGGAACCGGGCAAACGGGCTGACATCGTCCTTCTGGACATGCAACGTCCTGGCCTGACACCTCTCTACAGCGTCTATTCCCACTTAGTGTACGCCGTGCGGGGCAGTGACGTGGACACGGTGATTGTGAATGGACGAATTGTGGTGCGGGATCGCCGGATCCTCACCGTGGACGAGGGGGCCGTGATGGAGCATGCCCGTGGTTTTGGAGACCGGGTGCGGGAGGTGATGGATGGATTCCAGTGAATCCCCGGTACAGAACCACAGCTACCTGGAGCGTGTTCTGCGGGCCCGGGTTTATGACGTGGCCATCGAAACCCCCCTGGAGGTGGCCAAAAACCTGAGCCATGCTCTAGGCAACCAAGTGTGGTTCAAGCGTGAAGACCTGCAGTCGGTGTTTTCCTTCAAGTTGCGGGGAGCCTACAACCGGGTCCGGCTGTTGTCGGCAGAAGAGCTCAGTCGGGGCGTGGTGACGGCCAGCGCCGGGAACCATGCCCAAGGTGTAGCCCTGGCGGCCCAGCGCCGTGGTTGCCGCGCCGTCATTGTGATGCCCGGCACCACCCCTGCGGTCAAGGTGCGCAGTGTGAGCCGCCTGGGGGCCGAGGTGGTGCTCCATGGCAGATCCTTTGACGATGCGTGCAACCATGCCTGGAAGCTGGTGGAGGAGCAGGGGCTTTGCTTCATCCACGCCTTTGATGATCCGGAGGTAATTGCCGGCCAAGGCACCATCGGCATGGAGATCCTCCGCCAGATGGCGGAGCCACCCACGGCCATCTACGTGGCCGTGGGTGGAGGGGGATTGATCAGCGGCATCGCCGCCTACGTGAAAGCCCTGTGGCCCCAGGTGGAGATCATCGGCGTGGAGCCCGTTGATTCGGACAGCATGACCCGCTCCCTGGCGGCTGGCCGGCGGGTTCGCCTTGAGCAGGTGGGCATCTTTGCGGACGGCGTGGCAGTGCGGCAGGTGGGAGAGGAAACCTTCCGTCTTTGCCGCCAGTACGTGGACCACATGGTGCTGGTGGACACAGACGCCATCTGTGCAGCCATCAAGGACGTGTTTGAAGACACCCGCTCCGTGCTGGAGCCTTCCGGTGCTCTGGCCATTGCCGGGCTCAAGCAGGACGTGATCAACCGTGGCCGGCGGGATCAACAGTTGGTGGCCGTGGCCTGTGGCGCCAACATGAACTTTGACCGGTTGCGTTTTGTGGCGGAGCGGGCGGAGTTGGGGGCCGAGCGGGAAGCCTTGCTGGCCGTCACCATTCCGGAACGCCCCGGCAGCCTGCTGCGGTTCTGCACCATGCTGGGCAGCCACAACCTGACGGAGTTCAGCTATCGCATGGCCGACCCGGAACAGGCCCATATCTTCATTGGCGTGGAGGTACACGGTCGCGAGGACACCGACGCGCTGGTGCGGCAGTTGCAGGAGGGTGGCTTTGCCACGGTGAACCTCAGCGACGACGAACTTTCAAAGGTGCATATCCGCCATATGGTGGGGGGGCGCTGCCCGGCAGCCAGCGGCGAGTTGCTCTACCGCTTCGAGTTTCCCGAGCGGCCCGGCGCCCTGATGCACTTTGTGTCCCACATGCGACCCAACTGGAATCTGAGCATGTTCCATTATCGCAATCAGGGGGCAGACTACGGACGTATCGTGGTAGCCGTGCAGGTACCTGAAACAGAGCGGCAGGACTGGCAGGCTTTTCTGCAAACCCTGGGGTATCGCTATTGGGATGAAACCGGCAACCAGGCCTACCAACTCTTCCTCGGCTGAAGCGAAGAGTTCTGCGGGATCAACTGCGGCGGCAGCTCTGTCCCTCCCTGCCCGGCTGGAGGCCATTCTCTATCTGAAGGGCCGCGCCGTGCCACTCAAAGAGTTGGCCCAACTGGCTGGCTGCTCTTCGGAGGAGGCCTCCATGGCCTTGATGATCCTGATGGCGGACTACGCCCACCGAGAGACCGCCCTGGAAATTCGCCAGGATGGCGGCGGGTACAGCCTGCAACTGCGGGCAGACTTGGCGGAGTTGGTCCATACGCTGGTGCCCCTCGACCTGGGCCCTGCCACCCTGCGCACCCTGGCCACCATTGCCCTCAAGCAACCCATCCGCCAAGCGGAGTTGGTGGACATGCGTGGTTCGGGAGCCTATGACCATGTCAAGGAACTCATGGCCCAGGGGTTCGTTGCGCGACGCCGGGAACAGGACGGGCGCTCCTACTGGCTCACCCTCACCGAGAAGTTTCACCGCACCTACGCCATCAGGCCGCCAACCGGGGAATCGGGTCAGGGGCCCACCGCCTGAAGGGTGCGGCCAGAGCACCAGCTCCGGGAAGGATTAGGATAGACCACTGCGAAAATCGGGCAGTGAATGGCCATTCATGAGATCTTCATGCCGGCTCTGAGCTCAACCATGAGCGAAGGGAAGATCGTGTCCTGGCTGAAACAGCCTGGAGACGAGGTGAAGAAGGGGGAAGCGGTGCTGGTGGTGGAGTCCGATAAGGCTGATATGGACGTGGAGTGTTTCCACAGTGGCACCCTGGCCACGGTGCTTCTGCCGGCGGGGAGCAGCGCCCCCGTGGGGGAAACCCTGGCACTGGTGGCGGACACTGCCGCGGAGGTGGAGGAAGCCAAGGCCCGTGGCACTGAGGCGGCAAGCCAGCCTCCCGCCGAGAGTACTCCGCCAGCAGCGGCAGCAGAAGCGTCCCCCACAGCGGACGCACCGGCGATCCCAACCGCCAGCCCGCCGGCGGCTCCTGCAGTGGCCCCTGCACCGACCTCTGGAGGTCGCATCATCGCCAGCCCTCGCGCCAAGGCCTTGGCCAAGCGTCTGGGGGTGGTGCTGGAGAGCCTGCAGGGCAGTGGTCCCCATGGCCGCATCGTTGCCAACGACGTGGAACGTGCGGCTGGGCAACCGCTCTCCACGTCTTCACCGTCCCATGGATCGGCTCAGGAGGGACGCCCCCAGGCTGTCCCCATGCCCCCGGATCCCGGTAGTGGCCCCGCCTTGGTGTCCCAGGGCGGTGGAGCCGCGGCGGCCCCGACTCCTGCACTGGCCAAGACCGCCCCAGGGCAGGCGGCGGCGTTTACCACAGCCCAGCAGGCGGTCAACCGCAATATGACCGCCAGCCTCAGCGCGCCCTGCTTCCAGGTGGGCTACACCATCACCACGGACCCGCTGGAAGCGTTCTACAGGCAGGTGAAACCCAGGGGGGTCACCATGACGGCGTTGCTGGTGAAGGCTGTTGCCGTCACCCTGGCCGCCCATCCCCAGTTGAACAGCGCCTACACCCCGGAGGGGATGCGCTTTGGTGCCGGTATCCACGTGGCCGTGGCCGTGGCCATGGAGGACGGCGGGTTGATCACCCCTGTGCTGCGGGATGCGGAGCGCACGGACCTCTATTCCCTGTCCCGCACCTGGGCTGACCTGGTGAAACGGGCCCGTAGCAAACAACTTCAACCGGAGGACTACAGCGGCGGCACCTTTACCCTCTCCAACCTGGGCATGTTCGGTGTGGATCGCTTTTCCGCCATCCTGCCCCCCGACACCGGCGCCATCCTGGCGGTGGCGGCTTCACGCCCCGTGGTGGCCGTCACCGGGGGCAACGCCATGGCCATTCAGCGGCAAATGCAGGTGAATCTCACTGCCGACCATCGGGTGATCTACGGCACCCATGCCGCCGCTTTTCTCAAGGACCTGGCCAAGCTGCTGGAGACGCGCTCCGAATCCCTGGCCCTCTGAGAGGTGGGGATGGGGGCCGCGAGGATCGAACTCGCCTAAGGCGGATTATGAGTCCGCTGCATTCACCAGATTGCTAGGCCCCCATGGCGTTCCGTCGAGCTTAGGCCATGGGACCTGCTCCTGGGCCAAAAGCCAGGCTGCAACGACGCGTGTGGCCCGGCAGTCGTCCTGGTTGTAATCCAGAATGCGGCGCAGGTCATGGCGATGGCCATGGCGCCGCCAGTGACGCCACCACAACACGGCCCGTGCCCCCTCCCCGTTGGGCTGGCGCCAACGAAATCCCAGCCATGTGGCCACACTCTTGAGGCCGTAGCTGCTGAGGGGCAGTACCCATTGCTGACGCACCAGGCTGTGGACATCAACGAAGCGCCGATCCAGGTTCTCCCGTGCGGCGGCGCTGGCGCCGGCGCGGCGGGCCAGGCGGCGCAACTCAATCCGCTCCGTCTCCCCGTAGTGCAGCAGGGGCCAGCCCGGAAAACGGCTCAGGAAGTTGTGGATGCGCTGCCAGCAGCGTCCATCGCCATGGTGGGGCAGACAGAGGATGGGATGGTGTTGTGGGATGACGCCCGTTGGGTCCGGCGTCAAGTCCAACGGTGCGCCTGGATCCTGTCGGGTCTGGATTAAAAAGCCATGGAGGTAGTTCTCGCGGGTGTCGGGGTCCGCCTCGATGTCGTAGAAGAGCACCCCTGGAGCGTGATGAAGCTGTGCCGTCAGACTGCTGCGCACAGAGCAGTCGGCAGAACCGGGGCGGCGCTGTGCCCGTTGGCTCTGCTGGCTCCGGGCCTGGAGCACCAGAGCAGCGGCCAAGGCATTGTGGTGATCCGCCTGGCTGGGGTGCCCCTGTTGAGCCAGCGCCTGCCCCAGCCAGGCCGGGTCGCTTTGGGCCAACTCCGCAATGGTGGGGATCTGCAACTGGATCAACTGGCGGCGGCGGCCTGCCCCGATGCCGCTCACGTCTCCCAGATGGCCACTGGCGGCGGCGTGGGCATTGCAGGGCCGCCGCCAACAGCAGATGGTGCAGCGTTTGCGCTCTGCAATCAAGTCCGGGGCATGGGGTTGGCTCAGCCCCATGGCCATCTCCGCCAGCAGTTCGTCAAGCTGGGACTGCAGTGGATCCAACGACACCTGTTGGCAGTCCCCCGCTGTGCTCAACACCAGGCCATGGGAGGGACACTGCCCTTGAACCCCCCGCAGGAGGCGGCCCCAAAAGGCCAGGCACAGCCGTTGTTCACGATTGATGAAGCGGCCTGTGCGCACCAGCAGCGGCACATAGCTCCATGGTCCCAGACGACTCTCGGCGTCACAGCGCAACAGGAGGGGTACCCACCCTCTCAGTTGGAGGTGCTCCTCTTGGACCAGAAGCCGCAGGCCCTGGATAGCCACTGCGCCCCGGAAGGCTTCTGCAGTACCCCGCGCCATGACCAGGCCACGGCGGGCGCCGTAACGGCTGAGGCACCGCTGCTCCTGGCCCAACTGAATGGCGCGCTGGGGATGCCAGGCCCGTTGGGTGGGGTCCCCATGGAGGTCTTGCCAGGCCTTACGGGGACAACGCAGCCAACTGCGCAGCAGCCGATCACTGATCACCAGGTCATGGCCCTTCAAGAATCCATACCGACAACCCGGCAACTCCTGCCAGGCCACCTTAGATTGCTCCAAGAGACACCTTTGGGATGCACATTAGCCAGTTGCAACACCCCAGCCAGCTCCACGGGCTGAACGTCCCGGAACTGGAGCAGATTGCACGGCAGATTCGCGAGAAGCACTTGCAGACCGTGTCCACCAGCGGCGGACACCTGGGTCCGGGCTTGGGGGTGGTGGAGTTGACCCTGGCGCTTTATCAAACCCTGAACCTGGATCGGGACCGCGTGTGCTGGGACGTGGGCCACCAGGCCTATCCCCACAAGCTGATCACTGGCCGCTATCACCGCTTCCACACCCTGCGGCAGAAAAACGGCGTTGCCGGCTACCTGAAGCGCAGTGAAAGCCCCTTTGATCATTTTGGGGCAGGCCATGCCTCCACCTCCATCTCTGCGGCCCTGGGCATGGCCTTGGCCCGGGACCGCAAGGGAGAGGACTACAAGTGTGTCGCGGTCATCGGTGACGGGGCCTTGACGGGCGGCATGGCCCTGGAGGCCATCAACCACGCCGGTCATTTGCCTAAAACCAGGCTGCTGGTGGTGCTTAACGACAACGACATGTCCATCTCACCACCGGTGGGGGCGTTGTCGGGCTATTTGAACAAGCTGCGTCTGAGCCCGCCGATCCAGTTCCTTAGTGATTCCATGGAGGAAAGCATGCGCCACCTCCCCTTTCTGGGTGGTGAGATTCCCCCCGAGTTGAGTCGCATCAAGGAGGGCATGAAGCGTTTGGCTGTGCCTAAGGTGGGGGCGGTCTTTGAAGAGTTGGGACTCACCTATATGGGTCCCATTGATGGGCATGACATCTCCGCCATGATCCAGACCTTCACGGCGGCCCACAACTGTGAGGGTCCCGTGATGGTCCACGTGGCCACCACCAAGGGGAAGGGCTATGCCTACGCCGAGGCCGACAAGGTGGGCTATCACGCCCAGTCCAGCTTTGATCTGGCCAGCGGCAAGGCAAAGCCCAGCACCAAGCCCAAGCCCCCTAGCTATTCCAAGGTGTTTGGCTCCACACTGGTGCGCATCGCCGAGCACGACCCCCGGGTGGTGGGCATCACGGCGGCCATGGCCACGGGCACAGGGCTTGACCTGCTGCAGAAGGCCTTACCGGATCAATACATTGACGTGGGCATCGCCGAACAGCATGCGGTGACCCTGTCCGCCGGTATGGCCGCCGAGGGATTGCGACCTGTGGTGGCCATTTACAGCACCTTCCTGCAGCGGGCCTACGACCAGGTGATTCACGATGTGGGCATCCAGAAATTGCCGGTGGTATTTGTGCTGGATCGTGCCGGCGTGGTGGGCGCCGACGGCCCCACCCACCAAGGTCAGTACGACATCAGCTATTTGCGGGCCGTGCCTAACTTCACGGTGATGGCCCCCAAGGACGAGGGGGAACTGCAACGCATGTTGGTGACGGCCCTGGCCCATGACGGCCCTGTGGCCATGCGAATTCCCCGGGGCAGTGGCGTGGGTGTGCCCCTGTTGGAGGATGGATGGCAGCCTCTGGAGATGGGCAGTGGCGAACAGTTGGTGGCCGGGGATGACCTGCTGATCGTGGCCTACGGGACCATGGTGAAGCCCGCAATGGATACTGCCGGTCTGCTCCAGGAGCACGGTATCCATGCCGCGGTGGTCAATGCCCGCTTCCTTCGCCCCATGGATCAAGACCTGCTGTTGCCTTTGGCTCGACGCTGTGGCCGGGTGGTCACTATGGAGGAAGGCACGCTTCTGGGAGGCTTTGGCTCAGCCGTTCTGGAAATGCTTCAAGACAACGACTGTCTGGTGCCGGTGCAGCGTTTCGGCATCCAGGACCGCTTGGTGGATCACGCCAAACCCCAGGAAAGTCTTGAAGACCTGGGGCTGACTGCGCCCCAAATGACGGACGCCATTTTGACCAAGCTGGCGGTTCGAGGGGTTGCTCCAGCCGTCAAGGCCAGGCGTCAACAGGCCATGGCCTCAATCTGAGGCCTGATCCCCTGAGCGCAAGAACGAGCAGCCCAGAATCACTCCCATAAGCTGTCATGACAATCCCCAGGATTGCTGTGGCCACGCCGTGAAGCTGTGAACCACATCAACCGCTGGGGATATGGATTGAAGATGAAGGGTGGCAGAGACGGGTCAGAGCAGCCCCTGGGCAGCCAGCCCCTGGA
Organism: Prochlorococcaceae cyanobacterium jk18x22bins.40; assembly: GCA_022826155.1. Classification (GTDB taxonomy): domain Bacteria; phylum Cyanobacteriota; class Cyanobacteriia; order PCC-6307; family Cyanobiaceae; genus Synechococcus_B. The sequence goes on along the minus strand of JAJDVL010000042.1, from coordinate 47,427 downwards.
TGGCGCCAATACCCAAAACATGGCCAAGGCTGGCTGTACCTAGCACAGCACCAGCGCTGAAGCCGCCAAAAAACTTGGCGTCGCCAGGCATGGCCGGGCCGACGTCGGGTTGCTGAATGGTGGCCTTGCCAATGGCAATGGCTGCCACGTTGCACGCCAGCATCACCATGCCAACCGCTGGAGTCCAGGTGACGGTGGCGGGAGTCAGAGCAAAGAGTGATTCAATCAAGATCCTGGTCCTCCAACAAGTTGTGGCACAAAGTCCTGTGATATTTTTGCCAATCGCCCCCAACCAAACCCGCTATTCCCGAGAGGCTTGTAAGACTTTTTCATCTTTTGCCCGGATCCTTCCCAGCCCCTTGCCGCTGGCGCCCGGCCTGGGCAAAACCCAGGGCGACCAGCAGGTTGCTGGCGGTCAAGAATGCCTCGGCGCCCCCGTGGAGGGGATCCACGTCCGCCAGTTGCCGCCCAAAACTCCACTGGGCAACTGCACCGGCCACCAAGGTAATCAGTACAAACACAAGGGTGGCGGCAAATCCCCACCAGGCCAGCGGCGGAAACCGCTGGCTGCGCTTGGCGTACCACAAAAAGATCAGGAAGGGGACCAGGGACAGGGCAAACAGGTTGGGGGCTGACAGTGGCGACGCCATGGGGATCAAGGGGAATGGCTGCGGGAGGGGGACTGCTTCCACAGCCACCAGGCCGCCAAGGCCAGAGTGCTGTTGCCCAGCAGGGTGGCGGCGGCTTGCATCGTGACCAGCCATTCGAGGCTGGCGGTATTGTCGAACACATGCCATGTGCAGGCGCACAGGGCGCTCACCAGGGCTGGGGTCATGCCCATGGCCAACCAGCACCAGTCCGACTCCCCCCGCAGTCGCCCGTAGCGCACCACCAGCCCCATGGCCAGGCACCACTCCAGCACGGAGCTGACGTGGATCCACCAAGTGGGGAGGGACAGGGAATGCATGGGAAATGCTGGACCGGCAGAATAGCCTGAGGCTAGAGTGTTGTGGCAAGAAGGTAGAGCAGGGCCATGCGGATGGGGATGCCGTGGCTCACTTGCCGGTTCACGAGGCAGCGCTGCGGGTCAGCCAACAACTGGCTGCTCAGTTCCACGTCCCGATTCACAGGACCAGGGTGCAGCACCGGCGCACCGGCGCGGCAACGCTCCAGGCGCCCATGGGTGATGCCGTAGGCACGGTGGTAATCCTCCAGGTTGGGAATCAGGTGGCGCTGGGCCCGCTCTTTTTGTAGCCGCAGGGTGATGACCGCATCCACGCCTGTTAAGGCATCCTCCAGATTGCGGAACAGACGAACCTCTCCCCGCTGAGGGACGGGATCCGTGTCGCAGCCTGGGGGCATGGCTGCAAGGAAGTCGGCGAAACAGTCGGGCAACAGGGCGCTGGGTCCACAGAGGTGGATGGTGGCGCCCGCCGCGCTCAGTGCCCAAAGGTTGGAGCGGGCCACCCGGGAGTGGAGGATGTCGCCAACAATAGCAACGGTGCGGCCAGCCAGGGCCTGCATGGCGGGCTGACGGGGGGCGAAGTGGCGCGCCAGGGTGAACAGGTCCAGCAGGGCCTGGCTGGGGTGACTATGGAGGCCGTCTCCTGCGTTAAGCACTGCAACCTTGTGGCCCATGGCTTCCAGAGCCTGGGCCAGGGCGGCAGGGACGCCGCTGCCGCTGTGGCGGACCACCAGCAATTCAGCGCCCATGGCGGCATAGGTGAGGGCCGTATCCAGGAGGCTTTCCCCCTTCACCAGGGCGCTGGAGGCTGGCGCGAAGCTGGCGACGTCAGCCGAGAGCCGTCGAGCGGCAAGTTCAAAGCTACTGCGGGTGCGGGTGCTGGGCTCAAAAAACAATGTTGCCACCAGACGTCCCTGTAAAGCTGGCAGCCGCCGCGGCCCGCGGCTGGGGATGGCCTGGAAACGCTCTGCCAGCTCAAGCACCAGGTCGAAATCCTGCTGTCCCAGCACAGCAAGGTCCAGCAGATGTCGGTGACTCCAGTGGTTGTTCAGGACTCCAGAAGCTGGGCGCTGCTCCAGCAGTGTGGTTGACGGGGGCGTTGATCCCCTGGGGCGCGGCGGCTGATGCTGCGGCTGGCCCCCAGGTACCAGCGCCAGGCCAGCTCCTGGGCGCGGGAGATGCCAATCCGCCGACCCTGGCGCAGTCCCAGGGCGCCGCTGGCCATGGCTGCCGCCAGTGCTGGTGGCCGTGCCGTGAGCCACAGCCCTGTCGCGGAATCGTTGACCCGTTGGCCGTTAAAGGAGCGGTCAATGGTCAGGCAGCGGCAGAGGAGGCCTGGCCCCGCCGCCCGCCGCTCGTGCCGCCCGCCCAAGGGGAGATCCAACGCCCGCAGCAGAACGCCACTGGCCCAGTCGGGGCGATCCGTCACCACGTTGCAGCACTGATGCACACCATAGCTGGTGTAGACGTAAAAACGCCCTGGCTCGCCAAAGAGGGTTTCGTTGCCGGGACTGCGGCGGTGGTGCCCATGGCAGGCGGGCTCGCTTTGGCAATAGGCTTCCGTTTCCACAACCACCCCCCAGCGCAGTTGCTGCCGGTGGCGACGCACCAGCAGGCAGCCCAGTAAATCAGGCGCCACGGCGGCAGCGGGGCGGTGCAGTGTCTCCAACGACAGAGGCGGCACATCGCCACAGGCGCCGTCCGCAACCATGGTTGGCGAAACGGGAAGAGGCGGCCAAACTGGTTCTGCCGCCGTTTGTGCCATGGACGCTTCTGTCCCTGATTTCAGTCGCCTGTTGTTGCTGGGCTCCATTCTCTTTGTGGCCACGGCCCTCTACTTCGGAACCCAGGGAGGGTTCTACGACAGTGACGACTACCATGGCAACGGCTCGGCCCACTGACCGGCGCCATGGGGTCAAGCCCAGGCCCGCACCATTCGCACCGTTGTTCAGGTGGTCTCGCTGGAGCCGTCGGTGCTGCCTCGGCTGATCCGCTCCTCCATGGGGCAGTCTTCAGCGGTGAGCAGATCTTCACTTCCCCCATGGCGGGGCACGCTGGAGAGCCGACTCATCACCGAGCCTACGGAATTCAGCCGCACCATTTCCTGCCAGGCTTGCAGTTCACCGTCCTCATCGGTTTCATAGCGCAGGGTCACCACGCCGCCACCCACCTCCACAACCTGGGCCTGCTCAATCCAGCGCTGCTGATCAGAGAGAAACACCCACACGGGACGCCCCTCACATTGGGCCTCGTAGAGCTTGCGGTCGAACATGGGACTCCCAGTTAATCACCCGGTCGCCAACCGCCTGCCGGTGATTAGAGACAATTTAAGGCCATAGCACTTCCACTGAGGCCGTGTCTGCAACGAGAATTCCCCTTGAGTCCCCAAGCTGGCGACTCCAACTTTGGACATGGCCCGAGGTGGAGGCCTATCTGGGGCACAACAAAGGCGTGATCCTGCCCCTGGGTTCTACTGAGCAACACGGCCCCACGGGAGCCATTGGCACGGATGCCCTCACAGCGGATGCCGTGGCTCAGGCCGTGGCGGAGCGAAGCCATGTGTTGGTGGCCCCTCCCCAGGCGTTTGGCATGGCCGAACATCACCTGGGATTTCCGGGCACCGTCAGCCTCCAGCCCAGCACCCTGCTGGCTGTATTGCGGGACGTGGTGGTTTCCCTGGCCCGCCATGGCTTTGAGCGGGTCTACGTGATCAACGGTCACGGGGGCAACATGGCCACGGCCCGAGCTGCGTTCATCGAGGCCTACGACCGTGCCGCCAGCCTGGGCCTGGCCAGTGCGCCACGGCTGCGCTGCAAGCTGGCCAACTGGTTTTTGGCCCCAGCGGTCATGGCCCATGCCCGTCACCTCTATGGGGAGCGGGAAGGCCAGCACGCCACCCCCAGCGAGATTGCCGTGACGCTCCACCTCCATCCCGGCCTGGCTCAAAAACTCAGGCCCTTGCCTGACCCTGCCCCCGTGGGTCCCATCCACGGGTGGGAGGATTTTCGCCGGCGCTATCCTGACGGTCGGATGGGTTCCGACCCCTCCCTGGCCACGGCGGTCGCCGGACAAGACCTGTTTGAGCGAGCCGCCACGGCTCTGAGTGAGGATCTTCAGCACTTCTTGCAGGCCCCCTGAGCCACAGGGGCGTATGGTGCAGGCCGTTGTGACAACGCCATGGGCACAATCAACAGAGACGATGTGCGTCACGTGGCCCGGCTGGCCCGGCTGGCTTTGCCGGAGGAGCGCATCGCAACCATCACCGGCCAGTTGGAGTCCATCCTGGACTACGTGTCCCATTTGCAGTCCATTGACACCACCGATGTGCCACCCACCACCCGCGCCGTGGAGGTGGTGAACGTGATGCGGGCAGACCAGCCACAAGCCACCGCTGTGCGGGACGAACTGCTCAATCAAGCCCCCCAACGGGAGGGTGACCTGCTTGTGGTGCCCCGCATTCTGGCGGAATAGGCCCGCCAATCTCAGGACTGGCGCGGCAGGGGGGTGACAGCCGTTCGATGGAGAACGTGGAGCAACTGGCGGCAGGCCCAGCGGCTGGGCACAATGCGCACCAGGTTGCGCAGGCGGCTGCGGCTGCGCTTGTGGCTACGGATGCCGAGGAAGACGTCGTAGAGGAAATTCAGCAGGTCGCCACGGGACTCGTAAATGCCCAGGCGCTGGGGTGAGCCCTTTGCATCCAGAAGGGGCTTCACGGCCTCGTAGGCGGGCTTGTAGTCAAACCAGGGGATGGAGGGCCAGAGGTGGTGGACCAGATGATAGTTCTGCCCCATGATCAACCAGTTCATGGTCTTGCCGGGGTAGATCCGGGCATTGCGCCAACGGTTCCGTTCATTGAAGGGGCGATGGGGCAGGTAGTCGAAAAATAACCCCAGGGTGACCCCCACAAGTAGGGCCGGGGCAAACCAGCAGTTGAACACAAACGGCAAGAATCCCTGCTGGGCTGCCGCTACCACAATGACCACGAAGAGGCCACGGGCAATCCCCCATTCCAACAGTTCGTAGCGTCGCCAGAGCCGACGGCGGAAGAAGAAGTACTCGTGATAGAAGAAGCGGGGTGCAATGAGCCAAAGGGGACCAAAGGTGGAGACCGTGTGATCCGGGTCCTTCTCCGGGTCGTTCACATGGGCATGGTGTTCCAGGTGAACTCTCGTGAACACCGGATAGCTGAATCCCAGTAGCATGGCGGCCCCATGGCCCATGAAGGCGTTCCAGAAGCGGTGCGGGTGGGCAGCGCGGTGACAGGCGTCATGGATGACGGTGCCCTGCAGGTGGAGGGCCAGAAAGCCTGTGGCTACAAGCAGGGGCAGCGGCCAGTTGCCCACAAACCATCCCCAGATGGTCAACCCTGCCAACAGGTAGCCGCACAAAAAAAGGCCCACCGTTGGATTCCATGGTTTTGGCGGTCTAAGGAAGTGCCTCGGTACGGAGCGGCAGTGGTCCGGCGCCGCGGCCACGGCAACACTGGCAGGTGCTTCTGTCGAGGCAGAGATCACTGAGGGGGTCGTTACCAGGGCTTACCCTTCGGGTCCGTGGTCCCTGGGCAATGGATGACAGCCACTTTAGAGAAGTACGGCCCGGTTGTTGGGTCAGTTGTCACCTGATTCCGTGGCAATGACATGACAGTTTTGTTAATGATGCCTGCGCCTACAGTTCGCTTGGCTCTTTGCCAGCGCAACCCGTGGCCAACCTGAAATTTCTGGCTCCCCATGGCCTTCATCTGCGAAATCTTCGTGGAGATCTGTTCGGGGGAGTCACCGCTGCCGTGGTGGCCCTGCCCCTGGCTCTGGCCTTCGGCAATGCCGCACTGGGGGAAGGCGGCGCCGTCTATGGCCTCTATGGAGCTGTGGTGGTGGGGTTCTTTGCGGCCCTGTTTGGCGGCACCCCGTCCCAGGTGTCCGGCCCCACAGGACCCATGAGTGTTGCCGTTGCCGGTGTGGTGGCCACACTGGCGGCGCTGGGGGTCAACCAGGACTTGGCCGCTGGTGAGTTGCTGCCCCTGGTGATGGCGGCCGTGGTGCTGGGGGGACTCTTCCAAATCCTCTTTGGTGTGTTGCGGTTGGGGCGCTATGTCACCCTGGTGCCCTACTCCGTTGTATCGGGCTTCATGTCCGGGGTCGGAGTGATCATTCTGCTGCTGCAAGTGGGGCCTTTCCTGGGCATCAGCACCAGGGGAGGGGTCGTGGCCTCCCTTACCCAGCTTCACCAGCACTTCGCCACAAGCGGCGGCATTAACCCGGCGGCACTGGGCATTGGGGTGATGACTGCAGCCGTGGTCTTCCTGACCCCGAAAACCATTGCCCAACGCCTTCCCCCGCCCCTGTTGGCCCTGGTGATCATCACGATCGTTTCCTTGCGCTGGGGTGAGGGCCTGCCCCGAATCGGGGCCATTCCGGAGGGGGGGCTCCGCCTGGTCCTGCCCGTTGTGGGAGACCACTGGGGCGCATTGGTGCAGGCAGGCCTGATTCTGGCGGTTCTTGGCTCTATTGACTCTCTGCTCACCTCCCTGGTGGCTGACAGCCTCACCCAAACCCGGCATTTATCCGACCGTGAGCTCATCGGCCAGGGCATTGGCAACAGTTTGGCGGGCCTGTTCTCCGGTTTGCCAGGCGCTGGCGCCACCATGCGCACGGTCATCAATGTGCAGTCCGGTGGCAGAACACCCCTGTCCGGGATGATCCATTCCTTTGTCCTTCTTCTTCTGGTTCTCCTGAAGGCCGGCCCCATATCTCAGATTCCCAATGCCCTGCTGGCAGGCATCCTGGCCAAGGTGGGCATCGACATCATTGACTGGAATTTCCTCTTCCGGGCGCACCGCATCTCCATCAAAACCGCAGGGGTCATGTACGGAGTGTTGCTGATGACGGTGTTCTGGGATCTGATCTGGGCTGTGCTGGTGGGGGTCTTCGTGGCCAATCTCATGACGGTTGAGAGCATCACGGCCTACCAGTTGGAGGGGATGGAAGCCCAGGACCGCGCCGCGGCCGACTCCCACCTGCCTGTGGACGAGAAGGCGTTGCTGGATGCCTGTGACGGTCACGCCATGGTGTTCCGCCTCAGTGGTCCCCTCAGCTTCGGGGCCGCCAAAGGTATCAGTGACCGCATGTCCCTGGTGCGCAATTACAAGGTCCTGATCCTGGATCTCTCCGCCGTGGCGCGCCTCGGGGTGACGGCTGCTCTAGCCCTTGAGTCCATGCTCAATGCCGCGGTGGGCCACAAACGCCACGTATTTCTGATTGCGCCTGAGGGGCGGGTGCGGGAACGGCTTGAGCGGCTCAACCTCCAGGATCGCGTCACCGGAGACCTGAGCATCAGCCGCAAGGTGGCCTTGCAGCGGGCTGTGGAACTTTGCCGTCCCTCCTGATCAGGGCAAGGTTGATGGTCAAAAAAAAGGCAGCCCCCCGGCTGCCTCGACGCACTTTCCACAAGTCAATGCAACCGCCTCCCCATGCTGACTGTGGTTGCCGTTCATACGGAAACAAAACTTTTTGTGGGTGCAGCGAAGGACATGGGCGCCTGTCGCTGTTCCACGTTCGGCTGGCTCTGGGTGATCAACACGGCGGCGACACCAACAGCCAGGCCAAAACCGCAGACCTCCAAAACCACACCGGGTCTCAGCCAATGGGCCAGGACCTGACGAGGGGCCTGATCATAGGGGAAACGGATGCTCTTTCCCGCCCGCCTGGCCAGATTGCAAGCCCTTCTGCGCTCGGTCCAGCTCAGGGAGAAGTACTCCGATCCTGGCAGGCGCTTGTCCGCAAACTGCCGGTGCAGCTTTTTTTCTAGCTCCCTCTCCCTCTTCTTGGGTAGCTCCACAATCTGGAAGATCTTATCCGGCTTAAGTTCCTTCATGCGCCGTGGGATATCAACCGTGATGCCAATCTTGGTTTGCCCCTTATTCTTAATAATGTAAAGAAAGCCCATGGGTGCCGATAGACATGCGCATGAAGAGAAGTGCCCACCGCGGGACTTGAACCCGCACAACCGAAGTCACTGGTACCTAAAACCAGCGCGTCTACCAATTCCGCCAGGTGGGCACGTTGCTGACCCCCACAACTTAAAACAGGAAGCGGTGGGCTTGAGCGGTGTGCCCTTGGGCAAATCTGTCAGAATCCATGGTGCAGTCATGGCAGACGATGCATCCCGGACACTCTGAACATAATCTTTGGGGAATAGCCCCTCTTGCGATGCTGGAAATGCCGGAAACGTGGCAGCACGCAGTGAATCATTGGCTGGATGTTGCCTTGACCTTCTCCGGGCTGTCCCTTGGCCTGGGTTACGGGGTTCTGGTTTTGGCCCTATCCCTCCTGTTGCTGCCCACCGCCTTCCCGGAACTCTCCCGTCCCCGTGATGCGCTGTGGTCCCTGCCGCTGGCGGCTCTGGCCCCCCTGCTGCTGTTGAATCGCCTGCCTGTCTTCAGCAGTGCGGGCCTTGGCGAGTTGACTGCCACCGTGCTGATGGCGCGTCTCGCCGCCGAGGTGGGACAAGGGCGTTGGGAGTCTCTCACTCCGGACCAGAAGGAGGCGCTGCGCCACCTGCCCCGGTGGCGTCGCGCTGGGGCCGATTTGGTCGCCGCTGTTGTGCAGGCAGCGAAGGCCACCTGGGGTGCAACTGTCCAGGCAGGAAAGGCTGTCCGGGGTGGCGACCAGGACGGTGGGACCAGCCCTGGAGTCCCGGATGCACCCCCCGCAATGGAAGCAAGCTCGGATCCAGCGGCTGACCATGCCTCTGATGAGGATGCAGCCACTGGTGGAAGCGGGGAAGCCATGTTGGAGCAAGAGCATCGCGCCGGGACTGGTTTGGTCGCGGCTGTTGTGCAAGCAGGGAAGTCTGCCTGGGGTGCAGTGTCAGGCCAGAAAGTCCCTGTTGAGCAGCGCCAGCAGAGGTGGTCTGCCCAGAAACTTGCCCGCAAAGAGTGGGTCCGTCCTGATCCATCCGATGAGGCACAGGGGGACCAGGATGGTGAGAAGACCAACCCTGGGATCCCGGATGTGACCCCTGCAATGGGGACGAGCCCAGGTCCAACAGTTGATAACGCCCCTGATGCTGAACCCCCTCAACCTGTTGATGGTGGCGATGGTGACCAAGGGACTGAGGACGCTGAAGCCAACGTGGAGGACGCAGCTACCGATCTAGGCGGGGACGCCACGTGGGAGAAGGAGCATCTGGACAAGCCAACTGACGGGCCGGTGGTGGCTTCGTTGGAGGAAGCCACCCCTGAAGAGCACAGCACTCCCGAGTCTGCGGAGGAGGCTCAACCTAATGGCGATGATCTTGGTGGTGACAAGGGCGCCGATGCTGTTGATCCTGAGCCAGAGCCTAGGGAGAGTGCTCCTGAAGAGCCAAGCATTCCTGAGCCTGTGGAAGAGGCTAAACCGCTTGGTGGAACGGACCACCCCAAGCCCAGCCAAGTTGATGCAGGATTCCAGGATATGGACAACAGCGCGCCCGTGGACGTGGCGCTAGAAGATGATTCTGGGGACGTAGCTGCTGCAGGCGAGGGCAGCGAAGGTTTGGTTACTGCCGAAGCTGCTGCTGGAGGGCCACAAGAGGTAACTGACACTCCAGGGGCTGAGACCGAGCCAGCCCAATCGACTGGGGATGGCCCTACCCAACCTGACCAGGACGGGAAGGATTTGGTGGTCAGCAGCTTTGACGAAGTTGATGCGGAACTGCGGGAATCCAGTTGACCGGCCAACTCCAACGGGTCTGGGGGACAAGCCCTGGCGTGGTGGTCGTCATTGCGCCAGACTCCGTTCGTAGTGGTCGAATTCTTCATCCCTGACGTACCCCAGGCTCTCGTATAGTTGCTTGGCCTGGGCGTTTTGCGTATGCGTCGCCAGCCCGATAGCACAGGCACCCGCGGCCCGGGCAGCATCCTCTGCATGGCGCATCAAGTTCCGGCCCACCCCGCGGCCGCGAAAGCAAAGATCCACAAACAGATCGTTGAGAATCCAGACCGGTGCCAAGCGTACTGACGAAAAGCTCGGATAAAGCTGTGTGAATCCCATCGGCACCCCCGACCCACTCCTGGCCAGAACGATATGCGAATCGTCGTACGTCAGACGGGCCTCCATGAAAACACGGGCCTTGTGCAGGTCGGAGGGCTGTCCGTAGAAAACCCGATAGGCATCAAAGAGCGTGGCGACCGCATCCAAGTCTTCCAGTGAAGCAGGGGCTAGGGTCATGGATCGACATCTTAGGGCGTGGCCACTCAAGATAGCTTGAGCCGAATCCGTTCTTGATAAAGGCAGAGCGTTCGAGGTTTGTTGACGGTGGAGGGGGTGGATGTCCACTTTTGCGGAAATGGCAGGTGCCCCTGTTCAGCTTTTTCTTAGAGACTTCCAATCCCTGCTGCTTGAAGTTGTGATGGCGATGACTTGATGGACACGCACCTTGCCACAAGGGCAAGAGAGGCGGGAAGATTGCCAGCATCCGAACCTGCACCTCGCCGTGGAGAGTGACAGCATCCGAAACACCATCAACCTCCCGAAGACCGGTTTCGGGATGCGGGCCAATGCCGTGGAGCGAGAGCCCCAGCTCCAGCGGTTCTGGGCTGAGCACAAGGTGTATGAGCGACTGAGCCGGAGCAATCCCGGTGAGCCCTTCGTGCTCCACGATGGTCCCCCCTATGCCAACGGGGCCTTGCACATGGGCCATGCCCTCAACAAGGTGCTCAAGGACATCATCAACAAGTACAAGTTGCTACAGGGGCGCAAGGTGCGCTTTGTGCCGGGTTGGGACTGCCATGGCCTGCCCATTGAACTGAAGGTTTTGCAGCAACTGACATCGGAGCAGCGGCAGCAACTCACCCCCATCAAGCTTCGCAAAAAAGCCGCAGCCTATGCCCGCAAGCAGATGGAAGGTCAGCGGCAGGGCTTTCGCCGGTGGGGCATCTGGGGGGACTGGGACAATCCCTATCTCACCCTTCAGAAGGAGTATGAAGCTGCGCAGATCGGGGTGTTTGGCCGCATGGTGCTGGCTGGCCACATCTACCGCGGCCTGAAACCGGTGCATTGGAGTCCCAGCTCCCGCACAGCTTTGGCGGAGGCGGAGTTGGAGTATCCCGAGGGTCATACCAGCCCCAGCGTCTATGGGGCCTTTCCCGTGGAGACCGTGCCCGATGCCCTGGCCTCGCCCCTGGACGGGACAGCCGCCCAGGGGCAGGCGCTCCACCTGGCCGTCTGGACCACCACCCCCTGGACTTTGCCAGCCAACGTGGCGGTGGCAGTGAATCCCCGAATGGACTACGCCGTTGTAACCACGGCTGATGGGCGACACCTGGTGGTGGCCTGTGAGCGGCGCGCCGCCCTGAGTCAAGTTCTGGATCAACCCCTGGAGGTTCTCCGAACCATGCCGGGCACTGCATTGGAGGGGATCGGTTATCGACACCCTCTGTTGGAGCGCCACGGCCGGGTGGTGTTGGGGGGCGACATGGTCACCGCCGACTCCGGCACCGGTTTGGTGCATATTGCCCCAGGGCATGGGGCTGAAGACTTTGTCATTGGTCGGCGCTATGGCCTGCCCACGCTCTGCCCCGTGGATGGCGCGGGGCACTTCACCACCGAGGCTGGCCCCTTCGCCGGGCTCAACGTGCTGGAGGATGCCAACCCCGCCATCATTGCCGCCCTCAGGGACGGGGATGCCCTGCTGGCCTCCGTGCCCTACACCCACCGCTACCCCTACGACTGGCGCACGAAAAAACCCACCATCTTCCGTGCCACGGAGCAATGGTTTGCCTCGTTGGACGGCTTCCGGGATGTGGCCCTGACAGCCATTGGCCAGGTCACATGGCTTCCCGGCTCCGGCCAAAACCGCATTGAGGCGATGGTGCAGGAACGGGGGGACTGGTGTATCTCCCGGCAACGGGTCTGGGGTGTGCCCATTCCGGTGTTCTATGCCCGCAGTGGAGACGAGGTGCTGCTCAACGAAGACACCATTGCCCATGTGCAGCAACTGTTTGCCACCCACGGCAGCGACGTTTGGTGGACCATGGACGAGGCGGAACTCTTGCCACCTTCCTATGCCCCGGAGGCAAAGCGCTGGCGCAAGGGCACCGACACCATGGACGTGTGGTTTGATTCCGGCTCAAGCTGGGCGGCGGTGGCGGCTGGTCGCGAGGAACTCACCTATCCGGCCCATCTGTACCTGGAGGGTTCGGATCAACATCGGGGTTGGTTTCAATCGTCCCTGCTCACGTCTGTTGCCGTGCATGGCCATGCGCCCTACCGCTGTGTGCTCACCCATGGCTTCACCCTGGATGAACAGGGCCGCAAGATGAGTAAATCCCTCGGCAACGTTGTGGATCCCACAATCATTATTGCCGGTGGCAAGAACAAGAAAGCCGAGCCGGCCTATGGGGCTGACGTGTTGCGGCTCTGGGTGAGTTCCGTGGACTATTCCTCCGACGTGCCCATTGGCTCGGGCATCCTGCGGCAACTGGCGGATGTGTACCGCAAAGTGCGTAACACCTGCCGCTACATGCTCGGCAATATTCATGACTTCCAGCCCGAAACAGACGGTGTTCCCTTGGAAAAGCTGGCATGGCTGGATCGCTGGCTTCTACATCGCACAGGAGAGGTTCTCCAGGAGGCAACCAAGGCATTTGAAGACTATGAGTTCTACCGTTTCTTCCAGATTCTTCAAAACTTTTGTGTGGTTGACCTTTCCAACTTTTATCTGGATATTGTCAAGGATAGATTATATATCAGTGCCCCCCAAGACCTGTCCCGGCATCAGTGCCAAACGGTGCTGTCTGTGGTGGTGGAGCAGTTGGCGGGCATGATGGCCCCTGTGCTCTGCCACATGGCTGAGGACATCTGGCAGAACCTTCCCTATCCCGTCCGGGAAACCTCCGTATTTGAGCGAGCCTGGCCCCAGGCCCCTGCTGAATGGCGCCATGACCGGTTGGCAGCGGTTGTGGGGCAGTTGCGCCGCCTGCGCACCGGTGTCAACCGCCAGCTTCAGGCCATCCAGGCTGCTGGCCACATGGGCGCCTCCCTGGAGGCACAGGTGCGACTGGATATTCAGGATTCGGACCTGCAAGGGGCCGTCACCTGGCTTCAGGATCACGGCTCCAAGGTGGAGAACATGGTGAAAGACTGGCTCCTGGTCTCCCAACTGCGCCTTGGCGGTGATCCTTTGCCTCAGCCCTTGGCGGAATCCCGGGAGGACGGCCTCCACATTCAGGTGGCCAAGGCGGAAGGTTGGAAGTGTTCCCGTTGCTGGCACTACACCACGGATCAGGGGCGAATCCTGGACGACGGTTCCCACATCTGTGATCGCTGCGCAGCCGTTCTCAAGCGTTTGCCAGCCGCCGTGTGACCCTCCAAACTCGTTCTGTTGGATCCCTCCTCCCCATGGCAGTCATTCCCAAGTCAGTGCCGAGCACCATCAACGCAGATCATGGAGGACGCACCGGTTCCGTGAAACGAGTGACCCGTGAAACCCAGGTGCGGTTGTGTCTGAACCTGGACGGAACCGGTTGTGGCCAAGTGGAGACCACCATTCCTTTTCTGGACCATATGCTCATGCAACTGGTAAGCCATGGTCTCTTTGATCTTCAGGTGCAGGCTCGGGGGGACACCGAGATTGACGACCACCACACCAACGAAGACGTGGGCATCAGCCTGGGTCAGGCCCTGGGTCAGGCTTTGGGGGATCGCTGCGGGATTTACCGCTTCGGGCACTTCTTGGCCCCGTTGGATGAAGCCCTGGTGCAGGTGGCGCTGGACTGCTCCGGTCGCCCCCACCTGGAGTTTGACCTGCAACTGCGCGCCGAGCGCATAGGTCGCTACGACACCCAGCTTGTGCGGGAGTTTTTTGTGGCCGTAGTGAACAACAGTGGTCTGACGCTGCATATCCGCCAACTCCATGGGCGCAACGACCACCACGTTGTGGAGGCTTGCTTCAAGGCCTTTGCCCGGGCGTTGCGCATGGCCACGGAGGTGGACCCACGGCGCTCCGGCCAAGTGCCCAGCTCCAAGGGTGTGCTGGAGCAGGCGGGGGGCGTTTGAGGAGGCTTTTCAACAAGCTCCTGGGGGAAGCCCCTAAGGGACAATGGCTCCCCATGCCGTTTCTGTGGGACGGCTCCAGTTCCATTTGCCATGGCCCATCAACAGCCCTTTGAATTGGAGGCTTATCTTCAGGCCAAAAAGATCCAGGTGGAGGCCGCCCTTGCAGAAGCCGTGACACTGGAGCAACCCGCCAGTCTGCGGCAGGCCATGGAGTACTCCCTGTTGGCGGGAGGCAAGCGGCTGCGCCCCGTTCTCTGCCTGGCCAGTTGTGAGTTGGCGGGTGGAGACCCCCGGCTGGCCCTTCCCACGGCCTGCGCCTTGGAGATGGTCCATACCATGTCCTTGATCCATGACGATCTACCGGCCATGGACGATGATGACCTGCGGCGGGGCCGCCCCACCAACCACAAAATGTTTGGCGAAGCCATGGCGATCCTGGCTGGTGACGCTTTGCTCTGCCAGGCGTTCGAGATGGTGACGGGGCGCTCGTCCGATGTTCCGGCCCAGCGGCTACTGGCGGTCACCGCCGAGTTGGCCAGGGCCGCGGGAGCGCCCGGCCTTGTGGGGGGACAGGTGGTGGATCTGGCTAGTGAGGGGAAGCGGGTCCCCCTGGAGACCCTGGAGTTTATTCACCTCCATAAGACGGCGGCCCTGTTGGAGGCGTCGGTCATCAGCGGCGCCCTCATTGCCGGAGCGGCCGAGGCGTTGGTGGCGGATCTGCGCCGCTACGCCCGCAACATCGGTCTGGCGTTTCAGATCATCGACGACATTCTGGACGTGACGGCAGACAGCGCCACCCTGGGCAAAACTGCGGGCAAGGACCTGCTCACCGAAAAGAGCACCTACCCGGCCCTGCTGGGCCTTGAGGCGTCTCGCCGGAGCGCGACCGAGTTGATCACCACAGCCAAGGCTGCCCTGGCTCCACAGGGGGAGGCCGCTCGCCCGCTGTTGGCCTTGGCGGACTTCATCACCACCCGTAATCACTGATCCCCATGGATGCTCTCACCGCGCTTGCCGACAACGCTGTTCTCGCTTGGGCCCTCCTGGCCTGTGGTGCGGCCCAGTTCAGCAAGCTGTTGGTTGTACTGGTGACGGAGCGCCGTTGGCGCCCGGCGGTGCTCCTGGAGACCGGTGGGATGCCCTCCAGCCATGCGACGCTGGTCAGTGGGGTGGCTGCTGGCGTGGGCTGGCAGGTGGGCTTTGATCAGCCCCTGTTTGCCCTGGCCTGCGCCCTGGCCCTGGTGGTGATGTACGACGCCAGTGGTGTACGTCGCGCTGCCGGCCTCCACGCTGAGCGGCTCAACGCCTTGATGACGACTCCAGTAGATGCTGACTGTTGCTCCTCCCTCGAACCCCTGAACATCAACTTGGGGCATACCCGGCGTCAGGTGTTTGTGGGAGCCGTGCTGGGAATTGCCGTGGTTCTTCTGGGCATCAGCCAGGTTGGCGGCATCCTGGATGCCTTCACCAGAGCAGCCAACCTCTAGTCCCCATGTCCCGTGATTCATGGGCGTCCGATAGTTTCCGGGGCCACGGTCATCACTGGATAGCTGCCAAAATTAAGCAGGTGCTCACAGGTGGGATACAGGTTTTGCAGAGCCTTCTGGAAAGGTGCAGCCTGATAATGACCCTCAACGTCAACGAAAAAAACGTATTTTCCCAAACCAGTCTTGGCGGGACGGGACTCAATGCGGGACATGTTCAGGGACTGGTCATGGAAGACCTGCAATGCCTCCACCAGTGCCCCAGGGCGGTCTCGCTGCCGCAGAGAGAAACAAAGGCTGGTGATCACGGCGTGGTCCCCAGTCGCAGAGGGGGCGCCGGAGCGCTCCGTCCCTATAACGGGCCGCACCAACAGAAAGCGGGTGCAATTGTTCGGTTCGTCGTTGATGGGATAGGCCAAAACGTCCAGGTCCTGTTCTCTGGCGGCATCCAGCGAGGCAATGGCTCCACGGAAGCGGCTGCCTTTCACCATCCGGGCAGCTTCTGCCGTGGACGTGGCGGGCAACTGCAGGGCCTGGGGGAGGTGGTTGTTCAACCAAGTGCTGCACTGGCCCAGGGCCTGGGAATGGGAGATGACTTCGCTGATGTTCTCCATGCGGCCACTCCCCAGCAACGCATGACGGATGGGCAGCACCAGGCCGCACGCAATTTTCAGACCCTGGGGTCCATAGGGATCGGGAGCGTCCGGAGGACAACAGGGAGCACTTAAGCTCCAGAGGGTGTCCAGCGTGGCCGTTACGCCACCCTGCACGGAATTCTCCACCGGCACCACGGCGGCGGCCACCGTGCCGTCCCCCCCATGCTCGGTCTTGAGTTGGTGCAGCACGTGCTGGATGGACAGTCCGGAACGAGGAGTATGGTCCTCCAGACCTTGGGCCTGAGCCAGTTGGCGGCAGGCAGCCTCGGCATAGGTGCCGGAGGGGCCTAGAAAAGCAATGAAAGGAACAGGCAAGGGTGGGTGACGGAATCTCACTTGGCTAAGATCCCATCAACAGTGGCGCCATGGCCATGAAATTGGCCTTCTCGGCCCGGCAAAAGCTGGGTCTGGCTGTACCAGGATCCTTGGAGAGTCTAGCTGCTTATTTAAGGCAAGAGGAACGGGTGGTCAGGGTCCTGCTGGGTTCGGGCGAACTTCATGTCCTGGGACCGGCCCGTTACCGCTACACGCTCCCCCGATTCAAGGTCTTTCAATTGCAGGTGCAACCCGTTGTTGACCTGCGCACCACGCTCTTGTCACAGCGGTTGATCATTCGCTCCTGCCGGTGTCGCCTCGATAGCACGGCGCTGGCCGTCAACGACTTTCAACTCCAGTTGGATTCCTGGCTGGAGGCCCGTGATGGGCAATTGGAGGGGGAGGCGTCCCTGGCTGTACAGGTGACCCGCCCGGAGTTGCTGCGCTTGATTCCCAAAACCGTCCTGGAAAGCACGGGTGTCCGAGTGTTGGCCGGTGTTCTGGGGAGAATCAAGGCCAGGATGAGCCGGAAGTTGTTGCAGGACTTCCAGAACTGGTGCCGTGAGAATTGAGTGACGTCTTCTCCCCCAGGATCTCTGCTGCTCCCAGAGTCTTCCTCAGAAAGCTGAGACGGTGCAGAGGCGTGGGACCCAGGCGCTTGAGCGCTTCCCGGTGCCGAGGTGTTCCATAGCCCTTATGGGAGGCCAGGCCGTAGCCAGGGAAGCGCCGATCCAGTCGGAGGAGTAAATCGTCCCTGGCTTCCTTGGCCACGATGCTGGCACAGGCAATGGTCAGGCAACGTTGGTCCCCGCGCACCACCATCTGCTGACGGTTGCGCCAGGGCCGCAGTCTCAGGTTGCCGTCCACCAGCACCAACCGTGGCACTTGGGCAAGACGCTGCAGGGCGCGGACCATGGCCAACTCCGTCGCAGCCCGTATGCCCCGTTGATCAATTTCCCGGGCCGAGGCTTGCCCTAAACCCAGATCCATGGCCAGGCGGTCAATGACCGGCAGAAGTCTTTGGCGATGAACCGGCTTGAGGGCCTTGCTGTCTTGAACACCAGCAGCAGCAAGGATGGGCCATGCGGCCACATCCAGGCAGCAGGCCGCTGCAAACACAGGGCCGAACAAGCAGCCTCGGCCCACTTCATCCACTCCGGCGAGGGACGCCAAGGCCACCCCGGCAGCAGCCCCAAGACGTGCGTCCTCTCCCCCCCGGGCCAGGCCCTCAGACGGCAGAGCGTCGCCGTCGCCGTCGCGGTCGGTCACTGTCTTGCCCATGATCGGACGCCGTCGGCCCAGCCTCCCCTTGGGTGGCCATGGGTGTCTCGGCCTGGGGGACGGCAGCACTGCCGCCCACCATCCTGGCCCTGTTGTCTGTTGTTTTGTCCGCCTCTGGCTGGGTAACCACCGTGGCATCAGTCGTTTGATCCTCGGCTTCAGCCAAGGGAGGCTGCGTATCGCCGCCAGGGCTAACCACACGAACCGCTACGGTATTCAAGTCCCTGGGTGGCGTGGGAGCCATCAGCGCTGGATTGAAGCCGCACCAACTGAAGACCAGCTTTTGATCTTCACTCATGGGTACGGCAACGGTCTCCGGAGCGTTGGCACTGGATGGGCCGGATTCTGCCTCAGGCGATGGTCTGGTTTCTGGTTCGTCCAGGGCTGCGCTTGGGGTGGCCGGGGTCTCGACAGGGGCTGATGCGCCACTGCGGCCACCGCCGCCACGGCGACGACGGCGGTTGTTGCCGCCACCGTTGGCCCCATCCACCACGTTGGTGTCCCCAGGAGCAGCGGTCGTGGTCACGGGGGGTTGCACGGTCCCGGTTGCCAAAGGCTGCATGGTGGCCTTGCCCGGCACCGTGGCCACGTAGCCCAGGCCAGCACAGTTGGGGCACTGGCTGCCAAAGAGTTCGTAAATATTCTGACCCTGGCGCTTGCGAGTCAGTTCCACCAATCCCAACTCCGTAATCTGAGCAATCTGAGGCCTTGCCTTGTCGGGCTCCATGGCCTTCATGAAGTGCTCCAGCAACAACAGTTGATCCCGTCGCGACTCCATGTCGATAAAGTCAACGATAATCATGCCGCCGATGTTGCGCAGTTGGAGTTGGCGGGCAATCTCAGTGGCGGCTTCGCAGTTGGTCCACAACACCGTCTCGCGGGCATTGGCGGACCGTGTAAAGGAGCCGGAGTTCACGTCAACCACTGTTAGGGCTTCCGTCGGCTCAATGATCACGTAACCGCCGGAGGGCAGATCTACCCGTGGCAGGAGGGCCTGGTGAATTGCCGCATGAATGCGGAAGGCTTCCAGCAATTCCTCTGCACTGGCACAGGAGTCCACCGCAACGGTGTTCTTTTCTGCCCCAAGGAAGGTTTTGACCCGCTCCACCACCTGAGGACTGTCCACCACCACCTTGTCCAGACCCGGTCCACAGTGATCCCGCAGGGTGCGATGAACAAAGTCGTCATCGCGGTTCAGGAGTACTGGGGGGTGACAAGTCTCCACGGTGGACTGAATCGTCTCCCACTGGCGGTAGAGCATTTCGAGGTCGTCAATAATCTGGTCCTCTCCCACCCCTTCGGCTTTTGTGCGCACCAGCAGGCCGGTTCCGGCAGGCTTGATCAAAACCGCCAAAGCCCGAAGACGATCACGCTCGGCCTCTTCGTTAATACTGCGGGAAATGTTGACCCCTTGTCCACTGGGTTGGAGCACCAAAAAGCGCCCGGGCAGGGTGATGTTTCCTGTGAGCCGAGGCCCTTTGCTGCCTGTGGGCTCTTTCATGACCTGCACCAGAACTCTCTGGCGCGGCTCCAGCAGTTCTGTGATGGATCCAGCAGTCTGCCGCAGTCGTAGAGGACCCAGATCGGTGACGTGAATGAAACCATTTCTTTCACTTTCACCGATGTTCACGAAGGCGGCATCAATCCCTGGGTGGACGTTCTCTACCGTTCCAAGATAGATGTCGCCAATCTGATGCTGACCTTGGGCAACAATCAACTGGTCAATACGTTCATTGTTGAGAATGGCAGCAATGCGCAGCTTTTCAGCAATAAGAATTTGCTTGGTCATGGAAGAGAACCTAAATGTTTTGCCAGAGGCGAGGGCTGTTGAAGAGGGCTATTTGCACGTCACTGAAGCTGTTCAGCAGATCGAGGCACAGAGTCAGCCGTCGGTGCTGCATCACGACAACAACCTATCACAAGCAGGTGCCGTCTTGCCGGAGCTTGCCGGCCTCGGGGCGCAGATAGAGCCAGTCGCGGTGCAGGGTGGTAATGCACAGTCCCTCGCCGAGACGGTCCGCCAAAATCGCCTCCAACTGCTCGGGCTTCAGGCTGCGTCCGCTGGGGTCAATGGCCACGTCGACGGCCAACCGCGCAGCAGCGCCGTGTTGGCCATGGAAGGCCAAGTTCTTCAGCAGAGGCCGCAGATCCCGTTGCCGGGGCCGCCCCTTTTTGTCCGTGTCGTCCCAGGGCAGGTTGGGGGCAGCCAGCACCGCCCCACAGGCGGCCTGCCACGCCTGGTCTGGCAGGGTGGCCCCTGATTCCGGGCAGAAGCCCATGATCCAGCGGGCCCCCTCCAGCAGTTGGGCCAGGCTCTTTTGCTTGAGGGGAACTTCTTCGGCTCCCAGGAGCCGGATCCCCTTGGGCAGTTGGGGCTGGAGGGCGTTGATCAGTGTCACGGGGGGGACCACCTTAGCCAACTCCAGATCCAGCAATTCACCACCACCATGAACCCCCAGAGGCAGGGCATGGCCCACTTGCAGCCGGGGCAGTGGATGGAACCCGGCGCTGAAGCTCATGGGCAAGGCTGCGGAGCGCAGGGCCCGATCCAGCAGACGCAGGAGATCCAGATGGCTCAGCAGGGCTGCATCCCCTTGCTTGGTGAAGCGCAGCCGGAGCCGCTGGACCCGGTGGCTCACCGGCTGGACCTGGGGTGACGGCACGGGCACCGGTGGTGGCGCCACAACCTGATTGTGGCCAAACTCCGGTCCACACACCCCGCAACTGCTGCAGGCGGCAAAGGAGCAATCCGGCACCACCATGGCCTCCATGGCCCGTTGCAGATCCTCTCGAAGCCACTGCCGATCCACCCCCGTATCCATGTGATCCCATGGCAGGGGCAAGGTTGTCGGGTCTTCACTCTCCTGCGCTTGCTGCTGGTCCCTCCAACGCAATCCTGCTGCGCCAATGGCCTGGTTCCAGGCGTTGTAGGCCCGCTCCACGCTTTCCCACCAGGCATCCATCCCGGCACCGTTGCGCCAGGCGCCAACAATGACCTGGGCCAAACGACGGTCTCCGCGGCCCACAAAATCCTCCATGGCGGAGATCCGAACATCCGTTTCATTCACCTTGAGCCGAGGAATGCCCCGTAGGGCCTGACGCAGCAACACCTGTTTGTGGCGCAGGTCGTCACTGGAGACCTGGTGCCACTGGAACGGTGTATGGGGCTTGGGAGTGAAATTGCTGATGGTGAGATGAAAGCCCAGAGGACCATGGCCACGGCACTCCCGCCTTAACCAACGCACCGTCTCCGCGATGCCCAGCACGTCGGCATCGGTTTCTCCGGGCAACCCGATCATGAAGTAGAGCTTGATTGTTCGCCAGCCCTGCTCGTAGGCGGTGCGAACACCACGGAGCAGGTCCTGATCCGTGAGGCCTTTGTTGATAATGTCCCGCAGTCGCTGGGTACCTGCCTCCGGGGCAAAGGTGACGCCCGTGCGGCGTGCGCCGCCAATGATCCGGGCAATGGTTTCATCAAAGCGGTCTACCCGCTGACTGGGCAGGCTGAGGCTGACTGATTGCCCCTGGAGACGATTGCGCAACTCCACACCAACGGCCGGCAGTGCCAGATAGTCGGAGCAACTGAGGGAGAGAAGGGAAAAATCGCTGTAGCCGGTGGTCTTCATCCCCGTTTCCACCGCCTCCACCACCGCCTCCGGCGCCACGTCCCGAGCGGGGCGGGTCAGCATGCCGGGTTGACAGAAGCGGCAGCCCCGGGTGCAGCCCCGGCGGATTTCCACCACCAGCCGATCATGGACGGTTTCCACCTGGGGCACCAATCCTGTGGCGTAGTGGGGCAGGGGATCCGCCACCCGCCGTACCACCCGGGCCGGAGCGGCGGCTGATCGGGGCACAACCCGCCCGTCGCTGTTGCGCTGATACAGGCTGGGGACGTACACCCCCGGCACCTGGGCAAGATCCCGCAACAGGGCCGAGCGGCTCAGGCGTGCAGCCTTACCTTCCTGGACCACCAAGCCAATCTCCGGCAACAACTCCTCCCCGTCCCCCAGGGCCATGAAGTCGAAAAAAGCGGCATAGGGCTCGGGATTGGAGGTGGCGGTTTGACCACCCGCAAAGACGAGGGGCTGGGCCTGGGGATGATCCAAGGGCACGTCCGCCCGTTGCCGGGCCCACATGGGCAAGCCACTCAGATCGAGCATTTCCAGGATGTTGGTGGCCCCCAGCTCATAGCTGAGGCTGAAGCCAAGAACGTCGAACGCCTGCAGGGGCCGACGACTTTCCACTGCAAACAGGGAAACCTTCTGCTGCCGCAGCCGGGCGGCAAGGTCCGCCGCAGGCAGGTAAGCTCGATCACAGAGCTGCCCCGGCAGGCGATTGAGGATGCCGTAGAGGATGATGTGTCCCAGATTGCTGGCCCCCACTTCGTAGAGCTCCGGGTAGGTGAGACACCAGCGCAACGATGCCTGATGCCAGGGCTGATGCAGGGCGCCGCGCTCCTGGCCCAGGTAGCGGCCCGGTTTGCTGATGCCGCGATCGACCAGTTGGTGGAAGGGAACGGGGGCGGTCGCTGTGGCAGGAAGCATGGGCTTGGAATCGACAAACAGCGCGGGGTGAGACCCACCCCTATCCATAGGATGGGGTCTTTGTCCCGGGTGCTGCCATGGTGCGCGTCAACAGCCACTACCAAACGTTGCGGGCAGGTTATCTATTCCCGGAGATTCAGCGCCGCATCAAGACTTTTGCTGCCGAGCATCCCGAGGCCGATCTCGTTCGTCTGGGCATTGGGGATGTTACCGAGCCGTTGCCCGCCGCCTGCCGGGATGCCATGGCAACAGCCGTTGAGGCCATGGGGACGAGAACGGGATTCCATGGCTACGGTCCCGAGCAGGGCTACCACTGGCTACGGCAGGCCATCGCCCAGCATGACTACCAACAGCGGGACTGCGCCATTGAAGCGGACGAGATTTTCATCTCCGATGGCTCCAAGTGCGACACGAGCAACATTCTGGACATCCTCGGGGACGACAACCGCATTGCCGTGACCGACCCGGTCTACCCCGTCTACGTGGACTCCAACGTGATGGCCGGCCATACGGGTCCCGCAGATGATCAGGGTTGCTACGGCGGCTTGCAGTACCTGCCCCTGACCGCGGACAACGACTTTTGCGCCCCCTTGCCGGCAACGCCGGCGGATCTGATCTATCTGTGCTTCCCCAACAATCCCACCGGGGCGGTGGCTACCCGTGCGGAGCTGCAGCGTTGGGTTGACTATGCCCGCAGCCATAAAGCCCTGATTCTCTTTGATGCGGCTTACGAAGCCTTTATCCAGGATTCGGAGTTGCCCCACTCCATTTTTGAAGTGGAGGGGGCCCGAGACTGCGCCATCGAGTTCCGCTCCTTCTCCAAGAATGCCGGCTTCACGGGAACACGCTGTGCCTTTACCGTGATTCCCAAGACCCTGACCGGCCACACCAGGGACGGGGATGCCGTGTCCCTATGGCAGCTTTGGAGCCGTCGCCAGAGCACCAAGTTCAACGGCGTGAGCTACATGGTACAACGGGGCGCCGAGGCCGTCTATTCCGCCGCTGGCCAGGCCCAGGTGGCCAAGTTGGTGACCTTTTACATGGAAAACGCCGCCATCGTCCGACAGCAACTCCAGCGCCTGGGTCTGGCGGTGTATGGCGGTCAACATGCTCCCTATGTCTGGGTCAAGACCCCGGCTTCCATGAATTCCTGGCAGTTTTTTGACCAACTGCTCCACAAGGCCCATGTTGTGGGCACACCCGGGGCTGGTTTTGGTGCGGCTGGGGAAGGTTACCTGCGGCTTTCAGCTTTCAACAGCCGTGGCCAGGTGGAGGCTGCCATGGCCCGTATTGCCCGGTGCAAGTTGCAATGAAATGCCGTCAACCGGCCGGTCAGCTAAATTAACCGGGAAGACCCTGTTTAAAGACTCGACGTTAATCATGCCTCGCGACATGGCTTCAAAGCAAGGTGGCGCAACTGTCCTTGTGCCCCAAGAGCAACGGACACGCAAGCGGCAACCTCTGTATCGCGTCCTCCTTCACAACGATCCTGTGAACACCCGGGACTATGTGGTGGCAACCCTGCAGGCGGTGGTTCCCCAGCTTAGTGAGCAGGATGCCGTGGCTGTAATGTTGGCGGCCCACAATACGGGCGTCGGTCTGGTGATCGTCTGCGACCAGGAGCCTGCCGAATTTTACAGCGAGCAGCTCAAGAGCAAGGGACTCACCAGCACGATTGAGCCGGAAACGTGAGGCGGGAGGAGAAGCAGGGTCCCCGTTGGCTGGGCACCCTGCTGTTTGTGCCCTTGCTGTTGGCTCTGACCTGGTTGCTCACCCGTCCCCTGCTGTGGCTGGGGGTGGACCCTGAGGTTGTGAAGCTGCTGGTCAGCCTGGGGGCCTTTGTATTGTTTCTCGTCTGCCTTCCCCTGCGCCTGCGTCGTGTCTGGGGGATTGCTCGTCCTTGGCGCTGCCTGGGGCTCAATGCTCCTTTCAAGAAGTCCATCCGTGCCCTGGTCCATGGCCTTCTGGAGGCTGCCCTGGTGCTGCTGGGCCTGAGTCTGGTGCTCCTGGTGCTGGGGCAAGCCCGTGTGGGTGATGGGCTCACCCTTGGCCAAGCCATCAATGCCGTGGCCTTGATGGGGGTTGGCTTTGCGGAAGAGCTGGTGTTTCGTGGGTGGCTTTGGGGGGAGTTGCAGTTACGACTCAACGGGATCCCGGCTGCTGCTGCCCAGGCTGTGGTATTTAGCGTATTGCACACTCGCTTTGACCAGGGATGGGCGATCCCTTTGGGGCTGTTGCCGGGGATGTTCATGTTGGGCCTGGTTCTGGCTGGGCAGCGCAGCAAGGACGACAACCTGCTGGCCGGCGCCGTGGGCCTGCACGGTGGGCTGGTGGCAGGGTGGTTTGCACTACAATCAGGACTTCTGAACCTGGAGCCTTCCATCCCCGTCTGGCTCGTGGGTCCCAACTACAATCCCGTTGCTGCTCTCCCCGACTACAATCCCGTTGGCGGGCTCATGGGCTGGCTTGGGCTGGTCCAATTGCTCAGGTTGCGCTGGCATTGGCTACGGGGATCAGGGTCAAAACCCCAGATGAAAGTCCTAAGCTAGGAATCCAAATTTATTGAAGCTGTAAAGCCCTCTGCATGGCCGACTACTACGACCTTTTGAACGTCAGCAGGGACGCCGACCAGGACACCCTTAAACGTTCCTACCGGCGCTTGGCCCGTCAGTACCACCCCGACGTCAACAGGGAGCCGGGGGCCGAGGAACGATTCAAGGAGATTGGCCGGGCCTACGAGGTGCTCAGTGATCCGGAACAACGGGCCCGCTATGACCAGTTTGGTGAAGCGGGGGTGAGTGGAGCCGCCGGCGGTATGCCTGACATGGGTGATATGGGAGGCTTTGCCGACCTCTTTGAAAGCTTTTTCGGTGGTGGGGCAGCAACCGGCAGAGGGTCACGGCGTCGACAAGGGCCAACCCAAGGGGACCACCTTCGCCTGGATCTGACCATTTCCCTCCGCGAGGCCGTTTTTGGCGCCACCCGGGAAGTGCCGATTCGCCACCTGGAGACCTGCACGACATGCTCAGGTAGCGGCCTCAAGCCTGGCAGACATCTGACCACCTGTCCCACCTGTGGGGGGCAGGGTCAGGTTCGTCGCGCCAGCCGCACGCCCTTTGGCGTGATTTCCCAGGTGACCACCTGTCCCACCTGTGGTGGTAGGGGGCAATTGATCAAGCCGGAGGATCGCTGTGGCGACTGCAATGGCCAAGGCGCCACCCACGAGTTCAAAAAGCTCCGCATCACCATTCCTCGCGGTGTGGAGTCCGACCAGCAGCTTCGGGTCGCTGGCGAGGGGAATGCGGGAGAGCGGGGCGGCCCGGCTGGAGACCTGTTTGTGCAATTGCAGGTGAAATCTGATCCCAGGTTCCAGCGTGAAGGGACCACCATCCGCTCCACCACTGAGGTGAGCTACCTGCAGGCCATTCTTGGCGACACCATCACGGTGGCCACCGTAGAAGGCGATCAATCCATCGAGCTACCAGCCGGCACCCAGCCAGGCGAAATCCTCACCCTGCCAGGTCTTGGTGTGCCCAAGCTGGGCAACCCCGTGGCACGGGGTGATCATCTGCTGACTGTCAAGGTGAGACTTCCCAAGGGCAGATTTTCCCTCAAGGAGAAGGACATTCCCAGCGGTCTCTCGTCAGAAGGCCGCACCTTGCTCAAGCAGTTGGACAAAAAAGTGCAGGGTAAGGTCAGCAGACTGGGGGGCTTTCTCTAAGCCCCGTTCGCGAAGACCATGGACAACACCATTGGCTTGGACCTGCGGGGCGTTCCCTGTCCTCTGAATGCTGTTCGATGCCAGTTGGCGCTTGAAAAGTTGGCGGTGGGCGAAGGACTGCGGGTCAAGCTGGACTGCGGTGAACCCCTGGAGAGCGTGGTGAACCAGTTTCTCGACGCTGGGCAACAGGTGGACGTGGAGACCAGTTCTGCCCAGGAGGCAACAGTCCTGATCACCCGCCTCTCCCCCTAGCCCAACAGGAGGCTGGGAGACAGTAACCTCACCCCCCCAGCAGGTTGGGCATGTTGAGGTCCCCCAACCCTCCCGTGAGTTTTTCCATGCGGGCTTTCATGGTTTCCGCGGAGCGCTGGTGGGCGGCCTGCAGGGCCTCCAGGACAGCGGTTTCCACCACGTGCGGCTCCTCGGCCAGCAAGCCGGGATCCAGAGCAACCCCCTGGGGAACCTGGTTGCCCGAGATGGTGACCCGTGCTCGTCCGTCTTCACTAGACCCCTCCAAAACCAGGGCGTCCAACTCCTCCTGAAGCTGCACTGCATCCTTCTGGATTTGCTGGGCCTTCTGGAAAGCTTCAGTGAGTTGGGAAAAATTGGGAAGCCCGAAGCCGGCCATTGTCACAGACCAAAGTCCCCTTAGCCTAAGGGACCAGGCGAGGATTGGGCGAATCGGCCAAGGTGCTTGATTTCCGTCTGCAGTGTGATGCCTTTTTCCCGCATGACACTGTCCTGCACCAAGTGAATCAAGGCCTGGATGTGCTGGGCCAAGGCTCGGCCACGGTTGACAATGAAATTGGCATGCACCGTCGAGATTTCTGCATGACCCCGTCGCTCGCCTTTCAGGCCCAGGACTTCGATGAGCCGCCCTGCCTTCAGCGGTAGAGGATTACGGAAGACACTTCCTCCACTGGGTAAATTGCAGGGCTGAGTTCTGTTGCGCTGGCTCAGGTTGGCTTTGATGATCTCCAGAAGGTTCTGGGGGGCATGGCCAGGGCTGGTGCGCAGGCGAGCGGAGACCACGATCCATGGCGCCTGGGCTGCCGCCATATCCTGCAGCAGGCTGTGACGATAGCCAAAGGCCATGTCCTGCCCCCGCAAGCGCCAACACTTGCCTGTGCTGGGGTCCAGCAGCTCGACATCAACGAGCCGCTCCGCCAGACAGCTCCCTTGACAGCCAGCGTTCATGGCAACGGCGCCGCCAATGGTGCCCGGGATTCCCGCAAGCCATTCCAGACCGTGGAGACCAGCTCGGGCAGCCTTGCGGGCCAGGGTCGGTAGATGTTCACCGGAGTAGGCCTCGATCATCCCGGTTGTGGGCTCAAACCGGACCCCCTGCAGACGCCGCAGGCAAAGGGACAGTCCTTGCACACCCTCGTCACTGATCAGCAGATTGGACCCGGCGCCAATGGGATGAACAGTCAATCCCATGGCCACGGCCCATTGCACCATGCTGGCCAACTGGTCCACACTGCGGGGCAGGGCCAGATACTCGGCGGTCCCTCCCACCTTCCAACTGGTCAGATCAGCCAGTGGCTGGCTGGGCCGCACATCAACGGGAAGGGAGGCAGGTGACATATCGTTCTACGCAATGGGAATGGCGGAACGCACCAAACCAGGTAACCGGTTGATGGAGCCTGCTCCCATGGCCAGCACCAGGTCACCGGGCCGGGTGTGGCTGTGCAACTCCTGCGCCAGGTTCTCCAGGCTGCCAAAGCAGTGCACCGTGCCTCCAGCGTTGCCAATGGCCCTGGCCAGGGCCACGTGGTTGACGCCAGCAATGGACTCTTCCCCGGCGCCGTAGATGGGGAGCAGCAGCACCGCGTCCGCAGCCGCAAGACTCGACGCAAACCCCTGAAGAAACTCCTTTGTTCTGCTATGGCGATGGGGCTGAAAAGCAATCACCACCCGTTTTGGCGTCACGGGCAGGCCGGATTCATCATCGTCCACCATGAGCCGGGCCATGGCGAGGGTTGCGGCCACTTCGCTGGGGTGATGAGCGTAGTCGTCCACCAACAGCCGCCCATCCACAACGCTGTGAAACTCAAACCGGCGCCCAGGGGCACGAATGGCTTCACAGGCCTTCTGCAGTGCGGGGAAGGGAATCCCCATCTCCAGTGCTGCCGCCAGTGCCGCGGCCAGATTGGCCAGGTTGTGGAGGCCCGCCAAGGGAAGGACCACGGGACCCAGGCGCTCGGAACCAGCATGGACAACAGCCCCACTGGACCGACCGAGGCATCTGATGTCCGAGAAACGGTAGTGGGCAGAGCTTGTTGGATCAAGGGACCATTGCCTCGTACCTGGAAGATGGCGGCTCAGTAAGGGACAATCCCCGTTGGTGAGAAGGGTTTGGCAGTTGCCGCCAAACTCGGCCATGGTGTCGAGCAAATGGCTGATATCGGTGTAGTGATCCGTATGGTCCAGTTCAAGGTTGGTGATGATCCCGATCCGGGGCCGGAACTTCACCAGGGTTCCGTCGGACTCATCCACCTCCACCACGACCACGTCGCCGCAACCGTGACGGCCGTTGCTGCCAAACCGGGGCACCATTCCGCCAACGACCACCGTGGGATCCATGCCCACATCCATCAAGATGGTGCTGAGAATGGTGCTGGTGGTGGTTTTGCCATGGGCGCCAGCTACTGCGATAGAGCGGGGATGACCGTCAAGGAGCTCAGCCAGCAGGTCGGAGCGATGAATTACCTCCATCTCCCCCGCTGCGCGGATGGCCGCCAGCTCTGGATTGTCCTCCTTGATGGCGGAGCTTATCACCACCAGAGGAGGGAGCCGGGCATTTTTGCGCAGGTCCTCAACCACCTTGGGACCCTGCTGAAGGGTGATCTCGGCGCCGGCACGATGCAGGGCATTGACAGACTTGGAACCGCAGATATCCGAACCACTGACACGGAAGCCGCGAGCCATGAGGACTTCCGCAAGAGCCGACATACCAGCACCGCCGATCCCTACAAAGTGAACAGGTCGCCGTGGATCAAGAGTGTGTGTCAATGGCCCCGCTCCTACAGCCCCAAAGGTAAGCAAAGACCATCGAGAGACGCCAGTACTGTTCCCTTATTCAGCGGCATCAGAGGCATTGGGTGGGATGGTTGCGTCCTTCTGCAGGCTAACGGGCTTTCTGTATGATCCACTGCCGAACCCACCTCCGCTGCCCGACCTGTTCATGACACTGAAAGTTGCCATCAATGGCTTTGGCCGCATCGGCCGCAACTTCTTGCGTTGCTGGTTAAGTCGTGGGGACAAGACAGGTCTTGACGTGGTTGGCATTAACGACACCTCCGATCCCAAGACCAACGCCCACCTCCTGACCTACGACTCCATGCTCGGCCGCATCCGGGATGCGGAAGTCTCCTCCGCAGAGGGGGCCATCGTCGTCAACGGCAGGACAATCAAGTGCTATTCCGACCGCAACCCTTCCAACTTGCCCTGGGCAGAGTGGGGAGTGGACCTGGTCATTGAGTCCACCGGTGTGTTTGTGACCAAAGAAGGCGCCGCGAAGCACCTGGAGGCTGGGGCCAGGAAGGTGCTGATCACGGCGCCCGGCAAGGGCCAGGGTGTGGGCACCTTCGTGGTTGGAGTCAATGACCATGAATACCGTCATGGTGACTACACCATCATCAGCAACGCCAGTTGCACCACCAACTGCATGGCCCCCCTGGTCAAAGTGCTGGATCAGTGCTTCGGTTTGAACAAGGGTCTGATGACCACCATTCACAGCTACACAGGGGATCAGCGCATTCTGGATGCCAGCCATCGGGACCTGCGGCGGGCCAGGGCTGCAGCCATGAACATCGTGCCCACCTCCACCGGTGCTGCCAAGGCGGTGGCTCTGGTGTATCCCGTTGTGAAGGGCAAGCTCAGCGGCATTGCCATGCGGGTTCCCACCCCCAACGTGTCCGTTGTGGACCTGGTGTTTGAGTCCTCCCGCCCCACGACAGCGGAAGAGGTGAACGCCGCGGTCAAGGATGCGTCCCAAAACGGCATGGCGGGCATCATCAAGTACGGGGACCTGCCTCTGGTCTCCAGTGACTACGCTGGCACAAGCGAGTCGGCCATCTTTGACGAGGACCTGACCATGGCCATGGGGGACAATATGGTCAAAGTTGTCGCCTGGTACGACAATGAGTGGGGCTACAGCCAGCGGGTAGTGGATCTGGCGGAGGTAGTAGCCAGGAAGTGGGAGCCTTCCCCCGCAGATGCATGAGTCCTGGACTTGTCGCCTAGCTAGTCCTCTTCGTTTCCCGCCATGGAGGACCCGGGATTGCCCTGGGTCTTCATTCCCGTGCCGTCATCGGGTCAACAAAATGGTCAAATGGCTTCCCTGGCGGGAAAGGAAGCAACCTGCCGGTCTGGGCATCCTTCAGCAGCAGGTGATCATCGGCAGTCACCATGCCCACGTGGCGGAAATGCGGGCAGCGCTCCAGAAGGGCCTGGGCCCAGCAGGGCTCCAGGGCCAAAACCAACTCGAAATCCTCCCCACCCCAGAGGCAGTGGCGCTCCCGGTCAGGGAGGCCCATCAGGGCCGGAGGGAGGGGAAGGCGATGGACATGGGCCCCCAAGCCCTGCTCCCGGCAGAGCAGGCGCAGGGCTTGGGCAAGGCCGTCACTGCTATCTGTTCCAGAAACACGCCATGGGGTCCCAGGGGGCTGGGCGGCCCGGACCTGTGGGGGAACATCCAGGCGGGCCCTGGGATAGCGATGGGCTGCAATGGCCTCTGCCTGGAGACTTCCCGACTTGGGGTTGACCCCGTGAAGCATCAGGGACAGGCCATAGCTGCTGAGGCCGTGGGGACCACTGCAGACCAGCCAATCCCCCGCTTCAGCCCCATGGCGACGGAT
The DNA here is from genome assembly GCA_022826155.1 of Prochlorococcaceae cyanobacterium jk18x22bins.40. Taxonomy (GTDB): domain Bacteria; phylum Cyanobacteriota; class Cyanobacteriia; order PCC-6307; family Cyanobiaceae; genus Synechococcus_B. The sequence goes on along the minus strand of JAJDVL010000042.1, from coordinate 16,566 downwards.
GACACGGTCCTGGTCCACCGTCCCCAGGGCGGTGATGGCCAGGCTCACCATGGGACTCCCCACGCAGTCCCCCCCCAGCAAATGTCCCCCATGGCAGTCGAGTGCCCTTGCCATGCCCCCATAGACGGACTCCAGCCAATGCCAGGAGAGGGATCCTGGGCAACTCAGACCCACGGTGACGCCCACAACCTGATCCGCGCCCATGGCCGCCAAGTCGGAGAGATTGGCCATCACGGCCCGCCAGCCCACGGACTCGGGCGGGGTGGTGGTTTTGGAAAAGTGATGGTCCTCCACTAGCACGTCGCTGCTGACGACTCCACGGCGACCATCAGGCGTGGAGGGCAGCAGGGCGGCATCGTCGGCCAACTGACCCGGTGGCGCAAAGCGTTCCAGACGCCTGAGCAGTTCCCTCTCCCCCAGCTCTGCCAAGCAAGGGGAATGAACCTTACCCATGGGCACGCAGGTTATCGGCCCCGCTGACCACTGTGGCCTCAAGGATCCGATCCATAGACGTCAATTCATCAAGCACGTCCCCACCCTCCACTACGTAGCCGAAGGCGGCAAACCGTCCGTCAATCAGGTTGAGGCCTGCAGGGGTCAGCTCCGGTTCAAACAGGAAGAAGAAAAATTGGGACGACCCGTCATCAACTGCAGAACTGGAATGAGCCCAGCCCATGGTGCCCCGGGCGGAAAAGGGCAGCACAGGGATCTCCTTGAACAACCCCAGATCTTCAAAGGTGAGGTTGTAAAAGGGCTGTTCCTCACTGGCAACGCGGATTTCCAGGGGGACAGTGCGCAATTGATGGGTGCGGGGATCAACAAATCCATCAGCCTCACCCTCCGGATCACCGCTCTGCAGCACGTAAAACGCCTCAGCCCGGTTAAAGCCCAGGCCATCGTAGAAACCCCGCTGCACCAGATCCACAAAGGCGCCAGCGGTCAGGGGGGCGTTGTAGCCGTCCACCACCGTGAGCAGGTCGCCGGCCGTGGTGTGGAGCCGCACATGGGCCCGCCCCAGCAGCCGGGGCAGGGCGTTGTACTCCTTGGGAATGGCGAAGGGGAACCCATGCACCAGGTCCGCCTCCATGGAGCCGAGGCAGTCCAGAATCCGGGCGCGAACCGCCAAAAATGCAGGGCGGTCCTCCTGGGCTGTCGCTTCCTCCAGACGGGGGAGCAGTTCCCCCAGCCGCTCAAGTTGTTCTTCAAAGTCAAGGCCACGCTGCTGAGCGTCCGCTTGAATGGCGGCGCCCCCCTGGTTCAGGAGGCGTTGGAGCCGCCGCGCCCGCTTTGTCAGGCGGCTCCAACGCTTGGCACGCAACTCCGTGCTGCTGCCCTCCATGGTGTGCTGTAGATCCTGCAGTTGCTGCTGCTCCATGGGCAATGCATCCCGCAGCAGAGCCCTGGGATCTGTAACAGGATCCCCCGCCGGCAGGGCAGCGGCAGCGGGCTGGGGAAGGGGGATCAGCAACACCAGGACCAGGATCAGGGACCAACACCAGCGCCATGGGCGGTGCTGAAGCCTTGAAAGCCTTGGGGAACAAGGGGTAAAGCCGGGAAACGCCATGGGATCTGGCCGCAGTACTGGTCATGGGATGCTTGCTGAGGAACTCTGCCACATGGGGCCCGTGCCGGGCGCCTCTTAGAATCCCTGTGCTTCAAGACAGGTGATGGATGATTTCCAGCAATGACTTCCGTACGGGCACAAGCATTGAACTTGACGGCCAGGTCTGGCGTGTTGTTGAGTTTCTCCACGTCAAACCCGGTAAGGGGTCGGCCTTTGTGCGCACCAAGCTCAAGGCGGTTGTGTCTGGAAACGTCGTGGAGAAAACCTTCCGGGCCGGGGAGATGGTGCCCCAAGCGGTGCTGGAGAAGTCCGGCTTTCAGCACACCTACAAGGAGGGGGACGATTTTGTGTTTATGGACATGAACTCCTTTGAGGAGATGCGCCTCACTGCCCAGCAGATTGGCAGCCAGTGCAAGTACCTGAAGGAAGGGATGGATGTCAATATCCTGTCCTGGAACGGGAAACCCCTGGAGGTGGAGTTGCCCAATACCGTGGTCCTCGAGGTGGCCCAAACAGATCCTGGCGTCAAGGGAGACACCGCCACCGGCGGCACCAAACCCGCTGTCCTGGAAACAGGCGCACAGGTGAACGTACCTCTGTTTATCAGCACCGGTGAGCGGATCAAAATCGACACCCGCAACGACACCTACCTGAGCAGGGAGTAATGCTCTTGATGGCCCGTTTTCCGTTCACTTCCTCATCCGCTCCCACTGATCGTGCAGCTTGACCACAATCAACTCAAGGACCTCCTCACACTGCTTGGCGGAAGCGACATCCAGGAGTTCATCCTGGAAGGCAAGGATTTTCGCCTGGAGTTGCGGCGCTACCAAAGCGACCAGCCCGCTGCGGTTCCAGCGGTCGCCCCTACTGCCCCTGTTGCCCCACCAACCCCTAGAACCAGCGCCCCTCCCGGTCGATCAGACCTGATTGAGGTCCGGGCCCCCATGGTAGGCACCTTTTATCGTGCGCCGGCTCCCGAGGAACCCCCCTTCGTGGACGTGGGAGACAGGGTTCAGGTGGGGCAAACCCTTTGTATCCTGGAGGCCATGAAGCTGATGAACGAGATTGAGGCGGATGTTTCCGGTGAGGTGGTGGAGGTCCTGGTGGACAACGGCACGCCTGTGGAGTTTGACCAGCCCTTGATCCGCCTCAAGCCTTTATAACGGCAGTGGCTTCAACTCGGCCGCGGCCAGCAGGGCAGCCACCATGCTTCCCTCTCGCGCCAGTCCTATGAGCAGGGGTCGAATCAGGGCTGCCTGGAGCCAAGAGACTTGTCTGTGAACACTTGACATTGGGTAGAGAATAGTGTTATGATTCTTTGCGTAAAGATGGTGCATTTCACAATATTTTTTATGAAAATCATTCATAAAAAAACTTCGGGTGCTGTATGAGGACGATAATTGCTCGGGTCTTCCACCCAACTTCATAGGGCGACTGCGACGGATCCTATTCCGCCTGCAAGAGGCAACGCATCCAGAAAACGCTGCTGCACCTGGCTTCCGCTTGCATCCACTCACGGTCAACCGGGCGGAGCAATGGAGCATCCGGGTCTCGGGCAACTGGCGCATCGTATTCCGCTTCGAAAACGCTGAGGTTGTGGATGTCGACCTGACCGACTATCATTAGCTAATCAGGTAGTCTTAACCATGAATGACGTTGCGAGAGAGCGGGTTGGCTCAATGCTGAACCCGCCGCATCTGGGCGAACTGATTTGCGAAAGCATGGAAGACCTGGGGTGGGACGTGATGGAGACAGCCGCACGGCTCCGGTGCAACCGGGTATCGCTGTCGCATCTGCTGAACGGCAAAATTGGCTCCATCACGTTTGTCTGCCCCCGCAACCGAGGAGAAGACATTGCTTTCCGGTTTGGTGGGCTCGCCGCAGCGGCGATCTCGCGCCTCTGCTGGATATTTGGGAGCGCTTCCCCCGCCTGTGGCCTCCTGTCACGGTGAGTCAGCAGTCCTGGAGCATTGACAGTGGCTCTCCAGTTCAGCCGCGGCCAGCAGGGCGGCCACCATGCTCCCCTCTCGCGCCAGTCCTTGCCCCGCCAGGGAAAACGCCGTGCCGTGGTCCGGCGAGGTGCGGATGAACGGTAGCCCCAGCGTGGTGTTGACCGCATCATCAAAGGCAATCAGTTTGGTGGGGATCAATCCCTGGTCGTGGTAAAGGGCCAGGTAGCCGTCAGCAGCATGGCCCCGCCCCTGCCAGGCCAGGCCCGCATCCAGCCAGCAGGCATCCGGGGGCTCAGGCCCCAGAACTGTGCAGTTGGGGTGCAGCGCCTGCCACTTCTTCAAGCAGGGCTCCAGCCAGTCACACTCCTCGCTGCCCAGATGGCCGGCTTCCCCCGCATGGGGATTGAGACCCGCAACCTTGAGGACCGGCTGGGCACGGTATTGGCGACAAAAACGCTCGAGCACCGTGAGCTGGCGCTGCACCAAATCCGGGGACAGAGTCTGAACCACCTGCTGGAGGGGAATATGGGTTGTGGCCAGGAGGGTATTGAGCCGCCAGTCCTTGTGGGGTGAGCGGGCCGTAAACAGCATGGACACCTTGACGCCCCCTGCCAGTTGGGCCAGGCGCTCGGTCTGCCCCGGATAGGCATGACCAGCGGCCTGCCAGCAATGCTTGGCAATGGGTGCGGTAGTCAGGGCCTGACACTGTCCCGCCAGCACCGCACGACAGGCGGCCGTCAACCAGGAAAAGCTGGCGGCCCCACCCCCTGCCGTGGCCTGGCCCCCATGAACCGGCTCCGCCAAGGGCATATCCACCAAGTGCAGATCCCGGGGATCGGCCACCAGTTGTCCCCTCTGCCGCAGCGCCTCGTATTGCTCCAGGAGCCAGCGGCGGCAGCCAAACAGCACCGGCTCCATCGCCTGCTGAACCCGCCGGTGGGCCAAGGCCTTCAGCACCACCTCCGCCCCGATCCCGGCGGGATCCCCCAAGGCAATGGCAATCCGCCGCGGTTGATCCATGGCTAAAAATTTTAGCGTGGATTGCCCAGCTTGGCGTTGGCGATGCTCCCCAAACCATGGTCCAAGGCACTGGAACACCAGCGGGAAGCCTGGCTGCGTCATGCTGCCCCTGAGTTGGGCTCCAGCCTGCTGAGTTGGTGGGCACGCCACGGACGCCGTGGTTTGCCGTGGCGCTTGTTGCCGGACGGCCGCCAGCCTGGATCGGACGACCTGCTCCCCATCTATCCCATCTGGGTGGCGGAGGTGATGCTGCAGCAGACCCAACTGGCAGTGGCGCTGCCCTTCTGGCGCCGTTGGCTGGATCGGTTCCCGGATCTGGAGGCCTTGGCGGCCGCATCCCAGCAGGAGGTGCTCCACTGCTGGCAGGGGTTGGGCTACTACGTACGGGCACGGCGGCTCCATGGGGTGGCCACCCGGTTGGTGGCTGCCGGGCGCCCACTTCCCCATGACCGCGCTGGTCTTGAACGGCTGCCTGGCCTCGGTCGCACCACGGCGGCCTCCATTGCCGCCACGGCCAGCAACTGTCCTGAACCCATTCTGGATGGCAACGTGAGGCGTTTGCTGGCGCGCCTTCTGGCCTTTCCAGCCCTGCCACAGCAGGCCATCCCCCTGTTCTGGACCATGGTTGAGCTGCTGCTGGCCGACAGGGGGGCGCGAGATTTCAACCAGGCCCTGATGGATCTGGGCGCCCTGGTCTGCCGCCCCCGTGCGCCCCTGTGCCCCCGCTGCCCTTGGCGGCTCCATTGCCATGCCTATGCTAGGGGCATCCAGCACCAACTCCCTGTGCGTCAGGCTCCTGCACCCATTCCCCACTTCATGATTGGCGTGGGCATTGTGCTGGATCACCAGGGGAAAGTGCTCATCGGCCAGCGCCAACCCGACGGGCTTCTGGGTGGCCTTTGGGAGTTTCCCGGCGGCAAGCAGGAGCCCGGCGAGACCATGGCCGACACCGTGGTGCGGGAGTTACAGGAGGAGGTGGGCTTGACCGTGGCTGTGGGCCTGGAGTTGCTGCGCTTTGACCATGCCTATACCCACCGGCGGCTCTCCTTCGCGGTACACCTCTGCCAAGTGGTGGTTGGCGAGGCTCGGCCTGTGGCCAACCAACAGATCGCCTGGGTGTGGCCCCACGACTTGCACCGCTATCCCTTCCCTGCCGCCAGTGCCCGCATGATCCAGGCTCTGCGGGAGCACCTAGGCCAGGCTTGATTTGACGTAGTGGATTCCACTGAGCCACGCCAGAGCGAGGGCCACCCAAAACAGTCCACCACCAACGGCGGCTGTCAGTGGCTGGGCCGCACCTGGCCAGAGCAGGAACCCGAAACAAAGAAACTGGCTGATGGTTTTCAGCTTGCCGCTCCAATGGGCTGGCGCCCCATGGGGATGCCGGCTGCGCCACTCGGTCACCAGAAACTCTCGGGCCAGGAGGAGCCAAATGGCCCAGAGGGGCGTTGGGATGGGGGAGACGCTGTTGCCAACTGCCCCGGCACCCTGGCCAGCCAACCACAGCAGTGGCGCCAGTAGCAATAATTTATCGCAGAGAGGATCCAAGCGGGCCCCCCACACCGACCCACCGCCACCCCGTCGCGCCAACCATCCATCCACCGCATCGGTTGTCGCGGCGACCAGCAGCAGCCACCAGGCCCACCAAGCCCATCCCCCCTGCAACGCCAGCAGGAGAGGCACCGCAAGCAGACCCCTGAGCACCGTGAGGCCGTTGGCCAGGCTCTGCGCCATACTCACCAGACCCCAGAGAGGCCATCATGGTGCAAAGCCGACCTGTCCAGGCGTTCATGACCACACCGGTTCAGTTCGTTGGCCCGGACACAGCCCTGACAGAGGTGATCCAGATGCTCAACGCTTCCCACATCAGTGGCCTGGCGGTGTGCGATGACCAGGGCCGGTTGGTGGGGGAAATCAGCGCCAAGGATCTGATGGTGCGGGAAAGCGGTTTGGAGCCCGGCCCCTACGTGGTCTTCCTGGATAGCGTGATCTACCTGCGCAATCCCCTGCGCTGGGAGCGGGACGTGCATCAGGCTCTCGGAGAAACCGCTGCCGCCATCATGAACCGCTCTCCACACACCTGTGGGCCAACTCTCAGCCTGCAGGAGGCTGCGGCTCTGCTCCATGATGCCGACACCGAGAGGCTGTTTGTGGTGGAAGGGGGAAAACCCGTCGGGGTGCTCAGCCGGGCGGACCTGATTCGGGCCATGGCGGCCAAGGATGGCGCTGGGTGAGACCAGCAAGGAATCAGGACGTTTCACATCTGCGTCCAGCCCTTATCTCCGGCTCATCAGCCGAGCCGCCAACACCCCCCCTAGAAACCCGAACAGATGGCCCTGCCAGGACACCCCTGGCGCTCCCGGAAACAGTCCCACAACCATGTTACCGAACAGAACCAGACAGGCAACGGAGAGCAGGATGCTGAGGGGCCGCCGCTGAAAGAAACCCATGAAGAGCAGGGCGCCCAAGTAGCCAAAGACGATGCCGCTGGCTCCCACGTGAACCGTGGTACGGGGAGCAATCAGCCAAATCCCGAGACCCGACGTCAGGGCGCTGATGATGGATACCTGCCACAGTTGACCCGGACCCCGCAGGCCCACCAGGCTGCCCAAAATCAGCAACGAGACGCTATTGCCAAACAAATGGCGCCAGTCCCCATGGATCAGGGGAGCACTGAAAACGGCCCAGAGGCCGGTTACCCCGCTACCAGGATGGATGCCGAAGATCTGAGCGGAATCCTGGCCAGAAAGCAGGCCCAGAAAGGACAGGACAAGCCGCAGAGTATGGACAGTCCAGAGCAGGGCCACAAAGCTTAAGGTGGCCGGCACAAGACGTCCGGTTGGCAACGGACGACTGGTGGAACCATGACTCATGAAGACTTGATCAACTGAAGAACCTGAGGACCCAGTCGTGCAGCACGGTATTCGCAGTGGAGACCACGAACAATCAATTCCGCTGCTTTCTGAAGATCCCCTTCTTCTGCTCTCAGTTCCGCTTGGCCAAAGAAATGACGGGCCTTGTCCAGCAATTTGGCCTTATCGCTTGTGCCAGGAAGCGTGCGCATAGTAGATGAGAACGCCATGGACAGTAGTGCAGGCTAGCTCAAGTTCCCGGCTCCTCCCCATGATCTCCTAAGGCTTCAATGCAGGAGCGAAGATGATGGGCTTTGTCATGGCAACCCTCCGAGAGGGCGAGAGCCAGGGCAAACTCCAGCTTTTCCAGTTGGTGATCCTGCTCGGAAAAGGTGATAGTCGCAGCAGGGACGGAGAGCGTTTCCATGGCGTCACTTTCTTCTCATTCTGACACCTTGCCCGCCAATGTGTGGCCATTGGAACAGACCCTCAGGCACGACCATTTGACAACAGAATGCACAGAGGCGTGAAGATTGGATGGACAGCACCAAGCATCTGCTCGGACTTCTAACGGTTTTAGCGGGGCTGGGGCTAGGGCTTCTGGCCCTCGGCACGCGGATTCCTGCCGCTCCCCTCGTGGGCGCCTTGCTGGGGGCCGCCTTGGTGAGCCTGATCCCCAACCACCCCGCCATCCACTGGCCCACAGGGACGCGAACCACGCTGGAGATTGCCGTTGGCATCGTGATTGGCTCGGGCTTGACGGCCACCACGTTGCAAGAGATGCGCAATCTCTGGCGACCTGCTCTTCTCATCACCCTGGTCCTTCTGGTTGCAGGAATTGTGGTGGGCTGGTGGAGCAGTCGGCTGTTGGGGATCAAGCTGACCGTCGGGCTTTTGGGCGCCGCGCCAGGTGGCCTCACGGGCATGAGCCTGGCGGGAGAGGAACTGGGGGTCGGGGCCACGGTGGCGGCCCTGCATACTGTGCGTCTGGTGACGGTGCTGGTGGTGATGCCCCTGCTTGTGCGGTTATTGACCATGGGCCAGGGGGGCTCCTCCGGTGGTCCATAGGACGCTGACAGCCCTGGTGGTCCTTCTCGGCAGTTGCGGCTTTGGCGGGGAGCTTCCCCAGGCCAAGCCCCTGACCAGTGGCTGCCTGGCCCGATTTGCTCAGGAACCCCTTGAGCCTGCCGAGCACATGGCCCTCTGTGACCATATCGTAGCCAGCCATCCCCAGTTGCTGCGGGCCCACGTGGATCGCTTCGTCGTCTGGCAGCATTACGGCAGGGAACGTGAAGCGTGTCAGAAGCTTTTTGACGTGGAGAAAGCCATGGCCACCCTGACCTCCACCCCCGATGATCAAGAGGACTTCCACTTCAGTGTGGAAGTAATCTGCAGGAAGCAGGGGGGCGATGGCTGAACGACAGCGTTGGTTGGTGTTGGGGGGCGGCTACTGTGGCATGCGTCTGGTGGATCGGCTCCTGGATCTGGGACATGAGGTGGTGGTGACCCACCGTGCCAGCACTGATCAGCACACCATTCACCAACCAGCGGCGACGGCTGACCACAACGCGTCTTCCCCGCGGCCGAGACCCCAACCGCAAGTGGTGGTCTTTGATAGCGTGCAGGGGGTTGACCCTGACCTCAAGGCGCTGGGTCCTTTTACGGCGGTGCTCTCCACCATCCCTCCCGGAGAAGCCGGTGTTGACCCCGTGCAGGATCGGCTGGGAGCCGCCCTGCGGCGGTCAGCACCCCCATGGGTGGGTTACCTCTCCACCAGTGGGGTCTACGGGGACCTGCAAGGGGACTGGGCGGATGAATCGCTGCCTCCGCGCTCCCGTGTTCCCCGAAGCCGCCACCGTATCGGTTGTGAAGCGGCGTGGAGAGCCTCCGGACTGGCGCCTCTGATCTTGCGTCTGCCAGGAATCTACGGGCCTGGCCGTAGTCCTTTTGCCCGGCTCCATCAAAAGCGGGCTCGCCTGATCCATAAACCGAGCCAGGTGTTCTCCAGGGTCCATGTGGATGACGTGGTGGGGGCGGTTCTCTGGTGTCAGCGCCACGGATACCGTGACACGGTGGTCAACGTCTGTGATGCCCAACCCTGTCCCAGTAGCGAACTCCTGGGCCTGGCTGCCCGTCTGCTGGGTTGCAAACTGCCCCCCTATGAGCGCTATGGGGACGTGAAAACCGCCATGGGTTCCATGGCCCAAAGTTTCTGGATGGAAAATCGCCGCGTCAGCAACCGGAGGCTTCTCTCCTGGGGCTACGTGCTGCGTTATCCCACCTATCGGGAAGGCCTTGTGGCCACCCTTGCAGAAGAGAGAGGGGGAACATTCAACCCGGTTTACCACCGTGCTGACGGTCTCTTGGCAGGTTGAACCCCAAGGGAAGGCTGGTTGTCGGGATTATTGCTGATCGCGGTGCTCCTGGGAGCGCTGGTCAAACTGTTCCCATATGGCCTTGAGATCAGCCTGCATGAAGGGCCAATCCACCGTGATCCAGCCCCGTTGGATGCCGAAGCCCAGGCCGAGAATCAAGATCATCACAATCAATGATCGGAACATGGGCGATCGGAGTTCATCTGTGAGGGGGAATCAATCCCATCATTACGTGGAGTGGGTTTGCGTGGGGTGAGGCGGCCTCCGCCCCTACCTCAACACCAACCGATAAGCCCCGCTCCGCCCCTGCCCACAGGGCGCCAAGGCTCCTTTCTCCACCAGGTCACTCAGGTCCCGGTAGGCGGTGGCGCGGCTCACGCGGTTGAGGCCAACGGCTTTGCGCACGGTGAGATTGCCTTCAAACCCTTCGGGCTCAGCATCCCAGAGACGGTTCAGCAGTTTCCGTTGCCGTGGATTGAAATCAGTGTGGCGGTGAACCCACCAGAACAGGGCCTTGGCTTTGACGGCCTCCACAATAGCGGCATTGGCCAAGGCGGCGGCCTGCACCTGCTCCAGAAACCAGTGGAGCCAAGGGGTGATCTCCAGACCACCCCGCTGGGTGGTTTCCAGCAGATGGTAATAGGCTTGTCGCTGGCGCGAGATCCGGGTGGACAGACCGAGGGCATGGACCACCCAAGGGGAGGCGTTGATCGCCGCCAGGCTGGCCTTGGCAGAACGCGTTCTGCCAAGGCCCGGCCCAGGCGGCCATTGCCGTCCTCGTAGGGGTGGAGGGTGACAAACCAGAGATGGGCCACCCCGGAGCGCAGCAGGGGATGGAGACCTGGCGGTGGGATGTTGAACCAGTGGAGAAAGGCCGCCAGCAGCCTGGGCAGCCCATGGCTTGGGGGCGCTTCAAAATGAACCCGTTCCCGGCCAATGGCGCCGGACACCACCTGCATAGGGGTTGTTCCACTGCGTAACACACCAGTGGGGATGGACCGCAAGCCAGGGGCGTCGCCCTTGAACAATTGCTGATGCCAATGGTTGAGCCGTTCCACGGTCAGGGGCGCCGAGAGTTGGGCGGTGGCGGCCATGAGCAGGTCCACCAGGCCTTCCACCTGGGCCGAGGGTCGGGGCTGGCCGGGCTGCTGGGGAAGCTGTAAACGGCGGGCCAACGAGGAGCGCACCATGGAGGGATCCAGGGTTTCCCCTTCGATGGCGGTGGTGTGCAAACCTTCTCGGTTCAGCAAGGCGGCGGCAGCTTCCCCCTGGAGGGATGGCTCCAGGGTCTCAAGCTTGGCCAGCAGGTGTTGCCAGGCCTGGTCCGCTGCTGTCAGGCCAGGACTCAACTGCTGGTCATCCCAATGGAACTGGGGCCACCGGGGCTGCTCCCAAATCCAGTTGCGGCTGGGGAGGCTATCCATCCTGCCATGATAATCGCTTCATGGGACGAAGCGATTACGCCTGCCTAATCGCTTCATGGCCCAAGGAGAGGCGGCGGCACGGTGGGGCTGCTTCCAGGGCATGATGGGGCCATTCTCTGGCCAGTCGCTGTTGCCTGCCTCCCCTGTTCTCAGCCGTCGTGGCGTTGCAGCCTGCCCTGTGGCGTCGTTGCAGACCATGGGCCTCTCCGCAGAAGCGCGCAGCAGGGTGCGGGGACGGCGCACCACGGATCAGGGGCTGGAGGTGGTGTTGCAGTTGCCCCGCACAGGCCCCCTGCAACCTGGCGAAAGGCTGAGTTGCGAACAGGGCCAACTGGTGGTGGAAGTGGTGGCGGCTCCGGAGGATTTGCTGGCGGTGGAGGCCTCCACGCCCCTGGCGTTATTGCAGGCGGCCTATCACTTGGGGAATCGCCACCTGCCCATGGAGATCCAGCCCCGGCGGCTGCTCATTCCTGGGGATGGGGTCTTGCGACAGTTGCTTGAGGATCGGGACTTGAGGGTGTTTTCCCTCCGTCAAGCGTTTTATCCCGAGGCGGGGGCCTACAGCGCCAGTGCCCACCAAGGCCATGGGACAGAGGGGCCGTCCAGGTCATGACCAGTGCTGATTGGCCGCCATCCCCGCCCCGCTCCTGCCGGTCTCCTCAGCAGTTGTTATGGCAGTTGGCCAGCCCCACCCTGCCGGTGGGGGGCTACACCTATTCGGAAGGCCTGGAAACCCTGGTGCAGCAGGGGACCTTGCGGGATGTGGCCAGCCTGGAATGCTGGCTGACGGCGGAGTTGAGCAGCGGGGCCATTGGCGTGGATGCGGCCGTCATCAACCGTTGCCTGGTGGCGTTGCGGGCGGGGGACTGGGCTCTGGCAGAACGCCATGACGCCTGGCTAGTGGCCCAGCGGGGTTGTGAGGCCATGCGCCAGCAGCAGAGGCAGATGGGGCGCTCCATGCTGGTGGTGCTGCGCCAGTTAACGGCGGACCATGGCTGCCCCTTGGGCCACTGGCCTCAGGAGGCGGGGCTGGCCCTGGCCTGGAGCTTGGCGGGGGAGCGGTTTCAATTGCCGGTGGCGGGGTTACTGGAGGCTTTTCTTTTCAGTTGGTCCGCCAATCTCATCAGCGCGGCGGTGCGGCTGGTGCCCCTGGCGGCGCGCCACGGCCAGCAACTGCAACTACGGCTCCAGGACCCCATTGCGGCCCTGGCGGCGGCGGCCCCCAATCTGGATCCCCAGACGTTGTGGCCGGAAACCTTGGGTCCCGCCATGGCCCAGTTGGGGCATGATGGGCTGTATAGCCGTTTGTTTCGCAGTTGAGCGCTTTGCGTGTTGGCGTGGCCGGGCCGGTGGGCTCGGGCAAGACCGCCCTGGTGGACGTGCTCTGCAAACGGCTCCGGCAGAGGCTCCAAATGGCCGTGGTGACCAACGACATCTACACCCGGGAGGATGCGGAATTTCTGCTGCGTTCCGGTTCCCTGCCGCCTGAACGCATCCGGGGCGTGGAAACCGGCGGCTGCCCCCACACGGCCATCCGGGAAGACTGCTCCATCAACCTGGTGGCGGTGGAAGAGCTGGAGCGGGCTGAGCCCGTGCTGGATCTGGTTCTGGTGGAGAGCGGTGGCGACAACCTGGCCGCCAGCTTCAGCCCGGAGCTGGTGGACCTGTGCATCTACGTGATTGACGTGGCGGCTGGGGACAAGATTCCCCGCAAGGGGGGTCCCGGCATCACCCGCTCCGATCTGCTGGTGATCAACAAAATCGACCTGGCCCCCCACGTGGGAGCCAACCTGGCGGTGATGGAGGCGGATACCCGCCGCATGAGGGGTGAGCGGCCATGGTGTTTCACCAACCTGCGCACGGGCGAGGGGGTGGAGGGGGTGGAGGACTTTCTTCTGCGCCAGTTGCCCCCTCCGCTGCCCGCCTCTGGCGACTGAGGGCTTCCCCCAGGGGTGGGGCGCTTCAGTGGCCCTCCGGTGAAACTCAGCACTCCGCCACCCTTCACCCCAGGAAGCCTTGCCAATGGGCGCCATGCGGGCTTTAATGTGTGCGTGAGCAGACTTGTTACTCTCCTCTTTTCCCATGGACCTCCTGATTGCCAGTACTTTTGTACTGCCCCCCCAGACTGGGCTGCTGTAGTGGAGCGGGAGCAGGCATGACTCCCAATGCACGGCACAGGGCCGCCGCCCGGCCATGGGGTTCAGGCGTGAAATGGGAGTTGGGGATAACTGGATAATTATTTAAGAAATGCGTAAATCTAAAGAGCATCCCATGGTTAGTGTGCGAGCACCTCAAGGTTCCCTTCCGCCTTTGTTTCCAAAATCCGGTCCTTCCAAGGGCTCCTGGACCCTGCGAAAGGCCGCTGCCACGCTCCTTCCGGTCCTGCCGCTGCTGCTCGGCCTCGCCACCGGGGCGCAGGCGCAGACCCCGGCCCTGACGGCGCGGTTTCGTTCTTTCTCGGGGGGGACGACGCTGCCGGAGGGCGGGAGCATCGGTCTCACTATCAATTTGTCGCGGGCCATGGCCGCCGACGAGACGGTGACGCTGCCTTTGTCGATCGGGGGAACCGCCACCAACGGGACGGACTACCGGCTGACCTGCCTCGGAGGCGCTCCAGCCGGCGCTGCGATCTGCAACGACCTGGGCGGGAACAGCCCTTCGATCACCTTGCACGGCGCGCGCATGCCCTGCCACGACAGCAGGTCTGGATGCAGGAATGTCGTCAATAAGTTGCAGATCGAGATGATCGAGGACAATACGGCGGAATCGGACGAGACGGTCACCCTTCAGCTCGGGGGCGGTCAGCAGTTGAGTTTAACTGTCCGGGACGCGCCGTCGTCGGTGGCCGTGTCCTTCTTTCGGGAGCGCTACAAGGTGAATGAGACCAGCAAAGAGGATTCTGATGGAGTCGCCCTGATCCAGCCGACACTGCGGGTGGATCCGCTGCCGGGCCGTGACATCGAGGTGCCACTGGTCTTCACGGACATCACGACCACGAAGGGAGAGGATTACGAGGCCGTGGCCACAATGACGATCAAGGCGGACGGCACCAGCTTCCAGTCTTTCGACATTCCGCTTCTGTACAACGCCCTCTGCGAGGGCGACGAGAGCTTCCGGATTGCGATCGACGCCTCGAGGCTGCCGTCCGGCGTCACGCTGGGGAGCCCGCGCTCGGCGGAGGTCGTTATCTCGGACAAGAACTGCACGATCAGTTTCGCCAGCGGATCCTACAGCGTGACGGAGGGCGAGGATGTGGGCGTGACGGTGACCATCGACCCGCCGCGCGCCACGGCCACGGAAGTGGGCCTCGTTTACCGGGATGCGGACCAAGGCAGCGGCGGCACCGCCCGCAAATGGCATGCCAGCTATGACATCCAAAGGGGTTTCCCTGTGGGGAAGGACTACGAGGCGTCGCCCGAAAGCGTCACCATCCCGGCCAATACCGCCTCGCACACCTTCACCGTCCGGACCCTGGACGAGTTGCCCGAGGTGGTGAGGTCGAACGCGTGGAACCACGAGGTCAGGGAGCCGGACGAGACCTTCAGCATCGACATCAATCCGTCGCCGGAGTTGGGCATCGATCCGTTTCCGAAGGGGTATGTCGTGGGCGCCACCAATCCCACGGCAACGGTGACCATCCGAGACAACGACGGCGACCTGGCCCTGGACACGACGGCGCCGCGGGTCTCCTCGATCGTGCGCGATCTGCCGTCTGTCTCGCCGACCGCCCTGGACACCCTGACCTGGCGGGTGAACTTCAGCGAGGACGTCCGGAACGTGGACACCGGGGATTTCACCCTCGCGGGCACGAGTGCCACGCTCGCCGTCAGGAAGGTTACGGCCAATGTCTACGACGTCACCGCCTCGGGCGGAGACCTGGCAGGCCTCAACGGCACGGTGACGCTGAATTTCGACAGCGACCAGAACATCGAAGACACGAGCGGCAACAAGCTCGTGAACACGGCGCCCACGGGAACCAACCACAATACCTTCGTGGTGGACAACACCTCGACGCCGACGCCGACGTCGGTCACGCCGGTCGTGACGATATCGGCCGGTACGTCGCCAGTGACGGAGGGCACGGCGGCCAGCTTCACGGTGACCGCGACGCCAGCCCCATCAACGCTCCTGAATGTGGACGTGACGGTCTCGCAGACTGGCGAATTCGCTGCCCTCGGTCATCTGAGCTCCCTGGAAGACGCGGGCGTCGACATCCTGGCAGGCGAGACCTCCTACATCGTCACCATCCCCACGGAGAACGACAGCGTCGACGAGCCGCACGGCAGCGTGACGGTGACAGTGAATGCCGGCAGCGGCTACACAGTGGGCAGCGGGGCGACGGCGACAGTGACGGTGAATGACGACGACGAGAATGATACCATGCCCCCGCGTGTCACCTCGATTGAGCGTCAAACACCGTCCTCTTCACCGACTGATGCCGATAGCCTGACCTGGCGGGTGGCGTTCAACGAGGCGGTGCGGAACGTGGATGCGACGGATTTCCAGGTGAGCGGCACCACCGCCAGCCTGGCCGTGGCGCAGGTGGGCGCAACGAATGCCTACGACGTGACCGCCAGCGGCGGCAACCTGGCCAGTCTGGACGCCACGGTAACGCTGAGTTTTGCCAGCGGCCAAGACATCGAGGATACCAGTGGCAACGCGCTCACGGACACGGCGCCCACGGGAACCAACGACAACAGCTTTGTGGTGGACAACACCAACCCCGACACCACGGCGCCGCTTGTCGATTCCATCACACGACAGACGCCCTCCAGCTCGCCGACTGATGCTGATAGCCTCACTTGGCGGGTGACGTTCAACGAGGCGGTGCGGAACGTGGATGCGGCGGATTTCCAGGTGAGCGGCGCCAACGCCAGCCTGGCCGTAGACCAGGTGGGCGCAACGAATGCCTACGACGTGACCGCCAGCGGCGGCAACCTGGCCAATCTCGACGCCACCACGGTGACGTTGAGTTTTGCCAACGGTCAGAACATCGAGGACAGCAGCGGCAACGCCCTGGCCAACACCATCCCCACCGGCGCCAACGACAACAACTTTGTGGTGGATAATAGCGGCGACGGCGACGGCGACGGTGGCAACCCGTCTCCTGTGCCGACCGCGCCGGTGGTGCAGTTCAGCACCACGGCCTACACTGGCGGCGAGGCCCAGGGCAGCCGTACAGTCAACCTGGAGCTGAGCGTCCAACCCCCCCCCTTCTCCACAGCCACCACCGTGGCTTATCAGGTGGGTGGAAGCGCCAGCCCGGGAGAGGACTTCACCGCCCTGTCCGGTACGGTACTCGTGTCCGGGTCGACGGCAACCATCCCCGTCTCCATCCTGGATGATCAGATGGCGGAAGGGGACGAGACCATCATCATC
>JAJDVL010000029.1 GCA_022826155.1 Prochlorococcaceae cyanobacterium jk18x22bins.40 | reverse complement strand
CGTAGCCGGAGATCAACTCAAGGATCGCCTTTCCGGTGTCGTCCACCAGCGCTTGGCTGTGCAGCGTCCGGGCCAGAAGATCAAGCGTCTGGCGCGCCTCGTCCAAACCGCGTTCAGCCAGCCGCCGCTCGTTCAGTGTGTAGCCCTTGACCAGGTGCTGGCGCAGGGTGCGGGTGGCCCATTGACGGAAGCGGACGCCCCGCTTTGAATTGACCCGGCAACCCACGGAGATGACGGCATCCAGGTTGTAGTGCTTGAGAGAGCGACGCACTTGGCGTGCGCCTTCCTGACGAACAACTAAGAAATCCTTAGTAGTTGCCTCCTCATCCAGCTCATCCTGCGCGAACACGTTGCGAAGATGCATAAGCACGTTCTCCGGTGACGTGGCGAAGACAGCCGCCATCTGCCGCTGCGTCAGCCAAACCGTCTCCTGGTCCAGCCGTACATCCACCTGCCCATGGCCGTCTGCGGTCTCGTAGAGGATGACCTGCCCACCGTTGGGTTTGGCGGAAACGTCCTCCCGATTTGTGAAGGTGTCACCCATGCCGCTGCGCCTGATTCTGTCAACTGAGTGACCAAGTTTACCATTGCCGAGTCAATCATTGTCAATCATTTTTGGAACGGCCGATATTCAACCAGGGCGGATTGGCCGATGATATCAACGATCATCACCGAGAGTTCCGCACCGTAGGCGTCTGTCAGCCGTATCGGCTTGCCCAGCCGGAACGGTACCGGCTGTTGCCGCCCCTCGTCAATGGCTATGTTCTCCGCGTACAGATAAGTCCGGTCGGACGTATCGCGTATCGGATTCAGCCGCCCGCGCAGGCCAGGAAGATGCCCGGTGCTCTGGGCAAAAATTGCTGCGCCGCCAGATTCAAGCGGTTCGAGTTCCAGCACCAGCCCGCCCTGGTTCGGAGTCCACTCCCGCCTGATCCCGGCGGCATAGCCCGGAGCCGCGGCGTAGACGGTCATGGGAAGGTGGGTTGTGTACAGGTCCAGGGCTGCTTCACCGGCCTCATCGGTCGTTGTCCGCACCCATGTTTTGTTCGGAAACAGCGCCAGAATTTCAATGCCGGCCAGAGACTCGCCTCCGGAATGCACCGTAACGGTCGCGTCAGCGGGAACAAGTTCCAGCTTGGCGGCGGGGATACACAGCACCAGACTGGATTCATCAACCACATGGTATTCCGGCAGCGTACCGGTGGCTTCCCGGGTCTCCTTGCGAATGATGGACACACCGTCGCCCCGGCGTTCCATCAGGTAGCCGCGATGGCCTGACCCGGTCACTTGATTCACGGGAATGCGTCCGAATACGGAAGCGATCACCTCGTTGCGGGTTGCCTGACTGGCTTCCATGCCTTCGATGGTCATGCCGTTGGGAAGCTGTCCGGGCGAATCAATTTCCAGACGGTCCTTGAACATGGACAGCCTGATCCGCCGCGAGGTGATGGAATAGTCGCGGTGCGCAACTGCATTGACCACCGCTTCGAACACAGCGGCCTTGCTGTATTGCGGGACTTCTTCCCGTTCCGGGGTCTTGCGCGCCGCCACCCGCATGTTGCGAACAACAAACTGCACGGCGTCCGCAATCTGAGCCGGCAACGGACCGACAATTTCCTGCCCATCCAATTGCCCCGAAGCCCGATCCAGGCCACGGTAGTGGGTTGCCATGATGGTGGCTTGCGGCAACCAGTCCTGGGGTGACGGGGAACACAGCAACACGCCAGCAACAGTGGCCCGGTCCACACCGGCGTCGTCCTGGGTCAGAAGCCGAAGATTCATCAAAGCCCGCCGCGGGTTGGCGGCTCCCTCCACACTGAGCAGCGGTTCCCAAAGGCGCTCGCTGAGTGTGTTGAAGCCAGTGTCCGGCACCACCTGTTTATCGAACCACAGATAGCGGCTCTGGGCGCGATTCTGCTCCAGCCTCAAGCATTCTTCCCCGTGCAGGCGGCGCTTGGTGGCGCCCACACGGACAAATGCCTGCCCACTTCTTTTGTGCAAAGCCTCACCCCGTGGCACCTCCACCAGCAGGAACGCCTTTCCGTCAAGTTCCCGGTGGTGAACAGCAATACGCAGCGGTGGCTCGATGGCGTCGGTGCATACCTCCACCAGCAGACGGTCCAGCGCAGTCAGTTGATTCCGCAACAGGCCCTGTATCGTTCCGTCGTCAGTAACCCCGCACAACATGATGCCACCACTTGCGTTGGCGAAGGCGCCCAGTTCGTCCGCCAGATCGTCCCTGCGGGGGCTGGTGGGGTTGTCGCCTTTGAAGTCGATCTGCTTGAATTCCCAGCGGCTGTCTTCGCCCAGGCGGAGTTGCCGGCGGATGTGGTCGTTGTGGATTGTCATGTTACGATCTCCAGGAGCCGACCTGCTTCTGCGCCCAACTCGGCATATGTGACATCACTCTGCCCAAGGGGTGGGTTGCCAGAGACACGTGGACGGGGAACAGGTCCTGGCTCTGGAGAGGGATGGCAGTAGTAGTAGTAGTGACCATGGGCTTGGGGGGTAGGGGGATCGTAGCGAAGAGATTGGGACCAGGAGGCAGAGTCTATTCTGAAAAAGGCCACGTTGGCAGCAATGCTTGTGCCTCACTATGACCATGGCCGTTTCAGTTGTAGGACATTGCACAGCATCGCGATGGTGCGGCTAGATATCTTTTAGTCCTGTACGATAGTGGTTCCTGAAGTTTTTAACAATCCCCTGGAAATTCCTTCGAGGTTCCTACACTAACTCCGATCTAGTACAAATCTTGCCTGTTCTTGTCGCAGCATCTCGTAGGGGTTCATGCAGGGCAGCGCAAGGCCTTTGCAGGCATTGGGAATCTTGATTGCTCTGTTCTTTCTGGAAAAAACCTCATGGGTGACAACAACATAATCATGGGACAGTGCGTAAGCGATCAAGTAGTAATCAGCACCGCCTAGAAATTTCTTTAATGCGTCATCTTTGTACCCTTCACGCTTGGCCCAGTTGCTTACGGTCTTCAAAGAATTGATCATCGCATTATCTTCTTCTAGAAAGAAATCGCCACCTCGCTCCCTGACCCATGCGACCAAATCCTTGTCCTTCTTAATCTCCTTGGCAACCTTCCTGATACTTGCCACCAAGCCGGCTTGGTTTTTCTCAACCAGCCAATCCCAAAAACCAGGACAGATGTCAAAACCATATTCACGGTTCCTGGCTTGGATCAAGACATTTGTATCAAGGAGGTATTTTGTCATCATGCTACCTCCAGTTTCCGTGCGAGACTCTTGAATGTCTCAACGCCAGACACGCCAAGCATCCGAAAAGCGTCACGATAGAGGGTTTGACCTTCAAGTGTGCTCACAACAAGGGCTTGTGCAAACCTGTATCCCAACCGAGAGAGGGTTGTTCGATGGAAATTACCGCCACTACTTTCAGGTTTTGTGAATGTTTTCAAGTGTTTCAACTCTTCTTCCCATGCAGTTTCAAAGCGCTGGAGATCCAGGGATCTTGCATCGCGTAAGCGTCGCAGAATGACAAGGTTACTAACCTTAAAGATTTTGCTTAGTCTGTTCAATGTGTCTGGTAATGCTTCGTCTTTTTGTAAGTTTTCTTCCAGACGAGAAAGAGGAACCAGTAGCTCTGCAGTAACTTTGTTACACCAAATCTCTTCTCTACGTTGCCCTATAATCTCAGGCCTTGATTCAGAGCTCACATTAGATAAGGCCGAAGCACCGAGCCAAAGATGAGCAAGCTCATGGGCAAGCGTGAACACCTGTCCTTTCTTTGAGTCCTTACGGTTAATAAAGACAAGAGGAGCCAAAGAATCAGCAAGAGCAAATCCACGAAACTCCCTAATATCAAGGGGACGATGGGTGTTATTTGTCACAATGCCACTACCCATCACCAATACTCCAGCATCTTCTGCCTGATTAGTGAGCAGCCGTAATAGCTCGTCTGGATTCGAGCATTTCCCTATGGCGGAGAAATCAAAGCCCAGCATCCCTCTTATTCTCTCGGCTATCTGCTCAGGCTGCATGAAAACTTGCGCACTGCCAATGAAGTTGAGCTCTGGCTCTTGCGTGGCCAAGGCAAACTCCCGATACCAGCTTTGCCGCTCTTGGCAAGCATAGATGGTGTCCAATAGGTCAGGGCTTGGACGCATCACTGGCTGGCCAGCAACAGTGCGAAAATCGGGAATAGGAATCTCTTCTTCCGGCGGCTCATCAAGGAAAAAGTAACCAACCGGAACATGAACAGCCCGGGCAAAATCCTCCAACTGTTTCAATGTGGGTTGAATTTCTCCAGCCTCCCATTGGGGGAGCTTCTTAAATTTCTTCACAGGGGTATCCCCCAGCGCCAAGCCAACCCGCTCCCGCGCCCAGAGAAGCATCTGTGGCGTCACCGGGGCGCGAATCATGGGACTGCCTCCTCAAGCAGGTTCTCAAGGTTAGGGGCGGGGATCCCACGGCTCGAAGCTCTGGGAAGATGCCGACCACGGCCTGGCATCAGGGTTCCCATTGAAACAGACTCCATTCCGCTGCCCAAGGGGTGGCCACCAAATGCGCAAACAGGGGATAGGTCCTGGCTTTGGAGAGGAATGGCGGTGGTAGTGGTCATGGGGTTGGGCTTGGGGGTAGAGGGAGCATAGCGGAGAGGATGGGGCCAGGGAGCAAGGCCTGCGTAGGTGAAGAGGCTTTTCATGGTCTCTGCTCATAGAAAATATTCCCATCTCTCCTTGTGGTCACGACCTTGCGCAACTCTTGACCATAGGATGTCGAGAATAGCTCGCCAGAAGCGTGCCGAGAATAGGTGCTAGCCATAAGCTGTGTGTCATACTGCACTGGACCATCAGACATCACAATCAAGCTGGGATTACAGTACTTGAAGACTTCTGAGCAGTAACCGTTTCGGCGTCCATGGTGTGACGCTACGAATACATCAACACGTTTAAGGTGATCTCGGACCTGAGGATTCTGGAGGAGGCTCAACCATCCTGGGCGCTCGAGATCACCACCAAGCACAAATGACATAGAGCCGACATCAAGAAATGTGAGCAGACTCAAGTTATTAGTGTCTGTGAACGTCGGATAATGATTATAGAATGTATTTACCGATAAACCGGGAATTGCAAATTCCTCTGGTATATCTCTAAACGTAAAGGAATTAATCATCCCAAGTAACTCATTCATTGATTTGCTGATGGGCTTCTCCTTCAAAGAGAAAATTTGAGCAGATGTAACACTGGCGTTCCGCGTCAGAGAATCTATATACAGATTCCGACGAACATTAGGCAAGTTGCTGATGTGGTCCTCGTCATAGTTCGTGACGAAGAAACTTCGGATTCTGGTAATGCCTTGCATAGGAAGGTAAGTCGATGGCCGGATTATAGCGCCATGACCACAGTCGAAGAGGAAAGCTCCTCCATCGAGACCAAGCGCGTAGGCACAGAAGCCGTGTTCGACATTGAGAATTTCAAATCTCATGGGATGAGGTTCTCCGTGATGGGTCCAACATACCACGCCTTGAACGAGTTGTGGTAGAAGGTGCCCTGGTTAACCCGCTGAGCATAGCTTTGATTAGTGACATAGAGAGTCATGGGTGTTTTACTGGTGTCAACGACCATACAGTTGGCTTGGTTATTCGTCACAATAGATAGTCCACGATGATGCCACGCTGAATAAGCTAGATATTGTGAACGAGCATTTCCGAAGAACGTAAGAGTTGGTCTAAGAATGTTCAGAAAATCATATGAGCGCCCCGATCTACGTCCGTGGTGTGGCGCAATGAGTAAATCAATGTTACTGACGTCGAGCTTATGCTGATCAAGAATATGTTCCCAGGTTTCATCGTGTGAGTCACCACCAAAGATAATGCGATTGTTGCCAATGCGGTAAAGGATCACATATGAGCAGCGGTTGTAGTCGTTGTCAGCATTATTGGCAGCCGCAACAAGTTCATGCGTTGGGGCGAGGACGTAAAGTCCATCACCGCCAGGCTCGCCTTGCCAATTATGTGTCCAGTGAATACCAAGATCACCAGAATACAGTGTTAGTCGCCTGGGACTGATCTGGTGACTGTTATCTCGAAGCCATTTATAGAACTGCCAGTCAGACTCTTGGTAAGGAGAGCCGATCCAATTTTTACTTGGCATTTCTTTCGTATTAGCTGTATCCCAGAAGTTAATAGGCTTAAATGCGGCGAACAAAGCCTCAATGCCATCCATATGGTCCATGTCTGGATGTGTCTGAATGTACCGAAAGATGCTTGTTATGCCATGATTGTACATGTAACTGATGGGATTGACTGGGTACCTCTTCTGGTGAAAGTTCCCAGAGAAAGCACCTTCGAACTGGGGTCTCGCAGCAAGCGCTAGTGTGAGTGACTTTGCGTTGCAGACATCAATGACAGTTTTGTGGCCGGAGAGGTGCTCAATGATTGAGCAGTCGCCCTCATTCACATTTAAGAAGTGAATCTTGGACATCAGTCTACTCCAATTCTAGTGCGGCTTCGAGAAGGAAACGCGCATACCGATTGGCAGCAAGACTGACCGCTTTCTCGTTGCCCCATGTTAGCCAGGTGAAGAAAAGTCCCGCAACAAATAGTGTTGTGCTGATGGCAATAGCCGGATCCTCATTGTTATTCCACTTGATCCAAGCACATGATACGCACACGAGAAAAGATAGGATGACAATTAGCAAACCAACAGGCTTCAGGCCAAGGAGGTTTCGGCGAAAGCCATACTCTGTAAGACTTTTGAAGACTAGTGGAAACTTTGCATTATCACGAGTTTTACGAATGAGCTCTTCTGTGCATGACTCATAATGGCTATCTGCTGCTTGTACATTATTTTCCTCTTCATCTTTTGAGGGAACAGTTAAGCCAAGCAAGCTAAGCTTCTTATGTATGCGCTGTCTGGTGAGTGGATTGAAGTCGTCATTTGCGTGTCGAAGGAAGCGGGTAGTTGGTGCTCCTCCCCATTGTCGCCAGAGTCTTTTCTCAAGACGCTTTCCATAGTCTGCTCCGATTTGGCCTGACAAAAAGGCAAGGGGAGCGAACACAATAGCGGCGGCAACACCGAGCGGCAAGTTGAGGCCATCGGGCAGAATAGCAGCAAGAACCAAGGCAGCAGGTAAGATCGTTAGATAGACGGGGAAAGCTCGTGCGCGCAAGCTGTAGTGGTCGAGTATTGATTTCATCAGATAGACGGCCTCACAAAGTCTTCGGAACCTTTCACCCGTAACTCGCCACCAATAAGCTTTGGGAGAAGCAAGTCTCGGACTTGAGCCAAGGTGTCCGACTCACCCAGGTTGGCAACCTGTCGCTTCCAAAAACACTCCACCATGTCATCAAAGACTGAAATCAGATTCGAAGCGGGGCATGGGGATTGGAGACGGTAGACATTGCTCCTATTCAATCCAGGAACGGCTGCATCCGTATTCATGGTTTTCAGAGGCTGGCAGGCGAGAAGGTGGTATGAGAATAGCATTGAGCCAATGCGAGGCAAGGTGTAGAAAACCGTATCAATGGGGAAGGCTGGCTTGGCCTCCAGGTAGAGACTACCCACAGTCCCCTTTCTGCCAACGATTACGGTTGGTCCTTTGGTGAGGGCTACATCATGGCTTCCTACGACTCCTCCAGAGCCGTAGACAGGCACGGACCCTGGTCGTCTGCTCCTTGCTGGAAGGGACTTGCCGTAAGCCAACTCCAGATAGTCCTCCAGCCTACGAACCCCCCACCCTCTCGGAATTTCCCCCAACTCCGACTCCTGAAAAGAATCAGGAAACAACCCCCAAACCTCTTCGGGTAGATAGGCTTCTCGCCCTTCCACTTTGGCCCGCACAGGCCCAAAATCCACAAACCAATCTTTGAAGAGCGCCTGCGCCATGGCTTCCAGAGTTTCATTCATGCGACGGTTGAGTTCGATTTTGTCGTCGAGGGTGCCGAGGATTTGGGCGATGACTTTTTGCTCAGGGAGAGATGGTAAAGGAATACGCCATGAATCAAATGACTTTGTCGTGATGGTTTGAAATATGGTTCCATATGTGAGAGACTTCAGTGAATGGCGAGTACCTGTAAGAGCGTAGTAAAGAAAGCTATTGTCAATTTCAGGTCCAGGTAAAATAGCATAACAGGTTTGATTAAAAGCCATCTCTCTACCAAGTTGCACTAAAGCACCAACAGTTCCTCGTGATGTGATAGTGACTGTATCTTTCGGCATAACTTTAGTAGAACTGTTTGCAAGACCTATGTCTGTAATGAAATCTTGAGTGTTATATAGATATCTTGATCCAGCATTGGCAATATCTTTTGCTGTTGCCCACGGAATTGTTCCATTCCAATATTTACTTATTGCTCGGCTTGGAGTACCGCCAATTACGACTGTAGCAACTTCCGATACAGGAACGTCGTTAATCTTGTGCCACGTTGGAGCGTTGCTATCCGATTCAGCCAGCGCCACACCAACTGCACCACCCCCCCGCCGATACCACTCCACCCCGCGGGTGCGGATATGGTCCACCAGGGCAGGGTTATCAATGGTGTTGTGCAGCACAAGGTCTACGGACTGGGCCATGGGCAGGTCGTCACAGGTTGCTGCGAGGTGGGCTTGATCCGTCAAGGTGAGACGGTCGCCAAACAGGGCGATGTCCACGTCCGAGGTGATGGTGTTGGTCCCCATGGCCCGGGAGCCAAACAGCACGGCCCGCTCCACCCGGTCGTTGGCGGCCAGGGCGGTAATGATGGCGGCGCGGTGTTGGGCTTTGAGGCCATCGCTCATGGTTGGCGCTTGGCTTGCAGGGTGGCGTGAAGTGTGGCCAGGGCAGGATGATAGCAGGTTTTGATCAGGGTTTCAGCCTCCAGGGCCAACTCCCTGCGGTAGGTATGGCTCAGCAGGTTCTTCTTGTCCAGGGCATCCAGCAGGGTTTCAGAGTCTTCCTCCTCCAGGTACCCCGCCGTAAAGCCCTGGCGGATTACGGCCCGTGGGGAGTTTGCTGCGTAACCCTCATAAAAGAGCAGATCCTTGAGGGTGTTCCAGGCCAGTTCAAAGCTGAACTCAAAAGTCTGCACCAGACCACTCCGCTCAAGATCTGTGTAGTCCGGCTGACGGCAGGCGGCGCTGAGTTGGGCCAGGGCATGGCTGAAGTTGTCCAGCCGTTGTTGCCAGCGGGTTTCGTCGGAATTGCTCATGGCTGGGGGGCGCTCCCAAACTCAGCTTACCCAGACTGAGGCCATGAGACCCGGCTTCCAATCCGGCTCCGTTGTGGTCCATTGCTTGCCAGGTCCCGTTGGCCATTGGCTTTGCCGACGCCAGACGGCGCCACCACCACGTCCTGATTCCCTGGCCACCTGTTGCTTGCCGATGCCATAATCTGAGGACCGCCCACTCCTTGTCGCCCCCTGAGATAATCCCATGGCTGTTCCCCCATCCGTGCTTGCAGACTGGATTCAGCCCGGCGCTGCGTTAACTGCTGTTTTTGGTTTGGCCGGCTTCCTCTGGGCGGAGATGCGAGCCATGAGAGCGGAATTCAAGGCCGAGATGCAGACCATAAGGGCGGAGTTCAAGGCGGAGATCCAGGCCAGCGAAGCCAGACAGAACAAGCGGATTGACGAGCTCAAGGACGACATGAAGGAGATCAAGGCAGACATCAAATCCTTGCTGTTGGCCCAGGGCTTGCAGAGGTCAGCCGGGGCTAAGACCTGAGCTTGAGGTGGTGAGTCATCAGGCTTTCATCTGACCCCGTTGTGGCCCATGGGTGAGCAGCAATCGGGTTTGTCGCTCATATTTGGGCAAAAGTGATCTGCATTCCCTGGGCACCCGTTGGCTGGTCATGCCCTAATCTGGGAACCACCCAGCCGCCTCACCCCAAGATAACCCCATGGCCATTCCCCCCTCCGTGCTTGCAGACTGGATCCAGCCCGGCGCTGCGTTGACTGCTGTTTTTGGGTTGGCCGGCTTCCTCTGGGCGGAGATGCGAGCCATGAGAGCGGAGTTGAAGGCCGATATCCAGGCCAGTGAAGCCAGGCAGAACAAGCGGATTGACGAGCTCAAGGACGACATGAAGGAGATCAAGGCAGACATCAAATCCCTGCTGTTGGCTCAGGGCTTGCAGAGGTCAACAGCGGCTCAAGCTTGAGCCTGGGATGGTGAGGCATCGCCTTTCATCTGGCTCTGCTGTCGCTCATGGGTGAGCAACAACCGTGCTTGTCGCTCATATTTTAGCAAAAGTGATCCACAAATCCTGATTGGCAATGCCACGGACCTGACAGCGCCAACTGCCCCCTCAAGGCTTCCCAAAACCCAGCCTGTCCAGATTGGCGGCAATGGCGGCATCCAACCGTGCCCCCTCGGCTTGCTGCTCCTGCAGTTGGGCAACAAGGCGGGCCATCTTTTGGGCAAACGGTTCATCGTCTTTCTCCTGATCCGCTGCTCCCACATAACGCCCAGGGGTCAACACAAAGCTGTTCTTCTCGATCTCGTCCAGCTTGGCGCTGTAGCAAAATCCAGGAACATCCTTATAAGCATTCTCCGCTTTCCCATCCCCCCGCCAGGCATGAACTGTGGCGGCAATGGCGGCGATGTCCTCATCCGTCAGGATCCGCTGAACACGGGTGGCCATGGTCCCCAGTTGGCGGGCATCGATGAACAGGGTCTCGCCCCGTCGATCCCGACCACGGCGTGTTTTGTCGTTGGTGAGGAACCAGAGGCAGACGGGAATGGGCGTGTTGAGGAATAACTGCCCCGGCAACGCCACCATGGCCTCCACCACGTCCCCCCGCACCATGGCCTCACGGATCTGCCCCTCGCCGCTGGTGTTGGAACTCATGGAGCCGTTGGCCAGCACCACCCCCGCCTCTCCCCCTGGCCGCAGTTTCCAGAGGATGTGCTGGAGCCAGGCGGTGTTGGCGTTGCCAGCCGGGGGCTGCCCATAGGCCCAACGGGGGTCGTTGTCGTATTTTTCCCCGCCCCAGTCGGACACGTTGAAGGGGGGATTGGCAAGGATGTAGTCAAACTTGTCCTGTGGGTGTTGGTCACGGGCGAAAGTGTCGGCCGGTTCCTGTCCCAAGTTGACGGCAAAGCCACGGATGGCCAGGTTCATGGCCGCCAATCGCCAAGTGGTGGGGTTGCTTTCCTGTCCGTAAATCGAGATGTCGTCCCGCCGTCCGCCGTGGCTTTCCACAAACCGCTCACTCTGGACGAACATGCCCCCGGACCCGCAGCAGGGGTCATAGACCCGCCCTCGATGGGGCGCCAGCACAGCCACCAGGGTTTTCACCACATGGGCAGGAGTGTAGAACTGGCCCCCTTTTTTGCCCTCGGCACTGGCGAACTGCCCCAGGAAATACTCATACACCTCCCCCAGCACATCCCCGGATTTCTCCCCTTCCCCAAAACCGATGGTGGAGATCAGATCCACCAGTTCCCCCAGCCGCCCCGGCTCCAGTTGGGCGGCGCCAAACCGTTTGTCCAGCTTGTCCCGAAGTGTGTTCGGGTTCTGGTTCTCGATGGCAGCCAGCGCCCTGTCGATCAACGGGCCAATATCCGGCTGCTTGGCCTGGTTTCTCAGGGATTCCCAGCGGGCCTCGGCAGGCACCCAGAACACGTTCTCCTGGGTGTAGTAGTCCTGATCCTCCAGGGCTTCCTGGCGATCAATCGGGTTCTCCAGGTAGTAGTCCGAATCCGCCGGATTGCTCACCATGGCCAGCACTTGCTCCCGCCGCGCCGCGAAGGTGTCGGAGATGTACTTGAGGAAGATCAAGCCCAGCACCAGATGCTTGTATTCGGCAGCGTCCATCTGGGCACGGAGTTTATCGGCACTGGCCCAGAGCACTGCCTTGAAATCCTTGGCGGGTGTTTCTTTCTTGCCGTTCTTGCCGCGGCCACGCCCCTTGGCGGCAGGGGCCACGGGTGGTTGATAAAGGCTGCCCCCCTTGATGTCGTCTGCCAGGGCAATGGCGCCGCCACGGCCTTTCTTGATGGTGCCAATGGCCAGACCATGGTCCCTCACCTGCTCGTATTCCGCTTGTGTAATGTCACCCCCTGCCGCCCTGCCCAGCGCTTCCCATGCTGACCGGTTCCCCATGGCGGTCCCGTCAGGGGGGAGCACGTCCAGGAGAAGATCCCCCAGTTCGTTGGCGTCCATCAAGCGGTATGGGCGGCGGCCCGCATCGTATCGTATCGGACTTTGATGCTCGGCACCTATTCCCACTCGATGGTGCCGGGCGGCTTGCTGGTGATGTCGTACACAACCCGGTTGATCCCCTCCACCTCGTTGACAACGCGATTGGAGATGCGCTCCAGCACCCCATGGGGCAGGCGGGACCAATCAGCCGTCATGCCGTCCTGGCTGGTGACACAACGGAGCACAATGGGATAGGCATAGGTGCGTTGATCCCCCATCACCCCCACGGATTGCACCGGCAGCAGCACAGCCAACGCCTGCCAGATGTCGTTGTAAAGACCAGCGGCTTTGATCTCTTCCCGGAGAATCATGTCCGCATCCCGCAACATCTCCAGCTTGTCTTCCGTCACCTCCCCCAGGATGCGAATGGCCAGGCCAGGTCCGGGGAAGGGATGGCGCCGCACAATCTCTTCCGGGAGCCCCAAGCTGCGGCCCAGTTTGCGCACTTCGTCCTTGAATAAACGCCGCAGCGGCTCCACCAATTGAAAACGCAAGTCCTTGGGCAGACCACCCACGTTGTGGTGACTTTTGATCTTCACCGCCATGCGTTTTCCCGTCTTGAGATCAAGATTGGTGCCGGCAGATTCAATCACATCGGGATATAAGGTGCCTTGGGCCAGATAATCAAAGGGGCCAAGACGTCGACTTTCCTGTTCGAAGACACGAATGAACTCATGGCCAATGGCCTTGCGTTTCTCTTCCGGATCAACGACCCCCTTCAGCCGTTGTAGAAACCGTTCTCGCGCCTGAATATGATGTACGTCAATATGAAATCGTTCCCGGAAAAAATTCACCAGGAACTCCGTCTCCCCCTTGCGCATGAAGCCCTGATCAATGAACACACAGGTGAGTTGGTTCCCAATGGCCTTGTGGAGCAGAAAGGCCAGGGTGGAGGAGTCCACGCCGCCGGAGAGGGCCAGTAGCACCCGGCGGTCCCCCACCATGGCCTGCACGTCGGCAATGGCCTCCTCCGCAAATACTGCGGTGTTCCAATTGGGGCTACATCCGCAAACGTGGAAGACAAAGTTGCGGATCAACTCCATGCCGCAGGCGGAATGCGCCACCTCCGGATGGAACTGGACCCCGTAAAGATGGCGTTGAGGGTCTGCGATGGCCGCCAGGGGCGTGTTGTCCGTATGGGCCAGCCGGGTGAAACCCTCCGGCAGGCGACTCACCCCATCCCCATGGCTCATCCACATGGTGGAGCCATGGTCCACATTGGTGAGCAGACCTGTTGGATCATCCACCCACAACTGGGCACGGCCGTATTCCCTCCTCCGGGACGGCTCCACCTGCCCCCCCAGTTGTTGCACCATCAATTGCATCCCGTAGCAGACCCCCAACACCGGGATGCCCAGGTCCCAGAGGCCAGGATCACATTGGGGCGCCCCTTCCCCGTAGGTGGAGTTGGGGCCGCCGCTGAGAATCAGGCCGCACGGCTGTAGCTGTCCCAACGCCGTGGCGCTGGTCCCGTGGCTCAACACCACGGAGAACACCTCCGTCTCCCGGATGCGGCGGGCGATGAGTTCGGCGTACTGGGAGCCAAAATCCAGGATCACAATGGTGGGATGACGCGCCAGGTCCCGCCGTAATTCACCATTGGGATCCGCCACTGTGGGCGGCTGTGCCAGGGCAGGGGATGACGCCATGGGAGTGCAAACGGACTGCAATCAGCCTAGGGAGATCCGCTGTCCAGGCTCGGCTGTTGCAGGGCGCTCAGCAAGTGCTGGCCGTGGGGTCCGGCGCCCCGCACCTGACGGTGGCCGTCAAAGACCACGATCCCCACCTCCGGGACGTGCTCGCTATGGCGCGCCACGTAGGCCCGGGCCTGCTGTTCCGCTTCCGTCAGCAGGCGCGTCTCAAGGCGGCTTGACAGGCCTGGATCGTGGTGGCGCAGGTGGTTCAGGGCGGCCTCCACGGTTGCTGCGCTGTGCAACTGCTCCAGCTCCGAACCCGTGAGACCTTCCAATGCGGCGAAGGCGGTGAGCACGGCAGCACGGCCGTCGGCAACGTGATGGTGGGTGTGGAAGATGCCGCCGGCCAGCTTGAGCAGTTTGCCGTGGTATCCCCAGAGCAACACTTGGCGGCACCGTCGCTCCCCGGCTTCCACCAACAAGGGGCCAATCCAGTTGCCCACCTTCACCAGGGCCGCCTCAGGCAAGCCATGGCGGCGGGCCAGATCCCAGCCGTTGGCCCCCAGCACCAGCACCACGGGGTCGTGGGGGCGTGCGTCCACACTACGGGCCAGCCGTTGCCGGGCGGCGGCCAACTGATCAGGGGCGGCGGATGGTTGCACCCGGGGGCCCATACCCAACAAGGCCAGCCCATCCACCACCCCGAAGGCCCGGTTGCTGGTGCGTTTCGCCAGGCGGGCGCCGGTGGGGAAAATGAGCGTGAGGCGCACGGCTGCTTGGGGGGGCAGCAGGGGCTCCAGGTTCTGGTGCAGCAGGTCCAGGGCAAAGCTGGAGGCGCAGATCCTGCCGCTATCAGCGTGAACGCCGATGCCCGCTCCAGGCAGCAGTTGCAGGACAGGATCACCGCCCTCACGGGGCACCCGTTCCGCCAACACCCAGATGGGCAGGTCACGGGTCAGATCCAGGTGGTCACCGGGCTGACAGCGTCCCATGGCCAAAGCGCTGTTGGCGCCCAGTGGCGCGGCCTGCTGCACCGGCAGCAGGTGGGGTGTGGTCTCCTGGGGCAACTGCACGGACACCGGGGAGACAAACGATTCACCCCGCAGGCAGCGGAGGGCCGCCATGGCCACGGCGGTCACCCACATCGGCAGGCTATAGCCCGTGATGGTTTTGGAGGCTTTGGACACTGGGGGCGCTGTTGCGAATAACGGGTTGAGAGCAATCCCAATGGCAGCGGGAAGTCGGTTCCTATAGTGATTGGCCACTCCCGTCCTGTCTGCTGCCGCCATGGAGGACAAGCTCACCCTGATGATTCCCGGCCCCACGCCGGTTCCGGAACGGGTGCTGCAGGCCATGGCCCGCCACCCCATCGGCCACCGCAGCGGCGCCTTCAGCGCCATCCTGGAACGGGTGCAGCAGCAGTTGCAGTGGCTCCACCAGACCCGTAATGCCGTCCTGCTGCTCACCGGCAGTGGCACCGCGGCCATGGAAGCGGGGATCATCAACACCCTCAGCCGTGGTGATCGGGTGCTCTGCGGCGACAACGGCAAATTTGGGGAGCGTTGGGTGAAGCTGGCGCGGGCCTACGGCCTGGACGTGGAGGTGATTGAGGCGCCATGGGGTCAGCCTCTGAACCCTGCCGCCTTTGCGGCTGCCCTGGAGGCGGACGTGGACAAAAACATCCGGGCCGTCATCCTCACCCACTCGGAAACCTCCACCGGGGTGCTCAACGACTTGCAGTCCATCGCCGCCCATGTGAAGACCCACGGTGAGGCCCTCACCATCGTGGACTGTGTCACCAGCCTGGGGGCCACAGCGGTGCCCATGGACAGTTGGGGGTTGGACGTGGTGGCCTCCGGCTCCCAGAAGGGCTACATGATGCCCCCCGGCCTGTCCTTCGTCAGCCTGTCCACCCGGGCCTGGCAGGCTTACGAACGCTCCGACCTGCCCAAGTTTTACCTGGATCTGGGCCGTTATCGCAAGGCCGCTGCCGGAAACAGCACCCCCTTCACCCCCGCCGTGAACCTGGTGTTTGCCCTTGAGGCCGCCCTCACCATGTTGGAGCGGGAAGGGTTGGAGGCGGTCTTTGCCCGCCATGACCGCCACCGTGCCGCCACCCAGGCCGGTGTCAAGGCCATGGGCCTTAAACTGCTGGCCAAGGAAGGATACGGTAGCCCCGCCATCACGGCAGTGATCCCCGGTGGTGACGCCGAGCGCATCCGCCAGCACATGAAGAAGCGCTTTGATATCCTTCTGGCGGGAGGCCAGGATCACCTGAAGGGCCAGATTGTCCGTATGGGTCATCTGGGTTTTGTCTGTGATCGGGACGTTCTCACCGCCATTGCCGCCCTCGAAGCGGTGCTCATGGAATTGGGGGAGGGTCACATCAAGCCCGGCGCCGGTGTTGCCGCCGCTGCTGCTAAACTCTGGCCCTAGGTGCGGGTGTAATTCAGTGGTAGAATGTCAGCTTCCCAAGCTGAACGTCGCCGGTTCGAGTCCGGTCACCCGCTCTTGTTGTTCTCACCGTCAAACTTGAGCTTGTCCTCAGGGGAGATCCCGTCTATCGGAGGACGTTCATTGACCACGGGGAATCTCACGCAGACCATGCTGGCCAGCAACACCGTTCAGATCCTGGTGGGTGACAGCCGTCAAGTGCTGGGACAGGTTGAGCCAGGGACCGTTCAGTGCTGCGTCACCTCACCACCGTACTGGGGACTTCGCGACTACGACCATGGGAAGCAAATTGGCGCTGAGTCGTCTCCCGAGGGGTACGTGTCCAGCCTGGTGGCTGTTTTTCAGGGGGTGCGTCGTGCCCTACGTGACAACGGGACACTATGGCTCAATGTAGGTGACGGCTATGCCCGTAACGGTGGTACAGGACGCAGTGGTCCCAATGCCTTGGTGGGGAATACGAAGAAGCTGATTCAGCAGCGCAACTGCAAGGTACCCAACTGCTGGGGGCTCAAGGATCGAGACCTGATGGGCCTGCCATGGCGTATTGCGTTTGCTCTGCAAGAAGACGGCTGGCTGCTGAGGTCAAAAATTACCTGGATCAAAAAGGCTCCCATGCCCGAAAGCGTCAAGAATCGTCCATCCAACGCCACTGAGGAGCTATTCTTGTTTGCGAAAAATCCGAACTATTACTATGATAGCCGAGCGGTGCGAGAAAAGAGCGGCGCCAATCTAAGAAACTACTGGATCTTGGGTCCCGATTCCAGTGGTGTTCCACATCCGGCTGTCTTCCCCAGAGAATTGGCCAGACGGTGTATCCTGCTTGGGAGTCAGCCGGGTGATGTTGTCCTTGATCCATTTTCCGGATCCGGGACCACTGGAGTTGTGGCGGCTCAGTCGAGTCGCAGGGCAATTCTTGTCGAGTTGAACTCGGTCTACGCTCAGCAGTCTCGGTCGAGAATTGCTCAGGATCTTCAGTTGACAATGATTTTGTAGCGAACCATGGCCACCCTCGGAGCACTGCGAGACAATTATCATGCCAAGCTTGGGCAACAGGTTGTCCGGTTTTCTACTCGATCTGGCATTCTGTACCCGAATTTTGCGGATTGCGGTAGCCGCTCCAGTGTTCTCATTGCCAGCGGTATTGCAGAGGCGTTGGGGTTTCCACGACAGGCTTCGAGACAGATTCCAGCGCAGAGAGCTGGCGCTCTGTTTGAGAATCTCACTTGTGAGTTCATCCAACAGACGTTCACAGCAATCAGCCATGTCAGACCAGGCAAGTGGAAGTACTTGACGTCACAGACGCAGATTTCCAGATTTGCACAATACCGCCACCTGAAAACGCTCGGTGATCTAGTGCGAGACGATAGAGACTTATCAACTGCACTTGGACACGATTATCTTGTGACACCAGATATTGTCGTCGCACGTGACACAGTGTCTCATGACGAAATTAATAGGCAGACAGTGGTTCTGGATCGTCTAGATATGGCAACTCTGACGCCATTCTTGGAATCAAACCGTTCTCCTGCCCTGCCTCTTTTACATGCCAGTATCTCCTGTAAATGGACGATTCGCAGTGACCGCTCACAGAATACCCGGACGGAAGCCCTCAATCTAATTCGCAATAGAAAAGGCCGACTGCCTCACATTGTTGCTGTGACTGCAGAACCCCTGCCGATGCGCATTGCCTCTCTCGCACTGGGCACCGGAGACTTGGATTGCGTTTATCACGTTGCCTTGGACGAATTGAAGAATGTATGTGGAGCACTGCCAAGTTGCGAGGATCAGACGGAGATGCTATTCACGATGGTTGATGGAGACCGACTACGGGATATCAGTGATCTGCCTTTGGATCTTGCCGTCTGAAAGGAAGCCTGAGCCTGCTGGAGCGATGGGAACAGGAATTGCCTAATCCCCTCAACCAATCCTGCAGCGCCAGGGTCTGGGCCATGAGCCGTCCAGGCGGTCGGCAGCGCCCCATCAGCAGTGCCGGGAGCAGGGGCAGATTCCAACACTCCGCCCAGTGCAGGCGCCGCCGCCGATTTGCGTCCTGCTGCAGGCCCCTGGACCGGTCCACCAGGTGCAGCGCGGCCCAGCATTGTGGGAAGATCGTCCCGTCCTGGAAGTTTTCCTGCTACGTCGCGTCAGCAGTGGCATCAAGAACACCAGCGGCGGGGATCTTGGGGATGCCGAAAACAGAGGCGGCCATCCAGCCGCCATCGACGCATAGGGTGTGCCCCGTAATGTAGCTTGCCATATCGGAAACCAGGAAAAGCACAGCCTTGCCCACCTCGTCGCTTGTTCCCAGGCGTTTCATGGGAATGAGTCCCTCGCGGGTGCGTTTGACCCTCTCTGGGGTTGCCGGAATGCGGGCTGTGATGACGCTTCCTGGCGCAACCGCGTTGACCCGGATGTTGTGGGGCGCCCACTCCACAGCCATGGTGCGCACCAGATGAATGAGGCCAGCCTTCGCTACACCGTAGGAGGCGTGATTCGCGGTGGACTGGAGCCCCTCCACCGAGGTGATGCAAACGATGGAGCCGGGACTGTCCCGTGCGATGAGCAGGCGGGCAAACTCACGGGCAACAGTGAAGAAGTAGTGAAGGTTTTTGCGTTGATCATAATCAAACTGCTCCGGTGTCATGCCGAGTATGGAATTGAACGATGCCTGGCCGATTGTGGTGACCAACAGATCCAGGCCACCAAGGGCACGGTCGGCCCGCTGGACAATTTCCCTGGCTTGGGCCGCATCAAGCACGTCGCCCACGATTGAGGCAGAAGGCTGTCCCAAGTCAGCGATGGTGGCGGCGACCCGATCAGCACGTTCTGCCACAATATCCACAACAGCCACGCCACAGCCAGCGCCGGCCAGGAGCTTCGCCGCGCTCTCGCCAATGCCCTGGCCACCTCCCACAACAAGCGCCGCTTTCCCTTCGAGTTGAAAGATATCTGAAGTGTTCATGAGGAATCACGAGGAACCATGAGGAAAATTTACCCCCAACCAATCCTGCAACGCCAACGTCTGAGCCATGAGCCGTTGATGGGCCATGGGCAAGTGTAGTCGTTGAGCCACGTCCAGCGGGTCGGCGGCGCCCATCAACAGGGCCGGCAGCAGGGGCAGTTTCCAGCGGGCTGCCCAGTGCAGGCGACGGCTCCATGTGGTGTCCTGCTGCAGGGTCCCTGACCAATCCACCAGGTCCAGGGCGCCCCAGCGTTGCAGGAGGGTGAGGCCCTGCCGCCATGGCTCCTGGTGGAGCAGCAATGCCAGCTCCATGCCCAGGCGGCCCCCCAGTGCGGGCGGACAGGGGGAGTCACGTCGCCATGGCCACAGCGCCATGGCGTCCTGGAGCTGGTGGCGTGCTTCAGGGGCCAGGTCCATGCGCAGACGGGCGCCATAGCGGGCGGCGCGAATCACGCGGGTGGGATCGTCACGGAGGCTGGTGTGGTGGAGAAAGCGCAGCAGGCCTTGCGCCAGGTCTTTTTGGCCGCCATGGGGATCCAGCAGGGGGCCATGGGGGTATGGAAGGGCCATGGCATTGATGGACACATCCCGGCGGCCCAGGTCCACCAGGGCCGCATCGGGGGCAGCCGTGAGCGTTATGCGGGGATTCTCCCCAGGTGCGGGATAGTGCTCGGTGCGGGCCATGGCCACGTCAATGGTGAGCAGGGGCTGGTCCGTGGGGTGCGGTTGCTGGGGTTGGGTTTTGGTGGGCTGTAGCGCCAGATGGGCCGTGCCGAAATCGCCATGCACCTGGGCACTGAGAGACCACCCCGCTGCCGCCAGCGCCGCCTCCCAGTGGGGCACCAACTGGGGCAAGGTCAGTGCCGGCGCCTGGGGATCCGGCGCCAGCAGCAGGTCCACATCCATGGGCGGAACCCTGTGGCCTGGGCCGCCGGTCCCTTTGTGGCGACAGTGGAGCCATTGATCCCGCACTACACCACCCACCAGCCATACCCGCAGGGGCTGCCCCCTGAGGCCATCCAGGAGCAGGGTCAGGGCCT
The DNA here is from genome assembly GCA_022826155.1 of Prochlorococcaceae cyanobacterium jk18x22bins.40. Classification (GTDB taxonomy): domain Bacteria; phylum Cyanobacteriota; class Cyanobacteriia; order PCC-6307; family Cyanobiaceae; genus Synechococcus_B. The sequence goes on along the minus strand of JAJDVL010000029.1, from coordinate 2,392 downwards.
GGGTAGTCTGCTGGCCCAGGAGTTGTTGTAGCTCAGGGGCCAGGTTCAGGGGTGCAGATCGGCCAAGGCGTTGTTAGAGGGACAGTGAGAAGCCCAGCTTCAAGGAGTGATCAACAGGTGAAGTTGCAGAACTCTTCTCCTGCCGATGAACGTCGAGGGAGAGTTGCCATGCATCAGTAAGACCCTGCTCGGAATAGGGTTGGAGCGCCCAGAGCAGGCTGTAACGTCTGCTGTCTGGGGAGAGGGTCAGGCCCAGTGCCGGAGAGAGGGTGAGGCGGTCATCGAAGATCGCCAAACCATAGGCCAACTGTGTTTCAAACTGCTGCCCGCCGCTGGAGCCGGCATCCGGAAATTCCATGGTAACGGGATTGAGCAAGGCATCCATGCCACCTGTTGCTGTGGTCCCCATGGAGTGCTGCATGGAGAGGGACGGCCCAAGGTTGGATGGGCTGGGATCCCATGAGAAGGAGAGGGCCAGGCCCTGATCCTGGAAATCCTCGTCTGCGTGGGCGAGGAGGGTGCGTCCCCTGAGCTCACCGCTGATGCCCCGCTCCGGATCCTTCCAGGCAATGCCAGCCCCCAGATCCATGCCAAAGCCGGTTTCTGCATCGCCACTGTCTTGTCTGACACCCATCTCCAGGGAGAGGAGGAGGGAAGCGTCATTGGCCAGGAGGAAGGGTCTTGTGGCTTCCAGGCCAAGGCGAAGGCGGGAGAGGCTACCCTCTGAAGACTCCAAATCGTCCACCTCTTCCGACGTGGTCTTCAGCGTCAGCACATCGGCAACGGTGCTGACGCTGATGCCTTCGCTGCCTCTATCCAGCAGTACCCCATTGATACCGGCAGCAGCCATGGCCATGGTGGTGTCCGGCTTGTACTCCGTGTCGTTATCCAGCTCCAAGGAGAGTTCTCCCCAGCCATAGCCGGCGGTGGCCCAGAACCCCAGCCGTGGGGAGAGGGCATAGTGGCCATAAGGGAATACACCCGTCAAGGTGGTGGTGATGTCCCCATCATCATCCCGGTCTGCGTCATAACTGCCGCTGCCCCAGGACTGGGTAAGGGCAGCGCCAGCCCGCCACTGGGCGCCGCTCCAGTCTGCTCCCACCATGGCAGTGGTCACGTCGCCGTCGAGGGAAATCTCGTCTTCCGAGCCGCTGAAGGAGGAGAAGGCCCCTGTGCCCCAGAAGGAGAGTCTTGCCGGTGCGCCATCCCCTGGGGCGGTGAAGCTGAAGGAGGATCCCTGGACCAGTTGTCGGGACGTAACGGTCTCAAATCCCAGCAGCTTGGAGAGGACCTCCTGGTTCTCCTCCAGCGGCGTTGTGCCGTTCAGGCGTTCCCCGGCGACCGTGAGTGACAGCCCTGCTTGGGGACTTGCGGCAAAGCGGTCCTGCAGGGCATCCACCACCTGTTGGGAGACCGCACGGCCAAAGCGCAGATGCCACCCCTTCAACTTCAACCCCAGATCAGCATCCACTACCGTGGCCGTCACACTGGAGATGCTGATGTTGTTGTACTGGGCATCGCTGGATATGGCGCTATGGCTGATGGTGGCGGTGCGGTTGCCGCTCTGGTCCACCTTATCGTCCACGCCGGTGACTGTTACCGTCTGTGCTGTGTTCCAGGTGGACGGGTTAAAGGTCAATGTGGCGGGGCTCACCGTGGCCGCTGTCGTTGTGCCCGAGACGGCTTCGATGCCCACGTTGGCCGTTGGTTGGCTGTCCAGCACTATGATGTAGGTATCGGCATGGCCCTCACCAGACGCCTCTGTCACGGAGGTGAAGCCGTCCGACTCCGTGATGGTCACCCCCACCATGTCGTTATCCATCACCGTGGCAGTCACATTGGCAATGTTGATCTGGTCATAGGTGGTGTCGCTGGAGGTGGCCCTATGGCTGATGGTCACGCTACGGTCACTGCTCTGGTCCACCTTATCGTCCACGCCGGTGACTGTTACCGTCTGTGCTGTGTTCCAGTTGCTACTGGTGAAGGTCAAGGTAGCAGGGCTCACCGTCGCTGCTGACGGCGTACCGGATTCCACGGTGATGGCCACATTGCCGGTGGTCTCGCTGGTGAGCGCCACCGTGTAGTTCCCCACGTTCTCTGTCACCTCCTCAGTGCCACCATCGTCCGCCTCACTGATCCTCAGACTTGATGATGATGCAGACACTGTCACCCCACGCACATCGTCATCCATCACCGTAGCAGTCACATTGGTAATGTTGATCTGGTCATAGGTGGTGTCGCTGGAGGTGGCCCTATGGCTGATGGTCACGCTACGGTCACTGCTCTGGTCCACCTGGTCATCCACCCCGGTGACCGTCACCGTCTGGGCAGTGTTCCAGTTGGTGGTGGCGAAGGTCAAGGTGGCAGGACTCACCGTCGCTGCTCCACTATC
>JAJDVL010000001.1 GCA_022826155.1 Prochlorococcaceae cyanobacterium jk18x22bins.40 | reverse complement strand
CACGGTTTCAATGGTGTCGGCATCTTCCCCCAGAATCGCCGCCAGGGTGGCGAGGCCCACGGGTCCCCCTTCAAACTGCTGCGCCATGGTCATGAGCAGGCGATGATCGCAGGGATCAAGGCCCAGGGGATCAATACGGTGCAGGGTCAGGGCATCCGCCACCACTTGGTCGTCAATGGCGGGACAGGCTTTCACCAGGGCGTAGTCCCGCACACGGCGGAGCAGACGATTGGCGATGCGGGGCGTGCCGCGACAACGGCTGGCAATGGCCTGGGCGCCGGAGCGCTCCACGTCCATCTGCAACAGTTGCGCAGAACGCTCCACAATCTGCCGTAGCTCGGTCGCGGTATAAAACTCCAGGCGATGGACCATGCCAAAACGGTCCCGCAACGGTGAACTGATGGAGCCTGCCTTCGTGGTGGCCCCCACCAGGGTGAACCGCGGCAGGGCAATGCTGCGGGCGCGGGCCGTGGTTCCCTTGCCAACAGAGAGATCCAGGCGGAAATCCTCCATGGCGGGATAGAGGAGCTCCTCCGCCATACGGGGAAGACGATGGATCTCGTCAATGAAGAGCAGGTCCCCTTTCTCCAGGGTCATGAGCAGGCCAATGATGTCGCGAGGACGCTCCAGCGCCGGAGCGCTGGTGATCCGGCAACGGGCTGTCAACTCTGCCGCCAACACCGTGGCCATGGTGGTTTTGCCCAGGCCGGGCGGCCCGTAGAGCAGGAGATGGTCCAGGGGGTCCTGGCGATGCCGTGCCGCCTCCAGGGCGATGTGCAATACCTGCTTGAGGGCGCTCTGGCCGATGTAGTCCCCCAGGCGGCGCGGGCGCAGGGCTTCATCTGCATGGCCTTGCTCCTCTGCCGTGGCCTCTGCGCGCCGCTGCGGACCATGGAGAGATCCTGCAGGACGGGGCGCTGAATCACGGTTACGGGGTGGAGCCGGGGATGTCTTCCCGGAAGGGCTACTGGGAACAATGGCCATGGCAACAACCTAGCTGCCACGCCCAACACCAGGAGGCACTGGAAGCGGAGAGGGAGGGATTCGAACCCTCGATAGAGTTGCCCCTATACAGCATTTCCAGTGCTGCGCCTTCGACCACTCGGCCACCTCTCCAGAAGCACGCCTGTTCGGGCAAGCGCGAATCAACGGATCCAGGTCTGTGCCAATGTAGCAGCACAGTGACCGATTCCATGGGGCAACTGTTCACTGTGGTGGTCCATGACCGCCACCATGGCCAAACCATCACCGCGCACGTGCCGGAAGGGCAGTACATTCTCCATGCATTGGAAAAGCAGGGCAAGGTGCTGCCGTTCAGTTGCCGCAACGGGTGCTGCACCACCTGCGCTGTGCGCATCAAAGCCGGCGTCCTGGACCATCGCGAAGCCCTGGGGCTTTCCATGGCCCTGAGGGAGCAGGGTTATGGTCTGCTCTGTGTTGCCAGAGCCATTGGGGATGTGGAGGTGGAAACCCAGGATGAGGACGAGGTCTACGAACTCCAGTTCGGCCGCCATTTTGGCCGGGGGCGCATCCGTCCAGCCATTCCCCTGGAAGAGGAGTAGCCAGCCATGACCACGCCTGAGGCCAAGGCCTTGTTAACCGTAGCCCGCTGTGCCGCCAAGGCGGGCGCCGATCAACTGCGCCAGTTCGATGGCAACAGCTTTGGAGTGCGTCGCAAGGGTCAGCACACCTGTGAGTTGATCACCGATGCCGATGAGGCCGCTGAAACCGCCGTACTGGCGGTGTTGCGCCAGGAGACGCCCGCCATCCCCATCCTGGCGGAGGAGAGCGGCCGCCATGGTGAGATGGGTGACCTGCTGTGGTGTGTGGATCCCCTGGATGGCACCACCAATTTCGCCCATGGCCACCCATTCTTTTGCACGTCTGTGGGTCTTCTGCGGGAGGGGAAGCCTTGGCTAGGGGCTATTGTGCTCCCAAGAATGGATGAAGCGTTTTGGGGCGGCTGGGGCTTGGGCGCCTTCTGCAACGGCGTGCCCATTCAGGTGAGCAACCGCACCACCTTGGCCCAGAGCGTTCTGGGGACAGGATTTGCCTATGACCGCCGTCAGCAGCTTGACAACAACTACGCAGAGGTCTGTCGCTTTGCGCACCGGGTTGGGGGCCTGCGGCGGGGTGGGGCCGCTGCGGTGGATCTGGCCTACGTGGCCTGCGGCCGCCTGGACGGGTATTGGGAGCGGGGCCTCAAGGCGTGGGATACTGCAGCGGGAGCAGCCATCCTCTGGGGGGCTGGGGGCCAAGTGTGCGCCTATGACGGTAGCCCCCTCGACATCCACAGTGGCCGCATCCTGGCCGCCTGTGGCCTGGAGTTACAGCAGCAGATGACGGCTGTCCTGGTGGCCACCCATCCCCTGGCGTTTGACTGCTATGGGGGCGAGCCCTCGTGAGTGGATGGGAGCCGCTGCTGATGCAGCAGCCTGGAAAGGGAACTCCATACTGAATTGGACAGCGCAGGCATCGCCAGAGCACTAAAGGTGTATCCGGTGAAGCAGCAATGGGAGTACTGCTACAACAAGCAGTGGGCAAGAGGCTGACCCATGGGGGCTGATCGCTACGTAGAGAGGCGGGTTTGGGAAGTCATCCCGCCAGTGCTGTCCACTTAGGTATGTCGTTCCCTTTCAAAGGCCTTGCTGTAAGAGAGGAGTGAGAATCTTCTGTGAAAGCGCTTTGAAGTTTTCCGGCGGGGTTCCTTAGGCCTGCTGGTCTTGGGGAATCCCTGAAGAATTCCCCACTGCCAGGCCCAGTCCCTTTGAAAGCCTCGATTGCCAGAAGGGGGCGGGGGCCTTGATCCCGTCATTCCCCTTAGAAGAGGGTCGAGAAGTTGAGCTCGAGGGAATGTTCCACTGGCGAGGTGGCGGTGTTCTGCTCCTGACGTTCCGCTTCGATGGAGAATTGCCAGGGATCAGTCTCCAGTTGTTCTGTGTAGGGAGCCAAGGACCACAGCAGGCCGTAATTCCTGCTGGTGGGGGTGAAGGCCATTGCCACGGCAGGGGTCAGGGTGAGACGGTCGTTATGGACCGGGAAGCCGTAGGCCAGTTCTGCTGCAAACTGCTGCCCGTTGCTGGTGGCGCCGTCTATCTGCTCAAAGGCGGCGGGATGGAACAGAGCATCCATGTCAGCCGTTGCGGTAGCGCCCATGGCGTGACTCACGGAGAGGGAGGGTCCACGGTTGGACGGGGAGGGATCCCAGGAGAAGGAGAGTGCCAGGCCCTGGTCCTGGAACTCTTCTTCTGCATGGCTGAGGAGGGTGCGCCCCTTCAATTCACCGCTGATGCCCCGCTCTGGATCCTTCCAGGCAATACCAGCCCCCAGGTCCATGCCGAAACCGGTTTCCGCATCGCCGCCGTCTTGCCGGATACCCACTTCCATGGAGGGGAGGAGTGAGGAGCCGTTGGCCAAGGGGAAGGGTCTTGTGGCCTCCAGCCCCAGGCGGAGGCGGGAGAGGCTGCCTTCGGAAGACTCCAACCCCTCCACATCTTCCGAGGTGGCGTTGAGGGAGAGGAGATCGGCAGTGGCGTTGAGGCTGATGCCTTCGCTGCCCCCGTCCAGGAGCAGGCCGTCCATGCCCAGGGCCACCATGACCATGATGGTGTCGGGCTCGTACTCCTCCTCCCCGTCATCGGGGTTGAGGGAGAGATCACCCCATCCGTAGCCTGCTGTGGCCCAGAGGTCGAGGCGGGGTGTGAGGGCATAGCGGCCATAGGAGAAAAGCCCTGTCAAGGTGCTGCTGATCTCTCCATCAGCATCATTGTTGCCGTCGTAGGAGCCGTTGCCCCAGGAGCAGCTGAGGGCGGCGCCGGCCTGCCAACGGGCAGTGCTCCAGTCGGCCCCCACCAGGAGGGTGGTCACGTCACCATCAAGGGAGAGCTCGTCTTCCTGACCACTGAAGGAGGAGAAGGCGCCCTGTCCCCAGAGGGCAAACTGGGGAGCGCCTGCCTCCCCTTCCAGAGAGAAGCTGAAGGAGAAGCCCTCCAACAACTCTTCGCCGGTGAGGCTTTCAAAGCCCAGGGCCTTGGAGAGCAGTCTGTCGTTCTCCGCCAGTGCTGGCGGGCTGCTGACGGCCTCACCGGCAACGGTCAAGTTCAATCCTGTTGTGGGGGGCGCGGCAAAGCGGTCCTGCAGGGCATCCGTCACCTGCTGGGAGAGGGTGCGGCCGAAGCGGAAGCGCCAGGCCTCCATCCCTTCCGCGTCTTCCGGGGCGGCGTCCACGGTTTCTGTGGCGGCGTCCACGGTCACCGGTAGATGGGTGTCTCCTTTGCCGCTCAGCCCGTCACCACTGACGACATGACGCAGGACGAGGGAGGCGGCAGGGGCACCCTCCGCAACCCTCGCCACCACCTCTTGGGGAACGTTCCAGTTGGATCGAGTGAAGAGGAGGCGGTCGGAAGTAACGGTCAGGCCCATGGCGTTCTCGACCGTGCTGGAGGCGCTGCGGCCCAGACTGACGACCCGTTCCGGGGTGATGGTGACGGTCACCGCCCCCATGGGCTGGCCGGCCAGGGTGACGGCGTAGGAAGCGCTGTCTCCTGAAGCCACTGTCAGACTGGGGACGGATAACCACGCCAATTCGTTGTCTCTCACCGTCACCGATGCCGAAGAGTCGTTGGAGTGGATGACGTAGCCAGTTCCGTCTTGCAACCTGGCGATGACGATACCGTCCTCTTCCTGAAGTACCGCGTCGTCTTCGGTACTGATGATCACGGTGGCCGTTCCACTGTCGTCGATAGTGACGGGGCGGTTGCCGGTCTCTCCACTGCTGATCACTTCACCCCTGGCGCTGAGCATCAGATTGACAGTGACGGGGTTCCCTGTTGCGGGAGCAGGTGTTGCAGTCAGAGTGAACGTGGCGTCTTCCCCCTCGCTGACTGTATCGCCAGCGGTGACGCTCACCACCGGCAACGTGTCGTCGTCGGTGATGGCGATGGTGGCGCTCCCCTGGGACCCCACCGTGTAGCCAGCGGCGGCAGTCAGGGTGAGGACGATGGTCTCGTCGTCCTCCTCCGTCTCATCGTTCAGGATGGAAACGGGGATGGTTGCCGTCGACCCGGACACGAGTACCGTACCGGACAGGGCGGTGAAGTCCTCTCCCGGGGTGGCGCTTCCACCCACCTGATAGTTCACGGTGGTGGCTGCGGAGAAGGGGGGCTGGACACTCAGCTCCAGGTTGACTGTACGGCTGCCCTGGGCCTCGCCGCCAGTGTAGGCCGTTGTGCTGAACTGCACCACCGGCGCAAGCGGGCCGTCGCCGCCACCTTCGCCGCTATTATCCACCACAAAGTTGTTGTCGTTGGCGCCGGTGGGGGTGGTGGCGCTCAGACGATTACCGCTGGTATCCTCGATGTCTTGGCCGCTGACAAAACTCAGCGTCACCGTGGCGTCCAGGTTGGCCAGGTTGCCGCCGCTGGCAGTCACGTCGTAGGCATTCGTTGCGCCCACCTGCGCCACGGCCAGGGTGGCAGTGGCGCCGTCCACCTGGAAATCCGCCATATCCACGTTTTGCACCGCCTCGTTGAAGGTGACCTGCCAAGTGAGGCTGTCCGCATTGGTCGGAGAGGTGGAGGGCGTCTGCCGCGTGATGGACGTTATACGTGGTGCGGTGTTATCCTCGTTGACCGTCACGCTGAAAGCGTTGTTTGTGTTGTGGGGGTCTGCGCCGCCGCCCACGTTGGTGCCGAGGCTGATGTGGTCAAAGCCGTTGGCGCCGGTGCCATCCGGTCCGAGCGCGATGTTGAAAGTCTCGCCGGGGTCCGCGATGCCGTCACCTGTTGCGGTCAACTCCAGCGTTCCCGTCTGCGCCCCGGCGCCGCTGAAGCGTATTTTCGGGGTCGCCGTGCTGGTGTCCTGCAGGGTGACGCCCGTGTTGAGGCTACCGCTGGACTTCTCCGCCAGACTCCAATCCCCGGTGGTGACGTTCGTGCCGCTGATGGATAGCGGCACGTCGATGGTCTCGCCCGCAATCAATGCACGGCCCAGCGTTACCGTGAACTCGACCTTCTGGCCCTCGTCGATGGCGGTGGCGGAGCCCACCCTCGCCAAGCTCACCACCGTCGGGTCGTCGTCCTCAATCGTGTAGGTATAACTGCGGTTGACGAAGTTGACAATACTAATGCCTCGACGAGCCCCAAAGTTGACCACAATTGTCTCGTCAGGCTCATCCACGGTGTCGTTATAGATATTTAGATGAACAGTCCGAGTGTGACTTCTGGCTCCACCAACAGAATGCGTCCAAGAAGTTCCATCCGGAAAATCCCAGCACTCGCTTGTTGTGGAACTGGAACTCATCCCGTAATCCGCTTCGCAATCACTGCTATAAGTTGCAGTACTGGCAGGGCCGACGCTCCATGTATATCTATAAGCGTGCGTAACATTCCCATAGACCGCTGTCGCTGTTGCGCTTTCACTCTCCTCTCCAGAAGAAGACGACAGACCGTCTGTCTGTGCCTCGGCGGCGCTGAGCACCAGCAGCGCCAGCCAGGGCAGGGCGTAGAGCATCCGGCGGGTAGCATGTTGCATGACAGCAGCAGTGCGGGCGGAGGAAGAATCGAAGCAGTCGGATATATTGAAGATAGCAGACCGGCTGGACGCTGAGCGTCGACCGGCAGAAGCGAATGCCTCAGGCAGAGAGATGCGGATAGCTCTAAGTGGAGACACCATGAAGGCATGTTAGGAATTGAGCGAGCCGGCGATCTAAGGCACCCCTGAACAAGTCTTCTTGGGTTATGATATGAGGAAAACTCAGGCGGGTAAGGCGGATCGCCCCAGACGGCGGAACCACGTAGAGACAATCATAGGGCCCCTGCGCTCCTGAGTTGTAGCGCTTTCTCCTGGGGCCGTGTCCCGGTCTGAACCGACCAGAAACGCTGCCCAATCTTAATCTTGTTCCCGCTCATGGCGTGAGTCTCGACTTTGCGGTTTTCATGACTGTTCATGAAAAAGGAGCACACCCACGGTCCAGGCGCCCCAGTCTTTCATTGTCCGCCAGGAGTGCGAGAAGGCCGCATGGCAGAACGGCTTTCGCCGTCCTGTGGCGGCAGCCAGCGAAGGCTGGGCTGCTTTGCTTCCACCACGGTTCCGGGGACCCTGTCTTTGGCCACCGCTGGAGACCGTGATCGGCTCTCTGCGGCCAGTGGCGTGGCCGACTCTTTCAACGGTCTCTTAAAATCACAAAACCCTTGCCTCGTCCCACGCTTTGCCCATGACCAGCTCTTCTGCGGAGCTCCTGCACCGTGCCCAGCGGGTGCGCCGTAGCGCCGTGGCCTTGGCCCAATGCAACAATGCCCAGCGCATGGCCGCACTGGAAGCCATGGCTGCCGCCTTGGAGCGTCACCGGGACGCCATTGTGGCAGCCAACACGGTGGATCAGGATGCCGCCGCACGGGAGGGCCTGGCGGCGCCTTTGTTGGCGCGCCTCAAGCTCAACGGGGCCAAGCTGGCCGATTGCATCCGTGGCCTGCGGGAGGTGGCCAGGCTGCCGGATCCCGTCGGACACCGGCAGGTGCACCGGGAACTGGCGGCAGGGCTGACCCTGGAACGTGTGAGCGTCCCCCTGGGGGTGTTGGGCGTCGTCTTCGAGTCTCGCCCCGATGCGGTCATTCAGATTGCCGCCCTGGCCGTTCGCTCCGGTAACGGCGCCATTCTCAAGGGTGGCCGGGAAGCGCTGAACACCTGTCAGGCCATTGTCACGGCGTTGCAGGAAGGCTTGACCGGCAGTGCCGTGGCTCCTGACAGCCTGGCCTTGCTCACCAGCCGCGAGGAGACCATGGCCTTGCTCCAGTTGGAGGATCTGGTGGATTTAATCGTGCCCCGTGGCTCCAACGCCTTTGTCCGCCATATCCAGGAGAGCACCCGCATCCCCGTGCTGGGCCATGCCGACGGGGTCTGCCACCTCTACGTGGACCAGCGGGTCAACATCGACATGGCCGTTGCCGTGGCCCTCGATGCCAAAACCCAATATCCCGCAGCGTGCAACGCCATTGAGACGCTCCTGGTGCATCGCCATGTGGCCCGGCGTTTTTTGCCGCCAGCCATTCAGGCCTTCTCCGCTGCTGGCGTGACCTTGCGGGGTGACGATCAGGCTGTAGCACTGGGTGTGCCCGAAGCCGCCACCCCGGAAGACTGGGGGCATGAATATCTGGACCTGATTCTAGCGGTGCGGGTGGTGGAGGACCTGGAGGCCGCCTTGGAGCACATTCGCCGCCATGGCTCCCGCCACACGGACGTGATCTGTACGGATGACGAGGCTGCTGCTGCCCGGTTTCTCAATACCGTAGACAGTGCCGGGGTGTTTCACAATTGCTCCAGCCGCTTTGCCGACGGCTTCCGCTACGGACTTGGCGCTGAAGTGGGCATCAGCACCCAGACCATGCCCCCCCGGGGACCCGTGGGTCTGGAGGGGTTGGTGACCTACCGCTATCGCCTCCGTGGCCATGGCCACACCGTGGCCCCCTTTGCCTCTGGTGAGCAGCGCTTTTCCCACAGGAACCTCTCGAACACTTGAGACCGGAGATGTGCAATCCATGAACGATAACAATCCGCCTGCAGCTTTTGGAGACGCGATCCACGTGGAAGGCCTGAAGCTGTGGGCGCGGGTGGGGGTGTTGCCGGAAGAACGCAGCCTGGGGCAGTGGTTCGTGGTGAACCTCACCATCTGGCTGGACCTGGCCCCCGCTGGCCGTTCCGACGACTTGTCCCTCACCGTGGACTACGGCCAGACTGTTGCCGCCATCCAGGCCTGTGGCGAGCAGGCGCTGTGCCACACGGTGGAGTGTTTTGCCGAGACCATCCTGGATCGGGTGGGGGAGATCTGTGGATCACGGCCCACTCGTCTCGTCCTGCGCAAATGCCATCCCCCCATCCCCGGCTTTGACGGCTCCATCAGCGTGGAGCGCTGGCGATTCACCGGATGACCCCTGATGCCCCGTTACCATCGGGGACATCTGCCCCTGCCGCTGCATCACCATGGCGCTGCCCCAAGAGCTTCTGGTGAGCACGCTGTTGCAAGCCAGGATTCAGGACGACCAGGGGGGCGACCACGGCGTAGGGCATCAGGTATGGATGCACCCACCGGCTCATCGGGTACTGGGTTGGGCCAGTCGCCCCACCAGCTTTGGCCCCACCCGCTTCGTGTGGCGCCTCAACCAACTGCGCCACCTGCAGGGGGACGTGGCAATGGTCAGTGGGACCCCGGCCCGGACCCAGCAGAGCACCCTGGATTTGCTGCCCACCATCATGGGCGCCCATCTCTACAGCCAGGACGGACTGGCCCTGGGCTGCGTGGCGGATGCCGTGCTGATGCTTCAAACCGGCGCCGTTGCCCACTACCTGGTGGCCCGCAGTGATCCACGTCTGCCGGGTACCAGCCGTTGGCAACTGCAACCGAACAACGTTCTGGATCAACAGCCGGGCCAGGTGGTGGCCGCTGTGGGCGCCTTGGACGACTTGCCCCTGGCCCGTGCTGGTCTGCGCGCCCAGGCCCTGCAGACCGGTCAACGGTGGCGGGAGCGGCTCCAGGAGACCACTGTTCAGGCCGGTTGCCAGTTGGAAGACTGGCTCCACAACGCCCCGTTGCCTGAAAACCACGGGAACCAAGGCTCACTGCGGCGGCGACAACGACGGCAAGGGGACGTGCCCCACGGTGAGTCCCCAGGCGGTGACCAGGGACCTGGGCAGGAGGTTTGGGATGCCTGGGAGCATCCTCCCCACCGCCGGCCTTCCTCCCACCAGGACAATGGGGCCCACGATCCCCATCAGGAGCCATGGCTTTGAAGACCAATCCATATCAACTGGTGCTCAGCCTCCCTAAGCTTGATGCCGTTCCCTCTCGTGCGGCACGTGTTTCAACGGTCTGGTCAATGGGTGTCTCGTTTCCTTGTGGGTACCTTGTTGGCTAGCGCCCAACCGCTGGCGGTCCTGGCGGTGGAGCCACTGCCGGAGTCTTTGGCGGACCTGGCGGCGCCGCCGCCCCTGGCCGGACCACGGTTGCCGGACCCCATGGCAGATCAACGGCTGCGGCCGTTGTCTCTGGAAGAGGCACAGCAACTGGCTCAGGCGAATCACCCGGCCCTGCAGGCTGTGGCCCTTGAAGTGGAATCGCTGCAGGCTCGGTTGGAGGCCTCCTTAAGTGCCTGGAAACCGCAAGTCACCCTGAAGTCATCCGCAGGATTGCCAGCATTGGCGCTGGAGTACCAATACAGTCCGGAGGACTCCTATCCCCGTGGAGAACTGGAAACGAACCTGAACGTGGAGGCCACCTGGCTGTGGAGAGACCCCCAACGGGACGCCCGCATCGCCGCCGAGCGCCACGAACTGGATCAGGTGAGGCTGCAACGCCAGTTCTTGCACCGTGACGTCAGGCTGCAAGTGGCGGAGTCTTACGTTGAACTCCAACGGGCCGATGCGGAGGTGGACCTGCGCTTGGCAGCAGTTGAGACTGCCCAGGCCACCTTGAAGATCAGCCGTGTGCGCCATAGGGCTGGCGTGGCTGCCCGGCTGGACGTGCTGCAGGCCCATGCCCAGTTGACCGGTGATGAAGCCTTGCTGGCCAGCGCCAAGGCCCAGCAGACCATCGCCCGCCGCCGTTTGGCCAGGGTGCTGAACCTGCCCCAGGGGGTTGTGCCCACGGCCCGGGACGCCAATGGGCGGCAGGGACGCTGGACCGCAACCCTGGAGGAGAGCCTGGCTGCCGCCTTCGCCAGCCGCGAAGAGCTACAACAGCTTCTTGCCGCCATCCAGGAGCGGGAAGCCCGGGCCAAGGAAGCTCTGGCGGTTCTTGAGCCCACCCTCTCGCTCTTTGTGATGGGGACCTGGAATCAGGCATCCGGCAATGTTCTCTCCGGCGCCTCCCCCGTTGAAAGCCAGTTCAGGGGAAGGATTTCCACTGCTCTGGGCTTGCGCTTTGCGGTGCCCCTCAGCGACGGGGGGGGTGCCCAGGCCAGTGCTCGCCGCTGGCGTCTGGCGATCCGGAGGCAGGAGTACCTCCTGGCGGATGCCCGCAACACCTTCCAGCAGCAGGTGGAGAGGGCGTTCCACACCGTCCATGCCCAGGAGGACACGCTGGAGTTGCGCGCCCGCCAAGTGACGACGCAGCAGGAGATCCTAAAGCTCACCACTGCCCGCTACGAGGCTGGTGTTGGCACCCAGCAGGACATGATTGATCAGCAAAACGCCCTGACCCGCGCCGCCGTTGATCATGCCCAGGCCGTTCTGGACTACAACCTGAGCCTGGCGCAGTTGCACCGTTATACGGGCCTGCCGCCCCGGCCCTAGCCTGCCCCCAGAACATCCCTTACACCATCCCCGAGGCCGCAGAACCGTGGCGCTTTCCCATGACTCCCCTGCCAGTCCATCGGGCCTGTCCCTGCTGCAGGTGCTGCGGCTCGGCTTGTTCCAAGGTTGTCTGGGCACCATGGCGGTGGTCTTTGCGGGCCTGTTGAACCGCATCATGCTCACCGAACTGGCGTTCCCCGGTTTGCTGGTGGGCGGCGCCCTGGCCTTTGAGCAGTTGGTGGCCCCCAGCCGGGTGTTGTTTGGCCAGGTGTCCGATGCACGGCCGTTTCAAGGGCGCTATCGGGTCCCCTACGTGGTGACCGGTTCCATTCTCTACTGCCTCATTGCGGTGCTCTCCATTCCGCTGATCTTCTTCGTGGGCAACGCCATTGCAATGGACAACAGTCGCGCTTTCTGGGGTGGCGCCACGGCACTCTGCGGCCTGTTTGCCCTGTTTGGTCTGGCTGTGGCCATGGCCACCACCCCCTACCTGGCTCTGGTCATCGACCGCACCACAGAACAGGAACGTCCCCGGGCCGTGGGCATCATCTGGTGCATGTTGACCGTGGGCATCATCGTTGGGGCCATTTGCATTTCCATCACCCTCAGAAGCGTGGACGGGGTGACGGATCCTGCAGTACTTCAACCTGCGTTGCAGCGCTTCATGATTCAACTGGCTGTGGTGGTGGCGGCATTGACCATCGTGGCCTGCTGGGGGATGGAGCCCCGGGGCGGCTCCCGAAGTGGGAACCAGACCCCTGAACAGGCGATGACCCTGCCGCGCACGTGGGCCTTGCTCACCTCCAGCCGCCAGACCCTGGTTTTCTTCGGCTTTCTGGTGCTGTTTGCCCTGGGGGTGTTCCTCCAGGATCCCATCCTGGAGAGCTATGGGGCGGACGTCTTTGGTCTGCCCATTTCCAAAAGCACCATCCTGAACGCCCTCTGGGGAGCCGGTACACTGCTGGGCCTTCTCCTGGCAGGATTTCTGATCACCCCCAGGTTGGGGAAGATGGCCAGTTCCCGTCTAGGCTGCCAGTTGATCACCGTCTCGCTGGCGTTGCTGTTTCTAGCAGGGTGTACCGGTCGAGTGACGGTGTTGCAGGTGGTGATGGTGTTGTTTGGTCTTGCTGCGGGCATTGCCACCAATGCCACCCTCTCCCTCATGTTGGATTTGACCCTGCCGGAGGCCGCCGGCACGTTTGTGGGGGCCTGGGCCTTGGCTCAGGCCTTATCCAGGGCACTGGGTAAACTCATGGGCGGGGGTCTGCTGGATCTTGGCCATGCCTTGATCCCCGACGGATTGGGGGCCAACTGGCTGCCACCGGCCTTCCCTGCCTATGGTTTCGTGCTGTTTATTGAAGTCCTTATCATGGCTGCGGCTACATGGTCCCTGGGTGCTGTACGCGTGCATCAATTCCGTGGGGACACGGCCGGCACCCTGGCCAAGGTGCTGGCTCTGGAGTTGGACTGAGGTTGCCCCATGGAGAGAACCATCGCCGCCTGGAAGGAGCAACTGAGCCCTCTTCTGGACCACGTGGCCGCACGGCAGATGGCGGATTTTGGCCGGATTGGGGCCGAGAGAAAAGCCGACGGCTCCCTGATCACCACCTGTGACCGCTGGAGTGACGAGACCGTCAGCCAGTGGTTGCAGGACCAGTTCCCCGCCACGGGGGTACTGAGCGAAGAGGGCAGCACACGGGTGCCGCAGCAGGACTGGGCCTGGGTCCTGGATCCCTTGGACGGAACCACAAACTTCACCTACGGCATCCCCCACTGGACCATCTCCCTGGCTCTGCTGCACCGGGGCCGTCCCATGATGGGGTGGCTGGAGATCCCCCCGCTGCGCCAGCGGATCATTGTCGTGCAGGGAGAAGGCGTTGAGCTCAACGGCCGTCGCCTAAAGCCACCAACGGACATGGTCACGCCCAATGCCTGCGCCAGCCTCTGCACCCGCAGCATGGTGGTCTTGCAGCGCCGCTCCCACCATCGCTTCCCTTGCAAACTGCGCATGTTCGGTGTGGCCAGCACCAACATGGCCGGCGTGGCCTTGGGACAAAGCCTCGGCGCCCTGGAGGCCTCCCCCAAGATTTGGGACCTGGCGGCAGCCTGGCTGGTGCTGGAGGAGTTGGGCTGTCCTGTTGAACCGCTGGCGGGACATCCTTTCCCCGCCACCCCCGGCGCCCAACTGGCCACGGTGGGATATCCCCTGTTGACCGTTGCGGCCCCGTCCCTCTTCCCGCTCTTTCGTCCCTGGGCCGCTGCCCTGCATCCTGACAACCAGCCACCGCCGGACTGATATCAAGTGCAGGTTGCCAGGCGGTCCCAGATGTCTTGCTTGAGCGGCTCCAGGCCCTGGCCCGTGACGGCGGAAATCTGATGGCAGGGCTGTTGGAAGTGCTGCCCGAGGGTTGTGGCCAGGTACTCCAACCGGCTGGCATCCACCGCGTCACTCTTGTTAAGGGCCAGCAGACGGGGACGATCCAGCAGGGTGGGGTCATAGGCTGTCAACTCCCCCAGCAGTACGGTGGCGTCCCTGTGGGGATCTTCCGCTGTGGCATCTACCAGATGCACCAGAAGACGGGTGCGCTGGATGTGGCGCAAGAAGTCGTGCCCCAGACCGGCGCCCATGGCGGCGCCTTGGATCAGGCCGGGAATATCGGCAAACACCGTGCCGTCTCCCGTTGGGCGCCGCACCACCCCCAGGTTGGGGGTCAACGTGGTGAAAGGGTAGTCCGCCACCTTGGGCCGCGCTGCGGAGAGCGCGCGGATCAAGGTGCTCTTGCCTGCGTTGGGACAACCCACCAACCCCACCTCCGCCAGGAGTTTGAGTTCCAACCGCAGTTGCCGTTGCTGGCCGGGATGGCCATGGGTGCATTGCTCCGGAGCCCGATTGCGGTTGCTCAGGTAACGGGTATTGCCAAAACCGCCCTGCCCCCCTGTGGCAATACAGAGTTGCTGCCCCGGCGTGGTCAGGTCCCCCAGCCAGATGTTGCTCCCCAGGTCGTGGACCTCCGTACCGCAGGGCACCTTCACCAGCAGGGGTGGGGCACTGGCCCCGGTGCGGTTTTTCGGGCCGCCCCGCCGGCCGTCGCCAGCCGTAAAACGGCGCCTGTACTTGAAATCCAGCAGGGTTTGCAGGTTGGTGGTGGCCTCCAGGATCACGTCTCCACCGCGCCCGCCGTCCCCCCCGGCCGGCCCCCCCGCCGGCACGAATTTCTCCCGACGGAAAGCCACAATGCCGTCCCCACCACGGCCAGCCTGCACTTCAATCTGCACCAGGTCAATGAACTGCATCAGGACCTTCTCCTGCACCCATCTGCTGCCCCATCTTGCCGGTCCGGATGGCGCCATGGTCCTGGGGGATGCTTCACCAGCGGGGTGATTGGCTTAGTCTGGAGACCTGGTCTTCACGTAATGTGCTGAAACCCTCTGGCCCCTTCATCCTCAGCGATTGCTGCGGCCCTCAAGGGAGGGGAGAGGTTGCGGCGGGACCTGGGAAGCGGCTAGAGCAGCATTACGGCATCCCACTGCCGGCCTGGCTGGTGGACTGCTTGCAGGAGGCGTCGCCGACGGGACAACGTCAACACCAGGGTCCTCCGGAAGGTTCTGCTCTGATTGCCGCCGCTTTTGATTTTGCCTGGCAACAGCATCAAGGCCAGCAGCGCGCCAGTGGAGAGCCCTACATCAGCCACCCCCTTGCCGTTGCCGATCTGTTGCGGGACATTGGCGTGGGCCCCAGCGTGATTGCCGCAGGTTTCCTCCATGACGTGGTGGAGGACTGTGGCGTGACCACTGCCGACGTTGAGGCCAGGTTTGGCTGCGAGGTGCGGGCCCTTGTCAACGGCGTCACCAAGTTGGGGGGCATTCACTTTGTCAACCGCACGGAGGAACAAGCCGAAAACCTGCGTCGCATGTTTCTCGCCATGGCCAGTGACATTCGTGTGGTGCTGGTCAAGCTGGCTGACCGTCTTCATAACATGCGTACGTTAACAGCGTTACCACCGGCAAAGCAGAGAAGAATTTCCATCGAAACGTTAGAGATTTATGCACCTTTGGCCAATCGTCTTGGCATTGGTAAGCTGAAGTGGGAGCTGGAGGACCTGGCCTTCAAGATGCTCCATCCACAGGAGTTTCGTGATATTTCTCAACAGTTGGCCAGCAAGCGGAGTGAGCGGGAAGCACGGCTCAACGCCACCGTGGAACTGCTACGCCAGCGGCTGTCCGAAGCCGGCCTTGCTCAAGTGAATGTGAATGGTCGTCCCAAACATCTCTATGGTATTTGGAATAAAATGAAGCGACAGAATAAAGCCTTCCATGAAATCTATGACGTGGCCGCACTGCGAGTTTTAACGGAGAGCCTGGAAAATTGTTATCGGGCACTTGCTGTAGTTCACGATACTTTTCGTCCCATTCCTGGTCGCTTCAAGGACTATATTGGCTTGCCAAAGCCCAATGGCTACCAATCCTTACATACTGCTGTTATTGCCAATCAACGGCCGCTGGAGGTGCAGATTCGTACACAGCAAATGCATCTGGTTGCTGAATATGGAATTGCTGCCCATTGGAAGTATAAGGAGGGAGGTTCCCCTGTCAATGGTCAAGCGGAGGAGCGGTTCAACTGGCTGCGTCAGCTTCTCAATTGGCAGCAGGAGGCTACTGACGGGGATGGCCAGGACTATTTGGCCTCTATTAAAGATGATTTATTTGATGATGAGGTGTTTGTCTTTACCCCCAAAGGAGATGTTCTGGATCTACGACGTGGTTCCACGCCTGTAGACTTTGCCTATCGTATCCACTCTGAAGTGGGGCATCACTGCTATGGTGCTCGCGTCAACGACCGTCTCGTGCCCCTGTCAACTCCTTTGAAGAATGGCGATATTGTTGAGATCATCACAGAACGCAATGCCCGCCCCAGCTTGGACTGGCTCAACTTTATTGCCACACCAACAGCCCGCAACCGTATACGCCAATGGTACAAGACCAGTCATCGAGATCAAAATATCAACCGCGGTCGTGATATGCTGGAGCATGAACTGGGTCGCCATGGTCTGGAGGAGTTGCTCAAGTCCTCAGCCATGCAAAAAGTGGCGGAGCGCTGTAACCTTTACACGGTCAATGATCTGCTAGCCGCCGTCGGCTTTGGCGCCCTCACCATTCACCAGGTTGCCAACCGCCTAAGGGAGGAAATTCGTCTCCAGGCCCACCATGGGTCGCAGCCCAAGGCTGACTCTGTCCCCACCCCGGCTCCATCCAGTCGCGAGCTGAGTGCAACGGCGGATCAGTTGCAGGGGAATCCGATTCTTGGCGTGGACGGACTGGACTTTCGTCTGGCTGGCTGTTGTACACCGCTCCCGCAGGAACCCATCGTTGGCGCTGTGTCCTTGGGCAACCATGGTCTCACGGTTCACCGACAGGACTGTGACAACGTGGAACGGATTCCTGTGGAGCGCCGCCTGCCCGTGCAATGGAACCCCAGGCATCCTGAAAACAACACCTATCCCGTGCGTCTAAAAATTGACGTGATGGACCGTGTTGGCGTACTCAAAGATATTCTCACCCGCCTTTCCGATGCCAACATCAACGTGCTGGATGCTCGGGTGCGTACCAGTCGCGGTAAGCCTGCCCGCATTGACCTGAGTATTGAGCTCCGCAACGCTCGTCAACTCACCCAGACCGTGGGCCGTATTCGCGCCATGGCGGACGTGCTCACGCTGTACCGTGCCGGCATGGGCTAGCTGGGCTAGGATTAGAAGCTAAGATCACAGAGAACCCCCATGGCAACAAGCAGCACTCACAACAGGCAGGTTCTCCGGGACAGCACCCTGGCCCGTCGCCAGGCCTTCATGGACTCTCTCCAGGTGCGGGCTTCCCTGGCCCGCCGCAACGGGGATATCCCTGCCCAGCAAGCGCTCTACCGGGAGGCGGTTGCCCTGGGCCTGCCCCTGGACTGCCTGGATCCATGACGTGCCCTGCCAGGTTCCAGCCCCGGTAGCCTGGCTGGTGTACTCTTCTTCCTCCTTACCAGGCTGCTTCAGGATGAGTGTGCTGGAAGACATCAAGACGGGCACAAGGGTTCTCGGTCTTGCTCCTGGTGAACCTGCCTGGAGAAGGTGCCGGACGAGACGGCGATCCTCAACTCCGCCATCTGCTAGAGCGCCATGGGCCGGGCAAGGCGCTGTTTGAGGCCATCGACCGGCCAAGCCTCCATTACCCATGCCCCCCATCCACCTGGCTGCCCTGAATCTTGCAGATCATGGCGCCCCAGGCCTGGCACTGGCTTGCTGGCGCGCCCTGGTGCTGGGCGTTGTCCAGGGCCTCACCGAGTTTCTCCCCATCAGCAGCACGGCCCATCTCAAGGCGGTGCCGGTGTTGCTGGGCTGGGGTGATCCTGGCGTGGCGGTCACCGCGGTGTTGCAGCTTGGCAGCATCGGGGCCGTACTTGCCTATTTCCAAAAGGATTTACGCCAACTGAGCCTGGGGCTGCTGCAGGGCCTGAGACAAAGGAACCTGAACGCCCCGGAGGCACGGTTGGGGTTGGCCGTTGCGGTGGGCACCGTGCCCATTCTTGTGGCCGGTCTCACCATTCGGCTCTTCTTCTACGGGGCCTACGGGACATCGGTGCTGCGTAGCCTGGCGGGGATCGGGGTGTTGTCCATGGTGATGGCGGTGCTGCTGGCCATGGCGGAACGGACGGGCCGCCGCCGCCATGGCCTTGGCCAGGTGAGCATCACTGCGGGTTGGCTCCTGGGATTGGCGCAGATGTTGGCTCTGGTGCCGGGGGTGTCCCGCTCGGGGAGCACCCTCACGGCGGCGCTGCTCATGGGCTGGCAGCGGGTGGCGGCTGCCCGGTTCTCCTTTTTGCTGGGGATTCCGGCCATCACCATGGCGGGTCTGGCGGAATTGAAGGAGGCCCTCGCCAGCCCCGACCTGGGGGGACCGCTGCCCCTGGTGGTGGGGGTACTGAGCGCTGCCCTCTCGTCCTGGCTGGCCATTGCCTGGCTGCTGCGGTTTCTGCAGCGGCACAGCACCTGGGTGTTTGTTGCGTATCGCCTGGGCTTTGGCGTGCTGCTGGTGGCGGTCAGTGTTGGGGGAAATGGCGGATAATTGCGTCGGCAAACTCTGAACACTTCAGGGGGGGATCTACAGGGGGGTCCATCATGCGGGCCAGGTCGTAGGTGACGCAGCGGTTGGCGATGGCCTGGCCGATTCCGTGGTGGATCAGCGCGGCGGCTTCATGCCAGCCGAGGAACTCCAACATCATCTGACCACTGAGGATCAGAGAACCGGGATTGATGCGATCCAGGCCGGCGTGCTTGGGGGCGGTGCCGTGGGTGGCCTCGAAGATGGCGGCATCATCGCCAATGTTGGCGCCGGGGGCCATGCCCAGCCCCCCCACAATGGCCGCAGCGGCATCGGAGATGTAGTCCCCGTTCAAGTTGAGGGTCACCAGAACGGAATACTCCCCCGGTCGGGTTTGCAGTTGCTGAAACACACTATCGGCAATGCGATCATCCACCATCACCATCTGGCGCCAACGGTCTTGACCATGGGATTCGCCAATGCTGTCCAGGATGGCCCGCACCTCTTCGCAGACAGCCTGCTGTTTGGCGGGAGTGAGGTTGTCGTAGCCGGGGTCAATGGCGCGGGCATTGTTTTCAACCGACAGTTGGGGAGCCCTGGCCAGGTTGTCCAACACCCAGCTTTCCCGCTCCGTGACGCATACGGCGCGGAACTCGGTTGTGGCCAGTTCGTAGCCCCAATCCCGGAAGGCGCCCTCGGTGAATTTCATGATGTTCCCCTTATGGACCAGGGTCACATGGCGTTTGCCACCTTCCAGTCCCAGGGCATGGCGGATGGCGCGGCGCACATGGCGCTGGGTGCCCATCTTGCTCACCGGCTTGATGCCCAGGCCGGAGCCGGGGCGAAGCTGGCGGTTCCCCAGCTTGCCGTTGGCGGGTATCACCGTCTCGTTCAGGTGGCGCAGCAACTCCTGGCCAACAGGGTCGTCAGCAGCCCACTCCACACCGATGTAGATGTCTTCCGTGTTTTCCCGATACACCACCACGTCCAACTCCTCCGGGCGTCTGTGGGGGCTGGGGGTGCCTGTGTAATACCGGCAGGGTCGCACACAGCAGTACAGATCAAACAGTTGCCGCAGCGTCACGTTCAGGGAGCGGATGCCGCCCCCCACCGGGGTGGTGAGGGGCCCTTTAATGGCGATGCCGTACTGGCGGATGGCGCTCAGAGTGTCTTCAGGCAGGTATTGGAAATCGCCATAGTGTTGACAGGCTTCGTCCCCGGCATAGATTTTGAACCACTGAATGCGACGTCCACTGCCGTAGGCAGCCTGTACGGCTGCATCCAGCACCCGCTGGGTGGCAGGCCAGATGTCCACGCCGGTGCCGTCCCCACGAATGAAGGGAATGACGGGTTCATCGGGGACAACAGGGCACCCCCCCTCGAAACGGATGGCGGTCCCCTGGGAGGGTGGGCTGAGCCTGGTGAAACTGGGCATGGTGATTCGATTCAGTCAACTGAGGCTTTGGAGACGCACATGTCCCTGCCCAACGCATACACCTTGAAACGCTCCTTGCGGGTCATGCTCTGCAGGTCCAGCGAGGCTGCAAAGTCGGAAGCCATGGCCAGGGAATCGTCCGGACTCAGCGCTTTCATCATGTTAAGAAGATCATTATTGTCCATGTCTCCATACAGATTCGGGTTCATGTGCTTGTTTTTCCGAACAACAGCGAGAAAACAGGGGTCAATGACCTCCTGCATGACCTCCCCCTCGATGTCAATGCCGACGTCAACATAGGCATAGGCAGCACCGGGAGCGGCCAGGAGAGGCAAGAGCATGAAAGCCATGACAACCACTGGCGCCATGAGCCGGAGGAGCGTGACGACGGCGCGGGAGCAATGCAGCCTCATGAGCGTGTTACGTGGCCTCGTTCAAGGTACACCTGCTCTCCCTTCCTGAACCGCGCCAGGGAATGGTTGCTTCAACCCATGCCGGTCTGTCGTGACGTGATTGCCGTGGTGGGGGCCGGAAGTGTGGGCAGCGTTACGGCCTGGTGGCTGGCCCGCTGCGGCGCCCAGGTGGTGTGGCTTGCTCCCGATGCCAGCCTGGAGCGGCCCGGCAGCCTGGCGGCCCTGGGGGTGCTGATGGGCCATTGCAGCCGGCGCCTTCGTGGCCGAAGCTGGCGGTTGCGGCGCACCTCTCTTGCCCTGTGGCGCCAGTGGTTGCCGTTGCTGGGACCCGTCCCCCAGCAGTGGGGGCTCACGGTGCTCTGCCACCAAGCGGACGAGGTGGAGCGGCTCCAGGCGCTGGTGCGCCAGCGCCAAGGGGAGGGTGTCCCTCTGGCCTGGCGCACCCGTGGCGAACTCCTCAACCGCTGGCCCGCCCTGGCCTCCAGCGACTTGCAGGGTGGCCTCTGGTCTCCCCAGGATGGACAACTGGATCCTGCCCCACTGCTGGCGGCCCTGGCTGGGGCCGCCGAGCGCCTGGGCGTCCAGCGCCGGCCTGCCCAGGTGACAGGCCTCCAACCTGAGGGCAAGAACTGGCGCCTTCAATTACAAGCCAGGGATCCCGACTGCCCCACAACCCTCCTGGCTTCAGCCGTGGTCCTCTGCACAGGGTTGGGCGCCGGTCGGCTGCTGGCGGCCCTGAATTCATCCAGCCTGGATTCGGCCATCCGGCTGAACTGGCCCATGACGCCAGTGCTGGGTCAGGCGGCTGAACTCCACTGTCCCATGCTGCCGCCACAGGGCTTGCCAGGGCCTGTGGTGTGGCGCGGAGTCCACCTGATCCCTCGCCTCCAGGACCAGCGGTTGTGGATCGGGGCAACCGTGGAGCCCGGCGACCAGAGCCAAGTCCAATGCTTTGACCAGATGCTGGGGCTGGATGGCGCCGCTCCACCGTGGCTGCGGCAGGCCCAGGTGCTGGGCCGCTGGCAGGGGGTGCGGGCCCGGCCCGCTGGCCGCCCTGCACCGCTGTTGGCCACCCTGGCCCCTGGTGTGTTGCTCACCAGTGGCCACTACCGCAACGGCATCCTTCTGGCACCAGCCACGGCTGTCTGGACCGGCCGGCAACTGGGCTTTCCGGCGCCAGACGCCCCCTGACGACCATGGGCGCTTCCCTGTGCTGCGTTTGGGGAGCCCTTGCGGTTTTGAAGTCAGCCGTTAACTTTAAAAGTGCCATTGTTCCAGATCAGGGAGTATCTCCATGTCGCCGTCGCCAAGACAACCACCATCTTGTCGCCTGGCCTCGCGGAGGCTATGGCGCGCCAGCCGAGGCGACACCCTTGCCGACGTCCCCGCAGCCGAGTTGGCCAAGGCCTATCTCGGAGGGGAAGACGTGTATCTGGGGCAAGGACGCTGGTGGCGCTGGAAACGTGACGGTATCCCCGGCTGGCTTACGCCTTTTCTCAGGGAAACAGGTCTTCTCAGGACGTGATCAGGGCGTGAGCGCGTTGGATGCTCCGGTGTCCGACAGGTCGGACACCATCACGGGCAAGCGCTCCTTCATGGATCTCCGGTGCCGTCCTTGCTCCTGCTGATTCACAAGGGTCACTGCCTCTTGCAGCAAGGAGTTGAACGTCTCCCCCGGGAGCCGGTGGCGGGCCACTTCCATGAAGGTGCGGGAGAGAGACTCACCGGCGGCGGCCATCAACTGGGGGTTGTTACGACGGTTGCTCTGCTCCTCTTCAATGGCCTTCATGAACCGTGCGGTCACGTCCCGCTTGGTGCAGGCACGGATAACTGCATCCCGTGGCGTGGTGTCCAGGTCAGCCTCAAGCTGGGCAATGCGCTGCTCCAAGCTGGCGAACACCTCGGTGGCTTCCCGCGCCAGGTTGGCCAGTTGACCATCACTCAGCTTGGGGAGATCGGCCACGTACACCCTGCCGTGGTCGTTCAGGGTGAGGAAGGGGGCCCGGGAGGGGGTGGGGACGCTGCGCAGTGGAGGCCGTGGCTGGGGGCGATTGGGAGACTGGAGGCTGGGACCGGCGGAACTGCGACGGCGGGTGATGCGATTGGAGGGGAAACTGGAAGTCACGGTTACGTGGGGTTAAGGGAATGTATGAATGCTGTTCACAGCTTTATTCTGCCACATTGGGTGGTTTTGGCAGCCCTTCTACGGGTCCATGACCCGCCAGGACTTCCCCAAGGCGCCAGGATCGTTCACCACAATTTCGACAGCAGGCCAGGACGTCTTCCACGCTGTCGGGGGGCGCCACCAGGCAAAAACCAATGCCCAGATTGAAGGTGTTCCAAAGGTCCGCCTCCGGAATCCCTCCCTGCTGCTGCAACCAGCGGAACAGGGGCGGGACGGACCAACTGTCTGCATCAAGGGCCAGATGCAGATTGGCGTCTTCGGGAAGACAACGGGGCAGGTTCCCTGGCAGTCCGCCACCGGTGATATGCACCATCCCGTGGAGGGGAATGGCCCGCTGGCGCAACTGGCGCACCAGTGGGGCATAAAGACGGGTGGGCTCCATGAGCTGTTGCGCCAGGCTCATGCCTGGCTCCAAGCCCAGGGCATGGGGGTCCACGCCGCTATGGTCCAACACCTGTCGAATCAGACTGAAACCGTTGCTGTGGGGGCCTGAACTGGCAACAGCGATCAACTGGTCCCCCGGCTGGATGTGGCGTCCATCCACCAGGGCCGGGGCATCCACCACCCCCACGCAAAAACCGGCCAGATCATAGCGGCTGTCGTCATAGAAGCCGGGCATCTCTGCGGTTTCTCCCCCCAGCAGGGCGCAGCCGCTGATGCGGCAGGCCCAGGCCATGCCCTCCACGGTCGCCGCCAGGCGATCGGGGACCAGGCGGCCACTGGCAACGTAGTCCAGAAAGAACAGGGGGTCCGCACCGCTGGTGATCACGTCATTTACGCACATGGCCACCAGGTCCACCCCCACCTGCCGGTGACAGCCCCATGCTTGCGCCAGGGCCAGCTTGGTGCCCACCCCATCGGCCCCGGCCACCAGCATGGGCTGTTGCAGACCGGCAGGCACATGGCAGAGGCCGCCAAAGCCCCCCAGGCTGCCCACCACTTCAGGACGGCGCGTGCTGGCTGCCAGGGCGCGGATCCGATCAACAAAGGCGTTGCCCGCTTCAATGTCCACACCTGCGCTGCGATAGTCCATGGTGGAGCCTGTCAAAGTCTTGGGTTGATGATGTGGTGATCCTGCACAGCAACGGTGAATTGGACCAGTGGCTGGCCGCTGCCCCTGGCCCGGTCCATTTTGTCCCTACCATGGGTGGACTCCATCGCGGCCATCAGCAGCTCATTCGCGCAGCCTGTGGCCCAGGGGCGCGGGTTCTGGTGAGCGTGTTTGTCAATCCCACCCAATTTGCAGCGGGAGAAGACTTTACGACCTACCCAAGACATGCTGACGGGGATGGGCAAAAGGCAGGCGCCGCCGGTGCTGATGCCATCTGGTTTCCCGCGGTGGCGGACATTTACGATGATGCCAAGGCCGGCCACGCCAAGGCTGGTCCCCAGCTCAAGCCATCCCTGATCCGGACCCTCTGCGGTCCCTGCCGGCCGGGCCATTTTGAGGGGGTACTCATGGTGATGGAGCGGCTCCTGGAGCGGGTGCGTCCCGCCCTAGTGGCCATGGGGGAAAAGGACTGGCAGCAACTCACGGTGTTGCGCCATTGCCTTCCCGCATTTTACGAGGGGCGCTGCCGTCTGCTGCCGGTGCCTGTGGTGCGGGAGGAGGATGGTCTGCCCCATAGCTCAAGGAACAGCCGCCTCAGCCCGGCCCAGCGGCGGCAGGCCGCCCTGTTGCCCCAGGCCTTGGGAAATGCAGAGGCCGCGGTGCAGGGGGGTGAGCGCCGCGCCACGGTCCTGGAACAGTTGGTGCGCGCCCCCTTGGAATCTGCAGGGCTGCCTGTGGACTATGTCCAACTGGTGAATCCCCTCACCCTGCAGCCCTGCCCGCACCTGGATGGGGTGGCCATGTTGGGGGTGGCGGCCCACGTGGGCCCAGCCCGTCTGCTGGATCACAAATTCCTGCTGAGCCGCAAGCCCATCATCGCCATTGACGGGCCGGCGGGAACGGGCAAAAGCACGGTGACCCGCCTCCTGGCAGGACGGCTAGGCCTCCTCCATCTGGACACCGGCGCCATGTATCGTGCTGTGGCCTGGCTTATGCTGGAGCGCCAGCAGCCCATCCGTCCCGATGGAACCCTGCAGCAGTTGCTGGACGCCATGGAGTTGCGGCTCGTCTGGGGAGACCATGGGCAGCAGGTGATCTGCATCAATGGGGTGGACGTGAGCGATGCCATTCGCCTTCCCCGTATCACCGCCACCGTTCCCCGGGTGGCGGCCCTGCCCCAGGTGCGCCAGGTGCTCACCCGGCAACAGCGGGCGTTTGGCCAGCAGGGCGGGCTGGTGAGCGAAGGGCGGGACATGGGCACTGCCGTGTTCCCCCAGGCGGAATTGAAGGTGTATCTGACCGCCACCGCGGCGGAGCGGGCGCGACGCCGAGCCGCCGATATGACCCAGCGGGGTCAGGCGCCCCCGCCGCTGGCCACACTGGAGGCCCAGATTGCCGAGCGGGACCATTTGGATCGCACCCGCACGGAAGCGCCGCTGCGGCCGGCGGAAGACGGGGTGGTGGTGGCCACCGACGACATCAGTGTTGAGCAGGTGGTGGATAAGCTGGAGGAGCTGTTTCGTCAGCGGGTGTCTTATGAGGGGTGGCCCGGGGGGCACCACTGACCCATGGGCTGCCAATGCTTTGGAACTACCAGGATTCGGGCAGTTCCGCCGCAAAGCTCCTGGTACGTTCAAACGCGAACGCACCGGCGACGCCGCCCCAGACATGGGTGTGGGTTTGGGGATCAAAGCCTTGATCCGTGGTGCGCAGCCAGCCTTCCCCCACTTCAAAGCAACTCACCAGATAGGTCTCGCGGCCGGCCCGCTGCACCCGGCAGTTGCAACCGGGCTCCACCTCGCCCCGGAATCCATCTCCTGCCGTCTCCACCAGGTAGGTGCAGCCCTGCAACAGGGTCAAATCCTGCTGCCGGATCCGGATCAGATGCTCCGGGTCCATGGTGGCGCCATAAAAGCGCTCTTCAGCGTGGAGGGCCCAATTTTCAATGATCAGGCCCTGCTCCTGGTGGTGGCGGACCCTCAACACACGAATGCGGTAGGGCTGGCTTGGATCCAGGGCATAGGCCTGCTCCAGCAGCAGAGAACCGGGGGCCAACTGGGGTGTGGGGCGGAACACAACCTGGATGGAGGCAAAGAGGGGTGGATTGGCCACCGCCTGTGCTTCATTGGAAAAGACGCCGCTGAGGCGCTCCAGCAGACGGCGGGCGATCAAGGTCATGGCAGAACATCAAGCACGGGTCACAGGGGAGGGGGCCGCCAGATGGTTGAGGGCCAACCGGGCCCGTAGCCACACCACGGGCACCGCTTCCCGTTGAGGATCAGCCAATGGCTCAAGGGTGTCCAGCAGGCGCTGCCGCTGGGCAGCGGGGGGCCGCCACCAGTGTTCCATGCTCTCCAGCCCCACCGCCACGGCATAGCGCACAATCCACTCTTCATCCCCGCAAGCGGCCTTGAGCTGGGGCAAGATCCGCTCAGCCAACTCCTGCCGCTGTTGCGCCGTGAAGCCATGGGGTTGAAGGCCACCCATGCCCCGGGCAGCGGCCCGCCGCACACTGGGACCAATATCCTGGGCCAGGGCCCGCTCCAGCAGCGGCAGCCCCCGCAGATCGCCAATCCCCGCCAGGGCCCGCACACTCCAGGCCCTGGCGCCATAGTTGTACTCATCCAGATTGGCGAGGATGGCCGGCACAGCGGCAGAACCAATGGCCACCAGGCCATCCACTGCCGCCACGGCTGCCCCAGGGTTGTTAAAGCCTAAAACCTGAATCAAGCAGGGGATGGCCATGGGATGGGGACAGGCGGAAAGGTCTTCCACCGCATCGGTGAGGTCATCTGCGGTCTGGGCAGCCTGCACGGCGTCCATGAGGACCTGCACCTGCCGGGAATCAGGAAGCGCGGAGGGCATAGGGGGGCTTAAAGAAGATCATCCATGGCAAGCAGCAGCTCAACCTCCTCCGGTGAGGGGGATGGGCTGGCCTGGTTCCGTGCCGGGCTGTTCTCCACCAGGCCCCGCAGGGCGATGAGCTTCAGGCTGTTCTCCGCCAAGGTCCGGGCAATGGCGGTACCCGCCAGGCGCCAGCCGGTGGCCCCCAGATCCAGCAGGGCTGCCCGCCGCACCTGGAGTTCGTTGTGTTGCAGCAGATGGACCAGCTGCTCACCCCAGCCATCCTCCTGGGTGAGCTGCAGCAGGCTGCGACAGGCGGCGGAACGGATCAGCGGGCGTTCATGGTCTGCATAGGCCCGCACCACCGCCAGCAGCGGTTCGCGGTCCGTGACTGTGGATCCATCCTCCTCCTGCCACCCCAGGGCCCCCAGGGCTTCCAGGAGCGCCTCACAGGGTTCCATCAGCCGGCTGGTGCCTGGGCGTGGAGCCCCTGCCACCAACGGTCCTGGCGCCAGACGCCGCAGCATGGGCCGCCGCGCCTTGATGGCGCCCAACTGGCCCAAGGATCGGGCAGCGGCCTCCCGCAACCCATCATCAGAGGACTCCAGGGCTTCCAACAGGGGATCAGTGGCCCGGGAATCCGCCAGTTTGCCCAGGGCGCGGGCTGCATTGCGGGCGATGGGGTTGGGTTCGTCAATGCCGCTTGCAGGATCCGGACGGGGACCCCGCTCCGCCAGTGCCTGAATCAGCAGGGGCGCCGCCTCCGGATGATGGGAGCGCATCCGCCCCAGCCACCAGGCGGCGTAGTAGCGCTGACCCGGATCCTCCAACTGGCGCAACCAGTCCAGAGCCTGGGCCTCATTGAGGGGTGTCCCTTGCGACATGGAAAAAAGCAGAAAAAAGGAGCCCACAGCGGGCTCCATTCTGACATTCAGGGCTGAACAGCCAGCCGAACGTTGAATCCAGGCAGGTTGAGCTCAGACGAGGGCGTTGATGGCGTAGTCGATGTAGGTGTTGGCTTCAGTGGCAGGATCACCGCTGAGGCCGTGGTTGGCCTTGATGTACTTCAGGGCTTCCACGTACCAGGAGGGGGACAGCTCGAAGGTGCGGTTGATTTCCTCAAGGCCGGCAATCAGGTAGTCGTCCATGGGACCAGTGCCGCCAGCCACCAGGCAGTAGGTGACCATGCGCAGGTAGTAGCCCACGTCCCGGGCGCACTTGGCCTTGCCTTCGGGGGTGGAGGCGTACTGGTTCCCCTGCATCTGGGTGGTGTAGGGGAACTTGTTGTAGACGGCCTGGGTGGCGCCGTTCACCAGGCTGTCGGCCTTGGCGGTGAGAGCCTTGGCGGCAGCAAGGCAGTCATTGGCATGGGCAAAACGGCCCAAGGCGGACTGCATCTCGCTGTTGGAGAGGAAGCGCGCCTGGGAATCGGCAGCGGCGACGGCTTCGGTAAGGGGGGTTTTCATGGAAAACGATGAAAGGAGTTAAGGGGATTGAAGTTAGGGCCTGGCTCAGGCCACAGCAGCGGCGGCGCGGTCGAAGTAGAGGCCGATTTCTGCAACGAGGGAGGTGCAGTCGCCGGAGGTGATGCCGGTGCGGTCGTTGACGATGGAGATGGCAGTGTCCTTCATCTTGCGGACGGACTCTGCAACAGAAGCGCCAGGCACGCCCAGGGCCAGGTACGTCTCACGGAGACCATTCAGGCAACGGTCCTCCAGGGCGCTGGCATCACCTGTGAAGACGGCATAGGTGACGTAGCGGAGGATGATTTCCATGTCCCGCAGGCAGGCGGCCATGCGGCGATGGGTATAGGCGTTGCCACCGGGGGCAATCAGAGAAGGCTGCTCGGCAAAGAGGCTGCGGGCCGCGCTGGCAACGATGCTGGAGGAGTTGGATGTGATGCGGTTCACCGCATCCATACGCTTGTTGCTGTCAGCAACAATGGCGGAAAGGCCGTCAAGCTGACCAGCACTGATGAACTCACCCCGGGCATCAGCCTGGGCAACAACCTTGGTGAAGGCGTCAAACATTGAAGAAAAGCTCCTGATCTCGACAGG
>JAJDVL010000006.1 GCA_022826155.1 Prochlorococcaceae cyanobacterium jk18x22bins.40 | reverse complement strand
TGACGAGGCGGATCGCCCCCACCGCGTGGAGAAGTTTAAGGATGGCACCCGACTTGAACACTGGAAGTTTCGCTGTGACCGTTTCGACAGTGGCGGCCGCCTGTTCAGCCGCATGATCTTGACCACAGTGGGGCGTGTTGTAATGAACCATGCTGTTAATACGGTGATCAGCGCCCATAACGTCAAACCTCAACCACCTGATTCCGCCTTCACTGCCGCTTAACGCTTCACTCCTCACATTCATCTACCTCCACTTCCCTGTTCCTCCTCACGTCTCCCTCCTTCACCCATGACTCTTAGCAACTCTCAGCCCACGACTTCTTTGGCCAGTTCAACGACTGCTGTGTTGAGCTCAGGGACCCCACTGGCCCAGAAGAGAGCTCACGAGGCGAAATCTCGCCTTGTCTTTCGCAATCGGGTCATTGACAAAAAAGGGCTACGCAATCTCATTGATTGGGCGTACAAGGAGTTTGGCACTTCGGTTACAACAGCTATTGCTGACGAGCTGAAGGACTTGGGATTTCACTATGCGACCCAAGCGGCTGTTTCTATCTCCGTAGATGACCTGAGAATTCCTGAAGAAAAAAAAGAACTTCTCAACGAAGCTGAGGAAGAGATTACCCGCACAGAAGAGCGCTATCGGCTGGGGAAAATTACAGAGGTGGAGCGACATACAAAAGTAATTGATACGTGGACAGAAACAAACGAGCGTCTTGTTGAAGCTGTCAAAAGAACATTCACGCAAAATGATCCCCTGAACTCTGTCTGGATGATGGCCAACTCCGGCGCCAGAGGTAACATGTCCCAGGTGCGGCAGTTGGTAGGGATGCGTGGACTGATGGCTAATCCTCAAGGAGAAATTATTGATCTGCCGATTCGGACAAACTTTCGTGAAGGTCTGACAGTTACAGAATACGTGATCTCTTCCTACGGGGCGCGTAAAGGCCTGGTGGATACAGCTCTACGTACAGCCGACTCCGGTTACCTGACTCGTCGTCTGGTGGATGTTGCCCAGGACATGATTGTCCGCGATGAAGACTGTGGCACTCAGCGAGGCATTGTTATCAAAGCTGATGAAAAAGGAAGCTATCAAAGAGAACTGGTGGGGCGTTTAACGGCTGAAGATATTAAGCAACTAGTTAAAGTAACTCACGTAATAATTCTTGGTGGTACGTTACAGCTTTGTAAAGATAAAGCAGTTTTGAGGCGCTTCGACAAAGGTATTTTAGTGGAGCCAGGGGACGAGTTGCAGGGAGAACTGAAGAGTTCATCACTGGCTCTCGTACAAGCCGTCAAAACTCGGGAAGGGTCTGCATTACTTGTGAGCGAGCTTCCTCAAAAAACGTGGAAAATTGAACCTGAGGCTTCCCTTAAGGTTGCTGATGGCAATTGGGTTGAGGCGGAGACGATGCTGACTGAAGAAATCATCAGTCCCAACAAAGGTCTTGTTGTTGTGAGCGAGAGTAACGGAATCTCATATATTAGTCTTCTTGAGGGTTCTTTACATATCTGTGAAGATAAAAAAATCTTAAAACGATTTGAGAAAGGTTTATTGACTAAACCAAAAGATGTTCTTACAAAAAATTTAACAATAAACCAATATACATATGTACATTCCACTGTATCTGGTCAAGATAATGTTTTGTTCCTTAGCGAATTTACTCCTCAAAATAATTACACTATCAATACAAATACTCTTCTTGTTAAGAAAAATCAGTGGATTGAGCGCGATACTAAACTTTCCAATGATGTATTTAGTACAATGACAGGACTTATCAGTACCTATCCAATTAAAAAAGAGAAAGAAGAACTTCTGTGGCCTCGCAACACAGAAATCAGTTTGGAGATCAGTAAGCAGCTTGAAAAACGTCAGGTCAAAGAAGTGAAGGTCCGCTCGCCCCTCACCTGCGAAACGCCAAAATCCGTCTGCCGCCATTGCTATGGCTGGGCTTTGGCCCACAACAAGTTGGTTGATCTGGGGGAAGCTGTGGGCATTGTGGCTGCCCAGTCCATTGGTGAGCCTGGTACCCAATTGACCATGCGTACCTTCCATACCGGTGGCGTGAGCACGGCAGAAACGGGCACTGTACGCTCTACCTTGGCCGGTACCGTCAGCCTTGGTGGTCAGGTACGCCCCTACCGCACGCCCCATGGTGTTAACGCTTACATTTCGGAGACAGATTTCCAGTTGACTGTCAGATCTACTTCCGGCGAAAAGCAAGTTGTTTCCATTACCTCTGGTTCTGTTCTGTTTGCCGAGGATGGCAGTGCCGTCAAGCGTGACGATGTGCTGGGTCAGATTGCAGGTGGCAACGTGAAGAAGAGTGTTGAGAAAGCCATCAAGGACGTTATCTGTGACTTGGCTGGCCAGGTCAAGTATGACAAGGAGATTCAGCCCCGGGAAGCCACGGATCGCCAAGGCAACGTTACCGTCAAAGCACAGAGGCTAGGCCAACTCTGGGTACTTAGTGGGGATGTTTATAACTTGCCTCCCAACGCCGAGCCAGTCGTTGAAGCTGGTTGCGCAGTTCAAACAGGGGATGTGCTTGCAGAAAGTCGCTTGCGGAGCGAGTATGGTGGTGATGTGCGCTTGCGGGATGCCACAGGCGACTCACGTGAAGTGCAGATTGTTACAGCTAAACTCACCATCAAAGATCTCAAACTAGTTCATGAAAGTAGCCATGTTGGTGAGCTATGGAATTTGGAAACTGAAGATGGTTTAAATTATCGTCTACACACTAACCCAGGTAGTAAAATTAGCCATGGCGAGATTATTGCTGAGCTGAGTGATGAGCGCTTCAAAACCCAAAGCGGCGGCTTGGTAAAATTTAGTCCAGGTTTGACTATTAAAAAGGCACGTTCAGCGAAACATGGCTTTGAGTTATCTCATGGAGGAACTTTACTGTGGATTCCCCAAGAAACTCATGAAATTAATAAAGATATTTCTTTGTTAATGGTTAAAAATTATCAAAGAATTGAAACTGGAACTGAAGTAGTTAAAGATATCTTTAGTCAAACTTCAGGAATTGTAACCGTTATTCAGAAGAATGATATTTTAAGAGAAATCACTGTACGAAGTGGTAACGTACATTACTGTGACGTAAATAATTATAGTCATAGAGAAGCTCTTGAGCGCTTCTCTGAAGAAGGCATGCTTGTAAACCCTGGAGATGTGCTGATCAAAAATGAGTTAATTGCTGAGAATATCTACTATGTGGAATCTGTGGCGGACCCATCTGAAGGTAGCCCTTTTCTTCTCCTGCGTCCCGTTGAGGAATTTGCAATTCCAGATGATGCTTATGTTCCTGCTACCATCCAAGTTAAGCAACCCCAAGGACCGTCCATGGCCTTGAAAGCCCAACAGCGCTTGATGTTTAAGGATGGTGAACTGGTGAAATCCGTGGAGCCGGTGGAGCTTCTGCGCACCCAGATCATTCTGGAAACCTCTGACACAACACCACAGATGATCGTCGATGTGGAAGTGATCCCTGGTCGCACCAAAAAGAGTCAGCGTCTCAGCATGGTGATTTTGGAAAGTCTCCTGGTGCGCCGCGATACCCTGTCTGATGCAACCCATGGTTCTACTCACACGGAATTGAAAGTAGAGGATGGAAAACGTGTCAAGCCAGGCCAGGTGATCGCCACAACTCAGATTCTCTGTAAGGAAGATGGTGTGGTACAAATTCCACCACTTGAGGCACGCATTAATAAACCTGGAGATACTACACTTGAGAAAGACGCTGTTATTGAGCTTTCTAAAGTAGAAGAGTTGAATAGGGAAGTAAAGAATAAGAGCAAAAAACCAGCCGAATTTGAAGCTGAGCCGGTGCGAAGATTAATTGTGGAGCGAGAATCAGATGTCTGCAATATTGCAGTTCCAGATGAAACTTCTGTGAATGTAAAACCTGAAGAACATCTTGTCCAAGGAGATAGCTTGGTGAAGCATCAGGAGGGCTTGTCTGACTGCCAAGTAAAAATCCGTAGCGGCAATGTACACTTTTGCCAGGACAAGCATGCTCACGAGCCTTTCCGCAAAGGTCAACTGGCTTACCCATGGCAACTCATTACTGAAGACCTTCGGACAGATGCCTTATCATGCGTTGAGGCCGTCGAGACCCCGGAAGGTTCTGCCTTGTTGATCAGTCCCTTTGATCAACAACAGACCTGTCCCATTCACGCGAGTACCCAACAGGTTCACCATCATGGCCAGTGGGTGAATAAGGGTACGGAACTGGTGGCTACAAGCAGTCGAGTCCGTGGTCTTGCCAAAGTCACTAAGAACCCCCACAGTCAGACTGTGAGCATTCGTAGCGGCCAGTTAATACCTTGCACGAATAAGAACACCTTGGAGTGTTTCCAACAAGGCGAATTGGTTATAGAAGGCCGTGCTTTAGATGAAGATATCATATTGGATACGCTGACATTCGTGGAGTCTGTGGACGGGCCGGAGGGGGTAATGTTACTGTTGAGCCCTGTTCAGGAGTTTACCATCCCACAGGAACTCTATTCATTCAACCAGGATACTCCTCTTCTCGTTGTCAACGGCCAGTGGGTTGAGGCTGGTGCTGAAATCATTCCAGATGTCTACAGTAAGCTATCTGGCGTTGTAATGATTGACTATAATGAGCAAGAGCTAATAATTTGCCATGGCACATTGCAAATGTGTCAAGAACAGTCAATTCTAGATCGCTTTAGAGAAGGCTTATTATCTGATATGAATGATAAAATAATTTCTGAAAATCCATCTAAAAATTCAGAAAGATCTCAAAATTTCTCTGCAATCTATGTTCAATCTATTGATACCTCAGAAGGCTCTGCTCTTTTATTGAGTCCAGTATATGCTAAAACATTTAAGATTCCAGAAGACATTTATGTGTTTAACCTAGATGTGAACTTGTTGATTACTGATGGACAATGGGTAGAACCTGGAGCACGCCTGACCGAGGCTC
Organism: Prochlorococcaceae cyanobacterium jk18x22bins.40; assembly: GCA_022826155.1. Lineage (GTDB taxonomy): Bacteria > Cyanobacteriota > Cyanobacteriia > PCC-6307 > Cyanobiaceae > Synechococcus_B. The sequence continues at coordinate 13,541 of JAJDVL010000006.1, read as the reverse complement.
CCATCACAAGCCAAAGGGAAGGTGTGGCAGTTCTTAAAGATGAGAGCATTACCATTCTTTCTGGAGAACAGCATCTCTGTGATAATCAAAGTATCCTGAAGCGTTTTCGTAAAGGTATTTTAGTGAATCCAGGTATCGCTTTAGTGGATAACTTCATTACAGATGCATTGACTTATGTTCAGTCTGTAGACACTCCCCAAGGCTCTGCTCTTTTGATCAGTCCCCTCTCGCAAGATGTTTACCAGATTAACCGTACCCAAACCCCGCTTCAGGTGCAGCAAGGGCAATATGTCAAGCGTGGCGATATGGTGGCCCCAGGTTTGAAGACGAAACGATCCGGCATTGTGGTGATTGGCGAGGTTCATGCCACTTCCCCCACCAGTGGCGTGGTGGAAGCTATTCGTCCCGGTTGGTTGCGCCTTCGTGTTGGCCGCCCCTATATGGTTTCCCCGGAATCCATCCTTCATGTTCGAGACGGTGGTCTGGTGCAGCGCGGTGATGCCCTTGCTCTGTTGGTGTTTGAGCGCGCCAAGACAGGGGACATTGTGCAAGGCTTGCCTCGCATCGAAGAACTTCTTGAAGCCCGTCGGCCTCGCGATGCTTCTGTGCTGTGTCAAAGTTCCGGGCACGTGAAACTGGAGATTGGTGAGGATGAAGAAGTGTTGGTCAAAGTTATTGAAGATCAACAAGGAGATGGTTCCTATGACATCCCTGCAGACCACAGCATGTTTGGGGGAGTGGCCAAGGCAAGCAAGCCGGCCCCATGGGATGAAGACCAATATAAGACAGTACTCCTGGGTGTGGGTGAATTGAGTACAATGATGGTGAAGGCCCTGCAGGATCTTTGCCGTCGCCATGGCCTGAAGGGCTACACCCAATGGAAGAAGCCGGAGCTCTGCCGCAGGCTGGAGCGGGCTGGCGTCACGCCACCACCCCCAGCGCTGCAAGACCTCAAGGCTGAGCAATTGATTGAGCTTGTGGAGAAGCTGGACCCTTCCGGGGTGCAGCGTGCCAAGCTGCTTAAGGGCGACTTCAACCAAAAAACACCGGCTGAGCTGGAAGAACTGGCCAAACAACACCAGCTCAAAACCACTCCTGATCATAAGACTACAGGAAAAAAGGCCAGTCTTATTCAGCGACTGAAGGACGCAAATGTTTTTATGCCAATGCCTTCTCTCAACACACAAAATAAAAAAGATCTTATTATCTTTGTTAATAAAATTGACCCTTCCAAAGAGAAACGTGCAGCTTTTTTAGAGGGCAGCTTTGCCGATGAGTCATCTCGACAACTCAAGCAGTATTGCAAGTCCCATGGACTGAAGGCTTATTCCAAGCTCAGCAAACCAGCGCTTTGCGCGGTCCTGGAGAAAGCTGGTGTGCAGGCGCCGCCCCTTCCCTTGGAGAAGTTGGATCAGCCGCAACTTGTACAACTTGCCGACAAGCTCGATCCAAGAGGAGAAAAAGCTGCAACTTTGCTTCAACCAAGTCTTGAGCAGCAACCGATCAAGGTGCTGCAAAACCTGTGCAGGGAGCATGGACTGAAATTGTCGCAGCAGCAGAGTCAGTCTGCCAAAAAAGCTGAGCTCTGCCAAAAACTGAGCCAGGCTGGTGTTCTTCCCCCACCCCAATCTCTGGATCAACTCAAGAAAGTTGAACTTATTCAACTGATCCGGCAGATGAAGGCTCCAGCCTCCACTGAGATGCCTGCCGTAGCTGAACCCATGATGACAGAAGACGACCGTGTCCACATTTATGACATTCCCTTAGGGCGTAATGTCATGGTTTCGAACGGCCACCAGGTCCAGGCGGGAAGTGCGCTAACCGATGGACCGATCAATCCCCACGACCTCCTGGGCATTCACTTCAAGGATCTGCTGCGCCGCCGTCAATCCACAATGGAGGCCGCCCAAGGCGCCATTGCCACTGTGCAACAGCGCTTGGTGGACGAGGTGCAGTCGGTGTACCGGTCCCAGGGTGTCACCATTGACAACAAACACATTGAGGTGATCGTGCGCCAAATGACCAGCAAGGTGCGCATTGAAGATGCCGGGGACACCACGCTTCTGCCCGGAGAGTTGGTTGAGCTGCCCCAGGTGGCCAAAACCAATGCAGCGATTGCCGAGATCGGCGGCATGCAAGCTCAATTCTCTCCCATGCTTTTGGGCATCACCAAAGCTTCTCTCAATACCGATAGCTTTATTTCCGCCGCCAGTTTTCAGGAGACCACGCGGGTGTTGACAGAAGCAGCAATTGAGGGCAAAAGCGATTTACTCCGTGGCCTGAAGGAGAACGTGATCATTGGCCGTTTGATTCCTGCTGGCACAGGCTTTGACGGGTTTGACGATCAACTGCGGGATGAGGTTGGCCCCCATCCCGATATTCTTGATGATGATCAAACCGGTTACCGCCGCCTATCCAGCTTGCGACCGGATTATACGATAGAGATCCCCGTTCCCAGCCACTCTGCTCCCGTTCTGGACGATCCATCCGATGAACAGTTGCGCAAAGCCCGTCGTCGGATTGATGACACCACTGGCAGTGCTGCCGCTTTGACACGCCCGGGTGAACACCACGACCCGGAGACCGCCATGTTCCCGTCAGACGTCCCCCTCGAGGAACGGGACGATAGAGCAGAAGAGCCTGAGCAAAGCTGGCAGAACCCGGAGGAAAACCTCATCCATGACAGCACACAGGCGGAAGCCCTGGACACGAAGCCTCAGCCTATGGATGAAGGGTTTGAACTCTAAGCCCTGATCCCTTTTGGTTTCTTTAACTCTTTACTTCTTTGGCTACTGCCTTCGATCATCATGCTTGAGCCTCGCACTGTTCCACAACGTCGTCGACCTTCCTATGGGTTCCACAGCCATGTGGAGCGACTCAACGGGCGCGTTGCCATGGTGGGTTTTATGGCTCTGCTGCTGGTGGAAATCCTGTTGGGGCACGGACTGCTGGTGTGGAAGTAAGCCGACTTCATCCCCTCCACGGGAACCCCGCTCCGGAAGCCTTGGCGCTGCTGGGGATGCCGCCTGAAGACCTGCAGGCTTGGCTGGCCTCAACTGGTCAGCCTTCCTACCGCGCCCATCAACTGCGACAGTGGATCTATCAGCGAGGGGCGCGGCATCTGGGCGCCATCACCGTACTGCCACGCCATTGGCGGGAGGCCCATCAGGGTGTCAGTATTGGCCGCTCTCGGCTGGTGCAGCAGGTTCAGGCTGGAGACGGCACCACCAAGCTGTTGCTGGAGCTTGAGGACGGGCACACCATTGAAGCTGTGGGGATTCCCACCGCAGAGCGGTTAACGGCCTGCGTGTCCAGCCAGGTGGGGTGTCCCATGGCCTGTCGCTTTTGCGCTACGGGCAAAGGGGGATTGCAGCGCTCCCTGGCCAGTCACGAGATCATTGACCAAGTGCTCAGCCTGGGGGAGGCTATGGGACGTCAACCCACCCACACGGTGTTTATGGGGATGGGAGAACCCCTGCTCAATATTGCCGCGGTGTTAAGCAGCATTCAGTGCTTCTGCCGTGATCTGGGCATTGGCCAGCGGCGCATCACCGTCAGCACCGTGGGCATTCCCCGCCACATCAACACCCTTGCGCAGCAGGCCCACCAAGTGTTGGGGCGCACCCAGTTCACCCTGGCTGTGAGCCTCCATGCTCCCAACCAGCCCCTGCGGGAGTACTTGATTCCCACGGCCAAGGCTTACCCGCTGGAAGAATTGCTGGAGGACTGTCGCGCCTATGTGGCCCACACCGGACGGCGGGTGAGTTTTGAGTATGTCCTTCTGGCGGGCATCAACGATCAACCCCGCCATGCAGCGGAACTGGCGCAACGGGTCCGAGGGTTTCAAAGCCATGTCAACCTCATGGCCTACAACCCCATCGCGGAGGAAGACTTTCAACGTCCTCGTCCCCAGCAGGTGGAACGCTTCCGGCGGATCCTGACCCGACAGGGTGTGGCGGTGAGCGTGCGCTCCAGCCGGGGCCTGGATCAGGATGCCGCCTGTGGACAGTTGCGCCGCCGTTGGACAACCAATCCCACCGCTGCCGCTGGCCCTATTCCACGGTGACGCTCTTGGCCAGGTTGCGGGGCTGATCCACATCCAGGCCCCGGTGGGCCGCCACATGGTAGGCCAATAGTTGCATGGGCACGGTGGTCAGGAGCGGTGAGACCAGCTCATGGACGGGGGGAATGGGTAGCAGCACGTCAAAAATCTCCGTGTCCCCACAGACGGGGCCAATGCCAATGAGGCGGGCATCACGGGCCTTGGCCTCCTGGGCATTGGACAGAACCTTCTCAAACACCGGTCCGGGCATGGCGATGGACACCACCGGCACATGCTGGTCCAGCAGAGCAATGGGACCATGCTTCATCTCGCCAGCGGGATAGCCCTCCGCGTGGATGTAGCTGATTTCCTTCAGCTTTAGCGCCCCTTCCAGGGCAATGGGATAGTTGATGCCACGCCCCAGGTAAATCATGCTCCTGGTTTCTGCGAACCTGTGAGCCAGATCTGCACAGCACTGATCCATGGTGTGCAGCACCTGGGACAGTTGCTCCGGCAGTTGGGCCAGGGCTTCCCGGCAGGCTCTCACCTGGGCTGAGGCGTCACGGCGCTGGCTGGCCAGGTGCAGGGCAATGGCGTAGAAGGCCAGCATCTGGCCGAGAAAGGTTTTGGTGGCCGCCACACCGGTTTCCACCCCGGCCTTCAGGTCCAGGATGTAGGGCGCTTGGCGCCCGAGGGAGCTGTCGAGACGGTTGGTGATGCCCAACAGCCGCGGCGGGGTGCCGGGCTCCAAGACACGATGCCGCTCCATCTCAATGGCGAGGGCCGCCAGGGTATCAGCGGTTTCTCCCGACTGGGTCACCCCAATGGTGAGGGTATGGGGCAGTAATGGCGGCGGCGCGTAGCGAAATTCACTGGCGTAATGCACACTGCTGGGAACCCCGGCCAACTGCTCAAGGAGATGGGCCCCCACCAGGGCGGCATGGCGGCTGGTGCCACAGGCCAGAATCTGCACCCGCTCCACGTTCCGGAGAACCGTCGTCAGGTTCTCCTCGGCCGGCGGCGCCAGGCAGCGCTCCACCCAGGCCGCCGCCACGTCCGCCTGCTCATGGATTTCCTTGAGCATGAAGTGACGAAACTGCCGCTTATCGGGGGTGTAGTCGCCCCCGCGCAGCGGCTGGGGGATGCGTTGAGTCCGCTGGCCAGATTCATCAAACAACTCCACTCCAAGGGGGGTGAGACGGGCCGTCTCCCCGTCCTCCAAGCTGACAATGCTGCTGGCAACACCGGCCAGGGCAGGGGTGTCGGAGGCACAGAAAAACTGCCCCTCTCCCAAGCCAACAATCAGGGGGGCATGGTAGCGCACCACTACCAGTTCCTTGGGTTGACCCAGCCAGATGACTGCCAGGGCGTAAGCTCCTTCCAATTGTTGAACCGCCTTGGCCACCGCAAGACGCAGCAGGCTTGTTGGGGGCACTGTTCCCCCCAAATCCTTCAGGGCCTGGGCCACCAGGTGAGGGATCACCTCCGTATCCGTGTCGGACCTGAAGTGAACGCCCTGGTGCTCCAGGCGCTGACGCAGGAGACGGTGATTTTCGATGATGCCGTTTTGGACTACCGCCACCTGATTGGCTTCATCCAACTGGGGATGGGCGTTGCGGGCATCCGGCTTGCCGTGGGTGGCCCAGCGGGTGTGGCCAATGCCGCAGCACCCAGCCACGGGAGTTTTCTCCAGTTTCTCCCACAGATGAACCAGCTTCCCCTCTGCTTTGCAGCAGTGGAGTTGGTTGCTGGTCATTGTAGCAAGACCGGAAGAGTCGTAGCCACGATACTCAAGGCGCTGGAGACCCTGCAGCAAAAGAGGGGCTGCCTCGCGGAAACCAACCGTAGCCACGATGCCACACATACCGCACCACTGCCGAGACTGGGCTCAGTTTGACAGTCGGGGCATGGCAGCGCCAGTGGCCATGGTCTTTTCGGTGGTGAAACCGCGACCTTGAACGGCAAGGGGCCTAGTAGGCCAGGCCCATACTGCGGGTTGTCTCGTCGCCCAGGTAGACGCGGACACTGAGAAAGTCTGTGGGGCAAGCGGTTTCACAACGCTTGCAGCCGATGCAATCCTCGGTACGGGGAGAGGAGGCAATCTGGCCAGCCTTGCAGCCATCCCAGGGAACCATCTCCAGCACATCCAGAGGGCAGGCGCGCACGCACTGGGTGCAGCCAATGCAGGTGTCGTAGATCTTGACGCTGTGGGACATGCCCGGAGTTACGAACAATTGCTCCCTGAGCTTATGCAGTAACTTTCCGCTCATCCGCAAGATGCAACGATCACGTCACGGTTGTTTACCTGGCATGGGTCCCGGTGGCCAAGGAGTCCAGTAAAGTGCTTGGCTGCACCTGCAAGTCCCCAAACCCCATGAGCGATCCTCTCGCCACCCTTGAACAGGACGTTATCGACATTGTCTCCGACGTGCTCAGTGTCACTGACAGGCCGGTCACCCAGGAGAGTCACTTCCAGAACGACCTGGGGGCGGATTCTCTTGACACGGTTGAGCTGGTGATGGCCCTTGAGGAAAAGTTCGAGATCGACATTCCGGACGAGGCTGCTGAAGGGATCACCACCGTGGGTGAAGCGGTGGCGTACATCCGTGAGCAGCGCTCCTCCGCGTCAGGGGAGGGTTGATGGCAGCTTCCCAGCCCACCGTCCCCACGTTCTGACATCATGCCCACTTCCGCAGGACCACGCCGTGTTGTGGTGACCGGCCTTGGCGCCGTGACCCCCATTGGCAACGATGTTGAGAGCTATCGGCAAGCGTTGTGCGCCGGTGTCAACGGGGTGGGACCCATCACCCATTTTGACGCCAGCCACCATGGCTGCCGCTTTGCGGCGGAGGTGAAGGACTTTGATCCCAGCGGCCATCTGGACCGCAAAGAGACCAGGCGTTGGGAGCGCTTTTGCCAATTTGGCGTGGTCACCGCGAAGCAGGCCCTGGCCCAGTCCGGCCTCAACATCACCGAGGACAATGCCGACCGTGTTGGCGTACTGATCGGGTCGGGCATCGGCGGCGTGCTGCTGATGGAGACCCAGGCGTTGGTGATGGACAAGAAGGGTCCGGATCGGGTCAGTCCCTTTACTGTGCCCATGATGATCCCCAACATGGCCGCCGGCCTCACCGCCATTGCCCTGGGGGCCCAAGGCCCGAGCAACGCAGTTTGCACCGCCTGCGCGGCAGGGTCCAACGCCATCGGGGATGCCTTTCGCATCATCCAGTACGGCGATGCGGACGCCATGGTCTGTGGCGGTACCGAGTCCCCCATCTCTCCCCTGAGCGTGGCGGGCTTTGCCAGCGCCCGGGCCCTGTCCTCCCGCAATGAGGATCCAGCCCATGCCAGCCGGCCCTTTGATGCCCACCGGGATGGCTTTGTAATGGGGGAAGGCTCCGGAATGCTTCTCCTGGAAGAGTTGGGCCATGCCCAGGCCAGGGGCGCCCAGATCCTGGCCGAACTCATTGGCTACGGCAGCACCTGTGATGCCCACCACGTCACCGCTCCCCCTGCTGGTGGCGGTCCTGCCGCCAAAGCCATGGCCCGCTGCTTGGCGGATGGGCGCCTGGAGCCCGGCCAGGTGGACTACGTCAATGCCCACGGCACCAGCACGGGGGCCAACGACAAGACGGAAACGGCCGCCATTAAAACGGCCTTAGGAGAAGCTGTTGCCCACTCCATTCCGGTGAGTTCCACGAAGTCCATGACAGGCCACCTGCTGGGTGGATCCGGAGGGATTGAAGCCGTGGCCACGGTGTTGGCCCTTATCCATGGCTTTGTTCCCCCCACTATCAACCATGCAATCCCTGACCCGGACTGCGATCTGGATTACGTCCCCAACGAAGCCCGGGAGTTGGCGGTCAACGTTGCCCTGTCCAATTCCTTCGGCTTCGGCGGGCACAATGTTTGCCTGGCGTTCCGGCGCTGGAGTTAAGTGGCGCTGGAACCAACTCTTGTTTCCCCAATCCCCCTCCCCCACCATTCACCCCTTCCTGCCCCATGGTTGCCGCAACTGTTTCCATTGACACCCTCTGCGTCAACAGCATCCGCTTTCTGGCCATCGATGCGGTCAACCAGGCCAAAAGCGGCCACCCCGGCCTGCCCATGGGGGCCGCACCCATGGGCTATGCCCTGTGGGACAAGGTGATGCGCCATAACCCCAAGAATCCCAAGTGGTTCAACCGCGATCGCTTTGTCCTGTCCGCTGGCCATGGCTGCATGTTGCTCTATGCCCTGCTCCACCTGACGGGCTATGACAGCGTGTCCCTGGAGGACATCAGGCAATTCCGCCAGTGGGGCTCCAAAACGCCAGGCCATCCGGAAACCTTTGAAACTGCCGGCGTTGAGGTGACCACAGGTCCCCTGGGATCCGGCACGGCCAATGCCGTCGGCCTGGCCATCGCGGAGGCCCACTTGGCCGCCCGGTTCAACCGACCGGACTGCACCCTCGTGGATCACTACACCTACGTGATCATGGGGGACGGCTGCAACCAGGAGGGGGTGGCCTCGGAAGCCTGTTCCCTGGCGGGTCACCTGAAACTGGGCAAGCTGATTGCCCTCTACGACGACAACCACATCACCATTGACGGGGATACCGGCGTGTCCTTCACCGAGGACGTGCTGAAGCGCTACGAGGCCTACGGCTGGCACGTGCAGCACGTCCCCGACGGCAATACCAATGTGGACGGCATCACCAGGGCCATTGAGGCAGCCAAGGCCGTCAAGGATCGTCCCAGCCTCATCAAGGTGACCACCACCATTGGCTACGGCTCCCCCAACAAGAGCAACACCGGCGGCGTCCACGGTACCCCACTGGGCCTGGAAGAGGCCCAGCTCACCCGGGAAAGCCTGGGATGGGATTATGGCCTGTTTGAAGTGCCCCAGGAGGCCTATGACCAGTTCCGCCAGGCGGTGGAGCGGGGCGCCGCCGCAGAAGCCCAGTGGAACCAGGCCCTGAGCGACTACCGCAAGAGCTATCCCGACGCTGCGGCCGAATTCGAGCGGATGCTGCGGGGCGAACTGCCCCAAGGCTGGGATCAGGACCTGCCCATGTACACCCCGGAAGACAAAGGCCTGGCCACGCGGAAACACTCCCAGCTTTGCCTGGCTGCCCTGGGTCCGCGGCTGCCTGAGCTTATTGGGGGCTCCGCTGATCTCACCCACTCCAACTACACGGACATCAAAGGGGAAACGGGGTCGTTCCAGGCTGAAACACCGGAGAAGCGCTACCTGCATTTCGGGGTGCGGGAACATGCCATGGCGGCCGTGATCAACGGCATCGCCTATCACGACAGTGGTTTGATCCCCTATGGGGGCACCTTCCTGGTGTTTGCGGACTACATGCGGGGGTCCATGCGGCTTTCCGCCGTCTCGGGACTGGGGGTCATCTACGTCCTCACCCATGATTCCGTCGGGGTGGGGGAAGACGGTCCCACCCACCAGCCTGTGGAAACCATGGCCTCCCTGCGGGCCATGCCCAACATGGTGGTGATCCGTCCGGGTGACGGAAACGAAACCAGCGGCGCCTACAAGGTGGCCATCCGTAACCGGAAACGCCCCACTGCCCTGGCCCTCAGCCGCCAGGGAATGCCCAACCAGGCCAACTCTTCCGCGGAAAAGGTGGCCCAGGGGGCCTACATCCTGGAGGACTGCTCCGGTGTGCCTGAACTGATTCTCATCGGCACTGGCAGTGAGTTGGACCTCTGCGTCCAGGCCGCCAAGCAGCTCACCGCCATGGGGCACCGGATTCGGGTTGTGTCCATGCCCTCCATGGAATTGTTTGAGGAGCAAAGCCCCGCCTACCGGGACTCCGTTCTTCCCCCAACGGTGCGCAAACGCCTTGTGGTGGAAGCTGCAGCGGCGTTCGGGTGGCACAAGTACATCGGCCTGGATGGGGACAGCGTGACCATGGGCCGTTTTGGGGCCTCTGCCCCTGGTGGCACGTGCATGGAAAAATTCGGCTTCACCACCGCCAACGTGGTGGCCAAGGCCCAGGCACTCCTGGCGGCTTAAGCACCCAGCGCCTGCAGAACCTCCGTTGGACGCAACTGACTCAGGGGAGGCAGGGGTTTGATGGCATCCCGCTGGGGCAACCGGCGGGGATCCTCCATCCCTGCCGCCACCAGGGCAGTTCCCGTGAGCACCGCCAACTGGGCCAGCCGGGGTTCATCGGTGAGCACCACATCCACACTGGCCACGGTGGCGGCCTCGGCCATCACCGTGGCTGCTTCACAGCGCTGGATGCCGCCAGGCGCTTCCCCCTCCGGCGCCAGCCACAGCAGACGCACCGACGGAACAGCCCGACCCACCGCCTCCACCAACTCCCGCCAGTCATCCGTCGACCAGCCCGACCCTGCGCCGGGCGCCAACAGCAAAGCGGGACCATTTCCCTGGGGCAGGCCCCCCCTGGCTTCTACCAGACCACCCTGGGGGAGAGGAAGGCGATAGGCGTTGGCGTCACAATGCACCCCCAGGGGCTGGAGCCAGGCCTGCAATGCCTCACCACGCCACCCTGGCGACTCTTTCACCCGCTCCGTCGCGGAAAACCCGCCACTGGCCACCCGCATGGGGATGTGGGTCAGGCTCAGCAACAGGTCAATGGACCAGTCCGTGGACCCATTGAGGCTGACCTGAAAATCCGGCTCCCGCACCCGCCCCAGCAGATTGGTCCAATCCGCAAGGGACCACCGCTGACCAAAGGCAAAGGAGATACAGTGCTCCACCGCTGGGAGCAGGGTCCAGATGGGCGCCACCTCAGCCGGACAGACCACGTGCAATTGGGCCGACCGTTGTTCTGCCAGCGCGGCCAGGGTGGGTAGGGCCTGCAACTGGTCCTCTTCTCCTCCGGGCAGGAGAGCCAGCACCTGCATCGTGATCCTGCGTACCCAGCAAGTTTATGAATGGCAGGCTGAGATGACCATTAAGGAGGAGAAATGCACGTATTGGTTGCCGCCGCGGGCAGCGGCCGCCGTGTAGGCGCTGATCGGAACAAGTTGCTGCTGCCGGTGGCCGGACGGCCTGTTCTGGCCTGGACCGTAGCCGCCGCCCTGCAGAGCCGCCGGATCCGGTGGATCGGCATCATCGGCCAGCCCCACGACCAGGAGGCCATCCTGGCCATCCTCCATTCCCTGAAACCCCATTGCCCAATCCACTGGATTGATGGGGGCCAGAGCCGTCAGGATTCCGTGCAGCGGGGGTTGGCTGGCCTCCCTCCCGATGCTCGCCATGTGCTGATCCACGATGGGGCCAGGTGTCTCGTTGCGCCCCGGCTTTTTGATCGCTGCGCTGACGCGGTTGAACACCGTGGCGCCGTGATTGCTGCCGTTCCCGTGACAGACACCATCAAGCGGGTGTCCCCGGATCAGCAGGTGCAGGCCACCATCGACCGCTCCCAACTCTGGGCGGCCCAGACACCCCAAGGCTTCCCTGTGGGGCAACTACGCCAAGCCCACCACCTGGCCCGTGAACGCCAACTGGCGGTGACGGATGATGCGGCCCTGTTTGAAGCCCTGGGCTGGCCCGTGGCGGTGGAACCAGGGAGCCCCCGGAATTTCAAAATCACCACCCCCTTTGACCTGGAGTTGGCAGCATTGCTTCTGGGGTCCAAACCATGACTGAAATGAAACGGCGGCAGCACGGCCTCCTGGCGGAGGCGACCCCGGGGGCCACCCCACCTGGCAGAAACTCCGTAGTGGTGGTGGGGGACATCCACGGTGTGGCCGAACCCCTTCGGCAAATCATTGACCAGACCCAAGACACTGGCTGCACCCTGGTGTTTGTGGGGGATCTGATTGATCGGGGGCCGGAAGGTTGCCAAGTGATGGAGATGATCAGGGGTCTGATGGCTGATCCTTCGGGTCACGGCTACGGGACGGTGGTGACGTTGCGGGGCAACCACGAGGACATGCTGATGAAGTCCCGCCATAACCACACCTGGAGGGAGCGCTGGCTAGTGAGTGGGGGTCAGTCGGAGGATCAGGCGTGGCTGGATCGGAATCAGGGGTGGGGATGGCTGGAAAGCCTCCCGCTGGTCTATGAACACCCCCGCCCCGTCCTCTTCGATGACAAGCCACGCAGGCTTCTTGTCTCCCATGCATCTCTTAACCCCAAGCGGGATCTGAATGATCAAGAGGAGGAGGACCTGCTGTGGAACCGGAAGGTGGCAGGGTGTGGCCAAGACACCGTCTGTGTCCATGGTCACACCCCCCAACCCAATTGCCGACCCGCCCTGAAAGAGACCCGCACCGGACCCGTCCTCATGGTTGATACAGGGGCGGTCTTCACAGGGTGCCTGACAGGGATGTGCTTTACGGAAATGGGGGAAGGGTAGCGACTGTTAAAACCCCCTGTCCAGGAGAAGCCAGTATGCATCGGTTGCCTTCAATGCATCATTCTGCTGTATGAGATCCGCTGGGGTGGAAATGCGGAATGTTGGGGGCTTTTTCAACAAGCTCTTAAGGCTGTTTGGCCGCCAAAAGACTTTCCACCAGGCGGTCCAGCTTCTCTCCCAAGGCTCTGTTATCTGCCCGATGCTCTACCCGTAACTCCTTCATATCGGCTCGGAGTTCATCAATGCGTTGGGACTTACATACTTGTTTCAACTACGGTTTAGGTTGGACCCTTTCTGAATTCTCATTCCAGCCACGTTGCTTCTAAGATGATTAGACCTTGTGCAGCATAAAAGTCAGGTAACGTCCCTCTGGGGTACGTCAGCTCACCCAAAGTCTTCCCTGGAGAGGGATTAGCTGGCCCAGAAGATTTTTTAAGCCAGAAAGGAGGATTTCATGGTTTTTAGTTATTGCTCATGTTGTTATTAAGCCTCTATAGGTTAAACGAAGATCTGAGATTTTCCCTAACAGTGCATCCATACGCTCACCATTTTGCAGACCGCTCATGTTCCAACGTGTTTCAAATTCTGCAAGATAACGATGTATATGTTTCCACGTGAAGTGGTGGAACACTCCATAATAGCCTCGCTTCAGTATCGCCCAGAAATTCTCTATACCGTTTGTATGAATATCTCCTGACACATACTCACCCACTGAATGACAGACGCTTTGGTGGTTGTAACTGCCACCAAGTCCCATGTAGGAACGGTGCTCATCGGTGTAAACCGTTGCACCCGCTGCTACGTTGCGATAAATAAAGCCCTGCAGCGTTGCTTTGCTGGTGTCTTCTGCTTGCATCAGTCGTACCTCTCCTTCCCTGCTCCGCAGACCCGCAACCACCTGCTTGCCTTTCCCTCCACCACCAGGATACCTCCGTTGATCAGCATGCTTATTCTTCTCCTTCCCGCCCAGAAACGTTTCGTCTGCCTCCACTTCTCCTCTGATTGATTCCTTATCGCTGCTCATCTTCCCTGCCACCTTTCTGATCCGTCCCAGCATGAACCATGCCGTCTTCTGCGTCACACCTATTTCTCTGTGCAGTTGACAACTGTTGATCCCTTTGCGCTGCGTCGTCACCAGCCAGAACGCAGTAAACCATTTCCGCAGCG
>JAJDVL010000003.1 GCA_022826155.1 Prochlorococcaceae cyanobacterium jk18x22bins.40 | reverse complement strand
GAAGATGGCGGCAATTGAGAATTGTTGCCTCGTCCGGTACTTTATTGAGCCGGATGCCGGTAAAGCGGCGCACGCTCTCAACCTCATAGAGCATGTCTTCGGTGGCTGGATCACTGAGGTTGTAGAAGAGTTGGACGCAAGGTCAGCAAAGCTCTTCTCCATGCTCTTCATACCAGCAAATCTCCAACCATGCCTTTATCTTACCACTTGTAGAGACTTGTTCAGAGATGCCCTAGTGGAGTCCTTGCCAGCGGAAATGACGGAGGAAGGAGTGAAAACCAAGGGTGATGGACATGGCGGGATGGAACGTCCCAAGCTGGCCCCCTCCAGGCCTGTTTAACGGCTTTCCAATCCTGGCTCCCCATGGGAGGTCCACGAAGAAGGGACCAGCCTTATCGTAGAAACCCTTGCATAATCCCTGATCTCTCCTGCCCTTATCTGGAACTCGGGTAGGGTGGCGGCAACGCAAAAAGCACCCATGGAGTTTGCCAAATACCAAGGTCTCGGCAATGACTTTGTGATCCTGGACGGACGCTCCGTACCCCCCATGGATCCCCATGCAACCCCCATGCGACAGCTCTGTGACCGACGCTTGGGCATTGGCGCCGATGGGGTCATCCTGGCGCTTCCCCCACAGCAGGGGGGCCACCTGCGCATGCGAATTTTTAATGGGGACGGCAGCGAGCCGGAGATGTGCGGCAATGGCATCCGCTGTTTGGCCCGCTTTGTGGCGGATCAGGATCAAGGGGCCTACCCGGACACCCTCACCATCGAAACCATGGCCGGTCCCATGCGCACCAGCCTGCAGGACCAGGGACAGGTGACGGTGGACATGGGGGAGCCCCATCTGGAGCCGGCGGCGATTCCCACAACCCTGGGGGTTGGCGCCCGGCAGGTGGTGGCTGAACGGCTCCTGGTGGCTGGCCAAGTGCTGGAGGTGACCGCCGTGGGCATGGGCAATCCCCATGCAGTGGTCCCCGTGGCGGATGTGGACCAGGTGGACCTGGAGCAACTGGGTTCTGCCCTGGAAACCCATCCCGCATTTCCGAATCGCACCAACGTGCATTTCCTTCAGGTGCTTGGTGACCAGCAGCTACGGCTGAGGACCTGGGAACGGGGCGTTGGCCCCACCATGGCCTGTGGGACCGGGGCCTGTGCAGCACTGGTGGCTGCCCACCTGCTGGGACTCAGTCACCGCAAGGCTCAGGTGAGCCTTCCCGGTGGCACCCTCACCATTGACTGGCGCCATGACAACCATATCTTCATGACCGGTCCTGCCCAGCGCACCTTTGTTGGCCATGTGGTGCTGGATCAATTGTTGGAGGCAGCGGCAACACCACCCAGCCCCAACCAGGAAGGAACAGCGCCATCTGGGGCAACAACCGTCCCTGATGGCCGCCAGGCCCGTGTCCCTGGCGCCCAACCCGCTGCAGAGGAGGAGGCCCCTGGGGAAGTCGAGGCGGCGGCCTATGCCCAAACCATGTCGTTTCTGGCCAACACCTCCCTGGACAAGATGCTTGAGTTGGCGGCAAACTCCCTGGCCGAACGCACCCGGCGCCGCGGAGGACCTCCCGTCCCCCTTCCTGGCGAACCCGCGCCGGACCAGGACCACCATGGCCACTGAGCCCCGTCTCTATCTGGATGGTTGCGCCACCACACCCCCCAGTGAAGGGGTCCGTGCCGCGGTGGCAGCGGCCCAGGAGGCCCTATGGGGCAATCCTTCCAGCCGCCATCAAGAGGGTCGTCAGGCCTGTCTCGCCTTGGAACGGTCCCGGGAGCATGTGGCCCAACTGCTGGATGTGCCCCCTGACTGGGTCATTTTCACCAGCGGGGGCACCGAAGCCAATCAACTGGCCATCCATGGGGTGCTGGGCACGGCCGGGGGGCATGCCATCTCCTCGGCGGTGGAGCATCCTGCTGTGGGGAAGCTTCTCCACAAGCGGCAGCAGGAGGCAACGGAGTTGACGTTGCTCCAGCCGGATGGCCATGGTCGTCTCGCCAGCCATGGCCTGCTGGAACCACTCCGTGACGGACCGGTGAACCTGGTGTCGATCATTGCAGCCCAGAGCGAGATTGGCAGCCTCCAACCCCTGGCCGCCATGGGACCCATCTGCGGCAGCCGTGGCATTCCCCTCCACAGCGACGGGGCTCAACTCTGTGGCAAGGCGCCCCTCTATCCCCGCCAGTTGGGGGTGGATCTTCTCTCCATCTCCGCCCACAAGTTCTGTGGTCCCAAGGGGATTGGCGCCTTGATCCGCAACCCGCGCCTCACCTTGGAACCCCTGCACCTGGGGGGTGGTCAGGAGTCGGGACTCCGCCCAGGGACGCCGGCGGTCCCGTTGGTGGTGGGCTTCGGGGTGGCAGCCCAGGAGGCAAGGCGGGCCCTGGAGCAGCAGGGGGAGCCCCTCTGGCAACGCTGGACACGACAACTGCGGGAGCAGCTCTGGAGCTTGCCGGGGGTGGAACCAACAGGCCATCCGGAGGATCGCCTCCCGGGCCACATCAGTTGTCTGGTGGGCACACCGGGGGGCGAACCGCTGCAGGGCAGCCATGTGGTGCGGGCCCTGGATGGCTGGGGCTATGCCGTCAGTAGTGGTTCCGCTTGCCGCTCCGGTTCAGCCCAGCCCAGCACGGTGCTGCTGGCCATGGGCGTCAATCCGGCCCGGGCCAACAGCGGGTTAAGACTGTGCCTTGGCCCATGGCTCTGTGAAGGAGACACCGCCATCGTAGAAGACCGCCTCCAGGCACTCCCCCAGGTGGTGCGCCAACTCTGCTGCGGCCTCACCCCTCTGAACAGGCCCCAATCCGTCCGGCAGACTCGTGGGTGATTGTTCATCTCTGTTGCTGGCGTCCCTAGCCCATGGATCTTCCCCCTGACCTCAACGGTGCCCGCCGTCAATGTGCCGCAGCGCTGGAGGCGGCCTTGGCCGCTGGCCTGACCCGCCTACAGGTGGATTTGCGCTTTGAGGGGCTGCGTTGGCCTGCGATTGCCCATGGGCTGGGCCAGGCGTTGCAGCAGCGGGGCACCATTGTGCTGGCCTTTGCCGACATGGGGGCAGCAGCCCTGGCCAGGCGGGATTTTCAACTCTCGGCGGCTGAAGCCCTCACCTTTGCAGATCTCAGCGCCGGCCGCTGGCCCGATCATGCTGTCCTGTGCATTGCCGTAACGCCTGCAGCACCTGATTTTGCCCCCTTTGAAAATGCCTGCACAGCCCTTGGGGAGCGGCCCATCATCGCCCTGAATCCACGGCTGGAGAATGCCGCGGTGGGCATCGGCAGTGTTGCTCGAGCGCAACGGCGTGGCTTTTTGGCCCTTTGGCGCGTGGCATATGGGCTGTATCCCTTGGAACAGGCCGCCCTGGCCTATGCCCACCCCGGTCCTTGGCGGCTATTCCGGGAAGACCCCGACGGCTTTCGTCTGGTGGCGTCTCTCCCGAAGCGACCAGACGGGAACACCATAGACCAACTCCTGGGACAGGACTGCTCCACCGGAAGGCTGGCCCAAGCGGCTGATGACCTGTTGAAACAGATGAGTTAAGGCCAGCCCCACCTGGCAGACGCTCCGGAGCATCGGTACGATCCAGCCCAACACTCCTTCCGTTACGCATGAAACCCGGGCTGCGTCTCCATCCGGTGGATCTGGGGGCCCTTGTGGCCATGGCCCTGGCTGGGGCCGGCCTGCTCTGGAGCCCCAAGCTGGTGAGTGGCTTGGCCGCCGTTGGCGGCCAGCTTGAACCCATTGACGTGATTGTGGACATCAAGCACATCCCCGTGGCGGATCCAGGCGCCCTCCTCACCAGCATCAAGGAGGAAGGGGAAACACGGCTTGTGGTGCGTAACCAGCCCTCCGGAACCCTTCAGGTGCTGGATGGGCGTTTGCGGCAGCGCCTGACGGTTCTGGCGGATGGCAGCACAATCCCGGACCCCAACCAGAAGGAGTTCGCCACCTTTGATGCCCAATTATTTCTCCAGGCCCAGGGGCAGGAAACCAAAACCGGTTTTGCCCTGGGGGACACCAATCTCAAAATTGGCGTCCCCATTGAGGTGGAGGGCAGATTGTACCGGTTGAAGGGCGTGGTCAGCGGGCTTGCCAAGGGGAACGGCTGATGGGGCATCAGGGCAAGCGTGCAGTGTTGCTGGGGCTGGTGCTGCCCTTCCTGTCAATGCCTGCAAGTTATGGCCAGGGTCTGCTGGAGTTGCTGGATCAGATGGCCGACGGTGGGTCCACCATGATGATGTCCCGTGACTCCACTGGACATGCTGTCCCTGGGGCCGCCACAGGGAGAGCTGTCCCAGGGGGCGTGGTGGCGGCCACGCCGGTGGACCGGATTCCACCCTTGACGACACCGGAAGATGCCGCCTCCCCTGCGCCGCGGTCTGGGGATCCCCCCGGGACTGCGCCACAGCAGACGCGCACCCCATGGCCTGCTCTGCCCCAGCACCTGCCCCCATTGGCTGCCCTGGTGCGTCTGGAATCCCATGTGAGCTGTGCCCCGCTGCAGAGGGAGGTGCTGACCATCCTGGGGAGCGAACACCCCGTCTGGAGCGTGACGGTGGCCGATCCCGCTGGCCGTCTGATGGCGGATGTCAATGGCCAGGTGCCCCGTATTCCCGCCTCCAACCAGAAACTCATCAGCACTGCCCTGGCCGTTGATCGCCTGGGGGTGAACCACCGCCTCAAAACGTCCCTCTGGCGCCTGCCCAATGGCACCCTGCGACTGGAAGGGGAGGGGGACCCTGGTTTTGGCCCTCAGCAGGTGACCCGCATGGCCACTGCCCTTTCCGGCCACGGTGTGAAGACAGGCACCGTCACCATGGAATTTGAAGAGTTGGGTCCCAGCAACTGGTGGCCTGCTGATTGGCACAGCGCGGATCGCAACTGGGACTACGGCGCCCCGGTGACTCGACTTGCAGTGAGCGCCAACAGCAGCGGCGACTACGCGATTTACGACCCTCCCAAGCATCTGGCGGGGATTTGGAGCCAGGTTCTCAACCGGCAGGGGGTTGGTTTTGCGTGGGCGGAGGTGCCTGCCAACTCCCCCAATCCCCGGGGCAGTCAGTTGATCCACGAGGAGTTGTCCCGGCCGCTGCAATCCCTGGTGACCCGAGCCAATACGGAGAGCCATAATAATACCGCGGAGGTGCTCCTCAGGGTGGGCAGTGGGTCATGGAATTTGTCCCAGGCCAGCCAGATCACCTTGCAGTGGCTCAAGGACAAGAATTTGCCCGTGGATGGGGTCACCATTGCCGACGGCAGCGGTCTGAGCCGCTCCAACCGCAGCACCACCCGCCTCTACACCAGCCTGCTGCTCACCATGCAGCACCACGCCCATGGGGGAGACTGGTATCAAACCATGGCCGTGGCCAATCGCACAGGAACCCTGGAGCGTTTTTCCAGCTCACCATCCCTGACGGGCAAGTTTGTGGGAAAAACGGGCACCATTCGCGGCGTGAAGGCGCTCTCTGGCCGGATGGACACTCCCCATGGACATCGGTTTTTCAGTCTGCTGGCCAATGGCTCAGCCGAACCGCGCTCCCGCATGGTGGACATCCTGGAGGCGGTGCTCAGGCACTCTTCCTGTCCTCGCGTGTTCTGAGTCGGGTGGTGGCGGCAGTTCCCTGGGGTGCGGTCCGCCGCTGTGGCGTTGACGTTGTCTGATCCCTGGTATGGCTGCCCTGCCGTTCCTGGCGCTGGGCCCCCACCATCTGCTGAAGGTCCTGCAGCTTACCGTTCAGCTCATCCAGCACCTGCCGGGCATAGTGGTCAGCCTCCTGTCTGGTGACCGCAGCTTGCCGGGTCAACTCTTCGCAATGGGCATGGGCCTTCTGGCATAGGGTCCGCATCTCCTGCCGGATGTCCTCCGCTTCCCGCCGGGTGAGCTCCTTCAGTTTGATCTTCTCCTGATTGATGCGCTCCAACTCCTGGAGCGCCTGGAGGCGCTGCTGCTCCAAGTGGCGATTCTGCTGGTCCTTGCGGGTGATGTACTCCTGCTCCAACTGACTGCGGCGGGCAGCAAACTGCTGCTCGGCCTGGGCAAAATTCTTTTGCAGCCCCTGCTCCTTCCGGGCAATGGCCTGACGTGTTTTGTCCAGCAGCACGTCCCGTTGTGCCACTGCCTCTGCCATCACCTGCTTGGCCCGGCGTTCGCTTTCCTGGATGGCTTGCTGGATCAACTGCTCCCCCTTGTCCTTGGCCTCCTGAATGAGGGACGCCCCCTGGCTACGGGCCTGCTTCAGGTAGTCCTGCCGCTGCTCAATCAAGGTTTGGGCCTGTTGGAACAACGGGGGAAAACTCTCACGAATCCGACTCAGGGCCTCAAGGGTTTCCTCCTCGTCCACCAGCAGCATTCCGGTGAGGGGAAGACGGAGACCTTGCAGGATGATCTCCTCCAGCTGATCCAGTTGATCCAGGGTGACGCCAGGTTCTTTGCTGGGGGATGACACAGGGGATGGGCCCATGACAGAGGGGGAACGGCTAACCGGAATTAAAGTGCCTGTTCAGATCTTCTGCCACCGCTGCAGGGACCATATGGGACACATCACCGCCAAAGCGGGCCACTTCCTTGACCACGGAACTGCTCAGGAAGCTATGGCGGGCCGCCGTGGCCAAAAACAGGGTCTCCACCGTGTCACATAGGGAGGAGTTGGTGTGGGCCAACTGCAGTTCAAATTCAAAATCGCTCAGGGCCCGCAGGCCCCGCAAAATGATGGCGCAGCCTTGCTGGCGGGCAAAGTTAGCCGTCAGGCCGTCAAAGCTTTTGACGGAGACGTTGGGGAGATCCGCTGTGGCCAACCCCAATTGCTGCTGCCGCTGCTGGAGAGAAAATGCCGGAGTCTTGCCGGGATTGCGCAACACGGCCACCAGCACCTCATCAAAGAGGCGGCTGGCCCGTTGAATCAGATCCAGGTGGCCGAGGGTGACAGGATCAAAGCTCCCAGGATAAAGGGCACGCACAATGGGCAGGGGTGAGACCCCAAGCGGGGGATGGCTGCCACACTAAATTGGCCACAATGCACCCAGTCCCATGACCTTTGATGTTGCAGCCAAAACAACTCTCCTACGAAAAATCCCCCATGGACTGTTCATCTGTGGGGTTGCGGAAGATGAGGTGGTCAATGGTTTTACAGCCAGTTGGGTAACCCAGGGCTCCTTCACGCCGCCACTGGTGGTGATGGGTGTGCGGTCTGATTCCACCAGCCACGGCATGATTCAGCGCACAGGCCACTTCAGCTTGAATGTGATGGAAGTGGGGCAAGAGGAGGTGGTGGCCAGGTTCTTTCGCCCGCAGGGGGCTGTTGGGGGACGTCTGGCCGAGGTTCCCTACCGCCTTGGCGCCTTGGGACTGCCCCTGTTGGACGATTGCCTGGGGGAACTGGAATGTGCGTTGGCAGGCCATGTTGCCGCCGGTGACCACACCGTGTTTGTCGGTGAGGTGAAGACTGCGGTGCTTCACCGGGAGGGGGAGGCCCTCACCATGGCCCACACCCGCTGGACCTATGGGGGCTAAGGCCACAGAAACCCGTGCCCGTGATTTGCGCAGCGCCATGGCTGGCGGCTTGCTGCAGAATCCAGATGAACTGGAGACCCGGCTGCGGGAGGTTCCCCTGGAGCCGGGTTGCTATCTGATGCGGGATGGGGACTCCCGTGTCCTCTATATCGGCAAAGCCAAAAAGCTGCGGAGTCGCCTACGGAGCTATTTCCGTGGCCATGGGCTCCTGAGTCCCAGGATTCAACTCATGGTGCGGCAGATCCATGACATTGACTTCATCGTTACAGATAGCGAGATCGAGGCGCTTGTATTGGAATCAAATCTTATCAAAGAGCACCAACCTTACTACAATATACTCCTCAAGGATGACTCCAGCTATCCTTATCTTTGTATCACCTGGAGCGAAGACTATCCCCGTATTTTTATCACGCGACGCCGCCGGCGGCGGTCTCCTCAGGATCGCTTCTACGGTCCTTATGTGGATGTGGGTCTTCTGCGCAATACCCTGGCCCTGGTGAAGCGGGCCTTTCCCCTGCGCCAACGCCTTCAACCTCTCTACCGGCATCGAACCTGTCTTAACTTTGATATCGGACGTTGCCCTGGGGTCTGCCAGCGGCGCATCAGTCCCGAGGACTATCACGCCACTCTCAAGAAGGTGGCCATGGTGTTTCAGGGGCGGAATGAGGAGCTGCGGGAACTCTTGCGGGAGCAGATGATTCACAATGCCGAATGTCTGGATTTCGAGAAGGCTGCCCGCATTCGGGATCAACTGCAGGGTCTGGATCAGCTGACTGCCCACCAAAAGATGTCCCTGCCGGATGATCGTCTCAGCCGGGATGCCATTGCCATGGCCAACAATGATCAACTGGCTTGCGTGCAACTGTTCCAAGTGCGGGCTGGCAAGCTGGTGGGGCGTCTTGGCTTTAATCTGGACCCCCAGGCAGCGGCACCGGGTCACCTGCTCCAGCGGGTGTTGGAGGAACACTACAGCGATGTGGAGCCCAGCGAAATTCCCCAGGAAATTTGCGTGCAATATCCTCTTCCGGCAGGGGATGTGCTGGCAGCCTGGCTCAGCCAGAAGCGACAGCGAAAAGTCCATATCCTTACGCCAAAGCGGCAGCAGAAGGCGGAACTGGTGGAGTTGGTGGAGCGCAACGCCGGCTTTGCCCTGCAGCGGGCCCAGCGCAGTTCCCAAGAGCAACAACTCGCCCTGGAAGATCTATCCCAACTGCTGAACCTGGATCATCCCCCTCGGCGCATTGAGGGGTATGACATCAGCCACATTCAGGGCAGTGACGCTGTGGCCAGCCAGGTGGTGCTGATCCAGGGCCTGGCCGCACGCCAGCACTACCGGCGCTACAAGCTGAAGTCCGGCAGCATTGCCCCTGGCCACAGCGATGATTTCATGGCCATGGCCGAGGTGATGAGGCGTCGCTTCCGGCGCTGGTCCCAAGCGAAAGCCGGGGGAGAGGACATGGACCGACATCGCCGCCAGAGTTCCCACCCGCTGGATCCCATCGGCCTCAGCGATTGGCCTGACCTGGTGATGATTGATGGAGGCAAAGGCCAGCTCTCCGCAGTGATGAGTGCCCTGCACCAACTGGGGCTGGCGGAAGATCTCAATGTTTGTGCCCTGGCCAAACGGCGGGAGCAGGTGTTTCTGCCTGGCTCCCAGGAGCCCCTGGACAGCGAGCCCGACCAGTTGGGCCTTCTGCTGCTGCGTCGCCTGCGGGATGAGGCCCATCGCTTTGCCGTCAGCTACCACCGTCAACAGCGTGGGGACCGCATGAAGCGCTCTCGCCTCAGCGAGGTGCCTGGGTTGGGACCCAAGCGGAGCCGTGAACTGCTAAGCCATTTCCGCTCCTTGGCTGCCATTCAACTGGCTTCAGTGGAGCAGATTGCCCAGGTGGAGGGGATTGGCCCTGCTGTGGCCCGTCAGGTGTGGGAGTTTTTCCATCCCCAGTGCTAAACTTCCGTTTCCAGCAGGATCAATGGTGCGCCCCACCGCTGTGATCGGTTTGGGACGCTCTGGCGTCAGTGCGGCCCGACTCCTCCACCTCCAGGGGCATAGGGTGTGGCTTCTGGAACAACGGCAAACTCCTCAACTCCATGGCAAAGCTGCAGCACTGCGCCAGGAGGGCCTGCATGTGCAACTCAATTGTTCTCTGGCCCATCTGGAGCAGTTGAATCCCCAAGCTGTGGTGCTCAGCCCTGGGGTGTGCTGGACGGCTCCCATTCTGGTTCAGTTGCGCCGTCGCGGTGTGGCGGTCTATGGGGAGACGGAGTTGGCCTGGCAAACCATGACCAGCGCCCCCTGGATCGGCATCACCGGCACCAACGGCAAGACCACCATCACCAACATGGTCAGCCACCTGCTCCAGCAGGCTGGCCAGGATGCCCCCATCTGCGGCAACACTGGCGCCGCGGCCACTGAACTGGCCTTGGAATGCCACGGGGGACGCCGCCCTGATTGGCTGGTGGCGGAGTTGAGCAGCTTCCAAATTGAGGCCTCCCCCACCATGGCCCCCCGCATCAGCATCTGGAGCACCCTGACCCCGGATCACCTGGACCGCCACGGCAGCTTTGCCGCCTATGGCGCCATCAAGGCAGCCCTGGTGACCCGCAGCGCTATTCCCGTGCTCAATGGCGATGATCCCCAAATCTGGCGGCGCCGCCCCCTCTGGCCCACTGCCCGCTGGATCACCTGTCGCAGCGGGACAGCGCTGCAACCCCACCGACAAGCGGCCCTGTCCATTGAGGAGGGCATGGTCACCGCCCCCTCCGGCCCCCTCTTCAGTGCGGACATCCTGCCCCTGCCTGGTCGACACAACCGCATCAACATGTTGTTGGCAACGGCGGCTGCCCTGGAGGCGGGGCTGGAGCCCAGTCAAATTGCTGACGGGCTGCGCTCATTTCCCGGGGTCCCCCACCGCCTGGAAACCATCGCCCGCCACCAGGGCGTGACCTACATCAATGACAGCAAAGCCACCAACTACGATGCGGCCCGCACAGCCCTGGAGGCTCTGGATGGTCCCCTGGTGCTGTTGGCAGGAGGGCGGGCCAAGCGGGGGGACGCCCATGGGTGGCTGGAGGGCATTGCCGCCAAGGCCGTTGCCGTGATTTGCTACGGGGAAGCGGGAGATGCCTTCACCGCCCAGATACAGCAGGCATGTCCCCATGTTGTGTGCCAATGGTTGCCTGGGTTGGGGGAGGCGGTTCCCCACAGCCATGCCCTGGCCGTCCACCTTGGTGCCGCAACGGTGCTTCTCTCCCCAGCCTGCGCCAGCTTTGATCAATACCCCGACTTTGAAGCCCGGGGGGAGCACTTTCGTGCCCTGGTGCAGGGCCTGGGTGATGGAACACCCCAAGGGCATCTTTAAAGAACTGCAAAAGCCTTGGCCATGGAGGCGGCATTTATCCTTTCCCTCTGTCAGGCTGCTGGGGGCCTGAACAGGGCTACTCCCCAATGACCCGTGGCACGATTCCGATGAAGCGTCTTGGTACCTGGCTGCTGGCGGCAGTAATGACCATTGGACTGCTCTGCACCATGGCGCCAAAGACCGCCTTGGCTGATGAGCTGCGCAATGCCGCTGATGCCAAATTGGCGGAGCAGAAAGAAGGCCTGGTGGATTTGAACAACGCTTCTGTGCGGCGCTTCCAGCAGTTCCCTGGCATGTACCCCACCCTGGCGGGCAAAATTGTTGTTGGCGGTCCCTACAGGACCATTGATGACGTGCTCAATCTGGATCTGACCCAGCGGCAACAGGAGTTGTTTGAGAAGTACAAGGACAACTTCACCGTGACAGATCCTGAGTTGGCTCTGAACGTGGGGTTTGACCGCATCAATGATGGTCAATACCGCTAAGGTAAACAACCGGGTTGTGCCGGTAGGGTCCTGGGTCCGATGGGCCAATGAAGCCTGCCTGCCCCCTGTTTGATCAGGCATGGGATGTTGTGGTTGTGGGCAGTGGCGCCGCTGGCCTCATGGCCTGCCTTGCGTTGCCAGCCGGGCTGAAGATCCTTCTGCTCACCAAGGATTCCCGGGCCCGCTCAGCCAGCCGCTGGGCCCAGGGGGGCATTGCCGCGGCGCTGGGTCCGGATGATTCCACAGAGGCCCACTTTCACGACACCTTGGCGGCGGGTGCTGGTCTCTGTGAGCCCCATGCCGTGCGACTGTTGGTGGAGCAAGCGCCACGTTGTGTGGAGCGGCTCCTGTCTTTGGGGGTGCGTTTTGACCGCCAAGGGGGTCAGTTGAGCCGCACCATTGAGGCGGCCCACAGCCAGCGGCGGGTGCTTCACGCGGCAGACCGGACCGGGCTGGCCATTGTGGAGGTCCTCCAAGCCAGGGTCCGGGAACGTCCCCGGCTGCATCAGCACAATGAGGCCGTGGTGTTGCAACTCTGGCGAGAAGGCCAACGCTGTTGTGGCTTGCAACTCATGGCGGCCGGCGTGATCGGCTGGCTGCGGGCCGGTGCCGTAGTGTTGGCCACTGGTGGTGGCTGCCGCCTGTTTGCCCAGACCACCAACCCCCCTCTCGCCAGTGGGGATGGGGTGGTCATGGCCTACCGCGCCGGCGCCCTGTTGCGGGATCTGGAGTTTGTGCAGTTTCACCCCACGGCCCTGATGATCCCGGGGGCGCCCCACTTCCTCATCAGTGAAGCGGCCCGGGGGGAAGGGGCTGTGCTCCACAGCATGGATGGCGGTGATCCGGTGGCCGCCGTGGGAGGCAATCTGGCCAGCCGTGATGAGGTGAGCCGTGTCCTGGCCGAGCACATGGTGCGCCGGGGGGACACCCATGTGTGGCTTGATCTGCGCCCCATTGGCCAGGAGCGCCTGCTGCGGCAATTCCCCTCCATCCTGGAACGCTGTCGCGCCTGGGGTGTTGATCCCCTCATCATGCCTGTCCCCGTGGCCCCCGCTGCCCATTACTGGATGGGCGGGGTGGAGACCGACCTACAAGCCCGCACCACGGTGCCAGGCCTCTACGCCCTGGGGGAGGTGGCCAGCAGCGGAGTTCATGGCGCCAACCGTCTGGCCAGCAACTCCCTGATGGAATGCCTGGTCTGCGCCCACCAGTTGGGCCAGTCGGGCCTGGATCCGGATCCAGACCCCCCTACTGTTCCTGACCATTGTCCTGGGGCGCCCATCACAGTGACCGGCCAGTCCATGGCCACGGCACGGAAGATGGGTCGCCAGATTCGTCATCTTTGCTGGACCATGGCGGGGGTCAATCGCCAGGAGGATGCCATGGCCGGAGCCCAGCAGCAGTTGCAGGCACTGGCCCATGAATTGGAGGCCAGGCCGGAACTGACCTGGCTCAAGACCAGCACCCCCGGTGATTGGCGCCCCATCCTGCCCCAGGCCATGGGTCTCCTGCGCCGTTGGGTGGAGGTGGACCATCTCTGCGCCTTGGGGCTATTGCTATTGGAGGCAGCCCGCTTCCGCCGTGAAAGCCGGGGCGGCCACCACCGCCTGGATTACCCGGCCCAACAGCCCTTCTGGCGCCGCCACAGCCGCCAGCGCCGAGGCCAGACCATCAGCAGTCGCCCCGTGGGCATCCAGGACTGATCGTCTGAAGCACCCTGCCTACCGAGCTGCTAGCAAGCTCTCCGGAACCCGGCCCAGCTTATGGCCCAAGGCCTTCACGTCTTCGCTCAAGGCCCTCAGAACTTCCTGTTGCCTGGTCTCACTGGCCCTCACCGCTCCATTACTGAGAAGCACCTGCTGTTGGCGGGGGCAGGACCTGGGATTTGGCTGTTGGTGTGCTGGATGTCATTGCGCCATGGTTCATGGGCCGCACATCAACAGCTCAGGGTGTCAGGATTGAGGCGAACCGCTGGATGAATTAGGAATCAGCGGGCAAAGTGGGGAACAGCCGCTCCCCTGTGTAGCCGGATGCATCTGCCAACTCCTCAGGCTCCTTGATGCCTGGTGTGAGCAGGGCCCCATCGATCTCCCACGTGGGATAGGACTGAATGTCCTTCTCCTGACAGAGTTGGGGCTGGGCCTTGTAGCCATCCTGGGCACACTCCACAATGGGCAGCGCCTTGGCGGCCTGCTTGCCAAACAACTCCTTCTGCACGCGGCACGCAGGGCACCAGTAGGCTGTATAAACCACGGCGCCGCTGGCATTGAGGTGCTCAGCCAAGGCAATCTGGGCCCCGTTACTGGGGGTGGTGATGGCGGGTGGATGGCGGCCATCCCGGTTGGCCACCTGGCGACTGGGATCACTGGCCTGGATCCAGGCAAAGGAGATCACCGCCACCACCAGGGTGACGATCAACGCCCGAAACACCTGGCCCCCCATGTCGTCCCAACTGTGTCCCAACAGGGCGATCAGGAACAACAGCACCGAGAGAATTGTCGAGAGTAGACAGAAGAAGCAAAAGGCCTGAATCACCCACACCATCAACCCCACCAGGCTGAGGCTGAACACAGCCATGGCGAGGCACAGGGGCATGAGGAGTGGCCAGGTGGTGCGGTTGAGCTGCCAACGGCTTTGCTTGGGCGCCACCAGGGGCGCCACCGCCAAAATCAGTACTGCGCCATAGGCCAGAAAGCCGAACAGGGCCAAGGGCTGCCCCACAACAGTGGCCCAAGGGCTGTTGAGCACGATGTCGCACCCATCCCCAGTGACGGGGCAGGCCAGCTCCGGCACAATTTGCCACCGCTTGAGGGTGATGAGTCCTGTGTCCACAGCCCCGATTGAGGCCAGAACAGCCATCCCTAGACGAGGCCATCGGTCCACAGTCTCGTTACGGTTGCGGCGGATCAGACGTGAACTACCCATGCAAGCGCTGGCAAGCTCCATCCATCTTGCCACCAAGATGGACAAGCGAATGGCAGAATGGGCAGAAGGTCGCTTTTCCCCAGTTCCACATCCTTGATGACCACCCAACTACCCACCCGTTGCCAACAGGCAGCCCTGCTGTTTGCTGGCCTTGGCTGCAGCATCCTGGCCTTCGGCAGTTGGTCTCTTGAGGCCTCTGCCCATCCCCATGCCCCTGGCACTGCCATCGTTCCCCACACCCATGGGGACACCACCCCCCAGTCTGCTGATCCGGCCCTATGGCTTGCCGGGCTGGGCTGTGCCATGGCGTTGGCTGTTCCCGCATCCCGTCGTCTGCGGTCTCAAGGGTGAAACTGGTCCCGTAGTTGTGCAACCCGCTGGGGATCCACCGGATTACACAGTCGGCCATCCTGCTTCAGCGCTGAGGCCACGATCACCCCATCACAAAGGGGACCCAAGTGGTCGGCGGTGGCTGGCCCGAACCCACTGCCAATGAGCACAGGCGCCCCCTTGGCCCCATGGCGGGCCTGATGCAGGATCTCTGGCTCCACCGGGGTTCCTGTGCTGTCCCCTGAGACGATCACCCCATCCGCACCACCCCGTTCCAGGATGTCCTCCACCGCCATGGCCACTGGCAAGGGCGTAAGCGGTAAAGCGTGCTTGACCAGCACATCCGCCAGCACAGCCATCCCATCCGCCGCCAGAAGGCGGCGCTGCCGCAAAAGCTGGGCAGCGCACCCTTGAATCAGGCCCTGATCCGTTACCATGGCCCCGCTCAGCACATTCACCCGGATAAACTGCGCCCCACTGGCCACGGCCACACCCAGGGCGGCGCCGCCATCATTGCGCAGCACATTGATGCCCACCGGCAAGGGAACCGCCTGAACCACTGCCGTGGCAATCCGCCCCATGGCGGCAATGGTCTCCGGTGGAACCTGGTGGGGGAAAAAGGGATGATCCCCAAAGTTTTCCACCAGCACCCCGGTGGCGCCGCCACTGACGTAAGCCTGGGCATCCGCCAAGGCCCAGGCTTCTACAGCGTCCATGTCCCCTCCCCAGCCTGGGGCGCCCGGCAACGGGGGCAGATGAATCACGCCAATCAATGGCCGGCACTTCCCAAAGAGTTGACGCCAGCGGGATGTCTTCATGGTCGGAGCAGAAAATTCACAAGCTTAGGCGCTCCTGTCTGGCCCAAGGCCCCGGCTGGCAGGCAACTGCAGATTGCCGTCCTTCCTCGGTTTTCTACACTTCAGGGCTCAATTCATCCATCAAGTGGATTCCCTTTCCCCCGTGTCAAGGGTCAGGGTAGCTTTTCTGCCCGGCATCCCGTCAGAAGGGACCCTTGGGGACTGCATCAGTAGCCATGGCGCTCCAACTCCCCAGTGGCTTGGCGAAGCACCTTGAGGTCAGCGTCACGAACCATGGCCCCTTCACTGAGGCGGCGGCGCCAAGCCCGTGCCCCAGGAACACCCTGCACCAGTTGCAGGAGGTGGCGGGCCACATTCCAGAGGCGTCCTCCCCGGGCCATATGGGCTTCGGCATAGGGAACCATGGCCTCCACAATGGCGGATGGCCGTGGCGGATGGCGGGGGGAATGGCCGTAGAAGGCCCCGTCCACATCAGCCCAGCGGAGGGGGTGGTCATAGGCGGCGCGACCCACCATGGCGCCATCACACATGGTCAGGGCCTGGCGGCAATCCGCCATGGTGGTGAGGCCCCCATTGAGGACAATGGACAGGCCGGGACGGTCCTGCTTGAGGCGCGCCACCCAGTCGTAGCGCAGGGGGGGGATGGTGCGGTTCTCCTTGGGATTGAGGCCGTGGAGCCAGGCCTTGCGGGCATGGATGATGAAGCGTTGGGCGCCCGCCTCGGCCATGATATCCACAAATGTCAATAAATGGTCGTAGCTTTCCTGATAGTCAATGCCCAGGCGGTGCTTCACAGTGACCGGCAGGCTGGTGCTGGTGGCCATGGCCTCGATGCAGCGGGCCACGTGGTCAGGCTCCGCCATGAGGCAGGCGCCAAAACGCCCCGCCTGCACCCGTTCACTGGGACAGCCCAGGTTCAGATTGAGTTCGTCATAGCCCCAGACCTCCCCCATGCGTGCCGCCTCCGCCAACAGCAGAGGATCATCTCCCCCCACCTGGAGCGCCAAGGGATGTTCAATGGGGTCATAATCCAGCAGGCGCCGCCGGTGGCCGTAATGGAGCGCCTGGGCCACCACCATCTCCGTGTATAACAGGGCCTCACAACTGATCTGACGCATCAGCACCCGGAAATGCCGATCCGTACAGTCCAGCATCGGCGCCACGCTGAAGGGATGCCGGCCCAAGGCGGGGGCATGATCGGGACTGGGGATGGCTGGCATGACAGGTGATGAAGGCCATAGAATGGACCTTTGAACTGGGGTCACAGCGCCATGGCTTCGTTGCTCAGCTCCATGAGCCGCCGCAACCTGCTGTTGGGGCTTGTCACCTCTATGGTGGTTATTTTGAAGCCATCCATGGCCAGTGCAGCATCCCCCGCAGGGGAACCCGCCTGGGATCTCAGTGAATCCCAGTGGCGCCAGCGGCTCTCCCCGGAGGCATTTAACGTCTTGCGGAGAGAAGGCACAGAGCGACCCTTCACCAGTGCCCTGCTGGAGGAAAAGCGGGACGGCGTGTTTGTGTGCAAAGGGTGTGAACTGCCCCTGTTTTCCTCAGCGACCAAGTATGAGAGTGGCACCGGCTGGCCCAGCTTTTGGCAGCCCCTCTCCAATAGCATTGCCACCAAGCTGGATTTCAAGTTGCTTCTTCCCCGCACGGAGTACCATTGCCGCCGTTGTGGCGGTCACCAGGGCCATGTCTTCAATGATGGTCCCCAACCCACCGGCAAGCGTTATTGCAATAACGGGGTCGCCCTTGATTTTATCCCTGGGGACGTGGCACAGACACCCGTGGGCTGAGGGAACCAGCGCAGTTCCTGGTGGCGCCGCATCGTGGTTCGGATTCGCCCCCTGCTCTTGAAAGACTGGCCCGCCACATGGCAAATCATGGCGCCAGTGGTGCGGGCCGGTGAGACCCTACCCTTTGATCCGGCCATGGATGCCGAGGGGGGTTACGCCATCTGGGTGGAAGCTGCCCTGCAGGCCTTTGTGGCGGTGGCAGCGGATGGCCAGGTGCTGGGCACCTACCACATCAAGCCCAATGGTCCCACCCTGGCGGCCCATGTGTGCAACTGCGGCTATGTGGTTGCCCCCACGGTGCGGCGGCAGGGGATTGGCAGTTTACTGTTCTCCCACTCCCAGGACCAGGCCCTGGGGTTTGGGTTTCGGGCAATGCAGTTTAACTTGGTTGTGTCCACCAATACCGCTGCGGTGCAGGCTTGGCAACGCAATGGCATGGCCATTGTTGGAACATTGCCCGGTGCATTTCACCATCAGCGACTGGGCTTTGTCGATGCCTACGTCATGTATAAAGTTCTCAAAAGTGATTAGGGAAAGCCTGGAAAACCCCAAAGCGCTTTCACAGAAGATTCTCACTCCTCTTACAGCGACGAAAGGCTTTTGAAAAACCAGGACTGAGCTAGAAAGGAGGTTTCCGGTATTTTCTTAGGAGCAGGACTCATCATATGAGGAATGATCCTGTCGCCAGAGAGGGATGTCCAAGAGAGGAGCAGGAGGAGATGGGTGATGGCCCGGTTGTTGGGGCTCAGTGCGGGGCAGGTTGATGGCATCTGCCCCTTGTTTTCCAAGGAACGGGGTGGGGGTGGATGACAGGAAGGTATTGAGCGGCATCATCCCTGTCATTCAGAAGGGTCTGCGCTGGGTGGGTGCCCCTGCTGCCGATGTCCCCCACAAAACCCTCGACAACCGTTGCCGCCGCTGGTGAGACAAGGGTGTGTTTGATCTGATCCTTTCTGAGTTGTCAGCATCCGACTCCGCAGAGCTACCCGACTCCGCAGAGCCGCCTGATGCCCCAGAGCCAGAGGTGCTGATGATTGACGCCACTGACACAAAGCCCATCCCACGGCGTCCAGCCTCAACAAGGGGGGTGCCCCCCGCCTGATTGGTGTACCAAGGGGAGCATGAGCAGCAAGCTCCATGGGGTCTGGTCTGCCACAGCAAAGGTGGTCGCCTGCAACTCCACCTGGGTGAGGGGCAATGTAGGGACTTCACTGGTGCTGATGTGTTGTTAATGACCTGCCGCCTGTGGCCACGGTATCGAGGCTCTCTTTTCCGGACAGTACGACGGCTGCGCCCACATCTTCCGTTCTGCCACCCTCCTGGCCGCCAAGGGGATATTTTCCATTAAGACCAGTGGAGACGCCACAAGGATTCAAGCCACCCCAGCCAAGGCATGATCTGTGTGCTGAGAGGTCAGAAGAGTGTGGAGAAGCGCAGCTTGAGGGAGTGGTCTACGGGTGAGGGTGAGTTCTGCTCTTGCCGCTCCCCCTCCAGGGAGACTTCCCATGGTGTGCCCTGTTGGTGTTGGTGTTGGGTATAGGGCGCCACTGACCAGAGGAGGCTGTAGTTTCTGGTGGTGGGGGAGAGGGCCAGAGCGACAGCGGGTGTGAGGGTGATGCGGTCTTTGTAGGCGGGGAAGCCGTAGGCCAACTCTGCGCCAAACTGCTGGCCATTGCTGTGGGAAGCGTCTAGCACCTGGATGGTGGTGGGATTGAGGAGTGCATCCATGCCACCGGATGCGGTGGCGCCCATGGTGTGGCTCAGGGAGAGGGAGGGACCCCGATCAGATGGGTCGGGTTCCCATGAGAAGGAGAGGGCCAGGCCCTGCTCCCGGAACTCCTCCTCTCCATGGGTGAGGAGGGTGTGACCCTTGAGTTCGCCGCTGATGCCATACTCCGGAGCGCTCCAGAGGATACCGGCCCCCAGATCGAGGCCATAGCCGGTTTCTGCATCGCCGCTGTCGTATCTCATGCCCAGCTCCATGGAGGGGAGGAGGGAAGCACCCTGGGGGAGGGGGAAGGGCCTGGCAGCCTCCAGTCCGAGGCGGAGTCGGGAGAGGACGCCTTCGGAGGATGGCAGGCCATCCGCCTCTTCGGAGGTGGTCTTCACCGTCATCACATCGGCGGTGGCGTTGAGGGTGATGCCGGCCCCATTGTCTCCATCGAGAAGCGCCCCATCCAGCCCGGCGGCCGTCATGGCCATGGTGGTACTGAGGCTGTACTCCTCCTCCCCGTCCGGTTCGAGGGAGAGTTCCCCCCATCCATAGCCGGCGGTGGCCCAGAAGCCGAGCCGTGGGGTGAGGGCATAGCGGCCATAGGGGAAGACCCCTGTCAGGATGTTGCCGATACGGCCATCAGCGATGTCATCGTTATCCCCCTGGTGGGAACCACTCCCCCAGGACTGGCTGAGGGCGGCGCCGGCCTGCCAGCGGCCAGTGCTCCAGTCTGCCCCCAGCAGGAGTGTGGTCACATCGCCTTCCAGGGAAAAGCCGTCTTCTTCCCCATCGAAGGAGGACAGGGCGCCCTGTCCCCAGAAGCCCGGACGGGGTGCATCCTCCTGCTGGGGTGGAGCGAACTTGAAGGAGGAGCCCTCCAGCAACGTCTGGGAAGTGACGGTGTTGAAGCCCAGGACCTTGGACAGTAACCCTTCATGCTCCAGCAGGGGAGGTGGCGCCGTGGGGCTGGTGACAGTCTCGCCTGCAACAGTGAGTTGTAGGCCTACTGCAGGTGGAGCGCTCAGGCGCTGTTGCAGTGCATCCACCACCTGTTGGGAGACGGTGCGGCCAAAACGGAGGTGCCATGCCTCGAGGGACGTGGACTTGCGTTGCTGTTTCTGGGCAGCAGCCACCTCGTCGGGATAATAACCCGATCCAACAATAAACTCGTACGTAACTCTTGTTCCATCTCGTAGTGTCACCGGGACAAAAAGTTCCAGTGCATAGCCCACCTTGGGAGCAACTTCATCACTGTCGTCATTGGGATTATCAAAATGATACAACAGGAAGCCTCCTTCCGAGCCCCCTTCCGGCTTCCGCCTCCTGGCTGCCGCTTCCTGGACCAAGTCCCACACCAGTTCTCCAGTGGCGGCGTCTCGGGAAATTCCTGCATTGAGAAATTCAAATCTGTCCGGGAAGCCACCGTTAAACACGGTCTGTTCAGTTACGGAGTCATAAATGTAGAGGTAAACTGAGCCATGCTTCCAGGGGCCGTTTGGATTACGCAGGGCAAGTCTGCTCCGGGACTGGGCGGCAGGATCACCAGTCTCCAAGGCTTGACGCATATAACCTGCTGCCTCCATGACGAACGTCTTGAGAGTCTCTCGGTTAACAACATCCTTGGCTTGGATAGAGGGGCTACCATAATCAAGATTTTCTTCATCAAAGTCAACAAGATATACTTCAGTTAAATCAAATCCCGTCAGCAAAATGATCGGAGATCCACCTTCAGTGGCGTAGTAGGCAGCGGCA
Organism: Prochlorococcaceae cyanobacterium jk18x22bins.40; assembly: GCA_022826155.1. Classification (GTDB taxonomy): domain Bacteria; phylum Cyanobacteriota; class Cyanobacteriia; order PCC-6307; family Cyanobiaceae; genus Synechococcus_B. The sequence continues at coordinate 30,583 of JAJDVL010000003.1, read as the reverse complement.
TGACCGGAGGCTGCAGGGATGCCGGACTGACCACCACCAAACGAAAACGCACCGTCCGGCTCTTCAGCAGACAACTGAGCAAAAATCGCGCCGATAGCCGGACCGGCAACAGCAGGATCGGAAGACCCCATACCTGCCAGATGATCGGCAGAGATCCCCAGTGCAGAAAGAATCGCAGCATAAGCTTGCGGCTTCAGTTGCCGGGCTGATAAGGACATGTCTTTTGCGTGGATCAGGAGTCGACCATCCAACGTCATCGACACTGTGTAAATGGAGTCGGAATAGTAGGGGCCTTCCTTTTCCCTTGCAATACAGGCAGTGTAGACTGAGTCTCTCCTCTCCACTCTGGTATTCTCGAGATTTTTGGCCTCGTCTCTATAATAGGTAATGAATTCCTTCAAACGCTGGGGGTCAGTGGCCTCTTGCGCCGTGATCGGCGGATTGCGAAGAGCGGCAACATTGCCAGGGGTAAGGCCGTTGGGGATTGAGCAGGTAAAATCTTCATTGGTGACGGCTTCGAGAGTATCCACCCTCTCCGGATAGAAGCCAGACCCAACAATCAACGATACCTGATCTGTTGTTCCATCATTCCGGGGCACCGGGACGTTAATTTCAAGGGCGTAGCCTGTTTTGGGAACGGCTTCATCGCTGTCGTCACTAGGATTATCGAAGTGGTATGACAAGAAGCCGCCTTCCGGACTCCTGCGCGCCGCCTCTTCGACGAGGGTCCACACCAATTCTCCGGTAACCACGTCTTCCGTAATTCCTGCATTCAGAAACTCAAATCTATTGGGGAAAGCGCCGTTAAACAGGGTCTGCTCAGAAGAGGTGTCGTAAACATACAGATAAATGGAATCACGTCTCCAGGGACCATTGGGATCACGCAGGGCAAGCCTGGCTTTCGATTGGGCGGCAAGACCACCACTCTCCAGAAGTTCACCCATGTAGCCTGCCGCCTCCGTGACAAATTCCTTCAGCGTCTCCCGGTCCACAACATCCTTGGCCTCAATGGAGGGGTTGCCGTAGTCAATGTTTTCAGCATCCAGATTAATAAGGTGGGCCTCTGTGAGGTCAAATCCGCTGAAAAGTATAACTGGAGTTCCCGCTCCTGTCGAGTAGTAGGCGGCGGCATGACCCGAAGCCGCAGGAAGCCCGGACTGCCCACCGAAGGAAAACGCACCGTCCGGAGCAGGATCAGAAGATCCCAGACTTGCTATCTCACCGGCAGAGACGCCCAGGCCGGAAAGAATCGCCGCGTAAACCTGCGGGTTGAGTTGCCGGCCCGATAAGGACTGATCTTTTGCGTGAACATATAACCGGCCGTCCAGTGTCAGTGTTATAAGATAGGTGGAGCCCGAGTAGTAGGGACCGTTCTCCGTTCTCCCGACGCAGGCGGTGTGCCAGGTGTCTGCGTCGGTTTCCGTGATCAGCCTGACGTAATCCAGAAGGAATGTTCTCAAAAGGCTGCGGTCACGCTCTACAGCTTGGGCCGTGACCGGTGGATTCGTCACATCCTCAGAGAAGCCCCCTTCAGGAGCCGGGCAGCTAACCGTGGACTGGGCAAGGGCTCCCTGAGCAAACACCGCCGGGGAGGCCGGCAACAGCAGCCAGAACAGGGCTGGAAGCAGCCTGCGGCGCAGCCGTCTACCGGTGGAGCGCCAGTCAGCAGTGTACCAAGAAACTCCCAACGTTTGGAGGGCTGCCAAGCTTTGCTTCACGGTGAATTGAGCGTGATTGTTTGGAGTCTAACCAGAACCGCTTGACAATGCAGCGTTCAGGGGCGCTTCAGGTCTGTGCATCTCAATCAGCGGTGCTGATCCGGCGGATGGGAGCGAGGTGGGGATCCAGCACCCTGGTGGGGGACTTTTCGCCGAACTTCACCGCCAGGAAGAGCTTGTTTCCTCCACCGAAGCAATGGGTCACCTGCCCTGTCCCAAACTGCTCATGTTCCAGCACATCTCCGGCACGCCAAGAGGTCCGGGTGGCCATGGGGGCATGGGGCATTGACTTGTCCTCTGGTCGGTCACTGCGCAGCAGCTTGTCCGGGTACGCCTGACGGCGCAGGAACACCCCGCTGCTGCGGGGCCGCTGAACCTCCACCACCTGCTCCGGCAACTCCTCCAGGAAACAGGAGGGCAGGGCAGCTTCCCGCCCCCCACCCCAGAGGCGGCGGGCCCGGGCATGGAAGAGATGCAGCTCGTCCTTGGCCCGGGTGAGCCCCACATAGCAGAGGCGCCGTTCCTCTTCCATGGCGGCTGGGTCCTCCATGGCCCGGTGGTTGGGGAACAATCCCTGCTCAAGACCCACCAACGCCACCAGGGGAAACTCCAGCCCTTTGCTGGCATGAAAGGTCATCAGCACCACCCGATCCCCCTTGGGGTCCTTTTTGTCCTTGTCCGTGTCTTCGCTGGCGAGGGCAGCGGAGGTGAGGAAGTCCCGGAGTTGGGGTGCGTCGGCTTCTGCCTGGTATTGCAGCGCCGCATTCACCAACTCCCCCAAATTATCCAGACGCTCCTTTGCCTCATCCGTCCCCTCGGCCTTCAACTGGGCCATGAGGCCACTGTCTTCAATCACCCGTTGCGCCACCTCCGCTGGGGCCATGTGCTCCGCCTGCTGCTGCAAGGTGTTCACCAGCGCCACAAACTGGAGCACGGAGCGGGCGGAGCGGCCCGCCAGGGTCTGAACCGACTCGGCGTCAGACAGGATCTCCCAGAGGGGAACCCCCAGTTGGGTAGAGGCATCCGTGAGGCGTTGGAGGGTGGTTTTGCCAATGCCCCGCCGGGGAACGTTGATGACCCGCAACAGGCTGACGCCATCGGCTGGATTGAGCAAAAGCCGCAGATAGGCCAGCACGTCCTTGATTTCCCGGCGGTCGTAGAAGCGCAGGCCGCCCACAATGGTGTAGGGCACGGAGGCGCGCACCAGGGCCTCCTCCAGCACCCGGGACTGGGCATTGACCCGATAGAGAACGGCCATGTCCCCCCACCTCAGCCCAGGGTTCCTCTGCCTGGCCGCCAGAATGGTTTGCGCCAGGGCATCGGCCTCCGCCAACTCATCATCACAACAGGTGAGCTGGATGGGGCGGCCCTGCTCCCGGGTGGCATGAAGGACTTTCTCGATGCGCTCATGATTGTGGGCAATCAGCCCATTGGCGGCTTCCAGAATGGTGGCGGTGGAGCGGTAGTTCTTTTCCAGCTTCACCATGGTGCTGGTGCCTCCATCCCCCTGCCCATCCCCGAAATCCCGCTGGAAGTCCATCAGGATGGTGAAATCAGCGGCCCGGAAGCTGTAAATGCTCTGGTCCGCATCCCCCACCACAAAGAGGGAGCGATCCTGCCATGGCCCGCCACCGACGCTGGGGAGGGCCCCCCCGTTGGTGGTGAGCAATCGCAGGAGTTCGTATTGGGTGCGGTTGGTGTCTTGATATTCATCCACCAGCAGATGCTGAAAACGCTGGTGCCACCGCTGCCGCACCTGGGCATTGTCCCGCAGCAACTGCACGGGGATCAACAGCAGGTCGTCAAAATCCAGGGCATTGTTGGCGGCCAGGGCGCGGCGATAGCAGCGATAGGCCTCGGCAATCTTGCGGCCCCGGTGGCCCGGATGGGCAGCGGCATAGGCCTCCGGCAGGAGGCCCTGGTTCTTGGCCTTGCTGATGGCCCAGCGCACCTGCTTGGGTTCGAAGGAACGGTGGTCCAGGTTCATCTCCTGGATGATGATCTCCTTCAACAGGCTGCGCACGTCCTGCTCGTCGTAGATGGTGAACTGGCGGGTCCAGGTGAATCCCTCCGGATCCCGGTAGTGATCCATCTCGATGCGCAACAGCCGGGCGAAGAGGGCATGAAAGGTGCCAATCCAGAGGGATTGGGTCACCTCGTGGTAGATCCGGCTGCGCAACTGCCGTTGCTGCGGTTCCGCCAAGGTGGTCCAGGGTTGGCCGTGGCTGTCCATGGCCTGCTGTTGCGCCAGCAGCAGTTCCAGGCGTTCCTTCATCTCCCGGGCCGCCTTGTTGGTGAAGGTGACCGCCAGGATGGCCTCCGGCTCCACACCGTGGTGGCCCAGCAGATGGGCAATGCGGTGGGTGAGCACCCGTGTTTTGCCGCTGCCGGCGCCCGCCACCACCAGCAGAGGACCGCAGTGGTGTGCCGTGGCCTGTTGTTGGCTGCTGTTGAGATGATCCAGGATGGTCATCCTGTTCCTGGGGATGTTGACAGTATGGTGCTGCGGCTCAGCGCCAACGCCGCAGCCAGCGTTTCCAGCGGACGGCCATGGGCCATGGGCCGGTGGAGCGCAGAGGCGGATCTCCGGCTGCGATGCGGTCCCAATGGGTATTCACCTCTTGCAGCACCTGTCCAAGCTGCTGGCGCTGGTGATTGCCTGCTGGCGCCGGGGCGGGGGATGGCGGCGTCTCCATGCCGCAGATGGCCTGGATGCGCTCCACGTCCGCCGCCAGTGTGCCCGCACCGATCTGGAAGCAGTTGACGCCGGGGGTGAGGTGGTCCGCCAAGGCGTGGTTCAGGCTGGAGAACACCACACAGCCGCAGGCCAGCGCCTCCAGAGGGGGCAGGCCAAAACCCTCACTCACCCCGGCCCGGTTCCAGTGGTCGGCAGAGTCGTAGAGGTACACTTTGCTGCGGTTGAACAGGTTCTCCAGACGGTCCGCCCAGCCCTCTTGCACATGGACCCGTAACCCCCGGCGCTCCAGGGCCGGCACCAGGGTGTGAAGTACGTAGGCGCTGGTCTTGCGGCGTTGCACCAGCACGTCCAGGTCACGGGCGCCGCCACGGTTGTGGAAGGCCGGATCCACGGCATTGGGGAGCAGGAACAGGGGATTGCGCGGCGCCCGTGCTCCCCAATAGGCCATGGTGTTACGACTCACCGCCAGCACAGGGATGCCCGGTGGCAGATGAAAGCCGTAGCCACTGCTGTGGGCGTGATAGGCAACGGCGCGCCCCCGCAGACGCCGCAGCAACCGGGGCACGTGAAATCCCCAACTCACCAGCCAAAGAGGGGCCTGCCGCTGGATGCTGGCCGGTTCCTGTCGCAACAGGTCGTCCAGAAACGGAACATCCCCCTGCCGCTGCCCATAGGTAACCACCTGGGTGGACGCCAGTAACCGGGCTGTGGCCGCCAACTGCAACTCCACCGCCAGGCCGCCGCATTGAAACCGCGGTCCCGTCCCCGGCAGGAGCACCTTGAGGGGGCGTAGGGGCGCGTCCCGCAAGGCGCCGGACCTCAAGCTGCCGTGGCGGTGGCTCCTCCTTCCGTGCTGCCGGCCCGCTGGCGGCGGGTGAGGAAGCCGAAAAGGGTTTTGCCGATGGCCAGGACCAGGTTGCCTTCCAGCTCCTTGAACACGTGCATGTTGAGGCCGAAGGCATGGTTGGCCTCCTCCACGATGCGCTCCGCCGTGGCCTGATCAATGGGCAGGCTATCCATTCTGGCCCGATACATGGCCTTGAACGCCTTCTCGTCGGCAACGGTGTCGAAGTTGTAGAAATTGACCCCGTCCCGGTCCCCCAGGTTCAGGGCCTTCTGGGCGATGGTCTTGAGAATCTGCCCGCCGGAGAGGTCCCCCATGTAGCGGGTGTAGGCATGGGCCACCAGCAATTCCGGTTCCTGGGAGGCCACTTGGTGGATGCGCTCCACATAGGTCTTGGCCGATGCCGAGGGCTGCACCTGGCTGGCCCAGGTCTCGCCGTAGTAGTAGGTCAGGTCCTGGGCCAGGCTTTGTTTCCGGTTCAACTCGTCAAACACGATGGGACCCACCACAGGATGGTTCTTGAGCTTGGCCATCTCCTCTTCCATGGCCTCGTAGACGAAGTAGAGATCACTCACCAGCTTGCGGTAGCTGGCCTTTTCCACCACCCCCTTGAGGAAGCAACTCACAAAGCCGGTGTTCTCGGCCATGGTGTGGGACTTCTTGGTCCCCTCCTTGAGCATTGTGGCCAGGGCAATCGCCATGGGACGGAAAAATTGACAATGGTGCCCAAGGCTACAGGGACGGTTTTGACATCCAGCGCTGCCAGTTATGAAGGTTCACCTGGCGAACGGATGAAACGCTTTGTTGGATCGGATCACACCGGAAGCGGATCCAATCGGACCGGCAATGCTGCTCTTGTGTAGGTGCTTCCCATGGGGAGTTGCTGGGGGGGGCTGGTCCCGTTCAGGTCCACCGCCGGCAGGCTGGGCAGGGGCTGGTGCCCTGCCTCCCACCAGTGCTCCAAAGGTCCCGGCGAGGCAGGCAATGCCCAATCTGGTGCTCCCGAGCGATGCCCGCCACCGCAAATCCCCATGGCCAAGGCCCTCTCCTCTTGAACTCGCTGGCCCGAAAGGGGGCGTTTGCCGTATTGGATGGAGTTGAGGCTGGTCCCTACCATGACTTTGGTTTTTATTCAGGTTTCTACCTTGACAGCTAATTCAATTTCAGATGAGGATGGAATTGTGTGACCTGAGAACCAATGGAAGGCGAACTGACCTGGGATCGTGCAATCGAACAGATTCTGAGAGAATCACCTGAGCCACTTCATTATACAGACATTACAGATAGAATCATTTCAGGAGGCTTGCGTACCAATCTTGGTGCTACTCCTCACGCCACTGTCAGCAAGGTGCTTCATAATACAGGAAACAAGTACGTAAAAGTTAGAAGACCAACCTTTGCTTTGAAAAACAAGATTAAAGATTTTGAACAGAAAGATCAGATCGATCAAAGTTTACTTTTGGAGAAAGACGGAGAAGAAGATTCCATTGTTTCTTCCTTTGGCATGTTCTGGAGAAGGGAGGAAGTCGAATGGATCAGTCACACAAATCTAAAGCTACTCGGAGTGCAACGAGGAGAAGCCGACCTAGTGAATTTTAGTCAACAGATTGGCCTTTACCTGCTCTACGATGGAAGGGAAGTGGTCTATGTGGGAAGGGCGAAGACATGCAACTCAACCCTCGGTGGAAGGCTTTATGAGCATACAAAAGATCGCCTTTCAGTTCGATGGGATCGGTTTTCCTGGTTCGGCTTTCTTCCTGTGTACGAAAACGGAGAGCTGGGTAAACTCCAAGATCGCTATGATTCAGATAGGATGATTGCTAGCATTGAGGCGATACTGATTGAGGCACTTGAGCCGAGGCAGAATAGAAAGCGGGGAGATGATTTGGAAGCGGTCGAGTACCTCCAAAAAGAAAGTCCCAACCTCGCGAAGCAAAAAGCCATGCAAGCAATACACAGACTGAGCCCATGAGCCAGACGGCAGAATTATTGTGGCCAAGGCAATAGCCATGGGACGGAAAGATTGACAATGGTGCCAAGCACTACAGCGAAGCTCTTGAGATCCAGCGCTGCCCGTTATGAAGGTTCACCTGACGGACGAATGAAACCCCTTGTCGAATCAGATTAGACCAGAAGCAGATCCAGTCGGGTCGGCAATGCTGCTTGTAGGTCCTCACCATGGGGGGTGCTGGAAGAAAACTGACGATGCTGCGTTCGGAGGCGAAGACTCCCTATCCCGGCCGGGTTCCCGGAAACGCCTCCGTCAACCTTTGGCGCATATCCTCATCGTCATGAAAAACTGCCATCCAGACGCTGAAGAATCCAGTTCCCAGGGCGACGTCGACCGCCCAATCTCTCCAATCGCTTGAGTTGTTCCTGCGGCCCCGATCTCGAGCTTGGATTGCCTTGTTCCATGCCTGGCGTCTCTTGCGATGACGCTTGTCCGTGCGCGTCTCTCGCCTGCCAAGCCTCACGAGGTCAAACAACGCCGACGCCTTGCTACGCTCCTCCTCCACCAGGGTCTCGTTCACGAAAATGTCTCCGCTCGACTGATACACAAAAGCGCCGAACGTATTGTCGCGATCCGGCCAGAGATAGCAGTCACGCGAGTGATTTCTGTTCGACTTGCAGCCGTTGCAGTTGACGCACCCAAGCAGGAGATTGGACCACTTCGTTTCAAGGTCTCTTGCGATCGACCTTGGAATCACGTGCTCCACATGGAGATCTCCAGTGCGCTCACAATAGCTGCAATACTCACCAATCCTTTGGATGAGAGGGGCTTTCGCGTCCCCGTATTCCAGAAAGGAGATCGGGTGCCCGTCGTTGCCAGTGGGCCGCGGGCCACGGTTGACTGATCGCATCGTCTTATCCCGCCGCGTAACGATGCAGTTTCAAGAAAGCGGTGTATGCCGGATCGTCAGAGAAATCGGCCTCAATCTTATCCAACTCCGCCTTTGTCTTTGCCACGTCAGGATGATGTTCGTTCTTGTATTTGTCAAGAAGTTTGTAATAGTCTCGCGCCTTCTTCTCCATTTCCACAAACCGCTTGCTGCGCTGCGGCATATCCACACCCATGGTCTCTTCAGCAAGGTCTTCGATACTGTACAGCTCCTTTCGCTCTTCAAGAACGCTCCTTTCATCGAGGTTGATCAAGCCTTGCCCGTCAAGCGACTGAACGATGAACGGCGAGTGGGTCGTTGTGACAAACTGCAATTTGGGGAAGAGGGAGATGAGGTCGCTCACGACGCGGCGCTGCCAGTTGGGGTGCAAGTGGAGGTCCAGCTCATCAATCAGCACCACGCCTTCGGTCTCGCTCGGCGCCTGCCCCGCCAGATGGGGGTTCAGTTGAACACAACGCAACGCGATATCGGCAGCGAGCGCCATCATGCTTCTCTGTCCGTCGCTCAGCAGCCCGAACGGAAAACGCTGTCCATCCTTGAACTCCAGCACGATGTCGTCAACACCAAAGTCGTACGCTACCCGCTCCGCACCCTCGACGCAGCCCACAACAGCCCCATAGACCACGTCAAGGCTCTGGAGCGGCTGCTTGTCCTGAGCGATCAGCGCCATCTTCTTGATCCAACTGCGCAGAAATACCGACGACACCGTCGGTTCGAGACAGTCCCGATAGGCTGCAAACCGTGATGCCTTGCCGAGCGGCTGGCGGGCCGCAGAGCGCCCACGCTTCGTTTCCCGCGGTTTGATCCAGAGACGACCGGTGCCATAGGAGGCAATCAGGGGGAAGCTCATGGCCCGCTTGTCTTTCATCGCCTGCTTGTCTTCCTGAACGTGCTTGTCAACACACTGCACAAGCGCCCGTGCGCCAACGCGATTGGTTCGTCCACGGACCGAGGCCAACTCCCGGGACCAACACAGATCCCGGCCATGCACCCGCCCCTCGCAACGGACCACACACGGGGTAGCGGGTTCAAAGGTGGAGAACTCTCCGCCTTGCCGGGTCTCCAGCCGCACACACTCCCGTCTGATTGAGGGGACTTGTGAATCAGGGATCCCCAGCAAATAGGCGCCCATGCCAACCCGGAGCGCGTCGAGAATCGCCGTCTTACCGGCGCCGTTGTCACCCACCAGCAGCGTGAACCGGGGGTGAAGCTCGAAGGTACTGTTCTCGAATCTCCTGAAGTTCGAGACGGTGAGCCGATCGATGCGCATGGGTTTTGTCCCCTCAGCGAGGGTGCTCGGCAGAATCATCCCATGGACGACCAAGTTACCTTGAAGTCCAGAAGGAGGCTGGAACCGCAAACCCCCAGCCCCTCCCCCGAGAGCGAGACAAAAAGAAATTCTGGAAAACCCGTCCCACGGCTTGCCATGGGACGGGTCCGGAGTGTAAAAGAGACTACCTAGTAATCCCCGTTTCTTCCATGGCTCTCCAGCTTGGCGACACCGTGCCCGACTTTACCCAGAATTCCCAACTGGGTCCCATCAACCTCTACGACTTCGCTGGCGACAGTTGGGTGGTCCTGTTTTCCCATCCTGCGGACTTCACCCCTGTCTGCACCACGGAGTTGGGCGAGGTGGCCAAGCTGCGGGCCGAATGGAACAAGCGCAACGTCAAGACCATTGCCCTGAGCGTGGACTCGGCCACAAGTCACACGGGATGGATCGGCGACATCAACGAGACCCAGAGCGCCACGGTTGATTACCCCATCCTTGCGGACGAGGACAAGAAGGTGAGCGACCTCTACGGGATGATTCACCCCAATGCCTCCAACAGCCTGACGGTGCGCTCCGTCTTCGTCATTGATCCCGCCAGGAAACTGCGCCTGCAGATCACCTACCCCGCCTCCACGGGCCGCAACTTCGACGAGATTCTCCGGGTGATCGACTCCCTCCAGCTTACGGACAACCATTCCGTGGCCACGCCGGTGAACTGGAAGGACGGTGACGACTGCGTGGTGGTGCCCGCCATTTCCACGGAGGACGCCAAGGTGAAGTTCAGCAAGGGTGTGACGGAGATCAAGCCCTACCTGCGCATGACACCCCAGCCCAACAAGTAGGCATTTGCCCATGGGCGCCAGGTTGCCCCTCTGGGCCGCTCAGCAAAGGGACGCCCTGTCCCGCTTGACGGTGCCCCAGTTCACGGCCCTCTGTGGTCTGCTGGTGATTGTGGCCGGCAGTGTCCTGCTCTGGATGCCCTGGTCCCATGGTCAGCCCATGTCCTACTGGCAGGCCCTGTTCACCGCCACGTCCGCTGTCACCGTCACGGGGATGTCCATCATCGACCCCGGCCGGGACCTGACGGGCTTGGGTCAATTGACCCTGATGGCGCTGATTCTCGTCGGTGGCTTGGGCTTGATGGCCATCTCCGTCTACCTGCAGGGCTTTGTCCAGCAGGGGGCCCGTCTCAGACGACGGGTGGACAGTGGCGAGAAGATCCTGGACCAGTTTGGTGTGGGCGGCGTGGGTCGCACCTTTTGGCACATCGCCGGGGTGGCCCTGGGACTGATGACCGCCGGCGCCCTGCTGCTGTTTCTGTTGGGATTTGCCGCCAGCGAGACCTCCCTGCCGCGACGGCTCTGGTTTTGCCTGTTCCACGCCGCCAGCGCTTACAACAACGCCGGCTTCTCCCTCTGGAGCGACAGCCTGAAGGGCATTGTCGCCAACATCCCCGCCCAACTGGTGGTGATGGGCTTGATCATCAGTGGTGGTCTGGGCTATCGGGTCCATGCCGAGCTCTGGGATCGCAAGAACTGGTTCCCGTTGCGTTGGCGACGGCTGGATCTTCAAGCCAAGGTGGTTCTCCTCTCATCCCTGTTGTTGATCCTGGTGGGATGGTTGGGCCTGTTGGTATATGAAAGCATCAACGGCGCCCCTGTGTCCTTCCAGGACCTCTCTGCCGCTGAGCGCTTCTGGGGTGCCCTGTTCCAATCGGTTGCGGCCCGCACCGCCGGCTTCCAAACCGTTCCCCTTGGCCTGGGCCATGTGTCCGGTGCCAGTCTGGTGCTGCTCATGCTGCTGATGTTCATTGGCGCCAGCCCTGGCGGTACCGGCGGGGGCTTGAAAACCTCCACCATGGCCATTCTCCTGGCCGCCACGGCCTCCACGCTGCGGCGCCGTGAAGACGTTGTCCTGCTCTCCCGCACCATCGACACCAAACTGGTGGTTCAGGCCACGGCGTTGGTGGTGAGTTCGCTGCTGTTTGTCAGCACCATGGTGCTGCTGATTGATGTTGGTTCGCGCCAGGAGTTCACCTTCCTGGAAAAGCTGTTCACCTGCATCTCGGCCTTTGCTACCGTGGGGTTTGACGTGGGTATCCTGGAAGAACTCAACTTTTGGGGGCAGTTGGTGTTGATGGTGGGCATGTTTGTTGGGCGTCTGGGACTCCTCCTCCTGTTCTCCGCCCTGGTCCAGCCGTTCCCCAAGACCACGCTTGTGCGCTATCCACGTGAACAACTCACTGTTTGAGCGTATCCCGGCCCCATGCCCTTACCAAGCCAATCCCCGGATACACGGCGGGACGCCCCAGGCCGTGACAGCGCCAGGCTCTGGTGGAAGCCCAGGGTCGGCCCGCAGAGAACCTTTGCCGTCGTGGGTTTGGGCCGCTTTGGGCGGGCGGTGTGTCAAGAGTTGATTGACTCTCAGAAGAGCGTCATTGCCATCGACAAGGACGCTCACCTGGTGGAGATGCTCTTGCGGCGGGACGATCGCTTCAAAAGTGCTGTCACCGTGAGCGTGGACTCCACGGTGGAGGAGGAACTCAAGGAGGCAGGCGCGTTGGACGTGGACACCTTTGTGGTGGCGCTGGGGGAACCCCTGGAGGCGAGTCTCACCACCACCTACATCGCCAAACACGGCACGTCGTCCGGGGTGAAGATGGTGTGCTCCCGGGCCAGCAGTGTCCTCCATGAACGGATGCTGAAAGCGGTTGGCGCCGATAAGGTGACCTTCCCCTCACGGGAGCAGGGGAGGCAACTGGGTGAGCAGCTTGTGCGCCCCAGCCTGCTGGATCGTCTGCAACTGGACAGCAAAAACAGCATCGAAGAAGTCCAGGTGCCCAAGGAGTTTATTCAACGGTCCTTGCGGGACATCAACCTGCGGAAGGACTATGGGGTGAGCGTGCTGGCCGCCGGTAGTCAGGGGGATCTGCGGGTCAATCCACCAGCCTCCATGATCCTCAGCCCCAATGACGTGCTTGTGGTGATGGGCAGCCAGGAGGACATCAAGCGCATTCACCACTCTTCCGACAATTGATCGCGGGCGGACTGTGGATCATTATGGGTATTGACCGCCGTAGCTTCAGAAGGGGAGACGCTTACGGTCTTCTTTGCTCAGATCTGCCTGCATGTGCCGAAGGCGCCGAATAATGGTGTCGTAATATTCCTTCAAGTAGGTTTCCAGGGTTGTGGTGTCGGCTGGATCCAGGCCAAAGGCACGGTAGCTCTCCTCCATCGGGGCGTCCAGACAGGCGCCGCCGCTGCCCACCTCCGCAAAAGCCAGGCGGTCGTCCACGTTGAGCCCCGCTTCAAACGTGGAGACTAAACTGCGTAAGACCTTGATGATGAACGGCGAAACCTTGAGCACCCGCGCCTCCTTTTGGGTGAGCGCTTCACAAAGCTGGATCACCTCGGTGCTGGTCCAGGCTTTGGGGCCCACTGTGGGGAAGCTGTCCCCAATGGTCCCGGGCCGCTCCAGCGCCGCCACGCAAAAGCGGGCCACGTCCTGGGTGTTCATGTAGGCAATGGTGCTACTACTGCTGCCGCTGACCCAGACGTTTTGGCGGTCCAGCACGGGGATGGCAAACTGGCCGATGAGTCCCTGCATGAAGCCGGCCACCTGAAGGATGGTGGCCTGGAAGTCGGAACGACGTAGCAGGTCTTCGGTGCAGAATTTGATGTCCATCAAGGGCACGGCGCGATGCTCGCTTGCCTTGAGAATGGAATGAAACACCAGCCGTTGAATACCGGCCGCTTCCATGCGGCGGAACAGGTTCAGCTTGCCGTCCCAGTCCACGGCGTAGACGCTCTGCTCGGAATCCACCCGGGTCGTGGCCGCGTCAATCACCGCTTCACAGCCTTCCAGGGCACGATCCAGGCTGTCGGCCTGGAGCAGATCCCCCTGGACCAACTCCCCGCCCCACTCTTGCAAAAATCCCGCCTTGCGGGGAATCCGCACCAGGCAACGCACGTCGTGCCCCTGATCGAGACACCTGCGTACCACCTGACGGCCCAGGGTTCCGGTGGCGCCGACAATCAGGACCTTCATGAATGCTGGGCAGACAACCGACTTGGTGGAGCGTCAAGGGTAAAGCGGCATCACCTGCTTCTGTGGCCTCTCCTCTGCCTTAATTCTCGAAGTTGTCCCCCTGGAACTTGAGCACAACCAACCCACCGATCAGGCCTACGGGAACCAGGAGCCAGAACAGGGCAGCCGTGCCGAAAATTTCACCAGCCATGGTGTGGTCATGGAGATCAGTTCTCCAGTGTGCCTGGCCGTGGGCAGCACAGGGGGGCGACTGCAACAGAAGAGTGACGTCCCTGTCTATGGTCACAGCCTCCCCATCCTTGTGAGTACCGCTGAACCCCATGGCTGCCGCAGGTGAAACCACGGACTGGGGTCATGTCAGTGTGCTGCATTGGCAAGGTCAGCCGCTGCAGGTGCGTCAACTGGGCTGTGATCAGGGTCCACCCCTGGTGCTGATCCACGGCTTTGCCGCCGCGGCCGGCCATTGGCGCGCCAACGCCCCCGCCTTTGCCGCGGCCGGCTGGCGGGTCTATGGCGTGGATCTGCTGGGGTTCGGCGCCTCTGCCCAACCCTTCCTGGCGCAGGACAACCGCATCTGGGCCCAGCAGGTGCTCCACCTCATCGAGCAGCGCATCCAGGAGCCCGTGGTGATTGTGGGCCATTCCCTGGGGGCGTTGGTGGGGCTGACCGCGGCGGTGTCCCGCCCCGCACTGGTGAAGGCCCTGGTGTTGGCCCCGTTGCAGGATCCAGCCCTGTTGAAACCCCAGCCCCAGCCCCAGCACCGCCGCCGCCGTTCATGCTGCCGCCGTGGGCAGCAGCTCTTGATGGTCCTCCAGCGGTGGCTGGTGCCATGGCGCCTGATCCTCTGGCTGTTCTCCCGGCCGTGGCTGCTGGGCCTGGGGCTGAGGGCGGCCTACCACCAGCGTCACCGGGTAGACCAGTCCCTCCTGCGCCTGTTTGCCCGCCCTTGCCGTCGCTCTGGCGCCCCCAGAAGTCTGGCAGGCATGACCATGGGCATGGGCGGACGCCCGCCGTGGGCGACAGCCCCTGCCCTCTTGCTGCGGGTTGCCTGCCCTGTGCTGGTGCTCCGGGGGCAGGAGGATCGGCTGGCGCCTGAGGCCATGGCCGACGCCGTGACCCGACTGCGCCCTGACGTGCCCTGCCGGGTGCTGGAGGGTTGTGGCCACTGCCCCCATGACGAAGACCCAAAGCGTTTCAATGGGACGGTTTTGGCTTGGCTGCGGGAGGCATTGTCTTCGTAACGCCCTAATCTCAATCACTGCATCTCCCAATCACTGGCTGGACCCCTTCATGAAGCAGACTCTTTCCGTCTTGGTGGAGGATGAGGCAGGTGTGTTGAGCCGCATTGCGGGGCTCTTTGCCCGCCGCGGATTCAACATCGAGAGCCTTGCCGTGGGCCATGCGGAGCGGCCCGGCATCTCCCGCCTCACCATGGTGGTGGCCGGTGACGACCAGGTGATTGAGCAGATGACCAAGCAGCTCCTCAAACTGGTGAATGTGCTCAAGGTTCAGAATCTGAGCCACATTCCCTCGGTGGAGCGCGAACTGATGCTTCTCAAAGTGGCGGCCAGCCAGGAGAATCGCGCCAGAATCCTGGAACTGGTGCAGATCTTTCGCACCAAAGTGGTGGACGTGGCGGAGGATGCCCTCACCTTGGAGGTGGTGGGAGATCCTGGCAAACTCCTGGCGCTTGAACAGGTGTTGGAACCGTTCGGGATTTTACAAATCGTCCGCACCGGCAAAATATCCCTGGAGCGGGCCTCCGGAATTAACACGGAGTTCCTCAAGGTGAGTGCTCTGGAGAAGCGAGTGCCTACGTGAGGTGGCCCCACTGCGCTCTGACCTGTTGTTTGCTTCACATCTACCGAAAGGGGGCAAACCTCCTCCGGGAAGTATGATACTGTTGTCTCAGCTTAATGTTTCCCCCATGGCTGACCAGTCTCACCAGTCTCAGGACCCATTCAAAGGGAGCCAAAACAATTGGCAAGAGCTTTCTCAAGAGCATTTGGCTGTCGTCCGCAATAAATTCAAAACAGGGATGTTTAACATCCTCATCGTTGGCCGCTCCGGTGCGGGCAAGAGCACATTGGTCAATGAAATTTTTGAGGGAAATTTTGCGACAACCAGTCCATCAGAGCCTGTTACAATGGAGACGCGAAAATATACCAAGAAAGGCGTCCCCCTCGCCATCTACGACACAAGAGGGTTGGAGATGAAGGATTATAATCAGATTCTTGACGAGCTGTTGGGCTTTATCAAAGAGAATCAAGACCGGGAACTTCACCAGCGCATCCACGTGGCGTGGCTGTGTATCGTCGAGAACACGGCGCGTGTCGAAGAGGCGGAGAAGGATCTGACCCGACGGCTGACCCAATTCATGCCTGTGATTGGCGTGATCACCAAGGCACGAGCCGACCAGGGATTCCGGAGCAAGGTGCAGCAGCTGTTGCCCGAGGCAAAGAACGTGGTGCGGGTGCGGGCAATCGAAGAACACCTGGATGGTGGCTATGTGCTGCCAAAGGAGGGATTGGACGACCTTGTGGAGGCCACGGCGCAGGTGCTTCCAGAGGGAGAAGTTCTGAGAGCATTTGCGATTGTTCAAAAAAACATCAAGCTCAAGAAAAAACAGGCTGGCAAAGTTATGTTGGCCGCCGTCGTGTCCGCAGCAGGCGCAGGAGGGATCCCCGTTCCACTGGTTGATCAAGGACTGTTGGTTCCGATCCAGGTGGGGATGTTGTTGTACATTTCCAAGGTGTTCGGAATCAATGCGGCATCGGCGGAGTTTTGGCAAAATCTTGTCGTAGGCCTGGCCGTAAGTCTTACAGAGGTTAATATAGTTATTGGAACACTTGGAACAGTCCTGAAATTTATTCCGGGCATGGGAACGCTCACCGGAGCAGCAATCTTGGGCTCATCCTCCGCCTTTCTCACGTACAACCTAGGTAATTGGTACATCGATTTTCTTGTCAAACGAATTACAGAATCTGGAGATAAACTGCCCTCGCTTGAAGTGATTAAACAAGGTTTCAAGGAGTTTTCAGATAAAATTAAAATTCAGAAACACAACTTCAAAGTTGTTAAAACTAAAATATAGTTCATTCGTTCCTCCGTCAGATCGCAACCTTCTTCACAAACAAGTAGTGAAAGTTCGAGACACGCCCCCTCCCCCTCAACAGCTCAAGTATCACGGCCATTTCTTCCCCAATGTTCTCAAGAGGGCCTCCTTGATGAGGTCAATGATAGAGGCGGAGCGGTGTTGACAAGCTTGGAAGGGCCGGGGACGGCACAGCTCCATGGCAGCCACTCCAGAGCGGGCCATCAGGACTCCATTGGTGGCCCCTTCACCGATGGGGCGGGCCAAGTGCAGCAAGTGATGACCCACCACCGCATCAATCAACTGGCCACCGTCAGACAGGGCTCCAGCAACCACCACTTGGGTCAGCACCTTCCGGCTTAATGCCCAACTGGCCACAACACCAGGTTTGCCACCATAGATCTCCGCAATGCGGCGGAACATTTGCATGCTGCTGAGAAACACCAGAAGAACATCGGCCAAAGGCCAGGGCATGAAAGCTGTTTCCGTTGCAGCCCTCAGCGCGGTATCTCTGATTACCTTTTCCGCACGATCATCCAGCGTCTTTAATAGCTCGGTTTCCGCCAGAATAATCAGCCCACTGGCGGCAAAAACATTCCCCTGTCTCTCAGCTAGCCGTTGACTTCCCTTACTCGTGTCCTCCCGGCTTGCATAGATGGCAATCAGCCCATTGATCGCCTTTCTCGCTGAGTCCAGATCACCCACATCATCGGATGGCGTCAGGGAGCGTTCCGCCTGTTGACGGATCTCCTCAAGCGTATTGATTCTTTCCATGGCTTGCCACTCCTGGATGGCAACAGCAGAGATCACTAGAATCAGAAGCCCCGTCAGCACAAGACCCGCCATACCAACAACGGCAGAGTGTTCCCACAAGCCGTTCAGGGTGTCCCATAGGGAGATGCCACACAAAAACAGGATCGTGTGGCTGCCAGCAGCCCCAACAACCAGGTGGACCATGGCAAGGACGTGGCAATTGAAAGAGGCTGCTTTAATCCTGATGGCCGTGGTTGGTCCTCTGGGCTTGGGGCAGACTGCGGAGTCTCCCCTTCTGGCATGGGAACCCGTAAAGCCCCCCCTGGGCCACCATTTTCTTTCTTCTCTGATTCTATGTTCTCTGCCACACGAGAGGGAGTCTCTTTCTGTGGCAGTTGGTGTTCCGAGGGCTGATGCAGATCTTCAGAGGCAGGCGCCGGTGGGGGAGAGACCGTTGGGTGTGCCGGCAATCTCGCCCCTGTCTCCAGAGCAGATTGCGGACTCTCCCCTTCTGGCACTGGAAAACGTAAAGCCTTTCCTAGCCTCCTCTTCCCTTCCTGATTCGGCTCTGAAGCCTCTTCAACAGCAGAGAGGCGTTGAGTTGCATCGGTGGTCATGATACCTGGGGAGAAAACGGGCTGGGATAAGGTGACAGAGTTGCTGGTGTGTTGCCCTGCTTTCAGAGCAAGTCTCCAATGAGAAACTCCAAAGCCTGGTCAAGGCGAATATGAGGCAGGGGTTGCTCCCTGCTGCGGGGCTCCGGTAGGAATTTTGGAAAGGACTGACGGCCATCCCGCCACTCCTTTTCACCTTGTCTTGCCTCTTTCAGTAGCGCACCAATATCGGGTAGTGTACCTGGATACCCAACAAACTCACGCTCCCTGCTGTCGTCGTCCTTGCTAAAGAGCCAACCACATACGCCCTCATAATTCACGTTATCTTCCGTCACGGTGTGCTCTTCCGTGACTCTCAGGGCGGCGATGGACATGACTCTTGTTTTGGCCCCCTTATTGTCGGCTCTTTGCACTGATTCCCTGAGAACCCCATCTGGATAAGTACTGAGCTTGCCGTGTTGAGAGTGGTGTAGATGATCCGCTTTGGTAGCGGCGAAAAGAATTTTCTCCACCCTGCGACCTTGAAACAACTGGGTGAGCCACAGGTTCCGCCCTGGCTGAAAGACACTCAGGATATCCCTCATGGCTTTGCGCTGATCTTCAAAAGGACCAGGTCCGGCTTGGATGGCTGCCATGACGTCCACAAGGACCACTTGTCTATCGATTTTGCTGAGGTGATTTCTAAAAAACGGTTGAACCACCTGCCTTTTGTACGCTTCAAAACGGCTTTCAAATTTTTTATAGAGAGATTTCTTGTCTACTTTGTCACGTGAGTGTAGAGGTGCAAAAGTTAAAATTGCGGCATTCTCCAGATCTCCTGGTTGCAAGAGTCGTCCTGGTGTACAACGGGAATAGCCATCTTTTTTTAGGGCCTTCAGATAGGCAATGAACGCCTTGGCCAGGGATTGAGCATTCTCTTGGTTAAATTTTGCTTCAGTGTTAGTCCGCTTAAGCTGTTTAAGATAAACTATTGCTTCTTCTCGACCATTTAACGTCTCAAAGGTTATCTTTTCAAGACACTCAACAGACCAAGACGCAAAATCCTTATCCATCATTGTCAGATCAACCAGCCATTCTCCTGGAAAGTCAATGATGTCCAAATGAACCGTTTCCTCATGCCTCCCCAGGAAATCTCTGTCCAGCAAATTTCTGGGCTTTCTATGAATGAGGAGGGAGAGGCGCAACTTGCTCAGCTTTTTTGTTCCCTCCGGCCAGGCTGGCTTGCCCTGCCGGATCATGGTGCGCCGATGATCTTCAAAGGGAAATCGGGGAATGGTGCCCTCCGGATGAGGCTCAAGGTTGGCAGCCTTGATCCGGCCTTCACGGGCGGCGGCCAACTCCACCATGGTTTCAGGGTTGTCCAGACTGGCAACCAGGGAGGTAATAAACACTGTTTTCCCAGCGCGGCTCAGCCCTGTCACTCCCAGGCGAATCACCCGCTCCCGGTCAGGAATGACGGTCTCCACTGCTTTCCCGGCGCGGCGCAACTCCGTAGCTCCTCGGCGAGCCACGATCTCCCGCATCGTGCCCCTGTGGTCCTGCCCATTCTTGCCCATGCCCATGGTGATGGCTGCCCCTCCCCCTAAGACTCACCCGCCACCACCGCCCGCACCAGCCGGTCACCGTTTTCCAACCGGCTCACCACGTCCATGCCGACAATCACCCGCCCGAAGACGGCATAACTGCCGTCCAGGTGGGGCAGGTCTTCAAGGGCCACATAGAACTGGGCACTGGCGGAATTGGGCAATTGGGAGCGGGCCATGGCAAGGGCGCCCTGTTCATGCCGCAGCTTGAGCCGATCCCGCAGGCCCGGCTCGGTGAGCACCTGGCCGTAACGGGGCTGTTCCTCACCGGTCAGGGCAATCTCCAGGGGGATCCGGCGCTCCTGTCCTGTGCCGGGATCTACGAATCCCCCCATGCCGAAGCGACTGGGCGGCGTTTTGGGATCGGCGCTGGCGGGATCACCGCCTTGGGCCACAAAACCGGCAATCACCCGGTGGAAGACGGTGCCGTCGTAGACGCCGCGCTTCACCAGGTCGACAAAGTTGCCGCCGGTCAGGGGAGCGGCTGTGCCGTCCACCTCCACGGTGAAGTCCCCCTTGCTGGTGGAGATGGTGATGGTGGCTTTGCCATCCAGGCAGGACACGGCGCTGTTGGCGCAGCCAATGGTGTCGGTCATGGTGTTTTGCGTTTGTGCGTAGCTTGTTGGTGCATGGCTCGTGAGTAGGAGTAGAGGAGCAGCGGCCAGCAATAGGGCGCTGCCCAGCCGTTTGAGGGGAGTCTGCATGGGTGTCTTGAGCGTGGGGGAGCCGGACGTGGAGAACTAAATTTTAGGTGGCCCCCTGTAGAGGGACGTTGAGAAAGCTGGCCAGACGGGCGCCGCTGGCTTCCAACTCGGCCAACGCCATGGGTTGCCCCACGCCGGTGAGGGGGAGGTCACGACGACCCCGCAGCTTGAGGGCAAGCCGCCGCCGCGGATTCAAACCCTCGCGAATGTCCACCTTCACCGCCTGAATGTCGTCGAGGGGGAGATCCACCTGAATCCACTGGCGGAAGCCCCGACGGCGCACCGTCAGGCGCCCACTGTCCTGGTTAAAGCGGTTCTCGCCGGCCCCCACGTCCAGAACAATGCCGACCCAGAAATACACGGTCAGGAGACTGCCGGCAATGCCGTAGAGCCCCATCACCAGACCCTGAGGCACGAAGAGAAGCTGGGAAGGGTGGCTGGCGGGCAAGAGGTCCAGGTGCCAATAGCTGGACGCGCTGGCCAGAAGAAAGCCGATGCTCCCAAGACTGGTGATCAAGGCAATCGCAACGTTGGAGTTGCGGCGGGATCCTTGGATGGTCTGAAGGATTTGCCGATCGGAGTGGCTGGTGGCCTGGATGGTCATGGCGTGGTTGGGGCGTGGAGCCAGATGCACGGCTCCCCTGGGCAGTTTGGCAGAAGTTAAGATTGCCTGTCTGCCCCGGCCCCATAGGAGACCCCATGGGGAATGGGGTCCCTCCATGGTCTTGAGGTTTGCACTCGTGACAATCAAGCGCAGCTTCAGGTCAGGATTGTTACGCTCAATGCCGTATGCAACGCTCTGCCAGAGTTCTCTTCTATGACCATTGCTGTAGGGGGAGCGCCAGCAGCACGGGGATGGTTTGACGTCCTCGATGACTGGCTGAAGCGCGACCGTTTTGTTTTTGTGGGCTGGTCGGGCCTGCTTTTGTTTCCGACGGCGTACCTGGCCTTGGGTGGGTGGCTGACCGGCACCACCTTTGTGACGTCGTGGTACAGCCACGGGATTGCCTCCAGCTACCTGGAGGGATGCAACTTTCTCACCGCAGCGGTGAGCACCCCGGGCAACGCGCTGGGCCATAGCCTTTTGCTGTTGTGGGGACCGGAAGCCCAGGGGGATTTTGTCCGCTGGTTGCAGTTGGGAGGTTTGTGGAACTTCGTTGCCTTCCACGGGGCCTTTGCGCTGATTGGCTTCATGCTGCGCCAGTTCGAGATTGCGCGATTGGTGGGGATTCGTCCCTACAACGCCATTGCCTTTTCGGGACCGATTGCGGTGTTTGTGAGTGTGTTTCTCATGTACCCGTTGGGTCAGAGCGGCTGGTTTTTTGCTCCCAGCTTTGGTGTAGCGGCGATTTTCCGGTTTTTGCTGTTTCTGCAGGGCTTCCACAACTGGACGCTGAACCCGTTTCACATGATGGGAGTAGCGGGCATTCTGGGTGGAGCGCTGCTGTGCGCCATACACGGCGCCACGGTGGAGAACACGCTGTTTGAGGACGGAGACGGAGCCAACACGTTCAAGGGATTTGAGCCGACCCAGGCGGAAGAGACCTATTCGATGGTGACGGCCAACCGTTTCTGGTCCCAGATTTTCGGCATAGCGTTCAGCAACAAGAGGTGGCTGCACTTTTTCATGCTGTTTGTGCCGGTGATGGGTTTATGGACCAGTTCCATCGGCATCGTGGGTTTGGCGCTGAACCTTCGTGCCTACGACTTTGTCAGCCAGGAGATTCGTGCTGCCGAAGATCCTGAATTCGAGACCTTCTACACGAAGAACATTTTGTTGAACGAAGGTCTGCGGGCCTGGATGGCCACTGCCGACCAGCCTCACGAACGCTTCCTATTCCCTGAAGAGGTCCTCCCACGTGGTAACGCTCTCTAAAAATCAACGGGGAGGCGGCCCCACGGCAAAGCAAAGCTATGGCTTTTCCGGTAAGCTACCTTTGTTCACTCAGCAGCAGGTGGGATGATGGGCCCCTCAGAAGGTTCAGGTCATCCCGAAAGCCTCGCCGGCTGAGACTTATCCCCCATCGGGAGGAGGTGTTTGTGTCCCACAGTTGTATCGTCGAGGGTCTGCCGCTTGCGGAGAAAGCCTCTTAACATGTCTTCGCGTTGCCTTCAGTAACGCGAGCTGTGACAGATCGCTGAGGTTCCGACGATCACCGGACCCGACGAGAGCCCCTGGTCAGGACTGCTGGCCAGGGGCATCGTTTATTGGCAAGCCTCCAACCTGGTGTGTGACATACTGAATGTGCTCACACCAGCTAGGGACTTCTCGCCATGGCGCTTGAGGAAGCCGCAATCAACACCAAACTGCAAGAGTTGGGTACGGGCTGGCAACGTCAAGGGAAACACTTGGTTCTCCGTGGAACGTTCAGGAACTTTGTGGATGCCATGGCCTTCGCACAGGCCATCACGCCTCTTGCGGAAAACCAGGGCCACCATCCTGACCTGGAGATTGGCTGGGGGCGTTGCACAGTACTGCTCACAACCCATGATGTCGGTGGGCTAACCGAGAAAGATTTCAACTTGGCAAAAGCTATTGACCGCATTCGGTGAGCCAAGCTCTGTGACTCGGAAATCAGGTTCTTCACCAGCAGGAAACAACCTGGCCCATGGACAAGAGCAATCCCCGGTATGGCCGGGGATTGCTGGCTTGCATCAGGCATCCCAACGCTCTGGACGGGAGGATTGGTCCAGCTTGCGCAAGGAGTCTTCCCAGGAATCCACAGGGGAGGATGCCTGAGATGCGGGCTTGGGTGCGACCTGCTGTGGAACGGTGCTGGGGGGATTGGCCGGTGCAGAGGCGGCGACGGGCGCAGGCTGTGGGATGGGAGGAGTACCAGGTGCTGCCGGAGGCGCAGCCGGAGCGGCCACTGGCGCTGGAGGCGTAACCGGGATTGGCGTTGGCATTGGCGCGGGGGCAACGGGAGGTGCTGGAGGTGCCGCTGGAGAAGCCACCGGAGCATCCTGGGCAGCAACAGGGGCTGTTGTCTCCAGTTCCGGGAGTGGAGTGGGAGATACGGGAGCGGCAGCGGACGGTTCCTCCGGTGCTTCCCCAGAGACAGATGCATCTGCCATCATGTCTTCTGAGCGATGCTTGGGGATAAGACGAATACCTTTCCGTTCCAGCTTGATGTCAAACTCATCTCCTGGCTTTAACCCCAGCACAGAGGTGTAGGCCTTGCCGACGAGCAAGTTGCCATTGAAATGCACCTTGGCAATGTAGCTGAGCTTGCGGCCTACTGAATCTCTACGGCTAGCGCTTTCCCCAGCGCCACCGAAGCTCATCCCCTTGGCTTCCAGCAGTGCCTCGTAGAAGGCCGTGTAGTTTAGACGCTGAGAGCCGTCCTTACGGGGACTAACGTAGCCACATGCCCGCACCACCTCTGATTTGGGCATAGAACCCAGCTCTTTGACCTTGGACAGCAGTTCAGGACCTCGAAGCATGTTTAGACACTCGATGGGTACACTTCATATCCTAACATAATCGTCTTAGTGTTGATGCCATCTGAACTGTGAGAAGATAGTTGAGATTGCCAACAGCATGGGTTCAGTAGTTGATCAAGCATCCACCAGACCCCTGGCGATGGCCATAAGGAAACGGACAACCATGGCGCTTATTCTCGTGACAAAAGCCCCCTGTCCGTACTGTACGGACCACCCTGCCGAAAGACGGGGTACGGCTCAACCGCAGGGAACCATGGGCGCTGGGGGCGTTTGTCTACATTGACTCGGGCTGAACGGATGCATGCAACCCAGGCCAGCATGGCAAGACACCTTACGACGTTAAGGGCGGCCCTGGTTCACCCATGGGTCTCCCTTGTCCTGGCCAGTGTTGCCGGGGCGCTGGCTGGGCTCAGTGTGGTCCCTTGGGGGGCGCCTCCGCTGCTGTGGTTGACCCTGGTTCCCCTCTGGGAAGCCGTGAGTCGCCGCTCTATTGCCCAAGGCCTGATGCCGGCGGCTGGTTGGGGTGGGGCTGCTCTACTCGCGAGCCACATCTGGCTGCTTTGGCTTCATCCTCTGGACTGGCTGGGCGTCCCCAACCTGTTGAGCCGTCCGCTCACCGTGCTGCTCTGGTTGCTGGTGGGTGGCGGCGGGTCGCTGGTTGTGGGCCTTTGGTGGTGGCTGGCGCGCTTTTATCCGTTGCCAGGGTGCCGCGGTGCATTGACCATGGCCCTGCTGTGGGGATGCGGTGAGGTGCTGCTGGCCCATGGTCCCCTGTTCTGGCTGGGACTGAGTACCGTGGCGGCGCCCCATGATCGTGCCCTGGCTGGTCTCGGCAGCTTGGCAGGGCCAGGCTTATTGGCGGCTGTTCAGGTGTTGGCGGGCTGGTGGCTCTGGCGTTGCCGCAAGGCTCCGCCAGGTGAGCGCAGTCGCTGGTTGGCCGGAGGAGCCGTAATGGTCGTTGCACTCCATGGTCTTGGCCTCATGGCCTTGGTGGACATCCAGGGGCCGCCAATTCGCATGGGGGTGCTACAACCGGTCATTCCGACGCGGCAGAAATTCACCTGGACGGCCATGGTGGCGCTGGAGCGACGCCTCACGCTGGCCATGAACCGCGCTGTTCAACGGGGAGCGCCATGGTTGCTCCTCCCTGAAGGAACCCTGGCCCTGGATCAATCCCCTCCCGCGTTGGACGGCATTGGACTGGTCACCGGCGGGTTTCGCCGTGAGCAGCGGGGGCTACGCAGCAGCCTGCTGGTGTACCCGGCTGGCGCCCGTGATCCCACCATGGCTTTGGATAAGCACCGCCTGGTGCTGCTGGGAGAATGGCTTCCGTGGCGTCGACTGCTGGCCAATGACGGCCTTTCTGCGGTTGGCGGTCTCCAACCAGGGCCAGCGGAGCGGCTTTTGGAGGGCAAGCCCTTGCCATGGCGGGCCGGGGTGGCCATCTGCTACGAAATCAGCCAGGCCCACGGGTTGGCGAAGGCTACCCATGACGGGGCTCAACTGCTGCTGGCTGTGGCCAATCTGGATCCCTATCCCAGGCTGTTGCACCAGCAGTTTCTGGCCCTCGCTCAGCAACGGGCTATCGAAAACGGCCGTTGGCTGGTGGTGGTCAGCAACACCGGACCCACAGCCCTCATCGACAGTCAAGGGAAAATCACAGCGCAACTGGATCCCACTGTGGTTGCCGCTACCGTCTGGGACGTTCCCCTGGGCACAGCGCTCACCCCCTATAGCCGTGTGGGGGACTGGCCTCTCATGATCTCCGGCCTGCTGTTGGCGCTCAGCCGCCGCCCCATGCATCAGCCCGCCAGTCCATGAGACGCCCCACCCACCACGGCAAGCCTGGCTGGGTGGTGACGGTGGTGAATGGAGCCAAGGAGACTCGAACTCCTGACCCCCTGCATGCCATGCAGGTGCTCTACCAACTGAGCTATGGCCCCGGTGGGATGCTTGGGGAGAACTCCCCAGGTGACCCGTTAAGGAAAATCTATAGCAGATCCTTGACCGAATGCGCAAGACCTGCCCAGCGCCATGCCCTACGGCCTTAGACTGTCAGCAGTTGACCAATGGTGGGTTGAGGGGATTCAGTTGCTGGGGCACGACTTTGCTGACGACGCTTTGGAGTCTGGCTGGTGCTGCCCAGGCGCAACCCTTTAATGCCGTGGTTGTGTTTGGTGATAGTCTGAGTGATCCGGGCAATGCGGCAGACCTGCAGAACCGACAGGCGCCGCCCCGGCTTCAATATCCTGAAGGCACAAATTTCTCCACCAATCCAGACTGGGTCTGGACCCAGTACATTGAGAAATTTTACGGAGGACCAGGGAAGTATCGATCTTTGGAGAAGGGAGGGACAAATTATGCCATGGGTGGTGCTTGCATCAGCACAGAGCCCGACTCAACCCAAGGATGCAACCAACAAGGCTCGGCGCAAAGCCAGATAATGAGGCATCTGGCAGACCATGGAGGCGCTGATCCGGATTCGCTTTACATTCTATGGGGTGGCTCCAATGATCTTACCCTTGTAGGGCCTGAGGGATCTTTGACGGCAGTAGGGCAAGCTTTGGCCCTGGGATCCCCGTCTGCCGTCACAGACAGTGTCCATGTGCTCTCTAATCAATTAAACAACCTGAGCAGGCGCTCAAGAAGAGCAGCACGAGACTACTTACAGCAAATCAAATTCTTGCAGGATCAAGGTGCAGAGACTATTGTAATTCTCAATATGCCTCCCCTGGGTCTCACTCCTGGTGTCAGGCAAATTTCTGAAGCATTGTCCAATCCTCCGGCTAGTCTTGAGGATCTAATTATGAATTTGGTTTCAGACGATCCCAAGCTGGAAAGTATCAGCACTTTTATCAATGATCATGGTGTTGATGAGTTTAATCAGACGCTTGTTGACGGCCTGAAAGAGCTGGATCATGGAATTATTGCCATTGATGTTCATAGATTTGTTAAGGGCATTGTGAAGGATCCGGAGCACCATGGATTTACAAATATCACCCAAGCGGCGTGTCGCCAGACATCTGTCTTTGGTTCAGGCTTTTCTGAGCTGCCATTTTTCAATGATGCCTGTGGAGCTGCTCACGATGGGTATGGCTATCCCTATGCCTATGGGCCAAGCGCCAATGCAACCTACCTGTTTGCCGATAACGTTCACCCCAGTGGTGCAGCCAACAGGATTTTGGCCGACCTGGTGATTGCCACCATTTCTGCCTCGGCCCAGGTGGATCAGCACACCGTGCCCAAGCCTGGACCAGGCTCTTCGGACCTGCGGTGACCTCTCTTCTTGCTGTGGCATCCAAACTGTTGCCACTGGCGCTGGCCCTGGGCTGGTTGCCAGCCGGCATTCTTTTGAGCGCCCTTCTGCGTCAACAGATCCCACCGCTGACGGCATGGTTGTCCCTCTGGCCCACTGCTGTGGCTGGACTTCCCCTGGCTGGAGCCACTTGGCGGTTGCAAGGGCTGGGGCATTCCCGCATGGCCCGTTGGCTGATGGTCCTGCTGGGGACCGCAACCGTTCCCGTTGCCCTGGTCGCTGGCCTTTTGGGCCCTGTGGCCATTGTGGTGGCCGCAGGCGTGGTCAGTCTTCCTGCCTGGTTGATGGTCTTGGCGGCTCGGTGACGTGTGGGAGACACCCTTACGTGACAATTTCCTTGCGAAAGGGTAACGATTTTATTTCGGTAACTTTTTATGTAGCCTTGGATAAGCAGCCGACCCTTGGGGGAAGGCCTGAGATAAACACTTCACGTTCCCTGAAGCCAGCCCCGCTGCTTCTAAGGGCACGCCCCTCTACTTCTTGAAAGAAGTCCCTTTCTCATGCTCGACGCCTTTTCCCGCGCCGCTACCTCTGCTGATGCAAGCGGCTCCTTTATTGGTGGTGATCAACTTGCCGCGCTGAAGACCTTTGTTGCAGAAGGCAACAAGCGCTTGGATGCCGTCAAGGCCATCTCCACATCCGCTTCTTGCATCGTCACGGATTCCGTGGCCGGCATGATTTGCGAGAATCCTGGTCTCACATCTCCCGGTGGCAACTGCTACTCCAACCGCCGCATGGCCGCCTGCCTGCGGGACGGAGAAATCGTTCTGCGTTACGTGGCCTACGCCCTCCTGGCTGGCGACAGCTCCGTTCTCCAGGATCGCTGCCTCAACGGTCTGAAGGAGACCTATGCAGCTCTGGGCGTCCCTACGGGCTCCATGGCTCGCGCCGTGGCCATCATGAAGGCCTGTGCCGTGGCCCATATTAAAGGAACCAACGGTGACCGTGGCCCCCAGGCGACCAACAACACCATTAACCTGGGCACCACGGCAAAGGGAGACTGCTCTGCACTGGCGTCTGAAGCCGCCAGCTACTTTGACGCCGTCTCCACATCCATCAGTTGAAGGCACTGCCACAGCCACATTTCCGACGCTCACAACCTTTCCTACGCTTTTGCAATGAAATCCACCATCACCACAGTGATTGCAGCAGCAGATAACGCTGCTCGTTTCCCCAGCGCTTCCGACCTGGAGTCCGTCCGTGGCTCCCTGGAGCGTGCCGCTGCCCGCATGGAAGCTGCCGAAAAGCTGGCCGCCAACTACGACGCCGTGGCCCAAGAAGCGGTTGACGCGGTCTATAAGGTCAACCCCCAAGGCAACCTGGGCCGTCAGCCCCGGGTCTGCGACACCGAGGGTAAGGACAAGTGCAAGCGTGACTTTGTTCACTACCTGCGTCTGATCAACTACGCCTTGGTCACCGGTGGCACTGGACCTCTTGATGAACTGGCCATCAACGGCGCCAAGGAGGTCTATGCAGCCCTCAGCATTGACGCCGCCACCTATGTCTATGGACTCAACACCCTGCGCAACCGCGGCTGCGCTCCCCGTGACATGAGCGCCCAGGCCCTGGCAGAGTACAACGCTGCTCTCGACTACGTGGCCAATTCCTTGGGCTGATTTCAGCCGCCAAGGGGCGAAACTTGGGGGGGCAAGCCTAGCGTCCCCCAAGTTTCGTAACAATTTAGCCATGTTCTCTGTGGCGCCAAAACTTAAAGCCTTAGACTTTCACCACTGCCCTTAAAGCGGCAAGCTTCCGCTCTCACAATCACGGCTCTCCTTCCATGACCTTTGGTCCAGCCTCCCTTCTTGGCGTCGAACGCTTCGAATCGACTCCACCTCAACAACAGTACCAGGCCAGCAGCAACGAAGAGCGTGAAAACCTCCTCTCTGCTGCTTATCGACAGGTGCTTGGCAATTCCTATGTCATGGAGAGCGAGCGACAGACTGTCGCTGAATCACAGTTTAAGCTGGGTCGCATCAGCATGCGCGAGTTTGTGCGCACCGTGGCCAAGAGTGATCTCTATCGCAGCCGCTTCTTCGATTCTTGTAATCGATATCGCTACATTGAGCTAACCTTTAAACACTTATTGGGCCGCTCCCCTGACTCTTTTGCAGAGATGCGTGAGCACGCCAACCGCCTGGATCGTCAGGGCTACGATGCAGACATTGACTCCTTTATCGATAGCAACGAATACCAGCAACGCTTTGGGGAGGATACGGTTCCCTATCTCCATGGTTGGAAGTCCGGACCAGGAAAGAGTATGCGGGAGTTCACCTGGATGTTCCAGCTCATCCGTGGCGCTTCCAGCAGCGACCTTAAGGGAGATTTGTCAGGCATCAACTCAAAGTTGGGCCGGGCAGCTTATCTAAATCAGCCCCTGCCGGTTGTGGCCCCTTCAGGCATGAATAGTCAAGGGTTTGCCTTCCGTCCCACAACGCGACCCACTGAACCCCGGTCCCGCCTTGGTGTTGGCGCAAGTGACGAGGGCAAGGTGTTTCGTGTGGAGGTCACGGGCTACGATGCCCCGGGTGTGGCCAGAATCTCCCGCTATCGCAAGAGCAATCAGGTTTTCTATGTGCCCTTTGCCAAGCTCTCCCAGCAGTTCCAGCGCATCCATAAGGAGCGCGGAAAGATTGCCAGTATTACACCTGTGAGTTGACTTCCTTATTTTTGCACCAAAATCCCTAAATCCCTTCTCCTATCCACTTGCCCCCATGAGTTCTCTCACCAGCCTTTCTGATCAACGCACCCAGAAGTATTCTTTTGGCGTGGCTCGCGATCTGGACGTTGATCCAATTCGTTTGGGCCCCAGCCGCGATAATCTGGACGCAGTCATCAACAGCGCTTATCGTCAGGTCTTTGGCGGAATTGGCCTGTTTGAGGTGGATCGCGTCAGCACCGCCGAGTCCCAGTTGCGCCAGGGTAACTTGACGGTGAAGGGCTTTGTAGAGGCCCTGGGACAATCCAGTGCCTATGGGCGGCTCTTCCTGGATTCCACCAGCCCCCACCGTTTTGTGGAGCTCAACTACAAGCATTTCCTGGGTCGCCCCCCAGCCAGTGAGGCGGAAGTGAGCACCCACGTGAAGCTGCTGCGGGAGGAGGGCTATGCAGCGGAAATCAGCAGCTACGTCAATAGTGACGAGTACCAGGAAGCTTTTGGGGAGGATACTGTCCCCTACCTGCGCTCCATCAACAGCTTGGTGGGCTTTGCCCAGGATACCTTTAACAAGACCTTCCGCCTCACTGGCGGCGCTGCCGCCAGTGACTTCTCCATGGGTCGCAGCAGCCGCACCATGGCCGAGTTGCTGGGCTACCCCAGTTATGCCATTCCCCTGCCCAGCCAGGGGCGGCCTCTGCCTAAGCTTTCCAACTTTGCCCGGGTCACCACAGGTTCCCAGTCCGTTCCCCTTAACAGCAGTCCCTACGGTGGCTTTGGCGTAGGCGAGCGGGTCCAGCCCCGCTACCTGCGCCAAGCCAATGACAGCGCCATGGATAAAGCCACCCTGCTGCGGCAGCTTTATCGTCACGTGATGGGGAATCCCCATCTGATGGAAACCGAGCGGCCCCAAACGCTGGAATCCCAATTCCTCAGCGG
>JAJDVL010000013.1 GCA_022826155.1 Prochlorococcaceae cyanobacterium jk18x22bins.40 | reverse complement strand
ACCCTGTCCCAGCCTGGTCTCATCAGCGGAGACGCCCTATCCCCCACCACGCGCCCCAACAGCAGGGGCCGGTTCGGGCGTTTCGGGGGGCAGTATGTGCCGGAAACCCTGATTCCCGCCCTGCAGGAGTTGGAGCAGGCTACTGCCCAGGCCTGGCGGGATCCGGCGTTCACGGAGGAACTGAACCACCTGCTGCACACCTACGTGGGTCGGCCCACCCCCCTCTACGAGGCCAGCCGGCTCACGGAGCACTACCAACGCCCTGACGGTGGTCCGCGCCTCTGGCTCAAGCGGGAAGATCTCAACCACACCGGCGCCCATAAAATCAATAACGCCCTGGGGCAAGTGCTCCTGGCGCGTCGCATGGGCAAAACACGGATCCTGGCGGAAACCGGCGCCGGTCAACACGGGGTGGCTACCGCCACGGTCTGTGCCCGCTTTGGCCTGGCGTGCGTGATTTATATGGGCGCTGAAGACATGCGCCGTCAGGCGTTGAACGTGTTCCGCATGGGCCTGCTGGGGGCTGAGGTGCGCCCGGTGACGGCGGGCACG
The DNA here is from genome assembly GCA_022826155.1 of Prochlorococcaceae cyanobacterium jk18x22bins.40. GTDB lineage: Bacteria > Cyanobacteriota > Cyanobacteriia > PCC-6307 > Cyanobiaceae > Synechococcus_B. Next base: position 39,971 of record JAJDVL010000013.1, on the reverse strand, counting down.
GCCACCCTCAAGGAAGCCACCAGCGAAGCCATCCGCGACTGGGTCGCCACTGTGGAATCCAGCCATTACATCCTGGGCTCCGTGGCCGGCCCCCATCCCTATCCCCAACTGGTGCGGGATTTTCACCGGATCATTGGAGAGGAAACCAAGGAACAGTGCCGGAAAGCCTTTGGTCGCCATCCCGACGTGCTCATGGCCTGTGTGGGGGGCGGGTCCAACGCCATGGGGCTGTTCCACCCCTTTGTGGAGAACCAACGGGTGCGGCTCATCGGCGTGGAAGCCGCCGGTAAAGGGGTCGCCACAGGTCGCCATGCCGCCACCCTGACCGCCGGCCGGCCGGGTGTGCTCCACGGGGCCATGAGTCTGCTACTTCAGGATGGGGAGGGTCAGGTGTTGGAAGCCCATTCCATCAGCGCCGGCCTGGACTATCCAGGTGTGGGTCCGGAGCACAGTTACCTGCAAGACATTGGCCGGGCCGACTACGTGGCCGTCTCCGACGAGGATGCCCTGGCGGCGCTGCAGCGGCTCAGCCAGTTGGAGGGCATCATCCCCGCCCTGGAAACAGCCCATGCCCTGGCCTGGCTGGAAACCCTCTGCCCCACCCTCCCGTCAGGAACCGAGGTGGTGATCAACTGCTCTGGCCGGGGCGATAAAGACGTGAACAGCGTGGCGGAGCGGTTGGGGCAGGGGCTGGGTGAGGGGCCTGTATCATCATGCTCACCAAGCTGAGAGTGCGTAACTTCAAGTGCTTTATTGCTGGGGCAATGCGACGAGGCGGCAGGACAAGAACTGGCCAGCCGTTGGCGCAAACTGGAGGATCACGGTCACGCCGCTGGTTGATGTTTCTCCCTGCCAATAAACTAGACTCAATACGCCGAGTGGGGGGTGAGTATGAAGTCTTCCCTTGAGGAGAGCGCTTGCCATCCCCAGCCCGTGGCCATAGAGAGCTTTAATCCAGCAGCGAGTATGCCCTACGGGCTCACCATTGAGCATCTCTGCGGGGCGATGAATGAATTCATTGATTTCATTGGTTTTATTAACCAACAACTCCATGATCGCAGAATCCCGCGGTTAGAGACAATGCTGATGCCTGCAACCTTCTCCTCAATCATTGGAGAGTTTATGGTTTCTACCATTCCAAAGTACTGCCCGACAATTGTCAAGAATGGCTATCACAATGGCCATCCAGATCTGGTGCCGAAGGGAATCTTCCCCAACGACACGGTGCAATATACCCAGGAAGGAATAGAAGTCAAGGGCTCACGCTATCCTCGGGGTTGGCAAGGGCACAATCCAGAGAGTGTATGGCTCATGGTGTTCTACTTTGCATCGAACCGTCCCGGTGGTCAGGAGAAAGGCATCCACCAGCCCTTTCCATTTCGCTACTTGGAGGTGTTTGGCGCTCGGCTTGAGAAGGCTGACTGGACATTTTCGGGTCGCTCAACCACCAGCCGGCGTACGATCACAGCCAGCGTCAGCCGCAGCGGCTACGCCAAAATGACAAGCAACTGGCTCTACAGGAACCCCGGCCCCAAGCTCTAGCTGCGCTTGCCCGTTGCAGGAAGGCAGCCCACCTGTTGGCCCATGGGTTGACAGTGCATGGAGTTGGGGGACCGCCTTGCCAGCCAATGTGTAGTAGTCCCTGTGCCGTTCTATGCCAATGGAGTGGTAGCCCACTGCCTCTGCTGCTGCGATGGTGGATCCGGAGCCCATGAAGGGATCCACGACGATGCCTTCACCCAAAGGCAAGGCTGACCACACCAGTTGGCGCATCAGTGACTGCGGTTTGAGGCTGGGGTGGTTGGCAATGTGGCGCTCGCGCCGAGGCGTTCTCTCACTGGGAATTACGTCAAGGAACGGCTTGCCGTCCATCCTGCGCCGTAGTCCCCCGGTCCCATGGGTCCGCAAGCACTCACGCAGGGGCATTCCCTTGGGAAGGGGCTTGCGGAAAAGACCCCAAGGCTCATAGCTGCCCCGGGGGAGCGAGCACACGTCCGGGAACTCCTGCTCCCCTAGCTTGGGCCGGTCGCCACCGCGCAGGGTCTGGATCAAGCGGATGATCTGGGTGCGGAATTCAAGCCCGTCGTCCATCAGGGAGGAGAACACCAGTTGGGACATGAAGGCATTGCAGGCAACGAAAACATGGGCTCCGGGTTTCAGCTTGGGCAGCAGGATGGTTGCCCATTCACGGAAGAAATGGCGTACTGCCTGGCGCTCCTGGTGATCCAGTGCTGTGAAACGGGGCAGCGGCGCCCTCTTATTGCCGTCAAAGGAGGGTGGGATGCGCCAGATGCCCGTCTTGCCGCACTGCCGTTGCTCAAGCTCCCGCGCTTCGTATTCCCGGACGCCGTAGGGCGGGTCAGTGACGACAGCGTCAATGGAGTTTTCCGGCATCTTCCTCAACCAATGGAAGCAGTCTGCATGCACCATGAGAGAGTGGCCATAGGTGCGGTGCGGGAAATTAAACCCAGGGAGTTGCGGTGTTTTTGGATCGATGCCCATGGTCGTTTTTCTGTGTTGGCAAGTCAACTTAAACATTTTAGAACTTATGTATTACAGCCGTGACCAACTCTCCAGCAGGATCCACCCAGTCAGTCTCTGCAGGTGATTGCCCAGCAGACCGGCATTACCCTCAGCAGCCAACATCTTAGGAAGGTCAGGCCCTGATGTCTGCTGAGGTGTCCTCCAACCCCGCCAGGAGGGGCGCACCTCCGCCACCGTGATTCTGCCCTCCTGCAGCAATCCCTCCAGGCGCTGACGCAGCAGATGCTGGTGACGGAACTGGGCGCCGAGTTGGTGGAGCAACGCCATGGCTCTAGGCGTTCCACGGCAGGCAAGCCAGCAGTCCAGCAGGAGGGTGATGCTGGTTTCTGTGGCGATACAGCCCAGGGCGTGCAGTGCCGCCTCCCACACCGGCTGCGGGGGATCCGCTTGTAGCAACTGGGCCAGGCGGCCAGCCAGGAGGGGTTCGTTGCGGCGCTGCAGCAGACGGACGGCGGCCATGGCCACAGGGGGGCGCACATCCCCCAGGAGGGGTTCGGAGAGTTTCAGAAGCTGTTGCGCCGTGAGCAGGCGGGCATGGAACTGGAGCAACTCCACCCCGGCCAACCGCATGGCCTGGCCGGGGTGCTGCAGGGCCTCTTCAATCACCGGTAGGGGCACCTGTCGTCCCCAGCCGGCCAGGGCGCGAAGCAGCGCCAAGCGGTCCACGCCAAGATCATCCAGGTAACGGAAGAGTGTGTCACGGGCGGCCGGCTGATGGGTCATGGCCAGCGCCATGAGCAACTCCGGCTGGGGACCGTACCGCTCAATCAGCGCCAGACAAGGTTGCAGACCCCGCTCATTGTGCATCCCCAGGCGTTCCGCCAGGGCCGAGCGTAGTTCCTGCGGGCGTCCAGGATGAAAGAATCGGGCCAACTCCTGGGCTGTGAGGACGCAGGGGCGCTGGCCCAGGTGCTGCCACACCAGAGCGTCAGCAGCGCATGGCACAGGCTCGGCGGCAACCATGGTGAAGGAGCGGGGCACATCAACATACTGTGATCAACGGGCCCCCAGTTCTGCGGCCAACTCCCGGGCCAGCTTGGTGTCTTTGACGTCGGGCAGACTGGCCAGAGGGGAGCGATGGGTGCTGTAAAACACCATACCGATAAACACCATGCCGCCAAATACGTTGCCCACGGTGACGGGGAAAAAGTTCCAGAAGATCACGTCGGCAAAGCTGACCCCGGACCCCAACAGGGGACCGGTGGTGTGCAGGAACATGTTCACCACAATATGCTCCATCCCCAACGTCTGAAACGCGGTGATGGGAAGCCAGCAGGCCAGGAGTTTGCCAGGCACACTCTTGCTCACCAGAGCCATGGTGACCCCCAGACACACCAACCAGTTGGCGATTACGCCCCGCAAAATGGCCAGCAAAAATCCGATGGCTCCCAAATCTTTATATTTAACAATGACGTTATTGCGGTTCAAATTGATGATAGTTTGTGCCACGCCCTGCCAGACGCCCCCATCGGCGGTGGGCTCCAGGTTTCCGGCACTGGTGAGACTGATGGCCAGCATGATGGCCACCAATGCACAACCCAGAAAATTGCCGATCCACACCCAAATCCAATTGCGGACTGTTTTGGGCCAAGTGCTTTTGCCGGCCCAGGTGGCCATGGGGAGAAGGGCAAAATTGCCGGTCACCAGCTCCATGCCAAACAGAATAATGCTGACGAAGCCAAAGGGGAAGAGCACGGAACCCAGGAAGGGGAGACCGGTTTGCTTGGCTACCGTCAGGGCCAGACAGGTGGCCAAGCCCAAAATGGAGCCGGAATAAAATCCCCGTAACAGTAAATTCTTGGCACTGACAGAAGATTTTTTGCCGCCAGCAGCAATCATGCCGTCCACCAATTCATTGGGGAGGACATAGTCCATCTCACTTGCAGAGTTGGCCATCGTGGTTTGGAAAAAAGTTGAATCAGTGTTCAGGGTTGTCCAGCGTTATGGAAACCCATCCTGTGGCGTTCAAGTTGCAGCAGCGGCAGCGGCTTTTGGCGTGGCGCCGTAGTGCTCCATCAACAGATCTTTCAGGGCAGCATTCACTTCAGCCTTGGGGACCCGTTTGCGCACCAGTTCACCCAGGCTGGGTTGGCTGCCCTGGCTGCCACCGAGGGTGATGTCGTAGGCTTCCACCATGCCCTCGGCGGTTTTGGCCTTGGTTCCAGTGAGGCCAATGGCGCCCATGTAAGCCTGACCGCAGGAATTGGGGCAACCGGTCCAGTGGATTTTCACCTCCTGGGGCAGATCCAGGTCTTTGTCCAGGGCTGTGGCCGTGGCCATGGCCTGGTCCTTGGTGTTGGTGAGGGCAAAACCACAATAATTGGAGCCCGTGCAGGACACCGTTCCCGCGGCAACGCCCTGGGGATGGAGTGGGTAGCGCTGCAGGAAGGGCTCCCCACAGAAGTCCTCCAGCTTGTGGTCCGGGATGCCTGGAATCAGTGCGTTCTGATCTTCGGTGAAGCGCACCTCCCCGCAGCCGTAGAACCGGGACAGGCGGGCCAACTCCTGCATGGCGCCACAACTGAGGCGACCCACGGGCACATGGAGCCCCGCCACGTTCAAACCGGGTTGCTTTTGGGACTGGATGCCGTACAGGTTGCGGGGCTGCTGGTTAAACACCGATCCGGGATCAGGCGCCAGGGGGCCAAAGCGCTCCTCCACCATGGCCCGAAAGGACTCAACGCCCACAGCATCCAGATAGAACCGGAAGCGCCCCTTGGGACGTTTGCTGCGCTCACCGTTATCGCGCCACAGACCACAGACCACCCCGGTCATGCGGCAAGCCTGGTCCAGGGGAATCCAGGCATTGAGAGGGACGGCATAGGCATTCAGGACGGAGGAGAGTACGCCGCCCACCCAGACGCCAAACCCCAACACCCCGTCCTTCTCCACAGGGTGGAAAACAATATCGTTGTGCAGCAGGAAGTTGTCCTTGGATCCCGCCACGGCGGTGTTCCATTTGCGGGGCAGATTGGAAAACTCCCGATTGCCTTGACCGTGATTGGTCAGATAGTCCTGAAGTGCCTGGGTGTAGGGGCGTGTGTCGAGGATTTCATGGGGGTCAATGCCGGCCAGGGGATTGCCGGTCACGTTGCGGGGATTGTCAAAGCCCGATTGCAGGGTGGTGATGCCCACAGCCTTGAGGCGTTCGAGAATCTCGGGCAGATCTTCCAGCAGCACCCCCCGAAGCTGGATGTTCTGGCGCGTGGTGATGTCTCCCACGCCGTCATCCCCGTAGCGGGCCACGATGGACGCGAACACGTTCAGTTGATCTGCCGTGGCAATACCGTTGGGCACCCGCAGGCGCAGCATGAACTTGCCCGGGGTTTTGGGCCGCCAGAACATGCCGTACCACTTCAGCCGCAACTGAATATCTGTGGAGTCAACGTTCTCCCAGCCCAGCCGGGCAAAGGTCTCCAGTTCGGAGCCAACCAGCAGGCCGTCTTTTGCGGCCTTGTTCTGCTCAATCTTGTTGAGGGTTTTGCCTTCCAGATAGGACGGCAAAGGCGTTGTGACCATGGCGTTGCGGGTACAAGGTGCAGAAGGCAACGAATGCCGTTCCAAGAGGTCACAGCGCTTCAAAAAGAGGGCGTCGCTGTGTTAGGAGGATTAAGCCCAATCGTGGCCGTCGGCATCTGTACCTTCTGCTACATATTCTGAACTTGCTATTCGGCATGAATTGGATCATCGCGGATGAGGCATCTTGATGGTTGCCCAAGCATCTCTGGGAACGGTCTACCTGGTGGGCGCCGGTCCGGGGGATCCGGACCTGCTCACCGTGCGGGCCCACCGTCTGCTCTGCACGTGCGATGCTCTGGTCTACGACGCCTTGGTGCCCACCCAGTTGCTGGCCCTGCCCTCACCGGACTGCCACAAGGTGTTTGTGGGCAAACGCCGGGGTCACCACTCTGTCCCCCAGCAGTCCACCAACAAGGTGCTGGCCCGGTTGGCCCATACCCATAGGACCATCGTCCGGTTGAAGGGGGGGGATCCCTTTATGTTTGGTCGGGGTGCGGAAGAGGCTGCGTACCTGCACGGCCTGGGCATTCCCGTGCAAGTGACTCCGGGCATCACGGCCGGCATCGCTGTCCCTGCCTACATTGGTCTGCCGGTTACCCATCGCGAGGCGGGATCCTCCATCACCTTCGTCACTGGCCACGAACTGGTGGACAAGGACCGCCAAAGGGTGAACTGGCAAGCCTTGGCCACCGCCACGGACACCATGGTGATCTACATGGGCATCCACAGCCTGGCGGCCATCGTGGCCCAACTGCTGGCTGGTGGTCTGGCTGCCGCCACCCCCGCCGCGGCTATTCAACAGGGCACCACCGCGTTGCAGAAACACGTCGTCGGCCCCATCGCCGCCTTGCCCCGGCTGGTGCGGGAGTCCGGCCTACAGGCCCCCGCCATTGTGGTGGTGGGTCGAGTGGTGGATCAGCGCATCCCTGCCTGCGCCCCGCCGTTGCCGAATGTGGATATGCCCATCCCCCTTCCTGGCCCCACCACGGCCACCCGCAGACCCTGAACGGGCGTCCCCCCATCAACGGCGTGGCAATGGAGAATGGCTTGAGCGAACCAGTCCTGTGAACCAGACGCCCCGCCCCCACCGGTTAAAATGGGTTGAGGATGTGCAGAAGCTGCTCCTTGCCCTCAGCCTGGTGCTGACCGTCTTTGTGTTTTGGGGACCGTCGTTGCTGGGCAGTTTGGAGAGGCCCTCCGTGCAGGGGGTGTTGGAGCAACGGCAGTTGGAGCTGCAGGCACTGGCCAGCCGGGCGGTGGGCGAGGGGACCGTCACCGTTCCCCCAGGTGGAAACGCCTCCTTGCTGAGCCGCCAACTCTTTGGCCCTGACGCCCTCCAGGAGTTGGCGGTCGTCCTCCAGGAACGCCAGGACAACACAGCCACCACAGACCAGGATCTGGGACTGCGCCAAGCGCTGGTGCTGCTGGCTATTCACCAGCCGGAGCAGGCCCGTCTTCTGCTGGAAAGCCTGCCCCCCGTGATGGGCCAAGGGGAGCCGTCAGAGGAGCCGTCAGCGGCGGCCCTCCTGCGACAGGCCCTCCTGCAGCGGGCGGCCGGGACGCCAACGAAGGTTGCCCCGTTGGCGGACCTGGCGCCGGAGGCCCTTGAGGACGCGCTTCCCCGCCATCCCCTCTACCCGTCCCTGGCCTGCTCCGTTCTGGATCTGGACCACCCCTTCTGTCGTGGATCCCATGCCGGCGCCATGACGCGCCTTGTGCTGGTGGGCCTGGTGGGGCCGCTAGCAGCCCTGGTGGGCATCCTGCTCTGGTTGGTGCAGTTGGCCCGCTGGCTGTGGTCTCGGAACCGCTCCCAACCGCCGTCCTCCCAACCCATGGCGGCGCCCCTGACCCTCTCTGCGCTGATGTTGTTTTTCTTTAGCGGGGTGGTGGTGTTGGGCAACGGGTGTGGCATTCTGGCGCTGTCCGCATTGCGGCCCTGGATCCAGCAGGCTGGCAGCATGGGGCAGGCCATGGCCACCATGCTGGTTTACGGGGCACAGGCCCTGCCGGGGCTGGCGGTTCTTCATTGGTTGCGGCGCAGCGAGGGCCAATCCGGCTGGCAATGGCTGCAATGGGGCCTGGGCTGGAGATCGTTGCCCATGGCCCTGGGGACACTCCTGCTCACCCTGCCGCTGGTGTTACTGACCAGTTGGGGGGTGTCCCGCCTGTTTCCCCATGTGGGAGGCAGCAACCCGTTGCTGGACCTGGTGCTCAACAGTCGGGACTGGACGGCGCTGATCTTTTTTGCGCTGACGGCCTGTGTTCTGGCGCCCCTTTATGAGGAACTGGTGTTCCGCGCCACGGTGTTGCCCACCATGGCCAGGTCCTATGGGACCGGGGCCGGTGTTCTGTTGAGTAGCCTGCTGTTTGCCGCAGCCCATCTGAGCCTGGTGGAGTTCTTGCCTCTCCTGATCCTGGGCCTGGGCCTGGGCTGGCTGCGGCTGCGGGGCGGACGTCTGAGTGCCTGTGTTCTAATGCATGCCACATGGAACGGCTATACCCTTGCCAACCTGGTGCTCCTGAGTCTGTGATATGGGAAAGCCCGTCCCCCGCAAATCCGCTGGTGATCCCGTGACCATGTCGTCGGTCTCCAGACGTGGCCGCCCCCAGCGCTGGTCCCACGGCGTCAAACGGACCGTTCCTGTGTCAGACAGCAACCCTGCCCCACCAGGGTTGCGTGGCATCCACTGGCTGGCCAACCGTGTACTCCTGGGCTCCTTGCTACTCTCCACCGTCCTCTGTGTTCTGGAGTTACAGGTGCGCCTCAACATGAACCGCACCTATACGGCCCTCCAGGAGGCCCGCACCATGCAGCAACTGTACCTGGACTCCCGCTCCCAGCTCGTGGCCGCCCTGGGCACGGTGGACGGCGCCGGGACCACGGAGCAGGGTAATGGTCTCGCCGGTCAGGAACCTGAACCGCTGCTGCTGCCGCCCCCCCCGAGCCGACGGTTGAAGCGCCGCCCGCTGGTGGCAAGCCCGGGTCACTGGCTCAATGCCGACGCTATTTTACGGGGCTATTGAACCTTGGGTCGTTCGCGTCCACGCCCGCAGCGCCCCAGGCCGGGTGTCTCCACCCAGATGCGGCTTGTGTTGGTGTTCCTGCTGCTGCTGCTCCCCGTCCTGGGTCTTGCGGGGCGGTTGTTCTGGCTCCAGTTGGTTCAAGGGGAGGTTCTGGCCCGACAGGCCCCCTCCCGGCAGATGCCCTCGGCCCGGTCCCTCGCCACGCGACGGCCCATTGTTGATCGTCAAGGGGAGATCCTGGCCTGGGACGAGATGCGGGCGCGGATCTGGGCTCACCCTGTGTATTTTCAGTTCCCTGGGGACCGGGAGGGCCGGCAGCGCTCCGCGGCAGAAGTGAGCCAGCGGCTCGCCCCGGTCCTGGGCCTGTCGTCTGCTGATCTGGAGCAACGCCTCCTGGGGCAAGAGAGCGGCATTCGCCTGCTGGAACACCTGAGTCTGGAGACAGGGGAGGCGGTGAAAGCCCTGGACATCAGCGGCATTGACGTGGAGATCTATCCCCAGCGCCGTTATCCCCAAGGTGAACTCTTCGCCAACGTGGTGGGCTTCCTGAATCTGGAGCGCCAACCCCAGGCTGGTCTGGAGTTGAGTCACAACGCCCAACTGCTGCAAGGGGAGCGCAGCCCATGGCTGCTACGCAGTGGGGATAACGCAGTGCTGCCCGTCCATTTATCCATGGGTACCATCCAGGACGACTCCATGCAATTGCAACTGAGTCTGGACACCCGTCTGCAGCGGGCCGCCCATACCGCCCTGTCGACAGCCATGGAGGAATGGAAGGCCGCCCGGGGTGCGGTGATGGTGATGGACGTACACAACGGGGAACTCCTTGCCCTGGCGTCACAACCCAGCTATGACCCCAGCCGTTTCTGGCAGGCCCAACCCCGGCAGTTCCGTGAATGGTCTGTGGAAGACCTCTATGAGCCCGGCTCCACCTTCAAGCCCATCAACCTGGTGATTGCCCTTGAGGAGGGCCTGATTGACGGCAACAGCACGGTGCAGGATACGGGCAGTGTGGATGTGGGGTCCTGGAAGATTCGCAACAATCAGGATCGTATTCATGGCGTGATCACCATGCCGCGGCTGCTGCAGGTGTCCAGCAACGTGGGCATGGTCAAGACCATGCTGCGGCTGTCCCGGAACCGCTACTGGCAACGGCTTCACAATCTGGAGATTGAGCAGGTGCCCGATACGGACTTGCCGGGCGCCACGGCGGGCCAGTTGACGTCCCTTCAGGTTTTCCGTTCAAACCCCATTTATGCCGCCACGGCATCCTTTGGCCAGGGGATTGCCCTCAGCCCCCTCAAATTGCTCCAGCTCCATGCCGCGTTGGCCAATGGCGGCTGGCTGGTGCAGCCCCATGTTGTTCAGGGTCTGCGCAACATGGACACCATGAAGACCACCACCACCCCACCCCGGCGCAAACGCATCTTCCAGGAGGCATCCACCGCCACCGTGCGAAGCTGGATGGCGTCGGCCACCACGCTGGCGCAGGTGCCCGTGGCCCGGATCCATGCCTATCCCACGGCCGGCAAAACGGGAACGTCCCAGAAGGCGCGCCAGGGCCACTATGACCCGGAGGCGGTCATCACCAGCTTCGTGGCGCACTTGCCCGCGGATCGTCCCCGTTTCCTGGTGTTGGTGGTGGTGGACGAACCCCACGGCGAGGAGACCTACGGATCCACCGTGGCCTTGCCCGTGGCTTACCGGGTCATTGACAGCATGGTGGCGTTGGACAACCTGCCGCCTGCCCATGGCGCCCCCGGTTGACCGGCAAAGCCTTTAGGGATTCTGGCGGCTTCTGGTCATGGCCCGCACCATGGCTAGCGTTGAACTGGATCTCTCACTTCTCTCTTCCCCATGGCCTCTCTGCTGGATCAGTTGTCCGCCATGACCACCGTGGTGGCCGATACTGGCGACCTGGAGGCAATTCGTCGCCTCACCCCCCAGGAAGCCACCACCAACCCTTCCCTCATCCTGGCCGCTGCCCAGCTTCCCGACTACCAGGGGCTGATCGACGTCACCCTGCGGCAGTCACGCCAGGCCGTTGGCGCAGCGGCCCCCGCCGAGGAGGTGATCAGCGAAGCCATTGACGAGCTGAGCGTCCGTTTCGGGGAAGAAATCCTCAAGGTGGTGCCCGGTCGGGTGTCCACCGAGGTGGATGCCCGTCTCAGTTACGACACGGAGGCCACCATCCGCAAGGCCCGTCAGCTCATCGGCCGCTATGAAGCTGCCGGCCTCAGCCGGGAGCGGGTGCTGATCAAAATTGCCTCCACGTGGGAAGGGATCAAGGCAGCGGAAGTGTTGGAGAAGGAAGGCATCCACTGCAACCTCACCCTGCTGTTCTGCCTGGTGCAGGCTGTGGCCTGTGCCGAGGCCGGGGTGACCCTCATCTCCCCCTTTGTGGGCCGCATCCTGGATTGGCATAAAAAGCACACCGGTCGCCAGAGCTATCCCGGTCCAGAAGATCCTGGCGTGCTCTCCGTTACCCAGATCTTCACCTACTTCAAAACCTTTGGTCACCAGACCCAGGTGATGGGGGCCAGCTTCCGCAATGCGGAGGAAATTGTCGAACTGGCTGGTTGTGACCTGCTCACCATTGCCCCCAAATTTCTGGATCAACTGGGCAGCACCAAGGCGCTATTGGTCCGCAAACTGGATCCGGCCAACTTGACGGACCCACCCGGCGCCAAGCTCCAGGTGAATGAACACAGCTTCGCAGAACTGATGGCCCAGGACCCCATGGCGTCCGAGAAGCTGGATGAGGGGATTCGGGGTTTCAGTCGGGCCATTGAGGCGTTGGAGGCCCAGTTGGGTCACCGTCTGGCGGTGCTGGAGGGGGAAGCAGCCTTTGCCCATGCGGCCCAGGAGATTTTCCTCCTCAACGATCTGGACGGGGACGGCACCATCACCCGTGAAGAGTGGCTGGGCACTGATGCGGTGTTCGATGCCCTGGATACGGACCATGACGGTTGCCTCAAGCCGGAGGAAATCCGTTCCGCCCTCGGCGCCCCCCTGGCCCTCTCAGCCCGTTGAGAGGGGGGAGAGGGGGATCAAACTGAGAGGATCTCCTTCTCCTTGTCCTTCTGCATGGTGTTGAGGCGCTGGATAAAGCGATCCGTCAGCTTTTGCACCTGGTCCTGTTCATCGTGGGACTGGTCCTCGGACAGGTCACCGGCTTTTTCCTGCTTCTTGATCCGCTCAATGCCCTCCCGCCGCACGTTGCGGAGCGCCACCTTACCTTCTTCGATGTAGCCGGCCGCCAACTTCACCAGTTCCTTGCGGCGCTCTTCCGTGAGGGGGGGAATCCCGATCCGGATGAGCTTGCCGTCTTCCGTGTTGGGGGTCAGGCCAAGGCTGGAACCGAGGATGGCCTTTTCAATGGCGCGGATGGCGCTGACGTCAAAGGGCTGAATCTGAAGGGTCTGGGAGTCGGGGACCGTGATGCCCGCCAGGGAGCGCAGTGGCGTGTCGCAGCCATAGTACTCCACCATCACCTTATCCAGCAGATTGGGGTTGGCCCGACCTGTGCGGATGGTGTTCAGGTTCCGCTGGGTGGCCTCCAGCGACTTTTCCATGTGGGCTTCCAGATCCATGGGGTTGACGTGATCAGGCATTGGTGAACATAAATCCCCTCAGTGGGGCGCCTCTTCCGGATGAATGGCGGTCCCCACCAGCTCCCCGGCAACGGCGCGGACAATATTTCCCCCTTCAAACAGGTTGAAGACCACGATGGGGATGCCGTTGTCCTTACACAGGGCAATGGCCGTGCTGTCCATCACCGCCAACTCCCCCCGCAACACATCTTGAAAGCTTAGCCTCTCGTAGCGAACCGCATCCTTGAAGCAGGCGGGATCCTTGTTGTAGACCCCGTCCACCTTGGTGGCCTTGAGCACCACCTGGGCGCCAATCTCCGCTGCCCGGAGGGCCGCTGTGGTGTCCGTGGTGAAGAAGGGGTTGCCGCAACCTCCGCCAAAGATCACCACCCGGCCGTTCTCCAGGTGACGCATGGCCCGACGGCGGATATAGGGCTCCGCCACCTCCTGCATGGCAATGGCCGTCTGTACCCGACAGGGCACCTCCACCCGCTCCAGGGCATCCTGCATGGCCATGGCGTTCATCACCGTGGCCAACATGCCCACATAATCTGCCGTGGCCCGATCCATGCCCGCCGCTGCCCCCTTCAAACCCCGGAAAATATTCCCGCCCCCCACCACAATGGCCATCTCCGTCCCCTGGGCCACCACCCCGGCGATTTCCGCCGCAATGCGCTGGATCACCAGGGGGTCGATGCCGTAGCTCTGCTCTCCCATGAGAGCCTCGCCACTGAGTTTCAGCAGGACGCGCCTGTAGGGCATGGCTCGCATCCGCTGGCAAACACATCTGATCGTAGCAAGCCGTGGGTCCTTTACGAAAGCATGGGATGGGGGATGCGTCCCACGGCTGTTATGATGTCTCTGGTTTTGGAGGCTTGCTCCCATGGTGCCCCCAACAGAGCGCTGGTATGAGGTCCGCTGGGTGTCTTCGTTTTCCCAAAACCGCGCATGAGTCTTATGGTGCCAAGAGGCTTCACCATTGAAGAAAAGGCGTTGTCTTGGTGTTGACGAAGCCGTTATGAGGATCTATCCGGGGTGTATATGGGCCCGCCATTGCACCCAGCACGGTCCATTGGTGGCGCCCCCGTTTTCTGGCGGCCCTGCGCCAAACGCCGGACCGGCTTGCCGGAATTGCGGAGGAAGCCGGGCCATCAGCCAGAACCTGCCTCCACGCTGCATTGGCCATGCCGTGCCTACGCTATGGGATGCCCTCACACCATGAGAAAATCAGTTTTCCGTGGTACCCAAGAGGAGTTGGTACACCTGCTCAATGCGAACGTTGAAGTCGGAGCCAAGGGCGTCAATCCGGGCATTGAGGTCTCGAACATCAGCCTTGAGTTCGGAGCTAAGGGCGTCAATCCGGGTGTTGAAGTCGGAGCCAAGGGTATCCATGCGGTTGTTGAGGTCTCGAATATCAGCCTTGAGTTCGGAGCCAAGGACGTCGATCCGGGTGTTGAAGTCGGAGCCAAGGGTATCCATACGGTTGTTGAGGTCTCGAATATCAGCTTTGAGTTCGGAGCCAAGGGCGTCAATCCGAGTGTTGAAGTCGGAACCAAGAGCATCACTCCGGGTATTGAAGTCGGAGCTAAGGGTATCCATGCGGTTGTTGAGGTCTCGAATATCAGCTTTGAGTTCGGAGCCAAGGGCGTCAATGTGGTTGTTCATACTGTAAATCCCGAAAACGATGGACAGCAATAAACCAAAGATGGTCACCGCCACACCAATCACCGCCACCACCACGGCAGGCTCCAGCCATGGGCGGCGGTTAGAATTGGTTCTGCTTGGCGCCGCTGTGGCTGGAGCCTGGGCCTGCGTCTCGGGACTCATTGACGGGGTGTCGGAGGTCATGGGGTGATTGGGTCTCCCATGCTAGAGACTTCCCACAATCTGTGGCTGTGGCTCCGCCCTGCATGGGGTGGCATGGACAGGGTCGGATGCCCATGCTGGTCCTGGCGCGGATGGTGAATGAGTTTGTGTATTGCCCGCGCCGGTTCAAAATCCTGGTCTCTCAGGAAGGCTCCTCGGGTTTTGGCGGGGCGGGTGGCTGAGCAATGCGGATGAGTCGTGTCCGAATCCGACGGGCAAGGCGTTGCCGAATCCAGGCCTCATCCACTGGCTCGCCCTCCATGGCCGTGGAATTGGTCCCTTCCTTCCTCTAAACGCAACAGTGTAGTCCCAATGGCCTGCGGGGAAGGGCGCTGCACCGACACGCAGCAGAATATCCAACCAAGGCAGCGTGGAGGTTTTGGAACTCCCTTGGCCCAACTGAACGACTTGAAAGCCTTGTTGGAAGCTACGGTTGGGACCAGACTGGACCTGTTGACGGGTTTCCAGGCTTTCTCAGGGCCTCAGGCACGCTTACTGTAAAATTTGGTTCCCTGCAAGGCATGACAATCGAATTTTCAGATCTGAGGGATGCGGTCAGCCAGGGTGCTGCCTTCCGCCGCATCAGGAGGCTTCAGCCGGTTGGGGGACAAGGGGACAAGATCTTCCCGCCTACCTACCCACCCGAACCAAATGCTCCACGAGGCACATCGCCACGCCATGTATTCGAGCGGCGGCGCATTGGGGGTGAGGAGATCTGGTGTGTCCTGATCGACAGTGTTCAGAGTCAAGCCAATCGGTTGGAAGAGGCGCTTCTGACCTTGACCAACCAAGAGAGTGGAGATAGTCCGGTGCCCATTCCCCATATCACCGTGGATTTTGCAGGCAGAGACTTGGAGCCCTTGCAGAGAATCACCTCCCTTGATGCGCCACACCGTGTCTATGACGCCATCTTGAGGGACAGCCTGCTGGACACAAAGCCTTTCATGGAGAGTGATGAAGGCCGCAGCCTGGCAACAGCAAAGCCTGCCGACGCCACAGCATTGCTGGAAATCTCCCCTACGGCGCTTGTGTTTGGGGCTTGGCACAGCCAGGGAGGTGGCGGTGGTCTGGGGGCCAAGTTCCCACGCACCCTTGTTTCTGAAATCATGGGCATCAATGTGCCAGTGGAAAAGACCCTGGTTGATCGGCGCACCGGAGAGTTGCGCATTCAAACTGCCGGTCGACGCACTGGTAGTCGCATTGATCCGTTGGGCACTCTCCGGAAAGTGGAGGTCTTCAAGGGAGCCTCAGGTTGGAGTACTGACCAGAAGTCAGCAGGCAAAAGAGCAAAGAAGGTCCGTCCTTCAGAAATCAACCACAGTAACATTGCCCCTACTATTGAGCCCCTTGGCGTGACCTGTGACTATGCAGAGCACCGGGTCACAATTACCCTTGCAGGAATCAGACGATTACGTTTTGGAGGCGGGGAGAAGGATGTCGCTGGCAGAGCACTGATCGTATCCCTTGGCCTTCTGGCCATGGCTGAGCAGGATGCTTGTGGCTATGCCTTACGCTCTCGCTGTGATCTGGTTTGTGAAGGCGTCGCGCCGCTTGAACTGGTACATTGGGATGGCTCCAGAGAGAAGGTCCAGTTTGATCGCGCCTCAGCTAGGGCGCTCTACCAGGAAGCCTATGCACAAGCTGAACAAGCAGGCTTTGACTTTCGCTCGCTTACGCTCAAACCACAGGACAAGTTGGTTGAGATTATTCGCCGGAGTCGCCAATTGGCGTTGGAAGGCGAAGGCGGAGAAGACGAGAAAGGCCAATGAAACTCATCCTCGAAATTGAGTTCCTCACTGGCGTGTGCCGTGCAGCTCGCGGACCAAGTGATGATGAGCCGGACTGGCCTCCACAGCCCGACCGCGTATTCTCGGCATTGGTATCAGCCTGGGGAGTCCGGGGTGAAGCTCCTGAGGAACGCGCTGCGCTGCAGTGGCTGGAAGGACAACTGCCCCCAATGATCCAGGCCAGTGGGTACAGCGCCAGAACTGCTCCTGATGTGTACGTGCCAGTGAATGATCCCAAGGCGTCAAATGCTGAGAAGACATACATCCGTGTGATGCCGGATCATCGTCCGCGCCAGCCCCGCCAGTTTCCTGTCGCCTTGCCAGATGATCCAACCATGGAGTTGGCCTGGCAGGATGTTGCGCCGGAGGCCAAGGTTCTGGACGCCTTGAATGTACTTGCCCACTGCGTAGGATATATCGGCCATTCGGCTAGCTTAGTACGGTGCCGCTTCCTGGTTGATGATGCCGCCAGACAGTCTGAGCAAAAATTGACGCCAGCCCGGCGGTGGGTCTATCCCGGACGATTGTGTGAGTTGGAGGCGGCATATCACGCTCGACCCGAGCGTCCCGTCATCAGGTCTGGCTGGGCGTTTTCCTCTCAGAACAACTTATCAGAATCTGGCTCCCCGAACACATGGCTGATTCTAGAGGCTATTGGGGGCGAGGTTCCTGATATCCGTGCTTCAGCACTCATCTGCCGTCTTTTGCGGCAAGCCTTAATGTGCGGCTACCGTCGTTCAGATCAGAGAGACGCCATTCCTGAGGTGGTTTCTGGCCATACCCCTGACGGTATGCCAACACGGAATCCCCATCTGGCTGTTGTGCCCATGGCCTTCGTGGGCTGGCCCCATGCAGATGGCCGCGTCTTCGGTTTCGCGTTGGTTCCGCCGCGTGGGGAGTCTCTGCACTGTATTGACGGATTCCGCACCGCCTGGGAAACGGTTGCCCATTATGACCCTGAGAAGCAAAGGCGCGTTCTGACCTTGCAGGGATCACCTCTGCGCAGGCCGCTACGTCTTTCCCCCGCTACTGAAGAGAGCAAGCGGTCTCTCTCGTCTGATCCTTATTTGAAGACATCGTCCCGCTGGGCCACCGTAACCCCTATCGTCCTGGAACGCTATCTGAAGAAGAACCATGATGCGGAGATCCAAGAGCTTGTTGCCAACAGTTGCGAACATTCAGGACTGCCCCGTCCAAACCCTGAACGAATCTGGATCGGCAAGCATTCAGCCATTGAAGGCGCACCCCCTGCCCGCCCCTTGACAGGTGAACCGCCCTGGACCAAATGGAAATTGCCAAGGTTGCTGAAGGCTCGGCAATTGACCCATGCCATCATTGACTTCGAAGAACAGGTACCTGGCCCTGTCCTTCTAGGCGCAGGACGATTTACTGGGCTTGGCCTTTGTCGCAGGATAGGGGATTGAGTATGAACCTTTCTGCAACTGACTTTGGTGGTTTCTTTCATGCCGTACATGGGTATGATCCATTTCCTTGGCAGCAGGCTCTGGTCAATAAGCTTGCAGATACCGACACATGGCCGGATGTCCTGGAATTGCCGACTGGATCAGGAAAGACTGCGGCTCTGGATGTAGCTGTATTTCATCTGGCGTTGAGTGCTGATGAACCGGGGAAAGCCGCTTTGCGGATTGCCCTTGTGGTGGATCGGCGGCTTGTGGTGGACGATGCCTTTACCCGGGCAGAGAAGATTGCTCAAAAGCTTCGCGACAGCCTGGCAGACAAAACGGATGAATGCAGGGTTGTCCAGGTAGTAGCTAAACGCCTACATCACTTGGCAGGTGATGGGCCGCCACTGGTTGTGCAACGGCTTCGCGGTGGCGTCCCCTTAGAGCACGACTGGGCGCGTACACCCACGCAACCCACTATCCTTTGCTCTACGGTGGATCAGGTGGGCTCACGCTTGTTGTTTCGTGGCTATGGTGTGTCTGACCGCATGAAGCCAGTCCATGGGGGCCTGCTTGGAGTCAACAGCCTGATCTTGCTGGACGAAGCCCATATCTCTGAACCCTTTCGGCAAACGCTTGATGGTGTGTGCAACATTGGAAAAGCCCAAGTTAAGCTGGCGCTCTTATCTGCTACGCCAGGGAAGAAGGCAACACGACCATTCAATCTGTCTCCAGAAGACCGAACCCATCCCACCTTGAAAACCAGGCTTACGGCAAGCAAACCGGCCGTGCTCAAAAAACCGCTTCCAGGCGGTGATACAAAGAATACTGCTGATGCATTCATAGTAGAGGCTTGTGCCATGATGAAGCGTCTACAACAACAAGGTGTCACTTCTTCTGCTATAGGCGTTATTGTCAATCGTATTGCACTAGCGCGAGACATCTTCACATCCTTGAACAAGAATAGTCTGGCCAATGCCATCCTACTAATTGGCCGGTCACGCAACATAGATAGAGATGGGATTGTCAAAGCACTGGCTCCCTTCCATACTGGTGCAGAAGGAAGGGGTCAGGCTAAACCGCTCTTTGTGGTTGCTACCCAGTGCCTGGAGGTGGGTGTGGATCTGGATTTGGATGGCCTCGTGACTCAGGCTGCATCGCTGGATGCTGTCCGTCAACGCTTTGGACGGCTGAACCGTGCTGGGCGGCCCATTGCTGCTGAAGGTGCCATATTTGCTCTTGCTAAGGATATTGCCAACAAAGCTGATGATCCAGTGTATGGTGACCGCATCCGCTGCACCTGGGAAGCACTTCAACACATTGCTGATGAGGACAAAACAGTGGATTTTGGGGTGGAAGCTTTGTCTGAGAAACTGAAGGATAAAGGTATCGACCCAGATACCCTTTCTACCAAGCAGCCAGATGCTCCAGTACTCATGCCTGCCTATCTTCATCTTTGGTCCCAAACATGGCCACGGCCAACTGCGGATCCGGAGGTCAGCTTGTTTCTCCATGGGAGTGAGCAGACGACAGTAGGAGTGTCCATCGTCTGGAGGGGTGACGTTTCTAAAACGGACCTTGAAGAGAACAGCAGCGTTGACCTAATCAAGATCATGGAACTGGTCCCACCACGGGCGGCTGAAGCCATTGAAGTGCCACTCTGGGTTGCGCGTGCGTGGCTAAGTCAATCGGAAAATCCTTGTGACCCATCTGACGCACCTGAACGTGAAGCGGAAACCAATGACACAGCACATGGTCAAGGGACCACAAAGCGTAAAGCCTTCCGTTGGGCTGGTCCTGATGATCCAGATACTTGTGTGGTCAGCGCGAGTGATCTGCGCACAGGTGATTTCCTGGTTGTTCCTGCACAGTATGGCGGTTGTGACAAATTTGGCTGGGCGTCAGATTGTGATGATCCCGTTGTAGATGTCGCTGATGAGGCTGCAAGGCCCTATTGGGGGCGGCGCTGTGCTATTCGCATTACCCGCGATGTGGTGCGCACGGATGCTCAGTGGGAACGGTTATCAAACCTGCTTGCTGCAGAAGGTGTTAGTGGTTCGGATTTGATTGAGGGCCTCCTTACAGCACTGCCACCAGAAACAGGAGAAAACGAAAACGATACTAATCTAAAGCCTCGCGACGTGCGGGAAGCGCTGCGAGACCTTCGCTCTGCCAAAGGTCAAACGGGGAGCAAAATTGACTGTCATTTTCCTTATGCCAACCGTCATCAAGGAGGCGCTATTCTTGTTGCTGAGCAGGGGATTCGGACTAAGGCGCATGTGCAGAATGTTGACTCCTCGATGGCCAGCCCTGCAACTGAGGACGATGCAGCTTCCCAGACATCCAATACACCAGTGCCCCTTGATGCCCATGGGCACAGAGTGGAGCGCTTCGCCAAGGGCTTTGCCCAGACTCTTGGTCTCAAGGAAGCAGATGATCTCGGCTTGGCTGCCTATTTGCACGATGCTGGCAAGGCCGATCCGCGCTTTCAGGTCATGCTTGCGGGTGGTGACTGGTGGAATCGCCCTGACGGGCCACCCCTAGCTAAGGGTGGGAGACGATCTTCTCGATCATTACGAGCCTGGGAGCAGGCTGGCCTTCCCAAGGGCTGGCGGCATGAGGCGTTGTCGGTGCGGATGGCGCGCCTGCATCCGCGCTTAGCTGAGGCGAATGACCCTGGCCTTGTTCTTTGGCTCATCGGGACTCACCATGGTTTTGGCCGGCCCTTTTTTAACTTCCGTGATCCAGATCCAGAATTGAAGCCGCTACCCTGCCTTGAGATGGACCAATGGCAATTGCCCTCTGATGAAGTAGGGCCACAATCTCTGGCCTTTGACTTTGAAGAAGCCGACTGGTCTTCTCTATTTGAAGACCTGAAGCGGCGCTATGGTATCTGGGGCTTGGCCCATTTGGAGGCCATCTTGCGGCTTGCAGACCATCGGGCCTCAGAGGAGGAGCGTCATCAACCATGACCAGCTACGTAACCCACCGGCTTGAAGGACTGGAGCCGGACAACTTGCTTGCCTTTATGGCGTTGCTGGGTCTGCTGCGAACTCTTGAGGAGGTGAGGCCGAAGTGGCATTCCCGTGTCTCTTGGACAGTCGATAAGCCACCCCTTCGACCGGCCTTGCGCGTGCCGGAAGGGGTTGATAGCGACACCATCGCCCATGCTGTTGTTGAGGGACTTGACCTTTTGGCGCAATACCACGAGTTTGGCGGGCTTGTTGATTTGACGCTCCCTCCCGAGGACGCAGCCAGAAAGCTACATGAAATCCTAAAATCTGCGGACCGAGACCGATACACCGCTGATCTATGGGCAGCCCTTGTTAGCGATGCAGCGATCTCCCGCGACGGCAAGAAAGTGGAGCCAACGCCGCTCTGTCTGATGTTTGGTCAGGGGCACCAACATTTCCTGGAACGTCTCAAGTCGGTTCCGCAACAGCGGACTCCGCCAAAGCGTGGTAAAAGGCGAAGTAAGATCACTGTTTCCGAGACTGCCTGCCTGCGTGAAGCCCTGTTTGAGTCTTGGAAGCGTCACGACGCAACGCCTTCCTTTCGCTGGGATCCTAATGAGGATGTCCGCTATGCGTTGCGTGCCCATAACCCGACTGATCCCAAGACAAAAGAAACGACACAACATGGTGCTAATAGACTGGCTGCCATCGGACTTTCACTCCTAACCGTTACTCCGAGGCGGCAAGCTGGGGGTGTGAGATTAGCGGTCCTTGGTGGTCAGCGTGAATCTCGTGGTGGCTTCGTCTTTCGGTGGCCGATTTGGCAGGAGCCAATCAGCCTTGCCGCTATACGAGCGTTGCTAGGTCATCCTGGCTTGGGATCCGACAACAAGCTTGCTGTTGTTGGAGTTAAGGAGATTCGGCAGGCTCGGCGAATCTCTGCAGGGAAGTTCATGAACTTCACGAGAGCGGAGCCGACAACTGCTCCTTGACTTCCCCTCAACTCCAGCTCCACCTCCCCCTATCAGCCACAAGCGGCAATGATCCGCTGGTTCCGGCGCGGATGGTGAATGAGTTTGTGTATTGTCCGCGCCTGGCCTACCTCATGTGGAGCCAGGCCGAATGGGCGGAGACTGGGGACACGGTGGATGGGAGGCGTGTTCATGTCCGGGTTGACCGTCCCAACGCGCCCCTGCCTGATCCGGAAACACTGGATGAACGGGAGAGCAAGGTGGTGAGCCGTTCCCTGACCCTCTCCTCACAAACCCTCGGGGTTATTGCAAAAATTGACATTGCCGAGGCGGAGGATGGGGTGGTCACGCCCGTGGACTACAAGCGGGGCAAGCGTCCCCACGTGGCGCAGGGCGCCTACGAACCGGAGCGGGTTCAGGTCTGCCTCCAGGCACTGTTGCTGGAGGAGCATGGCTATCAGGTGGAAGAAGGCGCCATCTGGTATGCGGAGAGCCGCGAGCGGGTCCGGGTCGTGCTCAGTGACGAATTGCGCATTGCTGCCCAGGAAGCAGTGAGTCGGCTGCGCCTGACGGTTGCCTATGGCCGGATCCCGCCCCCGCTGAGGGATAGCCCCAAATGCCCCCGCTGTGCCCTGGTGTCCATCTGCCTCCCTGACGAGATGAGTGCGCTCAGCGGATCAGACCTGGCGCCCCGCCCAATCGCCGTTGGCAAGGACGAAGCCATGCCATTGATTGTTCAGTCCCAGCGGGCGCGCATCCGCAAGGACGGGGAGACCCTCAAAATTGCTGACGAGGAGCAGGGCAATATCACCGTGCGGCTCAATGAAGTGTCCGACGTGGCGTTGTTTGGCAATGTGTCCATCACCACGCCTGCCCTCACCGCCCTCATGGAGCGGGACATCCCTGTGGCGTTTCATAGCCATGGGGGGTGGTTTCGCGGCATGGCCCAGGGGATGGGACACCGCAATGTGGAGGTGCGCACAGCCCAGTACCAACGCAGCTTTGACGTCAACCATTGCCTGAGCTTTGCCCGCCAACTGGTGGCCGCCAAGATCATCAATCAACGCACCATTGTGCGGCGGAACTGGCGTGGTGATCGAGACCAGCGCAAAATTGTGCTGGACCGGCTCAGTGGGGCCCGCAGATCCACCAAGACCGCACCGTCCATCAGCGCGCTACTGGGCGTGGAAGGGGACGCAGCAGCCATCTATTTCCGGGCCTTTGCCCACTTGCTGGCGCCGCCCGGCAAGGAGAAGTCAAAGGATGCTGTGGAAGAAGAATTGGCGTCGTTCCGCTTTGAGGCCCGCAATCGCCGCCCACCCACGGACCCGGTGAACGCCATGCTGTCCCTTGCCTACGCCATGCTGACGCGTCACCTGACGGTTGCTCTGGCCACCGTGGGGCTGGATCCCTATCGTGGCTTTCTTCATACCTCCCGCTACGGCAAACCCGCGTTGGCGCTGGACATCATGGAGCCTTTCCGTCCGATTATTGCTGATTCCGTGGTGCTGGCCGTGGTGAATACCGGGGAGATTTCATCGGAGCACTTCGTGAGCGCCCTGACGGGAACTTCCCTGACCACCACAGGACGTCGGCGTTTTGTGGGCGCCTTCGAGCGTCGCCTGTCCCAGGAAACCACCCATCCATTGTTCGGGTATCGGCTGAGTATGCGCCGACTACTCCTTTTGCAAGCCCGGTTGTTGTGTCGGCATCTCCTGGGAGAGTTGCCCAGCTATCCCCACTATCTACCCAGATGAGCTTGCCCCACCATGAGCGATGAGCGCACCTACATCGTCACCTACGACATTGCCGATAGCCGTCGCTGGCGGCGGGTCTTCAAGACCATGAACGGCTTTGGGGAGTGGCTCCAACTCTCCGTGTTCCAGTGCCGTTTATCCAAGCGCCGTCGCGCCGAACTGGAAGCGCGTCTGCGGGACCTCATCAAAGTGGGTCAGGACCATGTGCTGGTGATCGACATTGGCCCGGCAGATAAAACGGACATTGCTGTCACCAGCATCGGCAAGACCTATGCAGCAATCGAACGTCAGGCAATCGTGATATGATGCCGGAGGATCTTGAAAAACTATCTTCTCCCTGCCCTCTTCTCTGGCCTAATCAGGCTTTTGATGCATCCATGCCCATTTTCCCTAAGCAAGGGGCGCGCCCCTTCCCTTGCCGAGGCAAGTCGACTGGTGAGGCAGCTTGAGATGCCCAAGGGCCGCTCGAACTGCTCCAACCTGCTGATTTTGCGGAGGCTTTGGAGGGTCGACCAGGCCTCATCCGTGGTCAATGGGGAGCCTGGATCACGGAGAAATCCGACCCGCTCGCAAACTGGGCTGAGCTTGCGCTTGGTGTCAGGGGTCTGTACACTGGGGTGTCATCCGGGGCTTCTTGCCCCGGCCTCATTGAAGCGAGCTAGGGCCATGGTAGTCGTCAGGTAGTGCGCCTAGTGTCATCCGGGGCTTCTTGCCCCGGCCTCATTGAAGCCACAGTTGGGACGTTCCCAGTCTCCTGGATCTGGCTCGTCATCCGGGGCTTCTTGCCCCGGCCTCATTGAAGCTTTTGCCCGGTGGCAATAGTTGCAGCGGTCGTGATCAGTCATCCGGGGCTTCTTGCCCCGGCCTCATTGAAGCTGAGACCCATTTCGGACCGCAGTCGTAGCTGCGTGTGTCATCCGGGGCTTCTTGCCCCGGCCTCATTGAAGCGCGATCACAGGTGTCCCCGTGGCCGAGTCCACCGCCGCTGTCATCCGGGGCTTCTTGCCCCGGCCTCATTGAAGCTGACCTCACCCTGACCTCACCCACCAGCAAACGAAGTCATCCGGGGCTTCTTGCCCCGGCCTCATTGAAGCTCCACGCACTCGGTCACGGAGATCTCCTGGCTGCCAGGTGTCATCCGGGGCTTCTTGCCCCGGCCTCATTGAAGCGCGGAATCAGCCCCGTCAGGACAGCACGCCCCGCTTGGTCATCCGGGGCTTCTTGCCCCGGCCTCATTGAAGCCGGCTCATTGAGACCAGCGGCCAAGCCGCCAACAAGTGTCATCCGGGGCTTCTTGCCCCGGCCTCATTGAAGCAGGTGGTCGTTCGCCGCGTTATGCGCATCCGTCCCGGTCATCCGGGGCTTCTTGCCCCGGCCTCATTGAAGCAGCATGCAGCCAGGTGCCATTTTCAGAAGCTGGGTGTTTGTCATCCGGGGCTTCTTGCCCCGGCCTCATTGAAGCGAAGAACAGGGTTTGCGGGCCGGTGACGAGGGCGTGTCATCCGGGGCTTCTTGCCCCGGCCTCATTGAAGCAGCACGCAGCCAGGAAACGTTTTCAGGAGCTGGGTGTCATCCGGGGCTTCTTGCCCCGGCCTCATTGAAGCATCTCGGAGCGTCGGGTCTCACCCCCTTCCTGCCGAGGAGTCATCCGGGGCTTCTTGCCCCGGCCTCATTGAAGCTGCTCACCGAGATCGAACGACACGGCAGGTGTGGGTGTCATCCGGGGCTTCTTGCCCCGGCCTCATTGAAGCTGGCTGAAACGGAACAGGCTAAACCAGGCCTCCCGTATCATCCGGGGCTTCTTGCCCCGGCCTCATTGAAGCAACCTCGGCGCGCCGCCCAATCCATGAGCATCTCGACTCATCCGGGGCTTCTTGCCCCGGCCTCATTGAAGCACTGCCAACCTGGCGTCCGGATCATCCTGGCAAACCCGTCATCCGGGGCTTCTTGCCCCGGCCTCATTGAAGCTACACAGAAACGATCATTGCGGGCTCTGACAGCGCCGTCATCCGGGGCTTCTTGCCCCGGCCTCATTGAAGCGTGACCCAGCGAGACTCAGGGAGCAGCTCGCTAACGTCATCCGGGGCTTCTTGCCCCGGCCTCATTGAAGCCGCCCTGACACAGTCACCCAGTCCGTGGATCCCGGTGTCATCCGGGGCTTCTTGCCCCGGCCTCATTGAAGCATGATGGCGCGGGGGTTGGACACCGCAAACGCACCTGGTCATCCGGGGCTTCTTGCCCCGGCCTCATTGAAGCGTATGCAGACGGAGAGACCGCGTTCCTTTGCCAGAGTCATCCGGGGCTTCTTGCCCCGGCCTCATTGAAGCTCATTTTACCTATGAAACTTCCTACAGAGAATTCACAGTCATCCGGGGCTTCTTGCCCCGGCCTCATTGAAGCGGGTTCTTTGGGACCAGTGAGTCATGGGCAACCACGGTCATCCGGGGCTTCTTGCCCCGGCCTCATTGAAGCGTCCGCTGCCAACGCGCCGACGGAACCTTCTACGGAATCATCCGGGGCTTCTTGCCCCGGCCTCATTGAAGCGCGTCAGCGCCCTTCCTGAGCAAGTGCCGAAACAGGTCATCCGGGGCTTCTTGCCCCGGCCTCATTGAAGCGAACGTGTTGGTTGCGTTCACGTCAGCACCGAGTTTGTCATCCGGGGCTTCTTGCCCCGGCCTCATTGAAGCGCGCTGTTGGCGCTGTTGCCCATGACTCACTGTTGGTCATCCGGGGCTTCTTGCCCCGGCCTCATTGAAGCCTTTTATATGCTCAAAAATATGCACGAGAAAGAGCGATCATCCGGGGCTTCTTGCCCCGGCCTCATTGAAGCAGTGGCACACGCTCATTGGGGTCGGCACCCGCCGCCAGTCGTCCGGGGCTTCTTGCCCCGGCCTCATTGAAGCGACCTGGTGAAGCAGGGCAAAGGGAACCGAGCGGTGGATCATCCGGGGCTTCTTGCCCCGGCCTCATTGAAGCGCCCCATGCACCTAACATAGGTCAAGTGCTAGGGAATCATCCGGGGCTTCTTGCCCCGGCCTCATTGAAGCTCTCGTTGCGGATGGAGGCGATCCGACAGGTATAGCCAGCCATCCGGGGCTTCTTGCCCCGGCCTCATTGAAGCTCAGCAGACGTTGCTGAAGGCCTATTACGCGGCGCCAGTCATCCGGGGCTTCTTGCCCCGGCCTCATTGAAGCGAAGCGTTCTGGCGCATTGCTGAGGGCGATAGAGATGCATCCGGGGCTTCTTGCCCCGGCCTCATTGAAGCATGAGCTCCCGCATCACGTCAGGGAGATCATCCCGCGTCATCCGGGGCTTCTTGCCCCGGCCTCATTGAAGCGTGCGGCCATTGGGGCTTGATCGTTGCGGCCACTCTAGCATCCGGGGCTTCTTGCCCCGGCCTCATTGAAGCCTGAACCCGAACGCGCCGGGGGCACCGAACTCAAGGACCATCCGGGGCTTCTTGCCCCGGCCTCATTGAAGCGACCCCTGGGACCCTGAGGACCCCGACTTCCTGTAGTCATCCGGGGCTTCTTGCCCCGGCCTCATTGAAGCTTATTGCTGGCGACGATGCCCTCCGGCCTTCTTCCCACTTGCCAACCAGAAGTACAAAGTGATTGTAGAAGGTAACTGTTGCCAAGCAGACGTTGCCTCTGCTTTGCTTCAATGATCTGGCGCTCCAGGAATCCCATGGCCCCCACGCGGCCACAGCAGGCCACCCATCGCTTCCACCGTGCTCTGCCTGAATTACTTGCCCTGGGCTTGGCGGGGATCGTCAATACGGGCTGGTGGCAGCCTGTGTTTGCAGACCATCGACCCTGCGCGCCTCCGGGCACTGTGCTGAATGTGGGCTTCTTTGCTGATTTTCGGCCTGTGAGCTATAGCGCTGATCCCACGCCGGGCTCACCAGGATTTCATCAGCATCGGGGCTATGAAGCGGACCTGCTGGATGCTCTGGAGGCCATGGATGGGGCAGGACTGCAGTTTTCTCGCCGGGCTATTGCACGCTGGCCTGGTATCTGGCTACGGGCTGCCGAGCCGGAATTTGATATTGTTGGCGGCGGCATCACAATTCTCGACTCCCGCACCCGTAGCGCTGCTGGAGACACCGTGGTCACCTTCACGTCAGGCCATATCACCTTCCGCCAATCCCTGCTGGTGCGGGCTGCTGACGTGGAGCGGTTCTCCAGCTATGACCGGTTGGATGCCACGGTTCGGATTGGCGCCCTGGCGGGAACCACAGGCGAGCACCGCCTGCTGGTGCTCACGGAATTGGCCCAGCCCAACGGTCGTTTGGCCAAGGGCGTCCACGTGGAAACCCCCCGCGGGCTGCTTGTTGCAGATGGCAGTGACGATTGGATGATCACGGCATCCCAAAGTAGTCCAGCTCTCACTGGTCGCACAAAGTTATACAATCCATCAGATAACAAGCCGGAGATTATCTACAGGACAGATGAGCTACAGTTACTGGCCATGGTCTCTGACGGCACCGTTGATGCGGTTGCCCGCGGTGAAGTCGGCAACAGGGACGCCAGCTATGACTCTGGCGGACGTTTGACCATTGGTATCCTTGATTCCGCCAAGGAGTTGGGAGGTTTTGCCTTGGACCATGACAACACGGTTCTGGCTGCTTGTCTCAGCGAGAAGCTGGACTGGCTGACGGATCACCGGCGCATTGGCTATAGCGAGTGGCGTACTGATCCCCAGGTGTTTATGAAGCGTGCCATGGGCGTCATTCCCGCAACTGACTGAAGCCAGCCCCTAGAGTATACTTCACTCCAAGACCATCACATGCGGGCCACCTATTTTGGCGCCAACGGCTGGCAGTTGGTTTTCTCGAATCTGAACGTGCTGCTGGATCCCTGGTTGGTGGGGCCGCTTTGCTTTGGCAACAGTCCCTGGTTTTTTGAGTCCCGCTTCCTGCAAGACTGGCCCATCCCACCGGCCGTTGATCTGGTGCTGCTTACCCAGGGCCTGCCGGACCATGCCCATCCCCCCACCCTCAAGAAACTGGAGCGCTCCATTCCTGTGGTGGGCTCTACCGCCGCGGCCCAGGTGGCCAGCGCGCTGGGCTTTACCCGGGTGACGGCCCTGGCCCCTGGCCAGAGCCACCAGCACGCCAACGGCGCTGGCGCCCACCTCACCATCACGGCCACGGCAGGTGCAGCCGTGCCGGGGCAGGAGAACGGTTTTCTGCTCCAGCACCCTGATGGTCGCCTCTACGCCGAGCCCCACGGCTTTTTGGATCCAACCCTGCCGCCCCAGAAGCTGGATGCGGTGATCACGCCTGTGGTGGATCTTGGTCTGCCCCTGGTGGGCGCCTTTGTGCGGGGGCAAACTGTGTTGCCCCGGTTGCTGGAGCGGTTTCAGCCCCGCTGGGTGCTGGCCAGCACGGCTGGGGGACAGACGCAAACCTCCGGGCTGTTGCCCAGGCTGATCTGGAGTCGCGGCAGCACGGCCACGGCAACGGGCCTGCTCAAGACCCACGCCCCCCAGGCCCAACTACTGGATCCGGAACCAGGCCGCTGTTATCCACTGACCCCTTCCTGAGGCTGCTGTGATGTCCCTTCTCCCCCTGATGCAATCTGCTGGACCTATTTGTTTTGGGACCGACGGCTGGCGTGGTGTGCTGGGTGTTGACGTGACGGCTGCAACGGTGTTGCAAGTGGCCACTGCCGCGGCCCAGGAGTTGGCCGCGGCCGCACCGGAGGGTCTCGACAGCCGAGAGGTGCTCATTGGCTTTGATCGCCGCTTCCTGGCTCCGGAACTGGCGGAGTTGGCTGGTGCTGCAGTGCAGGGCTGTCACCTGCTGCCGCTGCTGACCACTGGTCCCACTCCCACCCCCACCATGAGTTGGACGGTACGAGACCGGCAGGCCCTGGGGGCGTTGGTCGTCACCGCCAGCCACAACCCCCCCGAATGGCTGGGTCTCAAGATCAAGGGTCCCTTTGGCGGCTCTGTGGAGTCCGCGTTTACGGCCCGAGTGGAGCGCCGCTTGCGGGCTGGCTCCGTGGTTCCCCCCGGCCCTGGTCCCATCCCCCGCTTTGATGCCTGGACCCCCTATCTGAAAGCCTTGTCCCGGTTGGTGGATTGCAGGATGCTGCGGCAGCGGCTGCAGCGCCTGGGTTGGCAGGTGTTGGCGGATCCCATGCACGGGGCTGCAGCGGGTGGACTGCAGCGGCTGCTGGGGGCTCCGGTGGAGGAGATCCGCAGTGAACGGGATCCGTTGTTTGGTGGCCATGCGCCCGAACCCCTGGCCGCCAATCTGCAGGAACTGACCCAGAGGATCCAGGCCGCCGCCACGGCGGGCCGGATTGCGGTGGGACTGGCGTTTGACGGGGACGGGGACCGCCTGGCCGCCGTGGACGAAACCGGTGCGTTCTGCAGCACCCAGTTGCTGATTCCCTTGCTCATCAACCACCTGGGCCGTGATGCCACCCAGCCCGGTGTGGTGGTGAAGACCGTTAGCGGCTCGGATCTGATGACCACCGTGGCTGAAGACCGTGGCCGGCGGGTGGTGGAGACGGCTGTGGGCTTCAAGCACGTTGCCGCCGTGATGCGCCAGGAGGCGGTGCTGCTGGGGGGAGAGGAATCCGGCGGGGTGGGATTTGGCCACCACATGCCGGAGCGGGACGGCCTCCTGGCGGCCCTGCTGGTGCTGGAGGCCCTGGTGACGGCGGAGCAGCCTCTCGGTCAACATCTGGCAGCCCTGCAACGGCGCTCCAGCCGCCAACTCCACTACGACCGCCTGGACCTGCACCTCAGCGATCCGGTCACCCCCAACCGGCTACTGGCAGTGTTGCAGCAGCAGCCACCCCCAACCGTTGCCGGTGCGCCTGTGACGGAGATCAACCATCGGGACGGCATCAAACTGCGGCTGGGGAAAGGCCTGGGCCACTGGCTGATGTTGCGTTTCTCGGGGACAGAGCCGCTGCTGCGCCTCTATTGCGAGGCCCCCACCGCAGAGCAGGTGCGCGCCACCCTGGCCTGGGCGGAGGCGTTTGTGCAGGGTCTATGATGTACCGAGTTGGGCCAATCTCAATCACTGCCCCCTTACACTGATCTGGGATGCTCTGATGGTTGTCCCGGACGTCTGAACGCGTTTATATACAATCAGCGCCGTAAGAAAAACCTTTGTCGCTTCATTGTCTTTGATGACTTTCCACCTTCTGTGAGCTTCTGCAACTTCGTCAACAATATCTATGGCTTCGTCTTTCGTGAAGCTACGAATGAAATTATAGTCAGCTTCCTGGCGCTCAACTTGAAGATCATGGCAAGTGATCGCTATATAAGCTAAATCACCAGGAATCTCATGGTCAGCCAGGGCACTCTTGATTTTACCGTCAGGATTCCTGTTGGCAAACCCTTTGCAGACATCTCTTATCGCCTCATGGCTAATGGCGCGACTCACGTAACCCCGTAGGGCTTTTTTCTTGCTTCCACCGCCAATCATCGCTGTGGCGGCTTCCTCGACGAGGAGAGAAAACAGGGAGTAATATGCTGTTGAGATTGATCGCCTCAGATCCACCTGCTTGGGTCTGCCCCTATTCTCAGGTCTTTTGCTGTCGAGAAGACCCTTTGCCTGCTCCAGCAGATCAGCAGCAATACTCACGCTGACTCCTCCCGGTCTTCCTCAAGGGCTTCCTGGCGCTCCAGTTCATCCAGTTCCTCTTGTTCCTGTTTTGTGCGGAATCGTACATAGACCCAGCGCTGCTCCCCTGATCCGACAATTGTCTCACGGACCCGTTTACGGGTTTTATGCCGTTGCTCAAACTCCTGGCTGCTCTCAAGAATGACCCAGACCCGGATGGCCGGGTCGCCAAAGGGATCTTCCCCCGTCTCCACCTTCCAAGCGGCAACTGAGTCCCATGTTTGCTCCTGTAGAAGTTCGGTGATCCGGGACTCTTCAGACATCTCAGGAGGGGCTGTTGGCTGATTGGTCATGGTTGTGTTCCTCCCGACCAGACACGGTGAGAAGTCCGGGCTGGATTGAATCATCCTTGAGGATAGCGCCCGCAGCAGCAAGATTGCGGCGCCCATCGGAAGAGGTTCTGCAAGCCTTCTGACATGGCCCCATGTGGCGGCCATGTGGGAAAATCCTGAGCGCTCCTGCTCCATGGCCCCATGCGCACCCACTACTGCGGCGAGTTGCGATCCACCCATGGACGTCAGGAGGTGACCCTCTGTGGCTGGGTGGACCGTTGCCGTGACCATGGCGGCGTCATCTTCATCGACCTGCGGGACCGCACAGGCACGGTGCAGGTGACGGTGGATCCGGAAGGTAGCCCACAGGTGTTTCGTCAGGCGGAGCAGGTGCGCAACGAAACGGTGCTGCGCATCAGCGGTGCTGTGCGCCTGCGACCCGAGGCGTCCGTGAATCCCAAGTTGGCCACCGGAGCGGTGGAGGTGGTGGCCACCGGGTTGACGGTCCTCAACAGCATCAAGGGTACCCTGCCCTTTGCGGTGTCCGTCCACGACGAGGAACCCGTCCGGGAAGAATTGCGGCTGCGGCACCGCTATCTGGATCTGCGGCGTCAGCGGATGCAGCGCAACCTGGCCCTACGCCACCAGGTGATGCAGACCGCCCGCCGTTTCCTGGACGAGCAAGGCTTTCTGGAGGTGGAAACCCCCATGCTGACCCGCTCCACACCCGAGGGCGCCAGGGACTACCTGGTGCCGTCACGGGTGTGCGGCGGGGAATGGTTTGCCTTGCCCCAGTCCCCCCAGTTGTTCAAGCAGTTGCTGATGGTGGGTGGCCTGGAGCGTTATTACCAGTTGGCCCGCTGTTTTCGGGATGAGGACCTGCGGGCGGATCGCCAGCCGGAATTCACCCAGCTTGATCTGGAGATGAGCTTTCTGAGCCAGGAGCAGATCCTCACCCTCAACGAGCACCTGGTGGCCCGCCTCTGGAAGACGGCGCTGGGGGTGGAGGTGCCCATCCCCTTCCCCCGTCTGAGGTGGAGCGAGGCCATGGCCCGCTACGGCACGGATTGCCCGGACACCCGCTACGGGCTGGAGTTGACGGACGTGAGTGACCTGGTGGCGGGATTGAACTTCAAGGTGTTCAGCCAGGCGGTGGCCCGTGGCGGGGTGGTGAAGTGTCTGGCGGTGCCCCGGGGCAATGAACGGCTCAGCAACGTGCGCATCAAGCCCGGTGGTGACGTATTTGCCGAGGCCACGTCCGCCGGTGCCGGTGGCCTGGCCTACATCCGGGTGCGGGAGCAGGGTGTGTTGGATACCATCGGCGCCATCAAGGACAGTCTCGGCCCCGAACAGGCCCGTGCCTTGCTGGAGCGCTGCGGTGCAGAACCGGGCACGTTGCTGTTGTTTGGCGCCGGTGAGGCGGCCACGGTGAATAAGGCCCTGGATCGGGTGCGGCAATTCCTGGCCCGGGAACTGCAACTCATTCCCGCCAACACCTGGAACTTTGCCTGGGTGGTGGACTTTCCCCTGTTGGCCTGGAACAAGGAGGATCAGCGGCTGGAGGCCCTCCATCACCCCTTCTGCGCCCCCCATCCGGCTGATGTGCATAACCTGCCCCAGGCCCGTGCCCAGGCCTACGACCTGGTGTTGAACGGCCTGGAGGTGGCCGGTGGCTCCCTGCGCATCCACAGCGCCACCCTGCAGCAACAGGTGCTGGAGGTGATGGGATTTTCTGCGGAAGAGGCCCGCCGTCAATTCGGCTTCCTCATGGATGCCATGGAGATGGGCGCCCCGCCCCATGGGGGCATTGCCTATGGCCTGGATCGCCTGGTGATGCTGCTGGCCGGGGAGGAGTCCATCCGGGACACCATTGCCTTTCCCAAGACCCAGCAGGCCCGCTGCCCGCTGACCGCTGCGCCGGGGCCGGTGGATGCCCGTCAACTCAAGGAACTGCACGTGGCCTCCACATGGGTGGAGCCCCACCAGAATTGACGGTCGTCCCAACGGCTTCGGGCTACAGTGCTGTATCCAGGCCGGGGGCATGAGCAAGTTTGTTTTTGTGACGGGAGGCGTGGTGTCCAGCCTGGGCAAGGGGATCGTGGCGGCCAGCCTGGGATGTTTGCTCAAATCCCGGGGATATAGCGTCTCCATTCTGAAGTTGGATCCCTATCTCAACGTGGATCCCGGCACCATGAGCCCGTTCCAGCACGGGGAGGTGTTCGTCACCGAGGACGGCGCCGAGACCGACCTGGATCTGGGCCACTACGAGCGCTTTACGGACACCCCCATGTCCCGGCTCAATAGCGTCACCACAGGCTCCATCTATCAGGCCGTCATCAACCGGGAACGGCGTGGCGATTACAACGGCGCCACCGTGCAGGTCATTCCCCATATCACCGCCGAGATTCGCGCCCGCATCAACCGGGTGGCGGCCC
This sequence comes from Prochlorococcaceae cyanobacterium jk18x22bins.40, assembly GCA_022826155.1. Taxonomy (GTDB): domain Bacteria; phylum Cyanobacteriota; class Cyanobacteriia; order PCC-6307; family Cyanobiaceae; genus Synechococcus_B. The sequence goes on along the minus strand of JAJDVL010000013.1, from coordinate 6,198 downwards.
ACACCCAGGCGGACGTGGTCATCACCGAGATCGGCGGTACGGTGGGGGACATTGAATCCCTGCCCTTCCTGGAGGCCATTCGGGAGTTCCGAAAAGACAAGGGGCGCCATGACATTGCCTATGTCCACGTGACCCTGGTGCCGTTCCTCGCCGCCTCCGGGGAGATCAAAACCAAGCCCACCCAGCACTCCGTCAAGGAGTTGCGCTCCATCGGCATTCAGCCCGACGTGCTGGTCTGCCGTTGTGACCACCCCATCACCACGGCCCTGAAAACCAAGCTGTCCGGATTTTGTGGTGTCCCGGTGGACGCGGTGATTTCCGCCCGGGATGCGGACACCATCTATGCGGTTCCCCTGTCCCTGGAGCAGGAGGGGCTCACCCGGGAGGTGATGGATACGCTGCGCCTGGAGGAGCGCCCCAGCAACCTGGCAAGCTGGGAGACCATGGTTCATCAATTGCGCCACCCGGGCGACCCGGTGCGGGTGGCGCTGGTGGGTAAGTACGTCTCCCTCAACGACGCCTATCTCTCCATCGTGGAGGCTCTGCAACACGCCTGTCTAGCCCGGGACAGCAAGCTGGAGTTGCACTTTGTCTGTGCCGAGCAGATCGAGCAGGACGGCGCCGCGGCCCAGCTTGAGGGCATGGCGGCTGTTGTTACACCTGGCGGCTTTGGCAACCGGGGCATCGAGGGGAAAGTGGCGGCCATCCGCTGGGCACGGGAGAAGGGCGTCCCGTTTCTGGGGCTCTGTCTGGGGATGCAGTGCGCAGTGATCGAGTGGGCCCGCAATATTGCCGGGCTGGTGGGCGCCACCAGCGCCGAACTGGAACCTGCCGCCACCCACCCGGTGATTCACTTGTTGCCGGAACAAGAGGACGTGGTGGATTTGGGTGGCACCATGCGATTGGGGGTCTATCCCTGCCGCCTCATGCCCGACACCATGGGCCGCAAGCTCTATGGGGAAGACGTGGTTTATGAACGTCACCGCCACCGCTATGAATTCAACAATGCCTATCGGAATTTATTTCTGGAGAGCGGCTATCAGGTGAGTGGTTGCTCTCCGGATGGGCGTCTGGTGGAGTTGATCGAATATAAACACCACCCCTTCTTTCTGGCTTGTCAGTATCACCCGGAGTTTCGTTCGCGCCCAGGGCGTGCCCATCCCCTCTTTTTGGGGCTGATCCGCGCTGCCCAGGACCTGCCCGTCGTGGATGAGGCCGCTGCCGCTGCGGTGCTGCCAGGGCCATGAGTAACGGGGGGCTGTTGCGGGTGATGGAGCAGTTCCACTCCATTCAAGGGGAAGGGGTCCATACGGGCCGCAGCGCCGTTTTCCTGCGCCTGGCCGGCTGCAGTGTGGGGTGCCCCTGGTGTGACACCAAGGTATCCTGGCCCGCCCATGGTCATCCCCTGCTGTCGGTGGAGCGTCTTGTGGACACGGTGCGCCAAGCTCAGCCCGCCCTGGTGGTGATCACCGGCGGCGAACCTCTGCAGCAAGACCTCACCTCACTCTGCCAGGCCCTGGTCCCCCTGGCCGTTCCCCGCCACCTGGAAACCAGTGGCGTGGCCCCCCTCAGCGGCGCCTTCGAGTGGATCACCCTGTCCCCCAAGCGCCACCACCCTCCCCGACCGGCGCTGCTGGAGCGCTGTCATGAACTCAAGGTGGTGATCCATGAACCTGCCGACCTGGACTTTGCCATGGCCATGGCCGCCACCTGTCAAACCCTGGGCCGCTCCGGCAGCCCAGGCCCCCAGCTCTGCGTTCAACCCGGCGCCGGCAGTGCCACCGGCGCCCGCCTGGCCATCCACCACGTGAAGCGTCATCCCCAATGGCGCCTCAGCCTGCAAACCCATAAGTGGCTGGGGTTGCGGTGAAGGAGAACGAACAAACTGCCCCTTGAGCGGATTCAACAGGGATTAACCAGACCTAACCGGCGGCCATTGTTTTGGGGAAATTCCCTTCTCTGGTGGATGCCGGGGTGGTGGCCCCTTGGGAGAGGGGCTCCAGGACCACGTGGTTCAAGAGGGTGGTGACAAAGGCGAACAGAAGAAAGGGGAGGGAGAGCACCAACACCAGCCCCACCGCCATCAGGCCAAACAGTGGACGACTCGCTCCCATCAGGGCCATGGCAGTCGCCAGGCTCATGAGAATCACCATGATCCAGAGCAGAATCTGCCCATAGATATCGCCAAAGGTGAGGGTGCACCGCACCTGATAGGGGGAAAGACGTTCCATAGACCGTGGCTGCTTCTACCCTTAGTTATGGCGCCGGGGGCGGGGCGGGACGGTACCGCTGTGGAACTGTTCATAAAGAGAATTACATCCATCCCTGCACTAGCGGCTGGGCTCCGTCCCATCTTGCCCTGGATTCCCTGGACTGCTTGTTCTACACTGGAGTGCTGCCCGACGTCGGCCATGTCCGCTAGTCAATTCACGGAGAGCCAGAAGGCCCAGATGGTGGAGCAGTATCGCGCTGGCGACAGCAGCGTTGTGGTGGGCAAGCGTTTTGGCTGTAGTGACAGGACGGTGATGCGCTTCGTCCAGGGTCGCTTGGGTCCTGCCGAGTTCGAAGCCCTGAAGCAACAGAACCGCAGGCGACCAGCTCAGCCCCACACCACACCGTCCACGCCGGACCCGGCCGCTGCGCCGCAGAACCACCCTTCAGCCGCTCGAAGCAAGCCCGCCAGTGGTGGCACTGGCCAGTTCACGGAGAGCCAGAAGGCTCAGATGGTGGAGCAGTATCGCGCCGGCAACAGCAGCGTCGTGGTGGGCAAGCGTTTTGGCTGTAGCGACAGGACGGTGATGCGCCTTGTTCGCGCCCGCCTGGACTCTGCAGAGCTGGCAGCGCTCAAGGAGCACAACCGCAAGCGATCAAGCCAGACCCATGCCATGCCGGCAGTGCGTAACTCCAACGCCACGGAGGCTGATCAGCGCCGAGAGGCGGCCCAAGCCACCAATCTTGACCTGAATCGGTTGCCGTCTCCCCTCTATCTCCTGGTGGACCGCAGCGTGGAGCTACAACCCCAGACCCTGGGCAGTCTCCACCATCTGGGTCCTCTGCACACTGACGAACAACAGCGGCAGGGGCTGGTCCTGTTCAGCAACGTTCGTCAGGCGCGGCGCCAGTGCCGCAGGAACCAGCGGATTGTGAAGCTGGCCGACCCCAAGCTGCTGGGTAAGACAGCTCCCCACCTCCTGGCCCAGGGGATCAGTCGTCTGGTGGTTGAAGGCGCCCTCTATGCCCTGCCCGGCAGCACCGCCCCGGCTCAACCCTGAACCCTCACTCCCGATCTTCCTCAACCGGGGAGGGGCGAGGCCACGCCAGGGCGCTGGCACTGCTGCCAGCCACCACACCGGCAATCAGCCCCACCCCGATGATCACGCCGCTGGGCAAAGGGACAGTGTGGTGACCAAAACCCAAATCAAGCCTGAGGCGCTCCGACGAGCGTTCCAGATTCTGGGCGCCCAGGCTGAGGCTGAGGAGCATCAGCAAGCCCACACCCCAGCCGGTGGTCAGCAGGAGAAGACGATGAACCATGGCAACCACTATGGCCCAGGTTCCTGTTGCTCGCCACGGCGCTTTTGCAACAACAGCTTGTAGAGCCGCTGTCGGCTGTGGCCGCTACGCTGGGCCAAAACGCGGGCAGCTTGGCTGGGGCTGAGGCCATCCTGCCGGATCAGGCGCTGCAACTGGGCCGCCAGGACATCCCCATCCCAGGGCAAAGTGACCGGTTCCGGGCAGCCACCCACCACGACGCAACATTCACCCCGTGGAGGCCGACCACGAAAATGGTCCAGGGCCATGGCCGTGGTGGGACCAACGAACTCCTCATGGCGTTTGGTCAACTCCCGCGCCACCTGGAGGGGGCGATCACCCCAAAGCTCCAGGAGATCCTCCAGCAGGGCCAGCAGCCGATGGGGGGCTTCATAGAACACCACGGTGCGGGGCTCCCCCGCCATGTGTTGGAGCCGCTGACGGCGGGCGCCGCGCTTGGCCGGCAGAAAGCCTTCAAACACAAATCGTCCGCAGGGCAAGCCACTGCCCACCAGGGCCGTGACAAAAGCGGTGGGACCAGGAATGCAAATCACCCCATGCCCTGTCTGGCGCGCTGCCGCCACCAACTCCTCGCCGGGGTCGCTGATGCCAGGCAGGCCGGCATCACTGATCAACGCCAAACTGTGACCTGCCGCCAATACCCCCAGCAGTTGGGGCTGACGCTGTTGGCGGTTATGGCGATGAAAGCTGATCAGTCGGCCATGACCGGAGAGACCCTGCAGCAACTGGCCACTGTGGCGCGTGTCCTCACAAGCAATCACGTCGATCTGCTCCAACACCCTGCGGGCCCGGAGACTGAGATCTTCCCGGTTGCCGATGGGTGTGCCCACCACATAGAGCACCCCGCCACGGGGTTCTTCCCTGGGCTGTTCCACAATGGCACCTGCCTGTGTTGCCATCATGGCCAGTCCCGTTGTCTTGCCCCATGGTGTGAAGGGAGACCACCTCATGGCCATGCTGCGTCGCAGCGCCTGGGAAGCCTCGGATCTCCTGCGGGCCTATGCCCGTGGCCAACAGCCACCCTACGGCTATCCACGGCGGTTGACCGTGGAGGAGGGACGGGACGGCCCGGTGAGCGCCGCTGATCGGGCCGTCCATCACCACGTGTTTCAAGCCTTGAGTCGGACTTGGCCCCATGTCTCTTGGGGTCTGCTGAGTGAAGAAACCACCCGCCACGACGACCGGGACCATCCCCTGGATCGGGAGTGGGTCTGGCTGCTGGATCCGTTGGACGGCACCAAGGATTTTCTGGAAGGGACCGGGCACTACGCCATCCACCTGGCCTTCCTGCACAAGGGCCACCCCCGGTTGGGGCTGGTGATGCTGCCGGAGCGGGAGGAACTCTGGTTTGGTTTGGAGGGCCGTTGCTGGCGGGAAGATCGCCAAGGCAGGAGCTGCCCTGCCCGGTTGAGTCGGCGCCGCCGTTGTGAAGACTTGATCCTGGTGGCCAGCCGCAACCATCGCGATGAGCGCCTGGAGGCCCTGATTCCCCGCCTGGGCTTGGCGGGCAGTCGCTCCGTGGGCAGCGTGGGCTGCAAGGTGGCCACCATCCTGCGGGGCGAGGCGGATGTGTATGTCTCCCTCTCAGGCCACTCCGCACCCAAACACTGGGACATGGCGGCGCCGGAAGCGGTGCTCCGGGCCGCTGGGGGCTGTTTTCGCCATGGGGACGGTCGCCCCCTCGTCTACAGCAGCGGCGATCTACGGCAGACGGGCTGTCTGATCGCCAGCCACGGCCCCTGTCAGGAGCAACTGGAAGCCCGCGCCCGGGTGGCCATGGCCTCCATTGATCCGGGGTTTGCGCTTTAGGGAACCTCTGAATTAGCCCACAAGGGGGTGGCATTCAAGATTTTGGGTTGTGATTCGTGACATATGCTCCTCAAAGCTGGCTAAGGAACCTCTGAACAAGTCGAAGTCGTCCACCACAGGCTCTCGCTTCCCCTGTCTCTACAGGGCTTCCCAAAGTTCATCAGAGCCCCAGGGAGACTTGTTCAGAGGTTCCCTAACAGGAGTCATAAGCCTTGTTGCATGGTCTGATTTGGCTGATTCACCTCAATCAGCACACCTATCCTATGAGCATCATGCCATACAGGATTCCCCACGCAGTAAATTGGCGAATCCAAGGAGCAGGGCCAGCCGATTCTCGTTCTTCGACAGGCCACGGTGGCGGGTCTTGCTGTAGCCAAACATCTGCTTCACATAGAAAAACAGGTGTTCCACCTTGGCCCGCACACTTGCCTTGCACTCCTCCATTAGTCGCTCCAGCTGATCTCTGGCTAATCTTCGGCGCTTTCCTGCTCCCATCCCAATGTGCCATGCCACCTTGCTATTCTGGTGGGCCTCGCGCTTCTCAATACCACGCTACCCTGCATCACCCCGGACACGGACTTCTTCTCCGTGCAGTAGCTGCTCTGAAACTCTCAGATCATGCACCTTGGCAGAGGTGGTTGCCAGGCTATGGACCAAGCCGCTTTGATCATCAACACCGATGTGTAGCTTCATACCGAAGGACCACTGGTTCCCCTTCTTGGTCTGCTTCATCTCAGGGTCACCTTCTCTGGTACGGTTCTTCGTCGATGCTGGCGCTGCAATGATACTGGCATCCAGGATCGTCCCCTCCTTCAGCATCAGGCCTTGCTCGGCTAG
>JAJDVL010000010.1 GCA_022826155.1 Prochlorococcaceae cyanobacterium jk18x22bins.40 | reverse complement strand
ACACACTGAACGAGCGGCGGCTGGCTGAACGCGGTTTGGACGAGGCGCGCCAGACGCTTGATCTTCTGGCCCGGACGCTGCACAGCCAAGCGCTGGTGGACGACACCGGAAAGGCGATCCTTGAGTTGATCTCCGGCTACGACGACACTTGGCGCCTGCTGCTGCAATACGACGAGGATCGACTGGAGACACCCCCTGACGCTCAACCGTCCACCAGTGCCATTGACCTCAATCAGGCCCTCGACGCAATCGCCACCCTGAAACGTGACCTTGCCGCCAGAGGCGAGGCTACGGCGCTGTTTGGCAATCCGCGGGGCGATGGGCTGGCCGCGATTCTCGGCAACATTGAGCAAACCATGTTCGGCGAGCCGGTGTACCGCAGCCGTGAGGCAAAGGCGGCGCACCTGCTGTATTTCCTCGTCAAGGATCACCCCTTCAGCGACGGCAACAAGCGCATCGGGGCACTCCTGTTCCTGCTCTACCTCACCCAGGAGAACATCCCGCACCGGCTCGATCCCCGTGCATTGACGGCGCTCACCCTGTTGATCGCCGAGAGTATGCCCACCAACAAGGACTTGATGGTCCGCCTCACCATGAACCTGTTGACGCCTTCCGGTGAGTAACTGCCCTCGTTGAAAGCTACGGTGCAAAGGGTGGAGCCCCGCTTTGATAGACCGCCTCCGCCCGCTGAGCAAGGGCACACGCTCGGGATGGTCCTGGCCGCGCAGACCGGATCCCCCGTCCTGATGGACCAACACAGCCTTTATGGCCCCTTGTTCCATGTCCCTCCTCTGCTATTCTCTGCTGAGTTGCCAACTCTCTCTGATTCACGATGCCCCCTGGCGCCGCTGCCCCCACATGGAACCAAGGGATGGGCTGCCGTTCCCATACCCAGTGATGCAGGCAACCTGTATTGCCCAAGCGATGGGGGTGGGTAGATGAGTCAGATGGCAAGGCGGACCACAGCACCACCACGAATTGAGCATCTCAAGGTGCAGAACTTTCGCGCCCTGCGGGATATTCAGTTCAAGGATTTGACGCCGCTAACAGTGCTGCTGGGTCCCAATGGCAGTGGGAAGTCCACGGTATTTGACGTCTTTGCGTTTCTGGCAGAGTGCTTTGAGAGCGGCTTGCGCCGAGCTTGGGAAAAACGCGGCAGGGCACGGGAGTTGAAATCCCGTGAAGCAGATGGTCCCATTCTGATTGAAATCACCTACCGGGAACAACCGGGTAACCCCCTGATTACCTATCATCTTGAAGTCGATGAGATCAGAAACAGGCCTATTGTTGTGTCCGAGTCACTCCGGTGGAGGCGGGGTAGACAGGGAGGACCTTTTAAGTTTCTCGACTACTCCAAAGGAATCGGCAAGGTGATCTCGGGCGAATTGCCCGCTGACCAGGACATTCGCATTGATGTTCCCTTAAGCGCACCGGATGCCCTTGCGGTCAATACCCTGGGTCAGTTGGCGGAAAACCCCCGCATTGTGGCGCTGCGCAATTTCATCATGGGATGGCATGTGTCCTACCTCTCGGCAGAGGATGCCAGGGGGCAACCGGAGGCGGGACCACAGGAGCAACTGAGCAAGACGGGAGATAATCTTGCCAACGTGATCCAGTATCTTTCCGAAGAACATCCTGAGCGCTTGGAATTTATTTTTCAAAGACTCCGGGAGCGGGTGCCCAGGATTGAAAACGTCACAGCGGACCCCATGCCGGACGGAAGGCTACTGCTGCAAATCAAGGATGCCCCCTTCTCCAAACCGGTCATGGCCCGCTTTGCCTCGGACGGCACCCTCAAGATGTTGGCCTATCTGGTGCTGCTGAATGATCCGGTTCCACCTCCGTTTATCGGCATTGAGGAGCCGGAGAACTTCCTCCATCCCCGTTTGCTCCATGGGCTGGCGGAGGAGTGTCGGCAAGCAACTGAAGCAACACAGATCCTCGTGACCACCCATTCGCCTTTCTTCCTCAATGCGCTACGCCCCCGTGAAGTGCGGGTGTTGTGGCGTGATGAGTCCGGCTACACCAAATGTCGCGCCCTGGATCAGGATAGCCAGGTTCAGGCGTTCATGGATGCTGGCGCTCAACTGGGTGACCTTTGGATGGAAGGGTATTTTGGCGTGGGAGATCCATTAACCAGAGAAGGAATGCCCATCAAAGACGGGGGCAAACACTGACATGGGCGCTTCCCACATTGAATTTCTTGTTGAAGAACCGTCCATGGAGGCATTTCTTAATCCCTTACTCAGCCGATGCCTGCCGGAGGGTTGTACCTTTCGCATTCATCCACACCAAGGAAAGCCAGCGCTGCTCCGCAAGCTTAAGGATCGGCTTAAGGGGTATGCTTCATGGTTGCCGCAAGATCATCGCATTGTGGTGGTTGTGGACATGGATCAAGATCAATGCCATCAACTCAAATGCAAACTTGAGAAAGCCTGTGCCCAGGCAGGACTTCAGTCAAGGCGGGCTGCTGGTGGTCCCCAGTGGCAAGTGGTGACGCGGATTGCCATTGAAGAGCTGGAAGCATGGTATTTTGGGGATTGGCAAGCAGTATGCAGGGCTTTTCCAAGGGCATCGCCTACAGTTCCCAGGCGCTCCCGTTACAGAAATCCAGATGCCATCCAAGGTGGCACTTGGGAGGCGTTTGAGCGTGTCTTGAAGGAATTTGGCCACTGCAGGCAAGGCTTGCCCAAAGTGGAGACAGCCACCACCATGGGCAAGCACATGGAGCCAGAAGATAACTGCTCCCCCAGCTTCCAAGCGTTTTGGCAGGCACTCACTGAGGCTGTCAGATGAGAGGGTGCGTCCGGCGCTAACCCATGGGGATTGTCACCGAAGACGTGGGTGGAACCCGGAATAGCCTTGTAGCCTTGTCCGGGGTCCTGGGTGTCCATGCCTTGACTGGTCCTCTGCTAGGATTGAGAGAGTTGCATTCCCAAATCCCATGGCCACTGGTGTTGCCGCTGTGCATAAGGCGAATCAGCAGGGTGGTTGCTGCCTCCCACTTCCTCGGGCTGCAAACCTGGCACTCACCCTTGGCAAGGTGGCAGGGCCTGCTTGGAAAGCCAGCATGAATGGGGCAACTGCTTGGGCTTCGGAGCCCGCCTTGCTTCTGCAACCTGGCCCCGAATGGGCACACTGCAGTGCAGCGGGGAAGTGACCATGTTGCAAAATCTGGAAATCTGTAATTTTCGTCTTTTTGACCATCTAAAGATGGAACAACTAGGTCAGATTAACCTGGTGGGGGGACGCAATAATTCTGGTAAGACGACTCTCCTTGAAGCCCTGTTTCTGTTGTGCGGCACGGCCAATCCAGAGCTGGTTTTGAGAATCAACGCATTTCGCGGATTTCGTGGGCTTAATGAGCTGGTCACACCTACAGCCATACGAGAGACAATCTTGAAGCCATTATTCCATCAGTTTGACTCAAGTCAGACCATTAAGATCAGTGGCCAGCATGATTTACTTGATGATATAGAATTGAAAGTCACGGTTGAACGCCAAAACACTGTTGCCCTATCACTTAAGAATCGCCAGGCTGATACATCTGCGGTGGATCAACGGGATCCTATCCAGATTCCCTCAAGTACGCTTGTAGCAAATAGGGAAAATATAGAATTCAATGATTTACGCCTGGACTATGTTTATAGGTCTCATAGGTCAGGAGAAATCAGATCTGAGGGGCGTCTTCATGTTGCTAACAATGGGATACAGATGGCTACCCCTTCCAATGAAAATCCCTTTCTGGCCATATTTGTTTCTTCCCGCGGTGGAAATTCCATTGAGGATGCCACCCGTTTGGGAGACTTACGAAGACGCAAAAAGGGAGACCTTTTGGTTGATGCATTAAAAATTATGGAGCCTCGATTACAGGCTTTAGAGGAGAACTCTGTAGCCGGCTACCCAATGATCTGGGGTGACATTGGTCTTTCCGAGTTGGTGCCCCTGTCCATGATGGGAGAAGGGATGACCCGCATTGCCAGAATTCTTCTGGCCATATCCACCGCCGCCGGTGGCGTTGTCATGGTGGATGAGGTTGAAAACGGTATCCATTATTCCGTTTTGCAGAAGGTGTGGAGCGCCATCGCTGATGCAGCAAAACGCGCCCAGGTCCAGATTTTTGCAACGACCCACAGCTTCGAGTGCATGGCGGCGGCCCATCAAGCACTTGGCAACAAGTTGATGGTCCACCGCATTGAGCAAGACAAAGAGGGGAAGAGCCATTGCGTCACCTTGGAGGAGGAGGGGATCGCGGCTGCCGTTCGCCATGGATTTGAGGTTCGTTGATCCATGGAACCTCAACCACAGCCCATCACCAAAGAGTCATTGCTTCTTGTGGAAGGCAAAGATTCCCGCAATTTCTTTGAGGCCCTGTGCAACCACCTTTCACTATCCCAACAGCTCCAGATCATGAACTTTGGTGGTGTGGAAGAACTCCGCGGGTTTCTGGTTGGACTTTGTGGACAATCAGGTTTTCGGAGCGTGAAGAGGATCGGCATCATCCGGGATGCTGAGAAAGACGCGGCTGCAGCGTTCCAGAGCGTTCAGGCAAGCTTGAGACACATTGATTTAACGGTTCCCGATGAGCCAGAACAATGTTCAGGAACACAACCTGATGTAGGGATTATGATTTTACCGGGACAAGGCAGAGAAGGTATGTTGGAGACTGTGCTATGCGAGACATTTGCTGATGCGCCTGAACACAACTGTATTAAGACTTTCTTCAAATGTGTGGAAGAATCACGTCAGGGCTGGGCCGCAGAAAGGCTGGATAAGGCCTGGGCGCGGGTGTTTATCGCAACGCAATCAGAACCGCATGTTTCCGTCGGCATTGCCGCTAAGAAAGGGTATTGGCCCCTGGACCACGAGGTATTGGAGCCAGTCCGCACGTTTCTGAAATCCGTAGCTGCCGCCGCACATTGACCATGGGCAGCCCCCGTCTCGATACCGATACACTGTCGGAGGAGGCAGGTGTCCCATGGCGTTGATCACGGAAGACCACCTGGAGCAGCAATCCCTGGCGTGGTTCCAGGAGATGGGTTACACCGTTGTCCATGGCCATAGCCTTGCCCCTGACGGAAAGACGGGAGAGCGGGAGGATTCCCGCCAAGTGGTGCTCACGGGTCGTCTCCACAGAGCTTTAGCACGCATCAACTCCCAGCCGCCAGCGGCAACCATCGCGTCGGCAGTGCGACAACTGGCACGTCCAACTGTGTCAGGGCTGCTGCCCTCCAACCGCCAGCTTCACCGCTGGATGACCACGGGACTGCCCACCAGGTACATGGACGGGAAGCAGGAGGTGGGCACCCGTCTCAAGGTGGTGGACTTTGACCACCCTGCCGCCAATGACTGGCTGGTGGTGAACCAGTTGGCCGTTCAGGGGAATCACCATAACCGCCGCCCTGACGTGGTGGTCTATATCAACGGCTTACCCATCGCGGTGATGGAACTGAAGAATCCCGCCGATGAGCAGGCAGACATCTGGGCGGCGTTCAATCAACTCCAAACCTATAAGAACGACGTCCCCCACCTGTTCACCGCCAACGTGCTGCTGGTGATCAGCGACGGCATCCAGGCCCGGGTGGGTTCCCTGAGTGCAGCGCGGGAACGGTTCCAGCAGTGGCGGCTGATCGAGACGGCCCACAACCTGGACCCATTGGGCAAACACCGGGAACTGGAGACCCTGATCCGTGGCCTCTTCCACCAGGGGCGATTGCTGGAGTTCATCCGTTCCTTCTGCCTCTTTGAGGAGGACGGGCAGGTGACCAAGAAAATCGCCGCCTACCACCAGTTCCATGCCGTGCGGGCAGCGGTGGAGCGGGTGGTGGCGGCGAGCAAACCTGAGGGTGACAGGAAGGGTGGTGTGGTCTGGCACACCCAGGGTGCGGGCAAGAGCATCGAGATGGCCTGTCTGGCGGGCAGGTTGCTCAGGGATCCGCGCCTGGAGAACCCCACCCTGGTGATGGTCACCGACCGCCAGGATCTGGATGGGCAGTTGTTCGGCGTTTTTGCTGGCGTGGGGGATCTGCTGCCGGAGCAACCACAACAGGCGGAATCCAGGGAGACGCTACGGGAGCTGCTCGCCCACCGCCCCAGTGGCGGCATCATCTTCACCACGATCCAGAAGTTTGCCCCTGAACTTGGCGAAGACCGTTTCCCCACCCTGAGTAACCGTCACAACATTGTGGTGATCTGTGATGAGGCCCACCGCACCCAATACGGGTTCAAGGGTCGCCTCAATATGAGAACAGGCGAGATCAAATACGGTCTGGCAAGGGCGCTACGGGATGCCCTGCCCAAGGCAACGTTCGTTGCTTTCACGGGAACGCCCATCTCCCAGGATGACCGGGACACCCAGGCGGTCTTTGGGAACCATGTCTCCATCTACGACATCCAGCAGGCAGTGGAAGACGGCGCCACGGTCCCCATCTACTACGAGTCCCGCCTGGCGAAACTGGCCCTCAAGGAGGGGGCTTTGCCCACGGTGGACGAGAAGGTGGACGAGCTCTTCGATGACGAGGACCACATCCCCGCCGCCGAACGGGCCAAGAGCAGGTGGGCGGCACTTGCGGCCATCGTGGGCGCCGAACCCCGCTTGCGACAGGTGGCAGCGGACTTGGTGGCCCACTACGAGCAACGTTGCAAGACCCAGCCCGGCAAGGCCATGGTGGTGGCCATGGGTCGGGACATTTGCGCCCGCCTCTATGACGCCATCGTTGCCCTGCGCCCCCATTGGCATGACCCCGACCCCATGAAAGGCGCCGTCAAGGCGGTGATGACGTCATGGCCGTCCGATGCAGCACACCTGCAGCCCCACCACACCAACCAGCAACAGAAGAAGGCTTTGGAGAAGCGGTTCAAGGATCCTGCTGATCCCCTCAGGATGGTGGTGGTGCGGGACATGTGGTTAACGGGATTCGACGCTCCCTCCATGGCCACCCTGTACGTGGACAAACCCATGAAGGGGGCCAACCTTGCCCAGGCCATCGCCCGGGTCAACAGGGTTTTCAAGGACAAGCCAGGGGGGCTGGTGGTGGATTACATCGGCATTGCCCCGCAACTGAAGGCGGCGCTGGCCACCTATACGGCAGCCCAGGGCAAAGGCAAACCCACCCTTGATGTCGGCGAGACGGTCCGGGTTCTCAAGGAGCAACTCCAGATCGCCAGGGACATCCTCCATCCCGTGGACTGGCGCGGCTTCAGGGAGCGGGGCAAGGCGCTGGAGCTGATCCCCCACTGTCTGGACCACATCCTGGGGATTCCTGACGGCAAGCAGAGGTTCTGTGACACGGTGCTGAAGCTCACCAGGGCATTTGCCCTCTGTGGCGCCACGGATGAAGCAATGGCGCTGGCCGAGGAGACGGCATTTCTCCAGGCGGTCAGGGCGCCGCTGATCAAGAGGGTCGGGGGACCAGAGGGCGCCAGCAAGGATCCCGACTTTGCCCTCCGTCAACTGCTGTCCGAGGCCCTGGTGGCGGAGGGGGTCACGGATATTTTCCAGGTTGCCGGCCTGAAAACTCCCGACATCAGCATCCTGTCTGACCAATTCCTGGCGGAGGTGCGCAAAATTCCCCAGAAACACCTGGCGGTGGAGTTGCTGCAACGGCTCATCAAAGATGCACTGAAGACCAGGTTCAAGACCAACCTGGTGAAGCAGAGACGTTTCAGTGAAATGCTGAGGGCATCACTGAACAAATACGCCAACCGTGCTGTGGAGGCGGCCCAGGTGATTGAGGAGCTCATTGCCAGGGCGAGGATGTTCCGTGAGGAGCAGGAACGTGGCGACGCCCTGGGTCTCGCCTCCGACGAGCAGTCCTTCTATGACGCCTTGGCGGACAACCCGTCAGCACAGGAACTCATGAAAGACGAGGTGCTGGCCACCATGGCCAAGGAGTTGGCGGAGATGCTCAGACGGGACGCCACCATTGACTGGCAGTTCAAGGAGAACGTGAGGGCAAAACTCCGGGTGAAGATCAAGACGCTTCTAAAACGCTACAACTACCCTCCCGATGCGGAGAAGAAAGCCATCAACACGGTGCTTGAGCAGGCAGAGGTCCTGGGGGAACACATGGCGCCACCAACTCAATAAATCCCGCCATCCACTTGCAACACCTGGCCGGTGATGTAGGCCGCGGCGGGGTCGGCGGCAAGGAAGCGTACAGCCCCGGCCACGTGCTCGGGTTGTCCAAAGCACCCCATGGGGATGGTTTTCAGCAGGGCGTCGCTTTCCAGTCCCTTGGTCATGTCCGTGGCGATGAAGCCGGGGGCCACGGCGTTGACCGTGATGCCGCGGCTGGCCAACTCCTTGGCGCTGGTGCGGGTCAGGCCGATGACACCGGCTTTGGCGGCTGCGTAGTTGGCTTGTCCCGGATTGCCCATCAGCCCCACCACGGAGGTGATGTTCACAATGCGGCCCCGTTTTTGTTTGAGCATGGGTCGCGTCACGGCGCGGGTGCAATAGAAGACCCCGGAAAGATTCAGATCAATCACCGCCTGCCAATCCGCTGTTTTCATGCGCATCAACAACCCGTCACGGGTGATCCCCGCATTGTTCACCAGCACGTCAAGGCTGCCGCTGCGGGCCAACGTCGCCCTGATCAAACCGTCTGCTTCCGCCTCCTTGCTCACGTCCGCCTGCAGGGCATAGGCCCGTCCACCCTGATCTTCGATAGCGGCCACCACCTGGGCGGCGGCCTCGGGGGAGCGGGCATAGTTGACCACCACCTCCGCCCCGGCGGCAGCCAACTCCAAGGCCACGGCCCGACCGATGCCACGGCTGGCGCCCGTCACCAGCGCGATGCGATCCGTGAGCGGCTGATTGGCCATGGCGATGGTGGTGGAGAGGAGGGCTTGACCTTAACAAAAGGGATGGGGGAAGCAGCTTGGGGATCAGTGGGACTTGCCATGTCGCCGCGCCGGTACGGACCGCGACCGTCGTTGTAAGCTCGCTGCGAAAATTGCCAGTGCCAAAGATCCCGTCCATCAAGAGCTTGAGGTCGTGGGATGCCGTGGGGTCACAGTGCAGGTAGATGGAGCCCGTGGGTTTCAAGCGGCAGGGTTATGGTCTGCCAGTTCACCGTGCTCGCACACGTCCACTGGGGGCCTCGTAGTTCCGGTTGGAGTTGAAGGGCAGGTCCAGGTAGATCAGGTCCACACAGGCAGAGTTCATGCCCCGCATGACGGGCAGGTTGTCACCGGCCCAGATGGTGACGCTGGCAAAGTTTGCAGTGGCCATGGCCTCCTTCAAGGCTGCTTGGCAGTCGAGAGATTTTTCACAATGAGGTCTCTCAACTCCTTGATCTCGGCCCGGAGTTCGTCATTGCGTTTCTCTTGCCTGGCCTCACTCGCTTTCAAGTCAGCCCGGAGCCTGCCTTCACTGGCCTTTACCTCGCCCCAGATCAAACCGAACAGGCCTAGCACCAATCCAGGAGTTGCCCACTCGCTAAGACCTGGTGGAAGGGTCGGCATGGACTGGCTACGGCGTATGGACAGCATACATAACAGAGCCCCCATGGCCCGACGTCAGGAGGCCAGCAGTGGCAACAGCGTCACTGCAGAGCCCATGGGTTTCCCAAGGCGCCGGGCAGAGGGTCAGATGAGCGCCTGGGCTTCACCGCAGCGCAGGGCACCGCTTAAGGGAGCCCAACCTTGCCACAATGGGTCCATGGACATCCTTGTGGTTGGGGGTGGGCTCTGCGGCACCTTGGTGGCCCTGGCCCTCAGTCGGCACCAGCTTGACGTAACCCTGCTGACAGGGGCGGCTCACCCGCAGGCCATGCCCGCCGCCACCCGTTACAGCTACGGCGGCATTCCCTGGTGGATGGGGGTGGGGGATGGCGGAAAAACACTGGCAGGTCGGGGACTGGCCTGCTGGCAGCAGTTGCAGGAGCGGCACGGGGATCTGGGCCTGCGGCCAGCCACCCTGCTGCTCCACTGGTCTGCGGCTGACGACGCTGATGACAACACTGCCGTG
This sequence comes from Prochlorococcaceae cyanobacterium jk18x22bins.40, assembly GCA_022826155.1. Lineage (GTDB taxonomy): Bacteria > Cyanobacteriota > Cyanobacteriia > PCC-6307 > Cyanobiaceae > Synechococcus_B. The sequence continues at coordinate 39,167 of JAJDVL010000010.1, read as the reverse complement.
GAAGTAGCCGTGGCGGCCCTCGCGACCAGTCTCCCCCCAGACGCCACCCTGGAGCGCTGGGGGCGGCCCGACTTCCGCCGAGGGGACCTGGAACCCCTGGGGTTGACCTGTGCCGGGGCCATCGGGCTGCCCTATGGACGCATTGACAGCCGCCACTACCACCACGCCATGGCAAGGGTGTTGCGGCGCCAGGGGGTGCGGTGCTCACCGGGGGCGGTGGCCCAGGTGCTGGTGCATGATGGACGGTGCATGGGAGCCCGCCTCACCGACGGCGTGGTGGTGGAATGTGACAGCGTAGTACTTGCCACGGGCGCCGCCGTGGCAAGGCTGCTGCCCCTCCCAGGGGCAGACAGGTGGTTCCCCTACAGTTGGGCCAGTGTGCTGCCCCTGGGACAACCACAGCTCTGTCCCGAGGTGATCCTGATGCCCCTGCTGGGGGGGCGGGAGCGGATGGAGCGCCAGGGACAGGCGGACCTGGTTGTGGATCCCGGGCTGGCGCCGTGGCATGGGGGCGTGGTGTTTGGCCAGGTCACCAGCCTTCACCACCAGCGCAGGCGCCCTGCCACCCCAGGCCACCCCACCGGCCTGTCTCTGCGGGGACCTGGGCAACCGTCCGTGGCGGAGGCCCGTCTCCGCCAGGCCTTGGCGGAATTGGCTCCCGGGCTGGCGGCAGCGGCCCGGCGGCAACAGTCGACAGTGCGCCACTGCCCCGTCAGCTACAGCCCTGACGGCCGGCCGTGGATTGGTGGTTGTCCCGGCATCCGGAACCTCTGGCTGTTTGGGGGCTTTCGGGGGGGATTTGCCCTGGCGCCGGTGCTGGCGCCGGTGCTGGCGGAGGCCATTGCCCACAACGGCACCGTTGCCGTGGAACTGGGGGTGGATCCGGCCCGCCTGCTGAAGCCGCAGGGCAGCCCCTGTCCCCCGTCTCAGGAGGGGGCGCCGAGGAGTTCCAGGTCCTGATCCGGCGCGGGGTCGGCAGGTGCGGGGTCGGCATCAGTGGCAGCGGCAGCGGGCGGCACCCCGTGGATTCGGAACAGATCGGCCAGGACACTCCGGTGGCGGGTCCGCTCGACGATGCAGTCCACAAAACCATGGTCTTGCAGATATTCCGCCGTCTGGAAATCAGCGGGGAGCTTTTCCCGAAGGGTTTCCTCCACCACCCGCCGCCCGGCAAAACCAATGGTGGCCTTGGGCTCCGCCAGGTTCAGATCCCCCAGCATGGCAAAGCTGGCGGTGACGCCACCGGTGGTGGGGTGGGTCAGCAGAGGGATGTAGAGGCATCGGGCCTGGCGATGGCGGTGCAACGCTCCAGACACCTTGGCCATCTGCATCAGGCTGAACAGCCCTTCCTGCATCCGTGCCCCACCGGAGGCGCAAACAATCACCACGGGATAGCGGTATTGGGTGGCTGTTTCCACCAGACGGGTGAGCTTTTCCCCCACCACGGACCCCATGCTTCCCCCCATGAAGGCAAATTCCATCACCCCAAGGGCCATGGGCATGCCGTGGAGGCGGGCCAGACCCGTCACCACGGCATCGTTCAGCCCGGTGGACTTCTGGTAGTGGCGCAGACGATCCACATAGGCCTTGCTGTCCCGGAAACCGAGGGGGTCGGTGGGGCGTAGCTGCTCATCCAGGGGCTGGAAGCTGCCCTCGTCCACCAGCAAGTGAATGCGCTGCTGACTATCGACGCGGAAGTGGTAGCCACAGTTCAGGCAAACACTGGCGTTGGCCACCAGGTCTTTGGTGTAGTTCACCTCGTTGCAGCTTGGGCACTTGCTCCAGAGACCGTCACTGCCGTCACTGTCCTGAAGGCTGCGCAGGGCAGGGGCTTCCCGTTTGCGGCTGGCAAACCAATCAAGGAGGGACACGCTTGGCTGTGTTGGGATAACGCCTTATTCAAACCGCTTCAGCCGCCAAATGCGAGGCCCAGGGTGTTCAACCAGGGCAACAGGATGGCCAGCCACTGCCGATGCAGCAGTTCCGGGGTAAGCCACACCAGACCACCGGCGGTGGCCAAGAAGGGTCCAAAAGGGAAGGGTTGTCGGGGCTTGAGGCGCCCAGCGAGGCGCCCCAGCAGGCCAAACAAGCCGCCACTGAGCACCGCCAGAGCCAGGGCCAGCAAAAGGCCCCGCCCCCCCAGCCAGGCGCCCAGCAGGGCCGCCAGCTTGCCGTCTCCCCCACCCAGGGCCGGCGCCTTCAACCACCACGTCCCCAGTACGCCCACCAGGTCAAACCCCAGCAGAGCCAGGGCTGCCGCCAGACCATGGTCCACGAGGGGCGCCAAGGGGTTCGTGCCCCCTGCCACAGCCAGCGACACCGTCGCGGCCAGGCCACTGATCAAGCCCCAGCGACAGAGGGGCTCCGGCAGCCAAAAGTCGTCCAGGTCCAGCAGCAGCAGCAACAGCAACCCGCTGATGAAGAGCAGACCGGCCAGAAGGCGCAGCCCACCGGCGACACCACTGGCTGCAAGCGGGGTCCGCAGCACCACGGCCACCCAGAGGGCGGCAGTGAGCCCTTCCGTCAGCCAGTCCCGCAGGGGGATGGGCGCGCCACAGGTGCGGCAGCGCCCCTGCAGCCACAGCCAACCCAGCAGGGGGAGGTTGTCCCACCACGCCAGGGTTCGACCACAGGCTGGGCAATGGCTGGCCGGCCACGTCAGGCTTTCCCCCCGTGGCAGACGCCAGGCCGCCAGGCTGAGGAAGCTGCCCACACAGGCGCCCAGCACGGCCGCCGCCAAAGGCCCCATGGTCAAGACCCTAGGCCGCCATCTTTTTCTCCTCGATCATACGGTGGATGATGGGGGTGAGAATCAGTTCCATGGCAAACCCCATTTTGCCTCCGTTCACAACGAGACTTGTGGGACTGGACATAAACGAGTCGGGAATCATTTGGAGAAGATAAGTGGGTTCAATGGAAAACTGTTCCTTCACGCCACGACGGAAATGGACAATTACAAAGCTTTCATCCGGTGTCGGGATATCACGGCGGATGAAGGGATTGGAGGTGTCTACCGTAGGCACCCGTTGAAAGTTGATATGGGTTTCAGAAAACTGAGGGCAGATGTGATTGATGTAATCCGGCATCCGGCGCAGGATGGTTTCAACAATGGTCTGGGCCGAGTAGCCGCGCTCGGCATTGTCCCGGTGAATCTTCTGAATCCACTCCAGGTTCACGATGGGCACCACGCCAATGAGCAGGTCGACCAGGCGGGCCACGTTGTAATCGTCACCCTTGACTCCACCGTGCAATCCTTCATAGAAGAGCAAATCCGTTTTGGCGGGAAAGGGTTCCCAGGGGGTGAACTCGCCCGGGTTCAGCGTGGTGCCAAGGCGCTGGTTCTGCTCATCCGCCTCTTCCGGACTGTGGAGATAATAGCGACGCTCACCTGTGCCCGTTTCTCCATAGGAGAGAAATGTCTCCTCCAGCTTTTTGAAGATGTTGGCCTCCGGCCCGAAATGGGAGAACGTGCGGTTGGCAGCGGTGGCTTCCGCCATCTTGACCTTCATGGTCATGCGGTCAAAGCGGTGATAGCTGTCGCCTTCAATCACCGCGGGGTTGATCCCTTCACGGCGGAAGATGTGTTCAAACGCCCGTTTCACGGTGGAGGTTCCAGCACCGGACGAGCCAGTGACAGCCACAATGGGATGCTGCTTTGACATAGGAGGAAAAGATGGGGGGACAACACCGAGCCCAGTGTGCAGCCCCATGGCGCCGCCTGGCTAGCCCTGGTTGACGTCTCGCTGCACATCCAGGCCGTGGACAGGGCCATCCAGGGCTGCCAGCAGGTGTTCCCCCATGGCGCGACAACCCACGGCAACGCAGTCCTTGGCCATCATGTCCGGGGTGCGGAAGCCCGCCTTCAGCACCCGGTCAACCGCAGTTTCCAAGGCTGTGGCGGCGCTCTCCTGCCCCAGGCCCAAACGCAACATCATGGCCGCGGAGAGCACCATGGCCAAGGGATTGGCCCGGTCCTGACCGGCAATATCAGGTGCAGAACCATGGACAGGTTCAAACAGTCCCGGTCCGCCATCCCCCAGGGAAGCGGACGGTAATACACCAATACTACCGCTGAGCATGGCCGCCTCGTCGCTCAGAATATCCCCGAACAGGTTTCCGGTCAGCAGCACGTCAAACCGGCGCGGCTGGCGGATGAGCTGCATGGCGGCGTTATCCACGTACAGGTGCTCCACTGTCACGTCGGGATAGGCGGGCCCCATGCGCTCCACCCGTTCCCGCCACAGTTGGGACACGTCCAGCACGTTGGCCTTATCGACGGAGCAGAGACGATGACGGCGCTGGCTGGCCAGCCTGAACGCCATGGCGGCGATCCGATCCACCTCCGTGGCCCCATAGGTCATGGTGTTGAAGGCCCGTTCCCCGGATCCGCTGCCGATGCGTCCTTTGGGTTGGCCAAAGTAGATGCCGCCGGTGAGTTCCCGCACCACAAGGAGATCCACGCCAGATACCACCTCGGGCTTCAGGGAACTGGCCCCCAACAAGGAGGGGATCACCTTCACCGGGCGTAGATTGGCAAACAGTTGCAGCCCGGTCCGCAGACCCAGCAGCCCGCTCTCGGGCCGCTGCTGCCGCGGGTGCCGATCGTATTGGGGATCGCCAATGGCGGCCAGGAGCACCGCATCCGCGGCGCGGCAACGCCGCAAGGTCTCCTCAGGGAGAGGTTCGCCACAGGCGGCAATGGCTGCGCCTCCCATGGGAGCCTCCTCCATGGCGAGACCCAGCCCATGGCGGCTGGACACAGCCTGCAGGAGATCCTTGGTCACTGCCGTGATTTCCGGGCCAATGCCGTCGCCAGGCAGAAGGGTGATGTTCATGGCTGTCGGGAACGCTCCACCTGCTGCTGCAATCGTTTGAGACTACGACTCAACTCCGGCAGGCGCGCAAACAGGGCCGAGGCCCGGAGCCAGAGCCGGTTGGGGATAACCGGGAAGCCGCTCACCACCTCCCCGGGCGCCACGTCGGCATGGACGCCGGCTTTGGAGCTGGCCACCACCCCGTCCCCAATACGGACCCGGTTGCCCACACCCACCTGTCCCGCCAGGATGACGCCACGCCCCAGCACGGCCCCACCAGCAATGCCCACCTGGGCTGCAAAGGCACAGCCTTTGCCTGTGACCACCCCATGACCAATCTGGACCAGATTGTCGATCTTGGTGCCAGCCCCCAGGCGGGTTTCTCCCACGGCGGGGCGGTCCACCGTGCTGCAGCAGCCCACCTCCACTCCGTCCTCCAGCACCACATGGCCTGTTTGGGGCATTTTGCGCCAACCACAGCCGGTGGGCACAAAGCCGAAGCCCTCGCCGCCGATCACCGCATTGGCCTGAACCACACAGTTGCGCCCCAGGCGGCTGTGGGAATGCACCACCACGTTTCCGTGGAGTTCACAGCCCTGCCCAATCCACACGTCGTCGTACAGCACCACGCCGGGATGGAGAACAACCTCCTCCCCCACATGGCAACGGGCGCCCACCACCACACCGGCAGCCAGGGATGCGCTGTCCGCCACGCGGGCATCAGGCGCCACCGTCGCCCGGGGATGGCGGCCAGGGGTGAGGCGTTGCCGGGGGTACAGGCAATCCAGCGCTTCGGCAAACCCGAGGCGGGGCTCTGCAGAAGCTGCCCAGGCCATGCCCTGTTGCCGGGCCAGGCGCTGGAGCGACTCCTCGCCGACAGGCAACAACACCGCACTGGCACCACAGTGGGCCAGGGCTGCCGCCATCGGGTTGTTGCGCTCCAGAAAGCTGAGTTGGCCCGGCCGAGCCTTGTCCAGGGCAGCCGCCCCATCCAGGGGCGGATCATCCGCCAGCCAGCGGGCCCCATCCGGCGGGAAGCTCTCCAGAGCAGCGAGCAGTTCACTGAAACGCATCAGGGGGCCGCCTCGGGGGAGCAGGTCAAGACCAGGGAATCACGGTGAACCACACAAGCGGCGCCGGGTTGCCCCAGCAGGGGGGTGACCTGGTTGCGGGAGAGGCCCCGGATCCTGTGGACCACCTCGCTGCTGTGACGGCTGATGCCCCGCGCCACTTCTTCCCCGTCCGGTCCACAGAGGCGTACCGCCTCGTGGGATGCAAAGGAGCCCTCCACAGCGGTGATGCCAGCAGCCAGAAGGGACGCGCCTTGCTGCTCAATGGCCTTCACTGCCCCCTGATCCAGGTGCAAGCTGCCCTGGGGCAACACACCGTGGGCCAGCCAGCGTTTCCGGACGGGAATGGGGAGAGCGTCGGCCTGGAAGCGGGTGCCGCCGTTGCCCCCTTGCAATAACCCTTCCAGGACGGCAATGGTGCGGCCATCGGCCAGGTCCACCGTGATGCCGCTGGCGATGGCAATGTGGGCGGCCTCCAGCTTGGTGGTCATGCCCCCTGTGCCCCACTGGCCACCCGGTGCCGCCGCCTGGGAAAGACTCAGTAGTTCCGCACGGCTGCGCACCGCATCGATGGGACTGGCTTGCAGGTCCCGTCTTGGATCGGACGAGTAGAGGCGGTCCACGTCCGTGAGCAGGATGAGCCGCTCGGCCGCCACCGCCACCGCCACCCGTGCCGCCATGGTGTCGTTGTCGCCAAAGCGCAGCTCATCGGTGGCCAGGGCGTCGTTTTCATTGACAACGGGCAGCACCCGCCGCGCCAGCAGCCCCCGCAGGGTGGCGGTGGCATTGCGGTAGCGTTGCCGCGACACGAAATCGCTGCGGGTCAGCAGCACCTGGGCCACCAGTTGACCATGGGCGCCAAACGCCTTGTCGTAGGAGGCCATGAGCAGTCCCTGGCCCACGGCTGCCGCCACCTGCTGCTGCAGCAACTCCCGTGGACGCTGGTTGTCCCCCAGGCGACGACTGCCCAGGCCGACAGCGCCACTGCTCACCAGCACCACAGGACGCCCCTGCTGACAGCAGTGGCTCAGGACCCTGGCCAATTCGGCAATGACGGCTTCCGTACCCCGCCGGTGGTCTCCCCGCAGGATGCTGGTGCCCACCTTGATCACGATGGGCGGGGAGGACGTGCCGGAGTCAGCCATCGAACGGAAAACCTGACATATTTCATCACCCTCGAAGAGGAGGGGCAACACGGCGGCTAGGTTGGCACCGCTGTTCAGCTTTGCATCTTTGCACCATGGCCATCACGAGAGGTCAGAAAGTTCGCATCAAGCGTCCCGAGTCTTATTGGTTCAACGAAGTGGGCACCGTGGCCTCCGTGGACACCAGCGGCATCCTGTATCCGGTAGCCGTGCGTTTTGAAAGTCTCAACTACACCTCCTACAGCGGGGTAGAAGGTGGCCTGAACGTGAACAACTTTGCCGAAAGCGAGTTGGAGGCGGCCTGAGGGCGTCAAAGGGTTCAGCCCAGGCTGGTCCCTGGACACCTGATCTCTTGATCGCCGTTTGTGCCGGAGCTTCCTGAGGTGGAGGTGGTGCGCCGTGCTCTGCAACACGGTGTTGGCCGTTTCCTGATTAACCATGTGGAGGTCCTGCTGGAGCGCACGGTGGCCTTCCCTTTGGGTGACGGCCCAGCCTTTGCCGCCGCCCTCACGGGGTCCCGGCTCACCCCTTGGCGTCGTCGCGGGAAATACCTGCTGAGCCAGCTCTCGCGCCAAGGACGACCTGTGGGTCAATTGGGCGTTCATCTGCGCATGACCGGCAGATTTCTCTGGCTTGACAGGGGGGAAGTTCCTGTATGTTCCCACACCCGGGTGCGATTTCTGGGGGGTGAAAAGGAACTGCGCTTTGTGGACACCCGCAGCTTCGGACGCATGTGGTGGGTGCCCCCCGGCACAGTCGCGTCCCGGGTGATCCCGGGGCTGGGGCGTCTGGGACCGGAACCCTTCACCCCAGCCTTTGGCGGATCCTACCTGGAGAAGCGCCTGCGAGGGTCCAGGCGGCCCATCAAGACAGCCCTGCTGGATCAGTCCGTGGTGGCCGGTGTGGGCAATATCTATGCGGACGAGTGTCTTTTTCTGGCGGGCATCCCACCCCATGTTCCCAGCGGCAGCCTGAGCCAGGAGCAACTGGCCCGGCTCTGTGAGCGGCTGGTACAGGTCCTGGCCAGGAGTGTGCAACAGGGGGGCACCAGTTTCAGGGATTTTCGCGACCTCCAGGGCATCAATGGCAACTACGGCCAGGAGGCTTGGGTCTACGGGCGGTCAGGGGCCCCCTGCCGCCGCTGCGGCACACCCATCCAGCGCCGGGCGCTCAGCGGACGCAGCAGCCATTGGTGCCCCCATTGCCAGCAGGAGGGACAGTAGGCCAACCCTGCTACAGGAGGGGCAAGGTGTCCAGGGCATGAAGGATGGCCCCTGCATGGTGGCGGTGGGAGCGCAGCAGGGTGTCCGGTCGCACCTGCCGCCACCATGCCAGCAGTTCCGGCCTGGCGTTGCTCACCATCACCCCCCACCAGGGACCACCCAGCATGGAGCGGTCATTACCGGAATCGCCGCAGCAGAGCACCTGATCTGCCCGCAGGCCCAGCTTCTGCTGAAGATAGCCGCTCACCGCACCCTTGCCCGCGGCCATGGGCAGCAGATCCAGTTGGTAACCACTGCTGAACACCACCTGGGCCTGAAGATCAGCCTGCCGAAGGCCGGCCTGGAGGCGCTGTTCAAACTGGCGGGCCTCCGCGCCCATCCGGGGTGCGGCCAACTCGTAACTGAGCTTGTAGGGGCTTTGCTCGGATGTGGGCTGCAGGATCAGTTCGCTCCAGCCGGACAACAGGGCGCCGAGGGCAGGGCGATCCCAACAGCGCTGCAATCGCCTGTCCCAGGCCGGATCCGGCTCCCCGCGCCACAGCAGGGTGGAGCCAACACCGGTGGCCCAACCCTCGGGCTCCAGCAGGCCCTCTTCCTGCTGCAGTTGGCGCGCCCCAGCCAGGCTGCGGCCTGTGGCATAGACCAGATGAACCCGGGAGCGCAGCGTCTGCAGTGTTCGATTGAGACAGGCCAGGGCCTGTCTGTCCCCCACAAGGGTATGGTCCAGATCGGTGACCAACAGCAGGTCCTTCATTGCCCGTTTTCTCTCCTGACGACTGGGCACCGTAGCCATGTCCAAATCCATCATTCCACCCCGCTCCCGCAGCCGCGCCAGCCTGAAGGAAGAGAAGATCGTCCAATCGGCGGAAGCCCACCTTGAGCGCACCCTTATCAAAGTGAGGGGCCAGTTGGCAGGGGCCGTGGCAGCCATTGAGTATCCCAGCAAAGGCATGTCCCTCAACTACGGAGAAGTGTTTCTCCGGGACAACGTGCCGGTGATGATCCATCTGCTCCTGAAAGGGCGCCACGCTCTGGTGCGCCACTTTCTGGTGCTGTGCATGGACCTGCAAAGCAGCGCCTTGCAAACCCGAGGTCTTTTCCCCACCAGCTTCATTGAGAAAGAGGGAGACGTGGTTGCGGACTACGGCCAACGGTCCATTGGTCGGATCAGTTCAGTGGATGCCAGCCTCTGGTGGCCCATCCTCTGCTGGATTTACGTCTCCCATGTGCAGGACTGGCAGTTCGGCTGTGACCAAAGGGTGCAGCGGGCAATCCAGCGGCTCCTGGACCTGGTAATGCAACCCTCCGTTGCCGGCACACCTGTCCTGTTCGTACCCGACTGCTCCTTCATGATTGACCGCCCCATGGACGTGTGGGGCGCCCCTCTGGAAATCGAGGTGCTGCTGTACGGCTGCTTGAAGTGCTGTGTCCATCTCATGGAGTTGGCCCAACACCACAACGCCGCCCCCAGCAGGCTGCTCAGCCAGAGGATCCCCCTCACCCGGCAGTGGATCCATGACCTGCGCTCCTACCTGCTGAAGCATTACTGGGTCACCAGCAAAACCATCCAGGTGCTGCGGCGCCGCCCCACGGAGCAATACGGAGACGTGCAGCACCTGAACGAGTTCAACGTTCAGCCCACGTTCATCCCGGACTGGCTTCAGGACTGGCTGGACAACCGCGGCGGCTATCTCATCGGCAACGTCCGGACGGGGCGGCCGGACTACCGGTTCTTCACCCTGGGCAACAGCCTGGCCTGCATTTTCGGACTGCTGACTGCGCCCCAGCAGCGGGCTTTGTTTCGGTTGGTGCTGCACAACAAAAACCATTTGATGGCCCAGATGCCCATGCGCATCTGCCACCCTCCCATGGAGGGACAGGAGTGGGCCATGAAGACGGGCTCCGATCCCAAAAACTGGCCCTGGAGCTACCACAATGGTGGGCATTGGCCCAGCCTGCTCTGGTACCTGGTGATGGCGGCGGCCCTCCACGACAAGGACCACCCCAATGCGGACGTCTTACTGGCGGGCCAACTCAAAACCCTGCTGGAGCGGTGCTACCAGATCCATCTGAGCCAACTGCCCCGCCAGCAGTGGGCGGAATACTTTGACGGCCCCACGGGAACATGGGTGGGCCAGCAGGCCAGAACTTATCAGACCTGGACCATCGCGGGATTCCTGCTGACCCGTGAACTGCTCCGTAACGGCTGCCGGCTCAATTTTTCGTTTGCATTGAGCCAGGAGACTTCAGAAAGGGGTTGACTTTAGAACAGTCCCAAGGTGAGAGACTTGTCGATGGGCAGGGTGGCGCCGATGCCCAGGTACAGGGCCATGAAGGTGCCAAACAGGAAGACGGTCATGGCAACGGGCCGCCGGAAAGGATTCTGGAAACGGTTAAAGCTCTCGATAAACGGAACCAGCATGAGCCCCAAAGGCACCATGCCCTGGAGTACGATGCCCAGCAGCTTGTTGGGCACCACCCGCAGGATCTGGAACACGGGATAGAGGTACCACTCCGGCAGGATTTCCAGAGGCGTGGCGAAGGGGTCGGCAGGCTCCCCCACCATGGCGGGATCCAGGACGGACAGCCCCACCACACAGGCGAGGGTCCCCAGGATGACTACGGGGAAGATGTAGAGGATGTCGTTGGGCCAGGCGGGCTCACCGTAATAGTTGTGACCCATGCCTTTGGCCAGCTTGGCCCGCAGCGCCGGATCGCTCAGGTCTGGTTTCTTGAGGATGGACATCGGTGAGGTGAGTGGGATGAACGGGGGGAAGACCCGGAAAACGGGAGGCGTGAGGCTCGGCCATACAGGCTTAGAGGGGACCTGAAATCCCTTGCTTGCGGATCATCAGGAAGTGCATCAACATGAAAACCGCCAAAAGCCAGGGCAGCACGAAGGTATGAAGACTGTAAAAGCGGGTCAGCGTGGCCTGGCCAACGCTTTCGCTACCGCGGAGCAGTTCCACCAATTGGTCGCCGACTATGGGGATGGCGGCAGGCACACCGGAGACGATCTTCACGGCCCAGTAGCCCACCTGGTCCCAGGGGAGAGAGTACCCGGTAACTCCAAAGCTGACGGTGATGACCGCCATGGTGACACCCACCACCCAGGTGAGCTCCCGGGGTCGCTTGAAGCCCCCCGTCAAATAGACCCGGAACACGTGGAGAATCAGCATCAGCACCATCATGGAAGCGCTCCAGCGATGGACTGAGCGGATCAGCCAGCCGAAGTTCACCGAGGTCATCAGGTACTGAACGGAGTTGAAGGCCTCAGCCACCGTTGGCCGGTAGTAAAACGTCATGGCAAACCCCGTGGCGAACTGAATCAGGAAGCACACAAGGGTGATGCCGCCCAGGCAATAGAAGATGTTCACATGGGGCGGAACGTACTTGGTGGAGAAGTCGTCAGCGATCTCCTGGATCTCCAGGCGCTCTTGGAACCAGTCGTAAACCTTCGACATAGGGGCAAAGGGGATCGGATGCTCAGGGATTGGGAGGAGACAGGAGCCGTGGCTGTCCCTCCAGCGCAAGGCTTACCCCTGCGCAATAAAACAGGACTCTAAGCAGTCCACGTCAAAAAGTGGGTGCCGGGCAGGCCACCGCCAAAGAGATTTTATAGCCTTGAAGCAGAGGACATCACCATGGACAGGCATCGCGCCAAGATGGACAGGTGGGCGCAATGTGGCGTGCGCAAATTCAGTTTTTGTCTTTCTATCGTGATTCTTGCTGGCCTCCTCCTGTGGGCGCCAGCGGTTCAGGCCCTCTCCGAAGACCAGCAACTGGTTGTGGACGCCTGGAGCTTTGTGAACCAAAGCTACGTGGACCCCAGGTTCGAGGGGGTACCGTGGCGCCGCTTGCGGCAAAAAGCGCTGGAGCAGCCGATTTCCTCCAGGGAGAGTGCCTATGGGGCCATCGAGACCATGCTGGAACCCCTTGGCGACCCCTTTACCCGTTTCCTGCGCCCGGAGCAGTTCAAGGCCTTAACGGACAGCACGGCAGGCTCCATCAGCGGCGTGGGTCTGCAACTGGGGATCAACGAAGGGGAGACCGCGGTGCAGGTGATCTCGTCCCTGGAGGGTTCTCCAGCGGCAGCGGCCGAGGTTCAGCCGGGCAGCGTTATCCTGGCGGTGGAAGGAAACTCCGTGGAAGACCTGGGCCTGGAAGGGGTTGCTGCTGCCCTGCGGGGACCGTCCGGCACGGTTGTGGACGTTGAATTGGTGGCGCCGGACGGTGAACGCCAATCCCTGTCCCTTGAGCGGCGCACCGTGGATTTGCGCCCCGTGCGCAGCCGCCGCCTTCGGGAAGACGGGCACACCTACGGCTTGCTGCAGATCAGGCAGTTCACGACGACGGTGCCGGACTTGGTGAGCGCGGCATTGGCGGAACTGCAAAACAAGTGCATCGAGGGGCTGGTTCTTGACCTGCGCAACAATCCCGGCGGTCTGGTGGCCAGTGGCCTGCAGGTGGGTCACTCCCTGCTGGACGACCAGCCCCTTGTGCGCATCCAGGACCGCAACGGGATCGTGGACACCATCACCGCAGATGTCGGAACGCTTTACGACGGTCCCATGGTGGTGCTTGTCAACAGCGGCACCGCCAGTGCCAGTGAAATTCTGGCCGGGGCCCTGCAGGATGATGGGCGGGCCGAGGTGTTGGGACGTCCCACGTTCGGGAAGGGACTGATCCAAACCCTGATCCCCCTGAGCGACGGCAGTGGCCTGGCGGTCACCGTGGCCCGTTACGTGACGCCAGCCGGCCGTGACATCCAGAGCACGGGCATCACGCCCGACCAGATGCTTGCAGCCTCAAGACGGGAGGCCCCGGAGGAAGACGGCCAGGATCTCTGGCTGGAGCGGGCCATGGTGGCCCTGCAGAACCAGCTCCATCGCCATGAAAAGCACATTGAGCGCACCGCCATGACCTAAAAGCCTTGCCCTAGGGGCCTGGTGGCGCCACCAGACCCATCTCCATCAACAACCTCAGCACGTCGTCAAAGTCGCGCCAGGGGTGGAAGTGCATCCCCCTCTCCGTCAGCAACCCGGCCAGAACGTCCCTGGCAAAGACCGTATCCGCCGCTTCCGCCATGCGCACGTCCGTGATGCCATCGCCAACGGCAATGGTGTGACCCTGACCGTACGCCTCCATGACAAGCGCCTTGGCCACCAGTTCCTCCTCGGAGCCATAGAGGCTGTGGATCCGGTGACGGGTGGCCCCGTAGTTCTGGGGGACAGGCAGGCCTGCAATGACGGCTTTGAAACGATGACGGTGCTCCATGAGTACGGCATCAACCAGGGGGAGAAAGCCGCCGGACACCACCACAACGGGGATGCCGGCCCGATCCATGGCATCGAGAAAGTGCAGGAAACCCGGTCGCGGGACAAATGTGGCCATCCGCCGTTCCATGGCCGCCAGGTGCCGGGCCGTGAGGACGGCGCCCAGTTGATCCATGGCCTCCCGAAGCGTGACTCGAAAGCACAGCAGGTCCCCCTTGAGCCGACGCCAAAAGTCGCCGTAGGTGTCCTCCATCAACAGGTCGAAGGTGTCGACGGGGGTGATGGTGCCGTCGAAGTCGCAGAAAACCGTGGCTGGAATCACGGGCCTATCCAGAACCATCGGTGGCAGACCGGAGACTGACCTATATGTTTGCCTAGAACCACTGCCAGCAGCGCGCCATGGGTGCCAGCTTTTTGCCAGCATCGGGTTCGGAGTTCATGGGTCGGCTACGGCTTTCAGGGGCCAGCTCCAGGGGACCGGCTCTGCTCCAGGTTGTGGAGGCCGCCTTGCCAAGGCTCAATGGGCGCCAGTCCCTGGAGCTGGATTGCGGGGACTGGCGATTAAGCTGCGGAGATCTGGAGCAACTGCAAGAGTTGCTACTGCAACACGATCTGCATCCGGTTGCTCTGCGCTCCGTCGAACCGCACACCATTGTGGCTGGCGCTGCCCTGGGGCTCATGACCCAGCCCCGGATGCCAGCGCCCCAGGCGCAGCAGCAGCCCCCTCGCCCCCCCCAGGATCCGGCGCCGAAAGCCTACCTTTACGAAGGCCGCCTCCACTCCGGGGACTGCCTGGAACACGGAGCCACGGTGGTGGTTTTAGGGGATGTCAATCCCGGCGCCCAGATCCGTGCTGCCGGAGACGTGATTGTCTGGGGACGACTGCGGGGCATGGCCCATGCCGGCAGCCAGGGCAATGGAGCCGCCCGCATCGCCGCCCTGCAACTGCAACCTCAGCAGGTGCGCATTGCCTCCACAACAGCCTTGGGGCCTGGTGAACATGGGCCGCCAGGGCAACCGGAGCAGGCTGTGCAGCGCAACGGTCAGATTGTGATTGAAGCTGCTACGCTTCTGCAAGACCGCATGTCTGGCATGACGCAACGGGCTCCTGTTGCCAAGTCATCTGGCAAGATTAAAGCCACCAACGCCTTGCATCCCAGTTCTTCCCCGTAGCACACATGCCCTCTTCTGGTTTTATCGCACACATTGATGCCCTGAAGACCAACAACTGCCGCTCCATTGTGCTTTGCTCAGGGAAGGGGGGTGTGGGCAAAACTACGCTCACCGCCAATCTTGGTGTCGCCCTGGCCAAGCTGGGTCATAAAACCTGTGTTGTGGACGCAGACTACGGCTTGCGGAATCTGGACTTGCTGCTTGGCCTGGAAAGCCGCATTGTTTTTACGGCGCAGGAGGTGATTTCCGGCAGTTGCCGGTTGGGGCAAGCCCTGGTAAAACACAAGCATGAAGCAAACCTGATGCTCATGCCAGCGGGAAATCCCCGCATGATGGACTGGTTCAACCCGGAGCACATGCAGAATCTGATTACCATGCTGGCGGACAGCTTTGATTTTATTCTCATTGATGCCCCGGCAGGTGTGGAGGACGGCTTCAAAAATGCCGTGGCCGGGGCCAGCGAGGCGATTCTTGTGGTGAACCCTGAAATCTCCTCCGTACGGGACGCCGACCGGGTGGCGGGACTGCTCTCGTCTCAGGGAACCGTAGATCTCATCCAGCTTGTTATTAACCGTGTACGGCCCAGGATGGTGGAAAAGCTGGATATGATGTCCATCGAAGATGTGCTGGATATCCTGGCGGTTCCCCTTCTCGGAGTGGTCCAGGAAGACGAGCAGGTGATCATTTCCTCCAACCTGGGGGAGCCTTTGGCCTTGGGCAAATACAAATCTCCTGCGGGCGTTGCCTACGGCAATATCGCCCGTCGCATCCAGGGGGAGGAGATCCCGATCTCCGATATCAACAAGCCAGCGGGCTTTATAGACCGCCTTGGTGACTTCCTTTCCACACGAATTATTTGAGGTGCCACCATGACCATTAGCGAATTGCTGAGCCGTCTCTTTGGCAACACGAACACCAGCGCCAACTCCGCCTGTAGTCGTCTGCGCATGGTGCTGGCCCATGACCGCAGTGACTTGAGCCCCGCCATGCTGGATCAAATGCGCCTGGAAATCATGGAAGTGGTGTCCAAGTATTTGGAGCTGGACCATACCGGCAGTGAACTCACCTTGGAAACCGAGGAGCGCTCCACGGCCCTCGTAGCCAATTTGCCTATCCGGCGCGTCAGAAAGCTGGTGCGCTGATCAGGTTTCCTGGCGGTCGAGCAGGTAGGCGGCAAGCAGGGCATCCAGGCAACAGGCCAGGGCCGCAAATCCGCTCACGAGGCGCCAGAACAGGTTGGGCAACAACAAGCAGAGAGCAAGGCCCGTCAGCGCCAGGCTGACGTCAACCAGGATGGCGCGGCTCAGCCATTGCTTGGGAATTCTGGTCAACGTAAAGCCTCAGGCGGATTGAAAAGGGTTTTGGGGCATCAGGGTGGCCAGGTTGCGGCTGACCTGGTCCAGGGCTTGGCGCTCGTGGACGGACAGCATCCAGCCTAGAGCTTGCTCCATAACGTTCACATGGCGCGGGTGGCGCAGGCCGGGGATGGGAACGGTTCCATGGGCGCGGCACCAGTTGACGGCCACGCCGGCTGGCGTGGAACCGTGATCCGCCGCCATCTCCCTCATCAAGGCAAGCAGGGGCTCCAGGCGGGGCAACAGACGGGCAAAGAGCAGGCCCCGGAATCCGGGTGGACCGTGCTCGACGGTGTAACGGCCGGTCAACAGACCCAGGGCCAGGGGAGAATAGGCAATCACCCGGATGCCCAGCTCTCGACAAACCTCCAGCACGCTGCCCGGTTGGCGCGGCTGCTGGGACAGAAGGGAGAACTGCACCTGCACACTGCGCAGCGGCACACCGGCATCCGCCATCCAACCCGCCACATGGCGCAGCCGCCGAGGACCCAGGTTGGAGAGTCCCACGGCCTTGGCGCCCCCAAGCCGCACCTGATCCACCAACCCCTGCAACAAGGGCGTCTCCTGCCATGGCGCATAACGGGCCGTGCTCCAGTGGAGCTGCACCAGGTCAATGGGGCGCCCCAGCCTTTGACGGGAAGCTGCCGCAGCCTTGCAAAAGCCGTGACGGCCCAGGCGCCAAGGGTAGGGCGCCAACTTGGTGGCCACGGTCACCCGTTGGCGCTGTCCCGGTGGCAGGCGGAACAGACCTTGGCCCAGCAGACTTTCGCTGCGCCCCTGAAGCTTGCCGGTGCCATAGGAGTCGGCGGTGTCGAAGAAGGTGAGCCCGGCCTTGATGCACGCCTGAAAGGTGTGGAGCAGCAGGGGATCATCCCGCTGGGGAGCGTAGTTCCAGAGCAGGCGGTTGCCCCAGGACCAGGTACCCACCCCGATGGGCGCCCCAGCCGGTGTGCCCCACATCCGACCTTCTCCGCCCATCTCGGATTCCCTCCAACGGATCAGGCCAGCCAATCTAGCCGGGGCCTAAACAGGTGACGGCCATGGGCAGGCCTGCCGCGTCCGTTGTCGGGGAGGTGGGCAGTGTTTGGCGTTGCCCGTCCATGGCCACGGCAAGGCAGGCAAGGGCATCCACCAAGTCATGGTGTTGGAGGTGACGGCGGCGGCTGCGCACCAGAGCTTGATCCACAAGCCCGGTGGGATCCCAGCCCCAATGCCGGCCAAGGAGCCGGAGGCGCTGGTGCTGGCCTGAAGCCCGATGTTTGCTGACAGGTGCGGGCCACCGGGGTTGATGCCGTTGCTGCAGTTGCAAAAACGTCAACTCCGGGTGGCATTCCAGCAACTGCCGGGGGCGCTGTGGCTGTACCTGAAGCCAGGCATCCAGATCCCGAATCCGCTCCAGGAGGTGCCAGCTTTGGATGGAGAGGCCCGGACCGCCCCCGGAGCGTTGCGCTGCCGTCGCCAGACCATGGTTGGACAGGGACAGGCAGCAGCGCCCCAGTGGAGAAAACACACTGCTGCTACGCCCTGCGGGCGCCAGCAAGCGGCGCACCCTGCAGTCACAGCAGCGGGGCTGTCCATGGCTGGTGAGGCCAATGGGCATATCGACACAGCCCATGTGCTGATCACCCATCTCCAGGGACTTCAGGTCAGGCAGCAGAGACAGGGTAAGACGTTGGGCCACCAGGCGCGCCAGAACCCAGCCTCCACGACAACCATCCAGGCCCAGCCTCACCGCAGGGGGAGATCCTTGGGGACCGATAGGCCACCTGACGGCTGCCAGGGGCTGACCCAATGGTGGATCAGGGGGCGGACCACTGCAAGTCACCTGTTAGGATCTCCTTCGATTTGGCTGGCGGGCGTCGCCAAGTGGTTAAGGCAGCGGCTTGTGGCGCCGCTATTCGGGGGTTCGAATCCCCTCGCTCGCCCTTCACAACCCTTCTGGTGCCTGGAGTTGGGCAAGGAGTTCTGCCCCCCCGAAGCGCACAGGGTCATCACAGAACAGACCCGTCTCCTGCTGGGTGGCAGCGATGGCGGCCCGGGCCTCCTCCGGCTGGAGTTGGGCCGTATTCAGGGCAACGGCCCGCAACCGACAGGGGGGAGAAAGGGCAGGGCAGGCCACGGCAGCCACGGTCTCGTAAAGCTTCACCACCTGGGACAGGGGGGGAATGGGGATGGGAGGACCGTCGGGGGCTAGGGAGAGCAGACGGTCCTGTCTCGCCCGATGCACCAGCACCAGATCAGTGGGCTGACTGCCCCGCAGCAGGGGCAGGGTAGCGGTGGAGCCGGGGTGGAGCAGGGAGCCCTGGCCTTCTACCAGAACCCAGTCGGCATCCGCGGCGGCCTCCAGCACCGCTGCCTCCACGGCGCCAGCCGCATAGTCCACCCGCACAGCGTCCAGGGCAATGCCGCCGCCGCTGATGAGGATGCCCGCTTGACCGGTGGCCACAAAGTTCATGGCCAACCCCTGGTCGACACCGGCCCGGTGCAGTTCCAACGCGGCGCTCATCTTGCCCACGGCCATGTCGGTGCCCACAAACAGCACCCGCCGGGCAGGGCTGCGGGCAGCACGGGCAGCGCCGACCCGCAGCGTGTCGGGTTCACGGCGCAGGTCCCAAATCCAGCGGTTGGGCCGCAGCAATGCACGCAACTCGGGATCGTCAGCCATGGGGGTGTGGAGACCGTTGGCCAGGCTGAGGCCCGCAGCCAGGGCAGCCTCCACGTCCCGACGCATCACCTCCGGAATCCGGCCACCGGACGGGGCCAGGCCAATGGCGGCCACCGTGGGTCCCATGGGCAGAGCCTCCTCCAGGGTGGCCACCACCGGGACCGTGCGGGGAATCCCCGTGACCTCAACCAACCGGCCCCCGGCGTTGCCGGGGTCAATCACCGCCACGATGGGACCACGGCGATAGCGCAGCATGGCAAGACCGGTCTTGCCGAGGAGACTTTGCAGGCCACCGTGCTGGAGAAGAACCAGGGGGGCGGAGGCACTCAGCATTGGAGGGGTTTGGCAAGTTGAATGCCCAGACCAGGGGCAGTGCCGGGGCGGATCACGTCCTGTATCCGCTCAAGGCCCAGAAAGGGGTCATGGCGCAGATTAAGATGGCTGTCCAGGTCCGGCCATTGCACCAGGGGAAGCAGTTGGGCCGCGGCGCCGTTGAGCAGACTGGTGTCCCCGTAGCAGCCCAGCATTAACCGGAGGCCCAACTGTTGGGCCACGCGAGCCATAAGCAGGGTTTGGCCCAGGCCGCCGTGTTTGAGAAGCTTCAGGTTCACCCCGTCCACGTGGGGCGCGAGGCGGATCAGGTCCTGAAGGGTCCAGCAGCTTTCATCCACCACCAGGGGGATGGGGCAGTGGGGACGCAGGGCAGCATAGTCTTCGTGGTCATTGCCGGCGGCAGGGAGAGGCTGCTCAAGCAGCACCGCCCCCTGATCCGCCAGCCATGGGGCCATGACCATGGCCTGATTCAGATCCCAGCCCCCGTTGGCGTCAATTTGCACGTCCACGGGTCGGGGCCAACGCTCCAGTTCCTGAACCGTGGCCTGCACCAACTGGCGGTCATGGTCCAAGCCTTGAGGGCTGCCGAGTTTCAGCTTGATGCGGCTGGGCTGCACCTGGTCAAACCATTGCCGCAGCCGTTGACGCACCGCCGCCACGGAGCCGAGGCCAACGGTCACGCTGGTGGCCCCACAGCGTTGCCGATCCAGGCCCCAGAGACGCCAAAGGGGGCGCCCCAAAGCTTTGCCCCACCAGTCCTGGAGTGCCAGGTCCACCCCACAGCGGGCCGGGGGGGAGAGGGTTACCAGCAGCGGCCCACACTGCTGCCACTGGTCCGGAGCATAGGGCTCCAACTGGGGCCAGAGCCGGGCCAGCTCCGCCGCCACAGCCTGTCTGGTGTAGTGGTGATGACCTGTGTCCACATGACCCGTCTCCCCGATTCCCGTAATGCCCCCGTGGCGGATTTCCACCAGCAACCTCTCCAGACAGTGAGTTTGGCCACGGCTGATGGTGAGAGGGACTATTCTGTCAATCTGGAAGGGACGGCAGCAACCTTGCATGGAAGACTGGTGTGCAGGTGGACGCCGCTGGTGCAGCAATTGGGGAAGACTATAAAAACGTGAACCGCCGCAACACTCTGATGCCCCCCCTGGCTCCTGCTGCCGATCCCGCCGCCGCTCCAGGCCGCCGCTATGCCATCACCACCTTTGGCTGCCAGATGAACAAGGCGGATTCCGAGCGCATGGCCGGGATCCTGGAGGCCATGGGCTACCGCCATGAGGAGGACGAGCTGGCCGCCGACCTGGTAATCTACAACACCTGCTCCATCCGGGACAACGCCGAGCAGAAAGTGTACAGCTATCTGGGCCGCCAAGCCCGGCGCAAGCGCCACAATCCATGGCTCACCTTGGTGGTGGCCGGCTGTGTGGCCCAGCAGGAGGGGGAAAGTCTGCTGCGGCGCGTGCCGGAGCTGGACCTGGTAATGGGACCACAACACGCTAACCGGCTGGGCAGCCTGCTGGAGCAGGTGGAGAGCGGCCAGCAGGTGGTGGCCACCGGGGAGCACCAGATTCTGGAAGACGTCACCAGGCCCCGGCGGGAGAGCAGAGTCACAGCCTGGGTCAACGTGATTTACGGCTGTAACGAGCGCTGCACCTACTGCGTGGTTCCCGCCACGCGCGGCCGTGAGCAGTCCCGCACACCGGAAGCCATCCGCAGCGAGATCGAGAACCTGGCCCGACAAGGATATCGGGAGATCACCCTTCTGGGCCAGAACATTGATGCCTATGGCCGGGACCTGCCAGGCATCACCCCTTCGGGTCGGCGGCGTCACACCCTCACCGACCTGCTGAACTTTATCCATGATGTGGAGGGCATTGCGCGGATTCGCTTTGCCACCAGCCACCCCCGCTATTTCACCGAGCGGCTGATTGTTGCCTGCGGAGAATTGCCCAAGGTGTGCGAGCACTTCCATATTCCCTTCCAAAGCGGGGACGACCAAGTGCTGCGCCACATGGCCCGTGGCTACACGGTGGGCCGCTACCGCCGCATCATCCGCACAATTCGCCGGCACATGCCGGAGGCTGCAATCAGCGCCGATGCCATTGTGGGCTTCCCCGGAGAAACAGAAGCCCAATTCCGAAACACCATGGCCCTGGTGGAAGAGATTGGCTTTGACCAGCTCAACACCGCGGCCTATTCACCCCGTCCCCACACCCCGGCCGCCACCCGGACAGACCAGGTGCCGGAGGCGGTAAAGGTGGAGCGACTGCGGCGCCTCAATACTTGCGTAGAGCGTTGTGCCCGCCGTCGCAACCAACGTTATGCCCAGCAGGTGGTGGAGGTGTTGGTGGAGGGGCGCAATCCCAAGGATCCTGGCCAGTTGATGGGTCGCACCCGCAGCAATCGGCTGGTGTTTCTGCCAGCCGCGGGCCATGGGCTGGGGGATCTCGTGTCCGTCCGCATCGAGGCGGTGCGCCCCTTCTCCCTCAGCGGCTGTTCCCTCCCGTGAACCCGGAGGACCAGCGGCACTGTTCCCCTGATAGCTTCCAGAGCAGTACATACCCTACCCTTGCCCAGTTCCGCCCCACAGTCAACGGCCACCAGGGTGGGCTTGGTGTTCGGAGGACGCTCCGGCGAGCACGACGTGTCCATTCGCTCGGCCCGGACCATTGCCGCCGCCCTTTCCAGGGGGGACAACCGTCAGCGCTACCAGGCGGTTCTCCACTACATCACCCGTGGCGGCCGATGGATTGTGGGGGACGGAGCAACGGCGGCGCTCTCCGGCACGATCCCGGCAGGATCCGACAATCACTTGCCCAGGTTGCCCACTACGGCCCATCAGGTGGACGTGTGGTTTCCCGTGCTCCACGGACCCAACGGAGAAGACGGCACGGTGCAGGGGCTCTTCACCTTGCTGGATCAGCCCTTTGTGGGCACGGGGGTGCTGGGGGCCGCCGTGGGCATGGACAAACAAGCCATGAAGGCAGCCTTTGCGACAGCCGGCCTGCCCCAGGTGAGCTATGTCTGTGCCACTGCCAACAGGTTGGCGTACTCCGATGAGCTGGTCAACAACGTGGAAAAACACCTGGGCTATCCCTGCTTCGTCAAACCGGCCAATCTGGGCTCATCCTTGGGCATCAGCAAAGCCTGGGATCGCGGGGCGCTCCTGGCGGGACTCCAGGCTGCGGCCCAACTTGACGACCGCCTGATCGTTGAAGCAGCCGTTCCCGCACGGGAACTGGAATGCGCCGTGCTGGGATACGGGCATCCGGATGCCTCTGTGGTCGGCGAAATCCTTTACGACGCCGAATGGTATGACTACACCAGCAAATATTCTCCGGGCCATAGCTCCCTGGCGATCCCCGCATCCGTGCCCCAGGCCATCCATGACCGGGTCCGGCGGCTGGCGGTACAGGCCACCCAGGCGGTGGGGGCCTACGGTCTCAGCCGTGTGGATTTCTTCTACCAAGAAGATGGCCAGGTCCTCTACGTGAACGAGATCAACACCATGCCGGGCTTCACCAGCCAGAGCATGTATCCCCTGCTGTGGCAGGCCAGCGGAGTGTCCATGGAGGAACTGGTGCATCGCCTGATTGATCTGGCCCAGGAGCGCCATGGGGGTAGCCACCCCACCCCGGCCCACGAATCAGCCCACTCAGCTCACTGAATTGTCATGCTAGAAGGTTTGCTCTGGCTCCCCCTGCTGGTGATCTTCGTGGTCCTGACGGCCCTCGGCTGGCTGGAGCGACGGCGCCAGGCCTTGTTCCATCACTGGGCGGCAGGATCCGAACTGGCCAAGCTGGATGCCGCCGTGGCCATGCGCCTCCGGGATGGGCACATCAGTTGGGGACCTGTGGGGCCCAAAGGCGTTGAATTGGCCGGGGACATTGCCGTGAACCATCTGGAGATCTGCGAATTGATGGCAGATCGCTCCGGGGACGTGCCCCTCACGGACGAGGCCTATGGCCCCTGTCGTTTGCGCCTGGTTGCGGAGGGTCGCAGTCTGGACATTCCGTTCAGTGACGCAGTACGGGCCCGCCTGTGGGTGGATGAACTGATGTCTCGGGTGTGTTGCCAATTGTGAGGTCCGGACCCCGGGAGACCCGTCAGAGGCAGGGGCGGTGGCGGCTGGTCCGGTTATGGCGTCTGCTGGTGTTCAGTGGCGCTGCAGTGGGACTGGCCTGGGTGCTGCTGAAGAAGGGCTGGTGGGTTAAGACGCCTGACCAGGTGGTGTTCCATGGCGCATCGCCACAGGAGCGCGGGGCGCTGTTGGCAGCCAGCCCACTCCAATTCCCCACCCCCTTGCTTGTGGTGGACCCTTCATCCATGGAGCAGCAGTTGCGGCGTTTGACCTGGCCAACCCTCCATGTGCAGGTGCAACGGGCCCTGGCGCCACCGCAACTGGTGGTTCGCCTGCAGAACACCACTGCCCAGGCCTGGGCACGGCGTTCCTTTGCAGATCGGGTGGAGCGTGGCGTGCTGGACCACCAGTTCAATTGGATCAGGATTGATGGGCACCACCAGTTGGATCGTTTTCCCGTGGTGCGGCACCAGGTGCTGGTGCTGGTGGATTTCTGGACCCCGGGCTTACAGGACATGTTGGCTGAACTGTTCGCGGGTTTGGAGCACCTGGAGACGCCGGTGCAGACCGTCCGGATCACGGCAGACGGGCAATTGGTGCTAGGCACCTCCCAGGTCCTGAGGGAAGTACATCTGGGCGAGCCGAATCATCTGGAGCGCAAACTTACCGCCATGGACCACCTTTACGTTCATCTCCAAAGAAGTGGGCCGCCGTTCTCCTATATGAACGTAGATCTAAGCAATCCTGATCAACCCAACCTTGGCTTATCACACGGTTAAAGCTAAGGGCACTTCACCGGGGCAGGCATTGGTTGGAATCTTAATTTTTTCTTCATAATCAGGGCTTGACACCGGTGAATCAAGTTTCGGATCTTGCTGCTAAGGTTAGGTTAGCCATCCCACGACAAAGTTCTATGGACAATAGCGACTACGCCCTCCCGGACGGACAATCATCTGCCAAGATCGTTCCTGCCCAAAATGCTCGCATCCGTGTTGTCGGGGTTGGCGGAGGCGGCAGCAACGCTGTCAATCGTATGATCGAAAGCGATCTACAATGCGTGGACCACTGGGTTCTCAACACCGATGCTCAGGCTCTGCTCTGCTCATCGGCGGAGAACTGCCTTCAGCTTGGTCAGCGGCTCACCCAAGGGCTTGGCGCGGGAGGCAACCCGTCCACAGGCAAGAAGTCGGCCGAGGAGTCCCGATCCGAGATCCAGCAGATGATGGAGGGGGCCAACCTGGTGTTCATCGCAGCGGGCATGGGGGGTGGCACAGGAACCGGCGCTGCTCCCGTCGTGTCCGAGTTGGCCAGGGAGTCCGGGGCACTCACGGTGGCCATTGTCACCAAGCCGTTCAAGTTTGAAGGTCGCCGCCGGGCCGCGCAAGCTGAGCAGGGGATTCGGGAGTTATCCGCCCACGTGGACAGTCTGATTGTAATTCCCAACGACCAGCTTCGCAATTCCAGCGTTTCCGGTGGGCGGTTGCAAGACGTCTTCAGCAGTGCGGACGATATCCTCTATCGTGGCGTCAAGGGCATCAGCGATATCATCACCCAACCAGGTCTGGTGAACGTGGACTTTGCCGACGTCCATTCCGTGATGAAGAACTCTGGAACGGCACTTCTGGGCATTGGCAAAAGCTCGGGCCGCTCCCGCGCCAAGGAGGCTTCTCTGGCGGCCATTAACAACGATTTACTGGAATGCAAGAAAATTCATGGGGCCAAGGGGTGCATTATCAACGTCACCGGGGGGAGAGACATGACCCTGGATGACCTGACAGAGGCTTCGGAGGTGATCACAGCCATGGTGGATCCAAGTGCCAACATTATCGTGGGTGCGGTACAGGATGATTCCATTGAGGGAGAAACAACCGTTACCGTTATTGCAACGGGTTTTGATCGCAACACCAATCATACGAAGGAGCAAGAGACTCACGTTGTTGAGTTCCGGAACAACCTCCTGGAGGAACAGGACTCCTTCACGCCGCCCTTTGACAAGAGGCCTGGGGCAAAAATTCCCTACTTCCTTGAGACGCGCCGTGGTCGCAATCGCAATCCCCAGTCTTTTGATGGAGTTTCAGGCAATGGCAGTATTCCGGACGCCGCACCCAATCCTCCAGAAGACAGGGTATCGGCAAATCGTTAGGTGACCCGGAGTCCACGCCAATCCCGAGCATCCCGTGTGGCTGCTGCCTTCCGGCTCTGACCAGGTTTGGGCGTCTGGAACGCATGGGTCCGAGTCACGTCAATAATAGCATCTACATGACCAGGGTGCCTTTTGCCTCTCACGATTCGGGATTTGCAGAATTACAAGCATCAGGGGCGCATCATCACAGCCCTGACCGCCTGGGATGCCTTGAGCGGGGCCTGGGTAGAGGCCTCGGGTTGTGACGTAGCCCTGGTGGGAGATTCCTTGGCCATGGTGAGCCTGGGGCACGCCACAACCCTGCCCGTCTCCCTGGAGGCCATGGTGCATCACACCCAGGCGGTGGGTCGGGCTATTCAGCGGCCCCTCCTGGTGGCGGATCTTCCTTTCCTCAGCTATCAGTGTGGCGCTAGACAGGCGGTGGCCGCAGCGGGTCGCTTTCTCAAGGAAACCCCGTGTCAGGCCGTCAAGCTGGAGGGGGCTGAACCGGAAACCATGGCGGTGATCAGCCGACTGGTGCGGACCGGCATCCCGGTGATGGGCCACCTGGGACTCACGCCCCAGTCTGTCCATTGCCTGGGCTGGGGTCGCCAGGCTCGCAGCGCCCCCGACCAAGAGCGGTTACGGCAGAAAGCCTTGGACCTCCAGCAACAGGGATGCTTTGCCCTGGTACTGGAGCACGTCCCGGCCATGTTGGCCAGTGCTCTGCGGCGAGAGTTGAAGATTCCCGTGCTGGGCATCGGCGCCGGCCCGGACTGTGACGGTCAGATTCTGGTGACGGCCGACCTGCTGGGACTCACTGCCAGTCAGCCCCCCTTCGTGAAGCCGCGGCTTCAGGGGGCGGCCATGTTCAAACAGACGCTACAAGGTTGGTGTCATGAGCAGCGCCACCAGGAGCAAACAGTTCCTCTGCCCAAAGAAGACAGTCCGCCAACACCTGGTTGCTGAGACGAAACCCTTGGGGTTGACTCAGGCGCAGGCAGGGTCCTTCACAACACAGCAAGCCTTGGGCACAGTCCCTCTCCAGCCGTGGCGACAGGGTCATCAAGGCCTCCGGCGGCAAGGAGCACTGCTGCGCCAGTTGCCGACAATTGACCCCTTCGCTGCGGCGCAGTCCCGTGATCAGCAAATCCTCCAGGCGCTCTTTGGCGCTGGCGGGGGGATGCCCACCATGTCGTGGTCCATGGAGCCATGTCTGATAGCCGGCACGGGTGCGGGGGCGGGTCAGCCGTTGCCCCGCTACACTGCTGGCGGCCCCCATGCCAAAGCCCCACCATTGCCCGCCTCCCCAATACACTCGATTGTGGCGACAGGCATGGCCGGGCAGGGCGTAGCTGGAAATTTCATAGCGCCGCAAGCCGGCCGCCTCCAGCCGCCAGGCCGCCCGATCCAGCATGGCCGCGGTGGTGGTCTCCGGAGGCAAGGACAGGCGCCCCTGCTCCAGCCAGCGGTCAAAGACCGTTCCCTGGCCGAGGGTAAGGTCATAGAGGGACACGTGGGGCGGAGCCAGGGACAAGGCCGTGTCCAGAGTTACCTCCCACAGAGCCGGGGTGAGCCCCGGCAAACCGGAGATGAGATCCAGGCTCCAGTGGGACAGTCCTTCGCTGTTCTTCAGCAGCGCCACCGTGGTTTCAATGTCCCGGCGGCTGTGGCGTCGGCCTGTGGCCGCCAGCAGTGAGTCGTCAAAACTCTGTACCCCAAGACTGATCCGGTTCACCCCCGCCGCCTGGTAGCCCTCCAGGCGCTCGGCACAACCATCGGCCGGATCCAGCTCCATGGTGATCTCCGCCCCAGGAGCCAGACCAAACTGGTGATCCAGCAGGGCCAACAGCCATGCCGTCTGCGCAGCGTTCAGCAGGGAGGGGGTGCCACCGCCAATGTACACGGTGGAGAGGGGAGGACCCGGCGGGCTGCTGCTGATTTCTTCCTCCAACCAGCCGAGGTACTGGGCCACGGAGCGGGACGCGGCCCCATTCACCCGATCCCCCAGGGGCACAACGGGAAAATCACAGTAAAAACAACGGCGATGGCAAAA
This sequence comes from Prochlorococcaceae cyanobacterium jk18x22bins.40, assembly GCA_022826155.1. Lineage (GTDB taxonomy): Bacteria > Cyanobacteriota > Cyanobacteriia > PCC-6307 > Cyanobiaceae > Synechococcus_B. The sequence goes on along the minus strand of JAJDVL010000010.1, from coordinate 11,851 downwards.
GGGAATATGCACATATGCACTGCGCGGTGGTGGAAAGGCCATGATAGTGGGGCGACCTGGTTCAACTCTGCCCTTCTCCCACAGCATCCGTTGTGATTTCCAGAGATCACCCCAGCGCAGAGATGACCGCGCTGCTATCAGAGCGCGTCCTGCCGTTGATCAACTCCCTGGAGCGCCCCTGGCTCTTGCTGATTGGCGTTGGAGTGGTGCTGGGGCTACTCATGGGGCTGCTGGTCCAGCAGGTGCGCACTTGCCTCCGGGCCGAGGAACGTCAGCTTCCCTGGGACATTCTGCTGATTCGCGCCGCCGGCCTCAGCCTGGGGTTGGTGCTGGCCAATCTGCTGGTGGCGCCCTTACTGCTGCTGCCCTTGCCGGAGTCATTGCAGTGGATCAAGCCCGTTGCCCTGGCGCTGGCCAACCTGGTGCTGGGGGTGACGGGGCTCACGGTGGGACAGTTGCGGGGGCAAGCCCTGCGCCGTCTTCTGGGGTCCACCAGCAGTGAAACCTTGCTGTTGGAAGAGGGTCTGGTGCAGCGCTCCGCCCCCAAAATCCTCGACACCAGCGCCGCCATTGACGGGCGCATCGGGGCGCTTCTGGACTCCGGCCTGCTGGAGGGCCAGGTGATCATCCCCCAGGTGGTGCTGGACGAGTTGCAAACCCTGGCGGATTCCGGGAAAGGGGAAAAACGCAGCCGCGGCCGGCGGGGGTTGGATAATCTGTCCGCCCTGCGCCGTGACTACGGTCGCCGCATCGTCACCAACAGCACTCGCTACGACGACGAGACCGTGGACGAGAAACTCCTTCAACTCACCAGCGACAGCAGCGGCATCCTCATCACCACGGACTACACCCTGGCCCAAGTGGGACGCCTGCGCAACATCCAGGTGCTCAGCTTGAGCGAACTGGTGGTGGCCCTGCGGCCCGAGGCACAGCCGGGGGATCAATTCACCCTGAAGCTGGTGCGCCAGGGCAAAGAACCGGGACAGGCCGTCGCCTACCTGGAGGACGGCACCATGGTGGTGGTGGACGGAGCCAAAGCACTCATTGGCCGGTCCCGCAACGTGACCATCACCGGCGCCCTGCAAACCAACTCCGGCCGCATGGTGTTTGGCCAACTGAGCCCCGAGCCGGACTCCCCAGGGACAAGCCAGCCTCCCCCCCGTTCCGGCAACCGGGGCCGGCGCAATCGCTAGGCTGCTGCAAACGGCCCGCTGCTGGTCCCACGCCCACGAAAATGCACCAGGGAAACCTCACCCAAGTCATCTCCACCGCCTATGAAACGGCGGAGACCAGCGTGCTGCGCACGCCACCGCCTGACCTCCCCTCCCTGCTGCTGCGGGAGCGCATTATTTACCTGGGCTTGCCCCTCTTTTCCGACGACCAGGTGAAACAGCAACTGGGGGTGGACGTGACCGAATTGATCATTGCTCAGTTGCTCTACCTGGAGTTCGACAATCCCGACAAGCCCATTTTCTTCTACATCAACTCCACCGGCACAAGCTGGTACTCGGGCGAGGCCGTTGGTTTCGAGACGGAGGCCTTTGCCGTTTGCGACACCCTTCGCTACGTGAGGCCACCGGTCCACACCATCTGCATCGGCCAGGCCATGGGCACAGCCGCCATGATCCTTTCCGCCGGCGCCAAGGGGTATCGGGCCGCTTTGCCCCATGCCTCCATCGTTCTCCACCAGCCCCGCAGCGGCGCCCGGGGCCAAGCCAGCGACATTCGGATTCGCGCCCAGGAAGTGCTGCACAACAGGCGCACCATGCTGACGATTCTGGCCACCAACACCGGTCACACCGTGGAGGAGTTGGCCCGGGATTCCGACCGCATGACCTACATGACTGCAGAAGACGCCAAGGAGTACGGCCTGATTGACCGGGTGCTCGCCAGCAGAAAGGAATTGCCCGCACCACCATTGCCAACCCCCTGACCCCAACCCGCCTCCCCTCTCACCACACTCCTGTCCCATGCCCCTCGGAACCCCCAGCGTCCCCTACCGCCTGCCCGGCAGCCAGTTTGAGCGCTGGGTCGATATCTACACCCGCCTCGGGGTGGAGCGGATCCTGTTTCTAGGCTCCCAAGTCACCGACGGGGTGGCCAACGCCCTGGTGGCCAACATGTTGTACCTGGACTCCGACACCACCAAGCCCATCTACCTCTACATCAACTCCCCCGGCGGCTCCGTCACGGCAGGCATGGCCATCTACGACACCATCCGCTACGTGAAGTCCGACGTGGTCACCATCTGCGTGGGTCAGGCCGCCAGCATGGGGGCGTTTCTCCTGGCCGCAGGAACGAAGGGCAAGCGCTCGGCGCTGCCCCACAGCCGCATCATGATCCACCAGCCCAGCGGTGGCACCCAGGGGCAGGCCAGTGACATTGCCAGGGAGGCCAAGGAAATCCTCCGCAACCGGGACAGTCTCAATCAGGAGTTGGCGGCCATGTGCAACCAGCCGGTGGAGAAGGTGGCCAAGGACTCGGACCGGGACTTCTTCATGGGGGCCGAAGACGCCAAAGCCTATGGTCTGATTGATCGGGTCATCTCCCACCCCGGTGAGGCATAGGGGTGCCGTGGGGATGTGGTCATAGATCCTTGACAGTGACTGCCTGAGCACGGGCACGCAAGGGGCAGGGCTGCTAAATCAAAAAGAGGATTTGTTAACCTTCTTGGATCTGAAAACCGCCTTTGCTGCTGTTGGCCATTGCGCTGTGTGGTCCGATCTGGACGTGAGCGACGTGGAGAGGAACGCCTTTTTTGAGGAACTCAACGCTCGCCACCCCTACAACACCATGGAAGAGGAAGAGTGGCTTGCCCTCACGGATCAGTTGTGGGACCGGCACCGCAAGGACGGGCGAGAGGCCATGCTGGCGGAAGCAGTCACGGCCCTGAGCCCCGGTCAGCAGCTCACCGCCTTTGCCATGGCCTGCAAAATCGTCGCCAGTGACAACCGGATCAACCACGACGAGATCAGCTTTCTCATCCGTCTGGCCGAGATCAACGGTCTCAACATCCTGGAGAGCCGCACCATCCTCAGCGTGATGCAAATTCTCTGCCAGGATGCCTTGGCCTAGAGGACGTAGAATCAGCAATCCTCCACTGGGGTCCGGTTCCTTATCGATGGCCAATCTTTTTTACGACAACGACGCTGATCTCTCGATCCTGACCACAAGGACGGTGGCCATCATCGGCTATGGCTCCCAGGGTCATGCCCATGCCCTCAACCTCAGGGACAGCGGGGTGACGGTGATTGTGGGCCTTTATGATGGGAGCCGCTCCGCCGCCAAGGCACGGGCGGACGGCCTGGAGGTAGTGTCGGTGCAGGAGGCGGCAGTCCGGGCGGACTGGATCATGCTGTTGCTGCCGGACGAATTACAGAAGCAGGTCTACGAGGCGTCCGTGGCCCCCAACCTGAGCGCGGGGAAAGTGCTCAGCTTTGCCCACGGCTTCAACATCCGCTTCCAACTCGTTGTGCCGCCCCCAGACGTGGACGTGGTGATGATTGCCCCCAAGGGACCGGGCCATACGGTGCGCTGGGAGTACGAAAACGGCCAGGGCGTTCCGGCCCTCTTTGCCATTGCCCAGGATGCCTCCGGCCAGGCCCGTTCGTTGGCAATGGCCTATGCCAAAGGCATCGGTGCCACCCGGGCGGGCATCCTGGAAACCAGCTTCAAGGAGGAGACGGAGACGGACCTGTTCGGGGAGCAGGCCGTGCTCTGTGGCGGCCTGAGCGCCCTGGTGAAGGCCGGCTTTGAAACCCTGGTGGAGGCGGGCTACCAGCCGGAGCTGGCCTATTTTGAATGTCTCCACGAGGTGAAGCTGATCGTGGATTTGATGGTGAAGGGTGGCCTCACGGCCATGCGGGACTCCATCTCCAACACTGCTGAATACGGTGACTACGTCAGTGGCCCGCGCCTCATCACGGATGACACCAGAGCGGAGATGCGGCGGTTGCTGGCGGAGATCCAGGACGGCAGCTTTGCCAAGCAATTCGTGGCGGAGTGCGAGGCGGGCAAGCCCCGGATGAACGCCATGCGCAAGCAGGATCACGACCATCCCGTGGAGGCGGTGGGCCAACGGTTGCGGGCCATGTTCAGCTGGCTGAAGGCCGCCTGACGCCGTTGCGATTGTGCTGCCGTGTCCCCGCTGGCGGGCTGGGGCCTGTTGGCGGCCGCCAGTAGCCTGGATTGGCTGCTGGGGGATCCCCTGTCCTGGCCCCACCCTGTACAGGTAATGGGCTGGGGCATCAACCGGCTGCGCCGTGGGCTGGAGCCCTGGTGCCGCCAACAGCCCCGACGCCTGCAACTGGCCGGGGTGATGCTGGCGGCCACCATGGTGCTGTTGGCCATGGGAGCGGGCATGACCCTGGAGTGGGGTACACGGCGCTGGCCGCTCCTGGGCACCCCCTGGTTGATCCTGGCCCTGGCCAGTTGTCTGGCGGGGCGCAGCCTGCGCCAACGGGTCACGGCTGTGCTGGCCCGGCTGGAGCCCTGCCCAAATCTACCCGCAGCCCGTCAGGCCCTGGCCAGGATCGTGGGGCGCAACGTGACAGACCTGAGCCGCCGTGAGATCCTGCGGGGTGTGGCGGAAAGCGCCAGCGAAAATGCCGTTGACGGGGCCTTTGCTCCCCTGTTCTGGATGGGGGTGGGGGTGGCGCTCCAGGCCCTGTGGGGGGAAGGGGCGCCGGGTCCGGTGGCCATGGGCTGGGGCTTCAAGGCGGTGAGCACAATGGATTCCATGGTGGGTTATCGGCAGGGAACCCTGCGCTGGCTGGGGACCGCCGCCGCCCGGCTGGAGGACGGAATGGTGTGGCTGCCCTGCCGCCTGGCGGCGCTGAGCCTGGGGGTGATGGTGGGGCGGCCCTGGTGGTTGTTGACCGTGGCCCGGCGAGAGGGGGCTGCGGACCTGTCCCCCAATGCCAGTGTCTCCATGGCGGCCTATGCCCATGCGGTCGGTGTGCGGCTGGGGGGGCGCAACCGCTATGGCCTGGAGGAACGGGATAAGCCTCTGCTGGGGGCGGGCCATCCGGATCCCCAGCCGGCCAGTGTGGTAGCCATGGTGCAACTGACCCGGCGGGGGCTGCTGCTGTGGCTGGTGCTGGCGGGTGTGCTCGGTTGTTGATGGACGCTGTGGTCCGGGGTGTCCGGTGTCAGTAGGCCCCGTTATCCCTGGGGAAGAGCACCACCCCCACGGTGCGCCGGAGAATCACCAGATCCAACAGGAGGGAGCGCCGAGCCACGTACCGCACATCCAGGGCAACCCGCTGGGCATAGGTGAGGTTGTTGCGTCCCGACACTTGCCAGAGCCCCGTCAAGCCCGGTCGGACGGACAGCACCTGGTGAATGGCGTCCCCGTAGCGCTCCACTTCGGCCCGGACAATGGGGCGCGGCCCCACCAGACTCATCTCGCCCCGCAGGATGTTGAGGAACTGAGGCAGCTCATCCAGGCTGGTGCGCCGCAGCAGGTGACCTACAGGAGTGATGCGGGGATCGTTTTTGAGTTTGAAGCACTGACGAAAATCGTCCTGCAAGCGGGTAGAGGTTTTCAAGGTGCTGCGCAATTGCCGGTCTGCCCCCTGCACCATGGTGCGAAACTTGATGCAGCCAAAAGGCTTGTGATCCCTTCCCAAGCGGCGCTGCACATAGAACGGCTTCCCCGGGGAACTGCACGAGACCGCCAGCACAACCAGCAGGAACAGGGGGGCGCCCGCCGTCAGGGCCAGGCCAGCCACCGTGATGTCCATCAGGCGCTTGAGGCGTTGACTGCGGAGCACCCGCACCAGCCACCGTGCCGTCACCCACAACACTGGCCACCAGGACCGATCATGAACAGGGGGCTGACCATCCACACGCGGCAGCACCCGGACTTCCATGGGGCAACAGACAATGGCCAGGCCAGCCTAAGCGCTTGCAGGAAATGCCTCCAAGGAGAATGGTGGGCCTCAAGACAAGTACTCTCCCACCTGGCAGGCAGCAGCCTTCTCTGGACAGCACCTGGAACTCCCTATGACGAAAGCAGACTCCATGCATTGATGCTGTCCCTTCCGCCAGACCTCTTGACCAACTGGTTGCAGCCCGGGCCATCGTGGCTGGCGCTCTGTTGGAGGGCTGGGCTGTTCACGGCTGCTTTCGGTAACCTCAGGGCTGATCTGAAGGAGGAGATAAAGGCCGGTGAGGTCAGGGTCAATCGGCGCGTTGATGAGCTGAAGGAAGAGATGAGAGAGATCAGGAGCTTGCTGATCCAGGCGCTGCAGCTTTCACCAGCAGCCAAGCCTTGAGTTGGACACCAGTCAGTAATCCTTCAATGGGCAGGCACTGATGAAGCACGGCGGCCAGCCCCTTGGAACCGCCGCCAACTCTTGTCCAACAGCGCCTTCATCCGCCCCCGAAACCGCTGGGCGGAAAACCGCTCCGCTTGGCGCCGCAGCCGCTCCGCCGGCAACTGTTGCCACAGGCACTGGTCTTCAAAGTGGCGGACAGCCTCCGTCAGCACCCGGGGACAGGGGCAATCAAACAACAACCCGGTGGCAGTGGCCGGATCCTGGTTATGGCAGCGTACGGAATCCAGGAGACCCCCTTGCCCCAGGGCGATGACCGGGGCGCCAGCAGCCATGGCCTCCACCGGCGCAATCCCGAAATCCTCTACACCGGCATGGACCAAAGCCCGACACCGCCCCAACAGATCCTCCACCTGGTGAGCGCTCTGCCGCCCCAGAAGTCGGACTGTCGGGCCGGCGCGCAGCAACAGCCGTTGCCGCTCAGGACCGTCCCCCACCACCACCAGGGGCAGGCGGCAACGGTTAAAGGCCTCCACCACCAGATCCACCCGCTTATAGGCCACCAGGCGTCCCACGCACAGGTAGAAGTCTTCCCGGGGCTGCTGCCAGTGGAAGCGCTCCACCGCCACGGGGGGATGAATCACCACACTGCGGCGGCGCCAGCAACGCCAGATGCGCCGCGCCGTAAAACGGGAGTTGGCCACCAGCACGTCCACCCGCTGGGCGCTGAGGTGATCCCATTGGCGCAACTGGTGGAGTTGCCAGCGGATCCACGGCCCCAACGGTCCTCTGGCCATGGCGTTGTGGCGCAGGTAGACGTTCATCTGATCCCAGGCATAGCGGGGCGGGCTATGGACGTAGCTCACATGGAGTTGGTCGGGACCCGTGAGCACCCCCTTGGCCACCAAGTGGCTGCTGCTCACCACCAGTCCATGGCCACTGAGGTCCAACTGTTCCACCGCCAGGGGCAACAGGGACAAGTAGAATTGCACTCGGCGCACCCCCCAGGGCAGCCGCTGAATAAAGCTTGTGGTGACGGATCGCCCCGCCAACCAACTGCCTGGCCGCCGGGACTCCCCATCCACCAGGGCATAGAGGCGGGGCGCCAGCAGTTGATCCAGCTCCCGCACCACCGCCTCGGCGCCCCCCACGGCCCAGGGGCTGAACCATTCATGGACCAGGGCGACAGAATCCGGTGAAGAGGACACCACCCGCTATGGGCAAACCGCTACCAACCGTAAGACCGGATCATTCCCCCACCAAGAGCGGTCACGGACATCCGGACGGGCCGGCAGGGATTGTCCAGGGGAATTCCCTGGAGTTGATCCAGGCGGTGCCGTCGGAATCCGTGCACCTGATTCTCAGCGACATTCCCTACGGCATCGGCGCCGACCATTGGGACGTGCTGCACCACAACACCAATTCCGCCTATCTGGGGCGCAGCCCTGCTCAACGGTTGGCGGGAGCGGTGTTTCAGAGGCGGCGGAAGCCCATTAACGGTTGGTCTGCGGCGGATCGCCGCATTCCCCAGGAGTACGGGCAGTGGTGTGGGTCCTGGGCATCCCAGTGGTACCGGGTGCTCAAGCCGGGGGCCAGCGCCCTGGTGTTTGCCGGGCGGCGCCTGGCCCACCGCTGCGCCTGCGCCATGGAAGACGCCGGCTTCTGCGTGAAGGACAACCTGGCCTGGCTACGGGAGCAAGCGCCCCATCGGGCCCAGCGCCTCAGCGTGATCTACCAGCGCCGTGGCCAGCAAGAGACCGGCGCCCAATGGCAGGGCTGGCGGGTGGGCAACCTGCGTCCCACCTACGAGCCCATTTTGTGGTTCGTCAAACCCTACAAAGTGGGGGGCACCATTGCCGATAACGTGCTGAACCACGGCGTCGGCGCCTATTGCCAAGACGCCTTTCTGAATTATACCAATGCCCCTGATAACGTGCTGCGGATGGGCCTGCCCACAGCAGAGTCGGGCCTGCATCCCACCCAAAAGCCCCTGCGGCTGTTGGAAGCCCTCATTGCCCTGACCACCCGTGAAGGCCAGTTGGTGCTGGATCCCTTCGCAGGCAGCGGCTCCACCCTGGTGGCCGCCCAACGCTTGGCCCGCCGCCACCTGGGGTTTGAAGCCCAGGCGAAGTACGTAGCCATCTGCAAGCGGCGGCTGGGGGGATTGGGAACATCTTCATCATAAGTCTTTTCGCAGATCCAGTATCCTTTCTCCAGTTTGTGCAGATGTGCGAATATCAACTCTAATTTCATAGAATTCTTCAAGCTCATCCTGTTGGCGCCGTGGCGGCATTTTCACACTAGGGAATCACGAAAAATTGGGCAACCCCCCTCTTGTAGGACGTTATCTCACCATGAGAAAGTTAGTCCTGGAGAGGATTGCCCAATTTTTCGTGGTTCCCCTAGAAAATTTCATGGGTGTAATTTTCATTCTCTCCAACTTCAAGCTGGTTAAAGGGAAGCAGTCTGTAGCCCAAGTCGGCGCAGGCTATTTCCAAATCCGTTGCAGAGGTTACGGGTACAGACTTGATGCTGGAGGAGTTAAAAGCCAGAACTTGCACCGGCTCGTTATCGCTGTTCAGGCGATATTCAATATGAAATCGACTATACTTACGACCGCACAGCGGATAAAGTCCCGAATCTTTGTATGAAGTATCTTGAGAGTGGGCATAGTAATAATAATATTTCAGCTTTGGGTTCCGATCCGTCGCAGCCGTAATGCATTCATTGTGGGGAATTTCCCACCAGCCCCTGATGGTCCATCTGGGATTCACGGTAATGGTCAAGCCAGTTGAGCCATCTTTGCGAAACCTTCTATGGATATTGCCAAAATTATAATAGGCCAGGGCCAAAGAGAGGGTGGAACCATCGGCGGTGCGGTTGCAAAACTCCAGACCTGCAAAGGCTGGCTGCGGGGCGGCGATAGGGATGGCGGCGGCGAGAAAGCCAACGGAGAGGGTCAGCAGCCTTGCAGTGAAGGGTTCCAACGTCAATGGGTGGTGGGCAAGACGAGTCGTCACTGGGTGCGCCTCATAACAACCTGACGAACTGGAGTTCCACCCGGGTCTTTTCATAATCCCGCAACTGGGCGTTGGACTCACGGATCTCCCTGGTGACCACCAGCTTGGGGCTGAAGCCTTGAATGGTAAAGCCGCGGTTGTACAGGGAGATGCCGAGGGTCTGGGTGCGATCCCTACGGGAGTCTTCAGAGGCAAGCCATGGCAACACGCTCCCCCGCCCGTCGTAGTTGGTCCAGCGGTAGTCTCCGTTGAGGCCCACGGTGAAGCCTCGGGGCAGATCGATGGACGTGCCCAGACCCACCGATTGACCGCCGTTGCGCCAGAGTTCCGACTCCGTATGTTCTCGGCTGAGCCCCACGGTGGCTTCCAGTCTCACGATGGGGGTTGCCTGCCAGAGGCCGGTCAAGGAGAAGTCGCTGCGGGGACCGTCCAGGTGAACGTCTTCATCATAGGAGCGCTGGTGATGGGAGGCCTGGGTGCGGACCAGCACGCGTCTGCTCAGGAAATGAGACAAGTCAAAACGTGCACCCAGGTCGCGGTACTGGGGCTCACCGCCACTCCAGGAACGTCGGGCGCTGGCCAGGAGGTTCACGTCCGTCCTTGCACTAGCCAACCAGCGGGGTCCCCCATGGGCAAACAGGAACGTGCTGTCAAAATCCCGACCCTCGTATTCCGTTCGCGAGACGCCGCCGCCTGCGCGCAGCCGCATCTTGGGGCTCAGTGGATGCTCGTACTCTCCACCACCCCATACACGAATGCCCAGGCCAGAGCGAAGATCCGGATTGTAGTCGGCCCGCACCAGCTGGCCAGAACCAAAAAACGCATCAGGAAGGTAGACTTTCTCGTCAGTGGCGGACCCGGTAATGTTGGTATCGGGCGCCATGGCCATGCCAAAATACCCGCTCCAGCGGCGACGCTGCCTGATGGAGGCCAGAAAAGTCCTGATGTTGGCCACCACCGGCGGCGGCAGATCCTCCGCCAGCACCCGCTCGAACTCCCTGCGGGACAAGCGGTCGTCACCTTTGACGTAGAACGCCCGGGCCAACTCCAGCCGCACCCGCACCAGTTCCGGCCGAACCACCAGGATCCGGTGGAAGGCGTCAATGGCCTCGTTCAGATAGTCCCTACGCTCGGCCTTCGGGGTTTCGGAATGCTCGGCAGCGCCCAATGCCGCCAGACCCACCAGAAACAGAACATCCAGTTGCGGGGAATCATCCGGCTGGTCCAGGGCCAGTGGACGGAGGATGGACAGGGCCTCGGTGAAGTTCCCGTCCTCTACCAGGGTTCTCCCCTGACGGATCCCGGAATCGGACGAAGGACGCGGGCCTATTTCTTCCTGGGCACGCAGTGGCGCAGCCATGGACAGGAGGACAAAGGCTAGCGCACAAGCGCTCTTGAGGGAACGCATTCGGTAGTGACGACCATGGAGAAAGCCCAGCCATCGTAACACTGCCCTTCAGAGGCTGAGGCTCAGCACCGCCACCCCTTGGGTGTGGCTCCAGTCCGTGCCCACGCCAAAACTGACGGACAGGCTCTCCTCGTCCACAAGGTGGGCCAGGCCCACGGCTACGGACCCGCTGGTGGTGATGGAGGTGGAAAGATCCCAGCCCGGATCAAGGGGCATGGGCAGGGATGCCAAGGCCATGGCCAGGGTGGGCTGGGCGTCCTTGGCGAGTGCTCCCTGCTTCAACTTGGCGCTTGGCGCCTGCCTACCCAGTCGTCGTGTTGTCTGTTGGTCTGGCAAGGCCGGTGGTGCCGGCGGTGGCAACCGAAGCGATCCCTGGGCCGTGGCCAGCAGGGTGGAGACGGGCATCGGTGGAGGTGTCCCGACGGTGGGACAATGGTCAGAACCTGGATGGGGTCGGCCCAAAACTGAGCGGTCGTGGTAGGTGTCGCTGGGGGTGGCGTCGGTGTGTGGACAATGGGCCTGGGCGGCCATGGATCCGCCACCTGATGCCAGGAAGGCCAGGACCACCGCTTGGCTGATCCTCGCGTTCTGCATAGCCGGGTTCAAAGCGCTTCCCTAGTGTCCGGTATCTTCACCGGAAGGGTAAGCCCCCTTGTTTTGGCATCTCATGAATCGGACCTGGTGGCGCCAGATTGCCAATACCGCCTCGGCGACCACGGCACTGGTCAATATTATCGAAGGATTCCACCAAGGCCTGTCCGGCATTGACTAGGGCATCTCTGAACAAGTCTTCTGGGTGTGTCAGGACAGATCAGGCCGTACTACCCAAAAGCCGGCAGGGGTGGGGCATGGTTTCCAACTGGCAACTGACGCCAGAGCCTGCTAATGGTCTCCAGGGCGGTAACCCCTCTCCACAGCACAGACTGGCGGCCGCAGCCAGCGCGGAGAGGGGCGCTGGTGAGTGTGACGGGGGAATACCCTCAGAGCAAGGTAGAGAAGCGCAGCTTGAGGGAGTAATCCGTTGGAGTCGAGGGAGAGGCGTGTTCCTGACGTTCCGCTTCGACGGAGAATTTCCAGGGATCAGCCTCCAGTTGTTCCGTGTAGGGCGCCAAGGACCACAGCAGGCCGTAATTCCTGCTGGTGGG
>JAJDVL010000007.1 GCA_022826155.1 Prochlorococcaceae cyanobacterium jk18x22bins.40 | reverse complement strand
GCCCCGCTACCTGCGCCAAGCCAATGACAGCGCCATGGATAAAGCCACCCTGCTGCGGCAGCTTTATCGTCACGTGATGGGGAATCCCCATCTGATGGAAACCGAGCGGCCCCAAACGCTGGAATCCCAATTCCTCAGCGGGGAACTCAGTGTACGGGAGTTTGTTCGTGGACTGTGCAAAACACCTCTCTACCGTAGCCGTTTCTTTGAAACAATGGCGCCCTATCGGTTTGTGGAAGTGAACTACAAGCATATTCTGGGGCGCAGCCCGGAAAGCCAAGCTGAAATGGGCGCCCAGTTGGACCGAGTGATCACCGCTGGCTATGATGCCGCCATTGATTGGCTGGTGGACAGTGACGAGTACAGTCGCGTATTTGGAGACAATGTGCTGCCCTATCTGCGGGGCGTGAGCAGTGGAGACGGCCGCAGCCAGGCCAACTTCAATCGCACATTGGCACTGGTGCCCGGCTATGCCGGCAGTGACAGTGTGCGTAGTGATTCCAGGACGGTCAACATCGTTGCTGGAGCATCCAGCCTGGCCGTTGCCACCCGCAGCACCGCCAGCAGCGGCTCGGCTGATGCGCCCGGCAAGCGCTTCCGCATTGTTGTCCGTAGCCAGCGTGCCGGCAGCCGTCGCCGCCTCGCCACCACCACCTATGTGGTGGCTGGTGACAATATCACCAGCCAACTGGCGTTTATCCATCGCGACAGTGGCCGGATTGTCAGCCTTACGGAGATCAGTTGATTTCCCTTGGCGTCTCCCACTGCACCAGAACGCTGCTGGGTGCAGCCTTCCACTCCCCTTACTCCCCCAATTATCATGCCCCTCTGGCTTGCCGACGAATTAAAAGCAGAGCTGTTCAAGGCTCGCTCCGACACAGAACTCCAGGACGTGGTCACCGCAACCTACCGTCAAGTTCTGGGCAATGCTCACATCAACAGCTTTGAGCGTTGCAAAAAGGCTGAATCCCAGTTGCGCAACGGCAACATCACAGTCCGGGAATTCGTGATGGCTGTTGGTCTTTCCGAAACCTACAGAAATCTGTTCTTCACGCGCAACAGTCAGTATCGGTTCATTGAACTGAACTTCAAACACTTCCTGGGTCGTTCACCGCGAAACCAGGAAGAGATTGCTGAGCACGTGCTCATCTACAACACTCACGGCTACGATGCTGAAATCCTCTCCTACATTGATAGCGAGGAATACAGCAGCGCTTTTGGAGAAAACAACGTTCCCTCTCCACGGGTTGACAGCAGCCAGTTCCAGAGCAACAGGGACTACCTGCTCACTCTGAACCTGAATCGTGGTCGGGCTAGCAGCGACAGGACGCCAGCCATGGCCCAGGTGCGTCAGCTTGCGGCCAAATTGCCCGCCAAGGCCAATCCACCTCGGATTGCCAATAACCAGTACGACAACCGCATCACCCGCTACGAGGTCACCTACGACCTGCCAGGGAACAGCGCCACCAATCGCTGTGCTGCCCAGGCGGTCCAGGTTCAGTTTGCCAATCTGAGTCGGCAGTTGCAGAGCATTCAGCGTCGTGGCGGTCGCGTTCGTACGATCCGCGTCACCGGCTAACGCCCCTTCCGACCCGCCAGTTTCAGTTCAGTTAGTTTCTTCCCCTGGGCTGGCGGGCCCAGGAGGGCCAGTCGATGAACACACGCTCACCCGGTTCCAGCCCATCCAACACCTGGATGTTGCTGCCGCTGGAATACCCCAGGGCAATGGAGCGGAAAGTGGGTTGGTCGTCCCTGCCCACCACGTAAACCCCCGATTGGCCGGAACGGGTGACAACGGCAACGGTGGGCACCACAGGGGCGGGGGAGAGTTCCTCGGTGAAGAATTGCACGTCCCCGCTCATGCCGTAACGTAGCCGGGAGTTGTCGGCCAAAAGTTTCAGGGTCACGTCAAAGGTGGTCACGTTGTCGTTCACTTGAGACCGGGGAGCGATAATGTCCACCTGCGCATCCAGGGGCTGGTTCGGGAAGGCATCCAGCACCACCATGGCTTCCTGGTTCAATTGGAGACGACCAATCTCGTTGTCCGGCAGGGCAGCCACAACCTGGTGGCCAGCGCCGAGGCTGAGCAGGGACGTCCTGGTGGCGCCACTGGCGTTGCCAGACCCGCTCCCCGAAGGGGTGACATAGCTCCTGGGTTCCGCAAACCTTTCCATCACCAGGCCGTCAAAGGGGGCCTGCACTGTCAGCTCCTCCTGTTCCTGCAGCAATTCCTGGAGTCTCTGCCGGCTGGCCGCCACCTGACTCTGCTGTGCCCGGTAGCGGCTCTCCAGTTGGCTCAGGGCCAGTTGGCTCAAAGCTCCTGCCTCCACCAATCCCTGCTGACGCACGAGCTCTTCTTCCCGCAGGGCCAACTCTTCCTCCGCCTGGATCAGCAGAGCCTGGCGTTCCTTGATGCGAATGGGCAAATCGCCGCCATCCATCACCACCAGAACCTGCCCAGCGCGCACCTGCTCCCCTTCTTCCACGTCGATGGTGGCCACAATGCCCGGCTGTGGAGGACTCAGGCTCACCTGGCGAACGGGCTCTACCGTGCCCGTGGCCACCACGGTCCCCCGCAGGGCCTGCTGCTGCACCACAACGGTGTAGGGATCAAGGTCCCGGGCGCTTGGACGCCGTAAAACCGTAAGGCCGACCCATGCCCCAACGGCCACCAGTCCTGCCACAAGCCCAAGACGTCCAGCCCAATTCAGCCAAGCGGTCTGCCGCAAATCCGTGGTGCTGGCCAATGGGGTTGTGGTGGTTGGTGATCTCATCGTCAAGTTGGGGGCACTGCTGCCACTGGGTTCCTGATGGCCTTCACAACGTGTTCAGTGGCGGCTGGCGCAGCCGCCACGGCAACGGGGCTTGGTGTGAATCCCTGGAAGTGCTCATCAGCTCAGAGGCGCTGAAAGCTGTTCCTCGCTAATGATGTTTCCGCAGGGTGTCATGACAGTGTCGGCACTTTGAGGAGGCCTTTGCGCATTTAGGGCCTCAAGGATATCAACCATCGAGATGGCAAATCCCAGTCCCGCTCCAAAGGCATACCTGTAAGTCACGATTCCTACAACCTCTCCTTTGTCATTGACCATTGGCCCACCACTGTTGCCTGGGTTAACAGAGGCATCTGTTTGAATCAGTGTCACACCTTCAGGAAGACTGCTAAACGAGTCTGCGCTGGAAGTGCGCACGGCACTGACAATTCCCCTTGTTACCGTGTTTGCTAGGCCAAGGGGACTTCCTAGA
Organism: Prochlorococcaceae cyanobacterium jk18x22bins.40; assembly: GCA_022826155.1. GTDB lineage: Bacteria > Cyanobacteriota > Cyanobacteriia > PCC-6307 > Cyanobiaceae > Synechococcus_B. The sequence continues at coordinate 9,951 of JAJDVL010000007.1, read as the reverse complement.
ACTGCGATGTCGTCACCAGGGTTAGGGTAGGTGCCGTAGCATAGGGGTAGCGAAGGAATTGCGGGGACTGGGTCAACTTTGACCACGGCAAAGTCAGCCTCGTAACTCCTGAAAACCAACTCTCCCCTGCGCTGTGTTCCGTCAAAATAGGTGACGTCAACTGCCTTGGCCGCACCCGTGACATGCCGGTTTGTGAAGATAAGTCCCTCGGACCCTACAATGAAGCCTGTTCCCGCGCCACCTTGCTGTTCAAGCTTTACAACACTTTGCAATGTGTTTCTAACTAGATCTTGAAAAGTATCCACTTCTGGCAGTTGGAGGGCAGCAAGGTCAAAACTTGGCGGCTCTGTGTCCCCCAGAAGAAAGGGGTACAGTATCTTCAGGGAATCAAGAGTTTCACGATTAACCTCCAGGGAGATCCGCCCCGAGTCAGGTCTTGTGATGTCTTGGTCGTTATATTCGAAGTTAATAGTCAACGATGGAACGCCTCGTGCTATGGCCTTTACTAGGGATGGTGGCATGGTGAGCTGGCCGTCATTGCCGTATAGCTTGAACTTCTCGCTGCCAGCTTGAACCTCGATGGGGCTGGGGAATGGGCGAGACGCAGTCGTGCAATGGAATGCGTTCTGTGGACAATGTTTTTCCACAATCTGACCTTCTAAGCGGTCAACTGTCCACTTTGTTTCTATCGAAGCACTGTAGCTGGATGTCCCAACCAGGAACCGCATAAACTGACCTTTGCTCAGAGTGTCCCTGTCGATAATATAGTATTCATGCGACAGATCAGAGTGGTTAACTTTAATGATCTTGGACTGCGGTAGTTGCTGAGCGTTAGCACGGGAAGCCAAGGACTTCCAATCTTGAGTCCCAGCATCAATCTCGATATCAAACGGGACAAAGACTTGGCTTACTTTGCCGGTCGCATCGAGGGAGCACTGTCTGCCTTGCTTGCGGAGGGCCTTGCATTGATCCTCCGCTCTCCTGTGCTCGGAAGCTTCGATCCTCAGTTGCAGGCTGCTCTTGGGTTGAGCCAGGGCTGCAGGAGACAGCGCCAGGGCACCCATGAGAGAGAAGGCCGCCGCCCAGATAGCAGGGCACTTGATCAGACCCTTATGGCTACCTCCAAGAAGCGAGAGGAAGCCTTGGATTCTTGGGGGGGGTGTCATCTGAGAGACAGTCACCTAGTCAAACATAATACCCATGCCTCAGACATGGAAAACAGACTGAGCGGCTTGGGCCGCCAACGCTGTTGTGGTGGGTTCATAGAAGCCAATGGCCAACTGGGGCCAGAACCCAATGGCCAGCGTGGGGACCAGCAGACTGAGGGCAATGACCAACTCCCGGGGATTGGCGTCCCCCACCTGGGCCAGGGCGGGAATCCTCGGCCCGAAAAACACCCGGCGGCACATGGAGAGGAGGTAGACCGGCGTGAGCACCAGCCCCACCGCCGCCAGCAACACCGCCACCACCCGGAATGCCGTGGTGAACTGGTCCGCAGAGGTCACCCCCAAAAACACCGTGATCTCGCTCACAAAACCACTCATGCCCGGCAGGGCCAGGGAGGCCAGGGAACTGGTGAGAAACAGGGCAAAGGTGACCGGGATCGCCTTGGCCAAGCCCCCCATGTTGGGGATGGACAGGGTGCGGGTGCGCTCATAGAACACGCCGGTGACAAAAAACATGGCCGCTGCAATCAGGCCATGGCTGATCATCTGCAATATCACGCCACTGAAGCCCAGGCTGTTGATGGTGGCCAGACCCAGGAGAACAAAGCCCATGTGGCTGATGGAGCTACAGGCAATCCGCCGTTTTACGTTATCTTGAGCCAGGGCGTTGAGGGCGCCGTAGATGATGTTGACGATGCCCAGAATCATCAGCGCCGGCGCCAACTGGGCGTGAACATCTGGCAGCATCTGTACGTTGAAGCGCAGTAAGGCATACCCTCCCATTTTCAGCAACACACCCGCCAACAACATGGAAATGGGCGCACTGGCTTCGCCATGGGCATCGGGAAGCCATGTGTGCAGAGGGAACATGGGCAACTTCACACCAAACCCCACCAGGAAGCCCAGGTAACACAGCAAGGCCACGCTTCCTTGGGGAGCATGGCTGGCCATGGTGACCAGATCAAGGCTGAAGCTTTCCCCCATGAACGCCAGGACCAATCCACTGAGCAGGATCAGCAGGGAGGCCAGGGCAGTGTAGAGAATGAACTTGGTGGCGGCATATTGCCGACGGGGGCCGCCCCAGATGGAGATGAGCAGGTAGACAGGCACCAACTCCAACTCCCAGGCCAGAAAGAACAGCAAGAAGTCCTGGGCTAGAAAGACCATGGCCTGGGCAGACGCCTGCACCAGCAGCAGACCGTAGTAGAGCCTGGGCTTGCGGACCAGTGGCCAACTGGCCACCGCCGCCAGCAGGGTCACCAGCCCGCTGAGTACCACCAGGGGCGCTGACACCCCATCGGCAGCCAGGGACCACTCCAGCTCAATGGCCGGAATCCAACTGATGCGCTCCATCAGTTGCAAGCTGCTGCTCTCGCTGACAAAATGACGACTGAACACCAGCACCATCAACACCAGATCCGCCATCAAGGTGCTGACGGCAATGGCTCTGGGTCCCGCCACCCGATCCCCTGGCAGCAACGGCAAGATCAGTGCCGCCAGCAGGGGCAACAGCACAATGATGCTCAGCCAGGGAAAAGCCGAGCTGGAAAGAGCGGGAACCATGGGCCAAACCGCAGAACATGAAAGATACAGACCCGCCCTGCCAAAGGACAGGGGCCATAGGTCACCCTATCAGCTTCCGTCAGGATTCTGAGTATAAATACCCAGATTTACTCCACGGCCTGACAGACGGCAGGGAAGTTCTGGAGTCCCACGGCGTGATAGTGGGCTTCCACCTCCTGCTCCTGCCAGGCCTGTACCATGGCCTTGCCCACGCTCGCCTCCGCCTCCCGGCTGCTCAGCGCCAGGATGGTGGGGCCGGAGCCGCTGATCACGGCTCCCCAGGCACCTGCCCCCATGGCCGCCTGCCGCACCTGGGGGCCGTGGGGAATGAGGGGCCAGCGGTAAGGCTCATGGAGGCTATCGTGGAGACCGTCGCTGATCAAGGCGCCGTCGCCGTTGCGCAAACCCGAGAGCAGCACCGTGAGGGCCGAGAGATTACTGACCGCATCCTGCAGGGGAACGCTCCAGGGCAGAGAACGCCGGGCCTCACTGGTGGAGAGGCGCAGGTTGGGGATGGCCACCACGGCCCGCACCCGCTCATGCCAGGGACAGGACACCACCCGCCAACGTTGACTTGCGACGCGGGACGTGAGGCAAAGTCCACCCAGGAGCGAGGGCACTACGTTGTCCGGATGCCCTTCCACCGCAATGGCCAGCTCCAGCAGTTTTTCCCGACTCAGGGGCTTGCCAAGCATGATGTTGGCGCCACAAAGGCCAGCCACAATGGCGCTGGCGCTGCTGCCCAGGCCGCGGGCAGGGGGCGCGGACAGGGAGATCCTGGCTTCCAGGGGGATGGGGGGATGGCCGGCAGCATCCCAGGCGCAGCGGGCCGCTCGGTAGAACAGGTTATCCCTGCCGCCTCGCAGGTGGGATCCCTCGGGGCCGTCCACAACCAGGTCAAACCTCTCGTCCTGTCCCGTCAGCCGCCGCAGGCTGAAGCGGTTGTTGAGTTGCAGGGCGGCCCCCAGGCAGTCGAAACCGGGGCCGATGTTGGCAGTGGTGGCTGGTACGGTGATGACGCACCGCTCGCAGGTGTTGTCCGACACGACAGTCCTGGTTATTGTCTAGGAATCAGCTTCCATGTTGCCCCACGGCCTGCATCCCTGCTGGGGAGATCTTGACCAGATCCGGGCCAGCCAGGGGATGGGCCAGTTGATAGGCCCGCTGTGCTGCGGCAAACAGGCCGGTGTCCGGTGCAATCAGAGCGTGGATGGGCACCTTGGCGGCCAGGGGCTGGAACCGCCCCACCCGCTGGAGACGGCCCAGGAAACGGGGCGAGCGCAGTTGCGGCAGTTGCTTGGCTGTCACCCCGCCCGCCAGCCAGAGCCCTCCTGTGGAGAGGCTGGTGAGGAGGAGATTGGCCGCTGCCGTTCCACAGGCCTCTGTCCAGAGGGCCAAGGCCTCTTGACAGAGGGCGTCTCCCTGGGCTGCCGCCGCTGCAACACGGGCAGGCAGGTCCACGGTCGGGTTGGCGCATTGGGCTTTCAGGGGATGGGAGCCTGGATGGGTGCTGAGCAACCAGCGGCCAATGTGCCCGAGGCCTGTGCCGCTCGCCACCCGCTCCACCGAGAGGCGCTCCAGGCCCAGGTCCGCCAGAAGCCACTGCCTGAGCTGCCATTCCCGTGGGTTGCAGGGGGAGAATTCCTGGTGTCCCCCCTCGCTGGGGCAACTGGCCAAACCAACGGGGGTGGGGATACCTATGGCCATGCCCAACCCGGTCCCCAGGCTCAAAATGGCCACCGTTCCGCCCGTTTGCGGTTCACCGGCTTGTAGTTCCACCGCCATGGCGGGCTGGAGATGGGGTAGCCCATAGACCAGCACAGCAATATCGTTCACCACCTCCACGGCGGACAGCCCCAGGGACCGGGCCAACTGCCGCTGATCCACCACCCAGTCCAGATTGGTGAGACGGGCCTGGCCCTGCTGCACGGGGCCCGCCACGGCAAAACAGGCGCTGGCAAGCCGGGTTGGGCTCCCGTCAGGACCCTCCCGCTGGAGGAAGTCCGTCAGGATCTGGTCAAAGCAGGGCCACGACCGAGAGGCGTAGCGGTGCTGCCGTTGCAGGCACAAGCCATGCTCCGTGAGGTCATAGAAGGCCAGCACGGTCTTGGTGCCCCCCACGTCGGCCGCCAGCACGGTGGTGGTCATGGGACCAAGGTGGCGCGGCGGCTGGCAACGGCGTCACGGGCCAACTCCACCAGCCTGGCTTGCCCCATGGTCCCCAGATTCCCCTGCCGCCGGGTGCGCAGGCTCACGGCATCCGCCTCCATCTCCTGCTCCCCCAGGATGGCCAGCACGGGGATTTTCCGGGTCTCCCCATTGCGAATCAACTTGCCCAGCCGCTCCCCACTGCTGGCGACTGCGGCCCGCACACCATGGCTGCACAGCCGGGCGGCCAACTGCTGGGCGGCTGGGAACGCCGCTGTGGTCACCGGCAGGATGCGAATCTGCTCCGGCGCCAACCAGAAGGGCAGATCCCCCCCATACTCCTCGATGAGGATGCCAATGAGCCGCTCCAGGGAACCAAAGGGGGCCCGATGCAGCATCACGGGCCGTTGGCGGGAGCCATCCGGCGCCACGTACTCCAGGTCAAAACGCTCCGGCAGGTTGTAGTCCACCTGCACCGTCCCCAACTGCCACTCCCGCTCCAGGGCGTCACAGAAGAGAAAATCCAGCTTGGGGCCGTAGAAGGCGGCCTCCCCGGGGCCTTCCACGCTCTCCATGCCCAGGTGGTCCACGGCCCGGCGAATGGCGGCTTCCGCCTGATCCCAAGCCTCGGGGCGGCCAATGATTTTGTCGTTCCCGGGTCCCCGGAAGCTGAGCCGGGCCTTGAAGCGCCGTAACTCCAGATCCTGGAACACCGTAAGGATCAGATCCACCACCTGCAGGAACTCCCCGTCCAGTTGCTCCGGGGTGACAAACAGGTGGCTGTCGTCCACGGTGAAGCCCCGCACCCGTGTCAGCCCCCCCAATTCCCCACTCTGCTCATAGCGGTAGACGGTGCCGAATTCCGCCAGCCGGTAAGGCAGGTCCCGGTAGCTGCGCAACTCTGCTTTGTAAATCTGAATATGAAAGGGACAGTTCATGGGCTTCATCACGAAGCCCTCTTCTGCGGCCCGCTGGGCATCGTTCTCCGCCATCAGCGGGAACATATCCTCCTTGTAGTTCTGCCAATGGCCCGAGGTGCGAAACAAATCCGCCCGGGCGATGTGGGGGGTGACCACGGGCTGATAGCCCCGCTGCCGCTGCTGCTGACGGAGGTAGTCCTCCAGCAGGCTGCGCAGTTGGGTGCCCCGGGGTGTCCAGAGGGGCAAACCGGGACCCACAATGTCGCTGAAGAGGAACAGGCCCAGTTCCCGCCCCAGACGACGATGGTCCCGCCGCTGCGCCTCTTCCCGCCGGCGCCTGTGCTCCGCCAGGTGTTCCGGGGTTTCAAAGGCGGTGCCGTAGATGCGCTGCAACTGGGCCCTGGTCTCGTCCCCCCGCCAGTAGGCGCCGGCTACGGTCTCCAGATCTACGGCATCGGGGTTGATCTCGGCGGTGTTGGCCACGTGGGGGCCTGCGCACAGGTCCCACCATTGATCCCCCAGGTGGTAGAGGGTAATGGGCTCCTGCAGATCAGCCAGAATCTCCAGCTTGTAGGGCTCACCGATGGCCTCAATCCGCCGCCGCGCCTCCTGGCGGCTCACCTCTTCGCGGCGGAAGGGGAGGTTCTGCCGCAGAATTTTCTGCATACCCTTGCGGATTTTCTTCAGGTCCTGGGGGGTGAAGGGTTCCGGGGCGTCGAAGTCGTAGTAGAAGCCCGTCTCCGTCCAGGGACCGATGGTGACCTGAACGTTCTTGAACAGGCGCTGCACCGCCATGGCCATGACGTGGCTACAGCTATGGCGGATCCGCAACAACTGATCGCTCTCGCTGGTGCGGGGCAGGTGGAGGGGGGCGGAGGGGGTGGACACAAGGACGGACTGTGAATGGTCCGGGCAGCAGAACAGGCCCGGAAGAAGTCTAAACTCCCCACCCCTTCACCACCCAGGCACCTGGAGTCTTGACGGTCCATCCTTGACCCGGGAGACTGGCCAGGGTGTTGGCGGCTCCATAGGATTTAGACTCCCCACCACCCGGACCACCTGGATTCCCCATGGCCTACCCTCAAGACCAGGAGCCGCCCCGTGAGCCGTGCAGTGTGGGGATGGCCTATCTGCTCTGGATCCCGTCCATGTTCGGGGTGGCGGGCCTGCACCGTTTCTACACGGGTCGTTGGGGAACAGGCCTGCTCTGGTTGTTCACGCTTGGGCTCTGTGGCGTGGGCAGCGTGGTTGACCTGCTTCTTATCCCGGGACAAGTGCGATCATTTAACAGGTTGGCCAGGATCAGTGGCCAGCCGCCGCCGATGGCCTTGGGGCAGTCCATCCTGGCCTTGGCCCGACGTCGTGGTACACGGGGGTTCACCGTCAATGATGCGGTGCTGGAGTTGGGCTGCTCCCCTGAGGAGATTCGCCCGGAATTGGAACACTTGATGCAGGAGGATTGCCTCCATGTCACCAATGACGTGGAAGGGCGAATCATTTATCGGGAGCCTGGCTGCTATCAGTAGCAATACAATAGAAGTCCTTGCGCCAGCGTATTGTGGAGTTTGCCAGAACTCGCAAGGAAGTCGACCAGAAGGGTGACGCTCATCGTCTTCGAGATCTCGACCGGTGCGAAGGTGAATGTGCCGCTCTTGACCGTAGAGCTACAAATTCGCAATAAATGCTGCTTATTCGCAATATGTCGAGTGGTTTCAAGTGCGTTAGGACATCAACAAATTAAAAAAACCTAGTAATGGCGCGGATTAAGATTTTTTTAAGTGGCCCATAAAACATCATCCATTCGCAATTAAAAATCTTTTTGGCTGAAAATTCCTGCCAAACGCCGTCCAGAAAAGGCACCATGGATTCGGAATTGGTAGCCCAGATAAGACCCAGATAAGACAGAACGGCTTGCTTGACAAACGTCCTGTTATGTGATAGGGGCCGGTTCCTCCAAACTCCTTACCAGAACTGTCGTTGTGGAATTGCTTGACATGGGGCGCTTCCCCAGCTACCTTGTTACTTGCTGCCCTGGTGCAGTAGTCCCTTTGATTCACCTCTAATGACTGCCTCGCGCTCAAACCCTCGTTCCCATCAGGGATTCAGGTTCCCGAAAGCACTTGCTGCTGCTGGCCTTGCCGCTGTTCTGGTTGGCTGTGGTAGTGGTGGAAGTAGTGACACAGCAATGGGAAGCTCAGAACCACCTGAAGAACCCGGACCGACCCAGGAAGAAATTCGGGAAATGCAGACAACGGCCATTCAGTCTGCCATCGACACATACCGAACTGCTATTGGGGAAGCCCAAACCGCCATCGGACTGGTGACCAATGAAGCAACATCAACGGTGGTGGCTAACGCTGATAGGGCGTTGGTCATAGTGGAACAATCCATTGCTGACCTAAAAACAGCCATTGATGAAGCCACAGAACTTTCCGAAGATGTTCTCGCTGGTTATCGAGATGCCTACAGTGCTTATTCCGATGCCTATGCTGGGCAAGTTTCAGCACTAAGTAGCCGTAAGTTGGCACGAGATGAATACATTGCAGCTAAAAGGAAAAAAGAACGCGATGACCATGCCAAGTTGTGGATTGCTGCAATAAATGACTATGAACCTTCAGACTCTGTTGAAGACTTCAATACTAGCCTACGGGAGAAAGAAATCGTAGGCGACTTAGACATAGACGGGAACAACAACATCAAACTAGATGATGAAAATGGTGATCCGATTTCGCCAATGAACCACATGGCACCTTCACGGGGGTTGACAGCGAAGCGATTCACTAAAACCCCTGAAGAAAGCTATGGTGTTGTCATTTCTAGTAAAAGACCAGACCGCACAATATCAACAGACCATGGTTGGGTAGAGTATTTCTATGTAGAAAACCCAGATGATCCAAATGATACATCAAACCCCAAAATTCCTTCTCCCAATGCGGGAATTCCTAGAAGACAAGGTGGGATAGGAGGAGACGTAATTACCCCTAACCCTGGTGGCAGTTTAACGATAAACTCTGCAGCAGAACTTACTTCCACTCACTTTGGCGGTGCTAGTGCTGGAAGTTTAGGTTTGAGTGTTGGTGAGACCAAAACTGTAAGATTTCTTAATGTGGTAGGAGTGCTCCAATGCACAACTCCAAATGGTGAAGGTAATTGCCATGCCTCAGAAGTTAACGATATCTTTTACTTTCCCACTGGTGTCACCTTTACTCCACAAAAAGTAGATAGTGGCTTTGATGACGTCATTATTACAGTGACCGAGTTAAAGAAAGATAGCGATTTCCTTGCATTTGGCTATTGGATAACCGATACGGGCGCAGAAAACAAACCAAAATACAATATCCATACCTTTGCAGAAGATTATAGAAATGGTTTTGGTCCCGTTACTGGAGCGGTCGAGTTTCTGACAGGATCAGCATCGTATAGTGGTGGTGCTGCTGGCGTTTATGTGCTCAAAGAGGGAGATCTCACTGATAACCCCGATCTTTACAACGGGGAATTTGTTGCAGGTGTCGAGTTAAAGGCACAATTTGATGATGATACTGGAAACATAGCACTAAGCGATCAATGGAAAATTACAGGCACTATCGATGGCTTTAGATCGCACACAAATTCCTCTCATAACCTTAGTGGATGGGAATTGTCACTAGAAGCTGACTTGGGAGCAGATAGGGGGGCATTGGAGCCTGGAAAAATGGAGAATCCTTCCCTTTCCGCTCTCTCCAATGCTGTAACAAGGGGAGGTGGTGCCACTGGATCATGGAACGCATCATTCTTTGGCGATGGCGATGGCGATGGTGATGCTGATGACCATCCAGATGCAATAGCTGGCCAGTTCAATGGCCACTTTGTCAATGGCCATGTAGTCGGCGCATTTGGGGCAGAACAAGACTAAGCCCCTATAAAGTCCCATGGTAAAATTCATGGGGCTTTAATTTTGTCGATAGGAGGTTTATGGCGCAAAATTGGTTATCAAGGCGATGTTAGGGACCAGCCATCCCCAGGGCAGGGACAATGGTGTGAATTGAGCCTCAATAAGACCTGCCTGTATGTTGTCGCTCATCAGTCAGAAAACTTGATTCAAGAAGGTTGAATCAGGACTCACAACTGCCAAGGGTGATGGTTTGGACACTGCCTCCCTTGGCTTTCTTCTGTGG
>JAJDVL010000041.1 GCA_022826155.1 Prochlorococcaceae cyanobacterium jk18x22bins.40 | reverse complement strand
GGGTCTTTTTGTCCTGCTGCGGGTAGTACGCATCTTTACGCACACTTCAATTTCGCCGGGTCCCTCGTTGAGACAGTGCTTCGCTCGTTACGCCTTTCGTGCGGGTCGGAACTTACCCGACAAGGAATTTCGCTACCTTAGGACCGTTATAGTTACGGCCGCCGTTCACCGGGGCTTCAGTCGCCAGCTTCGCTTACGCTGACCGGCTTCCTTAACCTTCCGGCACTGGGCAGGCGTCAGCCCCCATACATCGTCTTGCGACTTAGCGGAGACCTGTGTTTTTGGTAAACAGTCGCCTGGGACTCTTCACTGCGGCCACCTGACGGTGGCACCCCTTCTCCCGAAGTTACGGGGCCATTTTGCCGAGTTCCTTAGAGAGAGTTAACTCGCGCCCCTTAGTATGCTCTACCACCCCACCTGTGTCGGTTTCGGGTACAGGTAGTTGTTGCTTAACGGACTAAGGTCTTTTCTAGGAAGCATGACATCAGCGACTTCGCTCTCGTAAGAACTCGTACTCACGTCTCAGCTCAGAGCGTTTTCACCGCTCTTCAACACCTTGAACGCTTGAACCGGTAACCAACATCCGGATCGCTTAGCCTTCTCCGTCCACCTGCCCAAACAACAACCAGTACAGGAATGTTGACCTGTTGTCCATCGACTACGCCTTTCGGCCTCGCCTTAGGTCCTGACTAACCCTCTGCAGACGAGCTTGACAGAGGAACCCTTAGGGTTTCGGGGCATAGGATTCTCACCTATGTTTTCGCTACTCAAGCCGACATTCTCACTTCTATGCAGTCCACGCCCGCTTTCGCTAACGCTTCAATCCACATAGAACGCTCCCCTACCATTCAAAGAATCCGCAGCTTCGGTACACTACTTAGTCCCGTTCATTTTCGGCGCAGGATCGCTCGACCAGTGAGCTATTACGCACTCCTTTGAGGATGGCTGCTTCCAGGCAAACCTCCTGGTTGTCTGTGCAATCCCACATCCTTTATCACTTAGTAGTGATTCAAGGACCTTAGCTGGCGGTCTGGGCTGTTTCCCTCTTGACCATGAAGCTTATCCCCCACAGTCTGACTGCCTAGTTACACACAGGGTATTCAGAGTTCGTCTCGATTTGGTACCGCTCTCGCAGCCCGCACCGAAACGGTGGCTTTACCCCCCTGTTTAAGCACTAGACGCTACACCTCAATGTATTTCGGGGAGAACCAGCTAGCTCCGGGTTCGATTGGCATTTCACCCCTAACCACAGCTCATCCGCTGATTTTTCAACATCAGTCGGTTCGGACCTTCACTTGGTGTCACCCAAGCTTCATCCTGTCCATGGTTAGATCACCCGGGTTCGGGTCTATAAACACTGACGATCGCCCTATTCAGACTCGCTTTCGCTGTGGCTCCGAGATTGCCCTCTTAACCTGCCAGTGCCTATAAGTCGCCGGCTCATTCTTCAACAGGCACACGGTCACCCGATCAGTCGGGCTCCCATTGCTTGTAGGCTCACGGTTTCATGTTCTGTTTCACTCCCCTCCCGGGGTTCTTTTCACCTTTCCCTCGCGGTACTATACGCTATCGGTCACGCAGGAGTACTTAGCCTTACGAGGTGGTCCTCGTGGATTCACACGGAATTTCACGTGCTCCGTGCTACTCGGGATACAGCTAGGCTAGTTCATCTTTCAAATACGGGACTATCACCCTCTATGGTGCATCATTCAAATGCTTCTTCTAGAATTCCTGGTCCACGTTGCTGTCCCACAACCCCAATCATCGAAATGGTTGGTTTAGGCTAATCCCGCTTCGCTCGCCGCTACTGAGGGAGTCGTTTTTACTTTCCTTTCCTCCAGCTACTAAGATGTTTCAGTTTGCTGGGTTGGCTCGAACTAGCCTATAGATTCAGCTAGCCGTTGGGTTGCCCCAGGGTTGCCCCATTCGGAAATTCCCGGATCAAAGCTTACTTCCCGCTCCCCGAGACTTATCGCAGGTGGTCACGTCCTTCGTCGCCTCTGCGTGCCAAGGTATTCACCGTGAGCCCTTTGTAGCTTGACAAAGCAAATTACAACAATTTGCTTGTAATCTCAATAGAATTTTATGTCTATGAGATGCTCTTCCAGACTCAATCTATGCAGTTTTCAAGATTCTGATCGAATGACGAATCGATTCGTAAAGACAAACTTAAAAAGTCTGCCAGTGGAGGTTAGCGGATTCGAACCGCTGGCTTCCTGCTTGCAAAGCAGGCGCTCTACCAGCTGAGCTAAACCCCCTAGTAATGATGGGCCATCTTGGACTTGAACCAAGGACCTCACCCTTATCAGGGGTGCGCTCTAACCACCTGAGCTAATGGCCCACGAATCTTATCGTGCTTGACCAAGACAAGTTCAGGAATCTAGGCAGAAGTTAAAGAACTTCCACCGGAAGTACCGATCGACCATCGAGATGACAGGACTTTGGGCTAGCATTAAAAATAGCTCAGCCATCAAAGTCAGTGATGTCTCCCTGTTAGGAGGTGATCCAGCCGCAGCTTCCGCTACGGCTACCTTGTTACGACTTCACCCCAGTCATTAGCCCTGCCTTCGGCGCCCTCTTCCAAAAGGTTAGAGTAACGACTTCGGGCATGGCCAACTTCCATGGTGTGACGGGCGGTGTGTACAAGGCCCGGGAACGTATTCACCGCAGTATGCTGACCTGCGATTACTAGCGATTCCTCCTTCACGTAGGCGAGTTGCAGCCTACGATCTGAACTGAGCCACGGTTTACGAGATTAGCTAACTTTTGCAAGATCGCTACTCTTTGTCCGCAGCATTGTAGTACGTGTGTAGCCCAAGGCGTAAGGGGCATGATGACTTGACGTCGTCCACACCTTCCTCCGGTTTGTCACCGGCAGTCTTTCTAGAGTGCCCAACTAAATGCTGGCAACTAAAAACGTGGGTTGCGCTCGTTGCGGGACTTAACCCAACATCTCACGACACGAGCTGACGACAGCCATGCACCACCTGTCACTGCGTTCCCGAAGGCACTCTCCAATTTCTTGGAGATTCGCAGGATGTCAAGCCTTGGTAAGGTTCTTCGCGTTGCATCGAATTAAACCACATACTCCACCGCTTGTGCGGGCCCCCGTCAATTCCTTTGAGTTTCACACTTGCGTGCGTACTCCCCAGGCGGAACACTTAACGCGTTAGCTACGACACTGAAGGGGTCGATTCCCCCAACATCTAGTGTTCATCGTTTACGGCCAGGACTACAGGGGTATCTAATCCCTTTCGCTCCCCTGGCTTTCGTCCATGAGCGTCAGTAATGGCCCAGCAGAGCGCTTTTGCCACTGGTGTTCTTCCCGATATCTACGCATTTCACCGCTACACCGGAAATTCCCTCTGCCCCTACCATACTCAAGCCGAACAGTTTCCATTGCCGTGATGGAGTTGAGCTCCACGATTTAACAACAGACTTAAACGGCCGCCTGCGGACGCTTTACGCCCAATAATTCCGGATAACGCTTGCCACTCCCGTATTACCGCGGCTGCTGGCACGGAATTAGCCGTGGCTTATTCCTCAAGTACCGTCAGATCTTCTTCCTTGAGAAAAGAGGTTTACAGCCCAAAGGTCTTCATCCCTCACGCGGCGTTGCTCCGTCAGGCTTTCGCCCATTGCGGAAAATTCCCCACTGCTGCCTCCCGTAGGAGTCTGGGCCGTGTCTCAGTCCCAGTGTGGCTGATCGTCCTCTCAGACCAGCTACTGATCGAAGCCTTGGTAGGCCTTTACCCCACCAACAAGCTAATCAGACGCGAGCTCATCCCCAGGCGAAATTCGTTTCACCTCTCGGCATATGGGGTATTAGCAGTCGTTTCCAACTGTTATCCCCCTCCTGAGGGCAGATTCTCACGCGTTACTCACCCGTCCGCCACTAACCCGAAGGTTCGTTCGACTTGCATGTGTTAAGCACGCCGCCAGCGTTCATCCTGAGCCAGGATCAAACTCTCCGTTTTGGCTCACTTCCTCTTGAGCTTCAGCTTTAAAATTAAGGCCAAAGTCTCGCAAAGTGAGTTATCTTTAACCATTTGATTAGACAGACAGTTAAAGATCACCCGTTTAAGGGGTTCGAGAGTTGAGTTATAGAATCATCAAAACATGATTTCACAACTCGGTCCGGATGACTCAGATCCGGCAAGAAACTTTCAAGGCAAAAGCCTGTGAAAGCTTCAAAAATTCTTGACGGGACCTCCACTCTGCACATTGCCCATAAATGAAAGTCGGCAAACTGACGAGAGCCGAACTTTTCAGGGCACAGGGCAGAGCAAGATTCCTGAACTGGATTGTCTAGGTACTGCCCACAGCGCCTTCGAAAGGTGGACGCCGATGGGCACCAAGAAAAGGTAGCACCCACGATCCGGCATGGTGCAGCGGGTAGTGTGCCACTAGTTCACCCGTCACACGGCCAGAAGGGGGCGCGAGCCCCCCCGGGACACTCCCGCCCTGTCAGCATTGGCTGACTGCGGCGCCGGATGTGGGCAATCCGTGGCAAGCCCCTGGTTCCGCTGCCATACTGGGGAAGGAACTGGAGCTTCCTGTGAAGTTTTTCTGCTGCTACGACGAACGGGGCGCCTTGATCGCCCGCTGCCAGACCATGGCTGACGTTGAGGTGCTTAAGAAAATGGGTCGTCCGGTGGTGAGAGTTGCCGAAATGACAGAGGAAGAGTCCGTGGTTTGCAGCCTTACAGACACTCCGGCTGCCTTCAACCAGGACTACTGAGCCTGTTGAGCCGTTTGTTTCAATGGTGCTTCTCGTCCCGACTCAACGGTTTCTGGTCCTCCAGCGCCCCACAGCGTTCCTGATCCAAGGCAGAGAGGTTGCGACGCTCAACGTAGTAAAGTTCCTGCAGGTGTAGGGCGTCTTTGTTGCCCTGGACGTGGAGAGCATGGATTTTGTCCTCCGCTGCGGCCCTGGGGTCCTGGTGGGTCTCCGGGGGTGCCGTGGCCTCCTGCTCCAGCAGGGTGGCGATGCAATGTTCCGTGGTAACGATGGGTTGAGCACTCCACGCCTCAAGCAAGTGGCGGCCCCGTCTTTCGCTACGGTGGCGCTCCAGCTTGGCGGCAGCAGCCTTCAGGGTGGGCAGTGGTTGCCCCAACTCCACTTGCACAGCTTCGCTGGGTTGCAGGAGGGCGGTCAGCCGGGATTGCAGGTCAACAGCGTCCTCCGCAGACAAATGGGCCATCAGCAGAGGGGGCAAATCCAGTGAGGTCAGGCCCTGGGCAGCATGGTCCGAGCAGGCTGCCGGGTCATTGCTCACCGGGGACCATTGCCCTTCCATGGGGGCCAGATGGTCATGCTCCACGGCGGTGATGGCTGCCCAAAGCCGGCGATGGATGGCGATGGCGAAGTCTTCCAGGTCCCGCTGACGCAGGATGCGTCGGATGGCCAGGCGGTGGGCCGGGCAGAGAAGATAGAGTTGCAGGATGCGACCCTCGGCAGTGGCGCGGGCGCTTACCTCACCCGGCGGTGCATGGCGGCTGGAGCGACCATGCCAGCGCTGACCACGGACCTGTTGGCGCAGATCCTCCTCCAGATCCAGGGCCAAGCGGGCCTGGCCACCGGCAAGCCGCTCCGCCACCTGGTGCATGTAGCGGCTGCGCACAGCCGTGGGGGGCAATTTGCCCAGCAACTCCACCATGGACCGCCGTGCCTTCTGGAAGTGGTCGGCGCGGCTCAGATCACAATCCCGCAGCTCCTCTTCAATCTGCCAATCCAGCCAGAGGGGGGCTGCAGCCAGGTGTTGACCATAGGCGTCACTGCCGTGCTGCCGCAGGTAATCGTCAGGATCCTGGCCATGGGGAAGTGGGAACACCCGCAGTTCCAACTGCCCCTGCAGGGCCAACTGCTCCACCTCCTGAATGGCCCGCTGGGTGGCCCGGGCACCAGCGCTGTCGCCGTCGAAGTTCAGAACAATGCGTTTGCTGGTGGAGGCGCGGCAGAGCTGCTTGATCTGCCAGGAACTGAGGGCCGTACCCAGGGCCGCCACACTGTTGCGCACCCCGGCGCCGTACAGCGCGATGACGTCAAAGTAGCCCTCCACCACCACGGCCAGATCAGCTTTGTGGATAGGGCCCGCAGCCATGTCCAGACCAAACAGGATTTTTCCTTTCTCGAACATCGCCGTCTCGGGAGAGTTGAGATATTTGGGCTCACGGCCATCCAGGCTGCGCCCACCAAAGCCCACCACCCGACCTTGCTTGTCCCGGATGGGGATCATCAGCCGCTGGCGGAAGCGGTCGTAGTGGCCGTCCTGGCCCTCCCCCCCCTGGCGGGGAACCGCCAGGCCTGCCGCCTCCAACTGCAAGGCCGTCACACCCTCCACCTGCCTCAGGTGGCGCAGCAGGGCGTCCCAACTGTCCGGGGCATAGCCCAGTTGGAATTGCTCCATGGTTGCCCCATCGAGGCCACGCTGTTTGAGGTAGGCCAGGGCCTCCTGTCCTCCGGCCTGTTGCAAATTGGTCTGAAACCAGCCTGCAGCCAACGCCAGGACACGGTGGAGGGACTCCCGATGGGAAAGCTGTTGCCGCAGCCGATCCTGTTGGCCATCGGAGAGGGTCTGAACCGGCACCTGATAGCGCTGCGCCAGTTGCAGCACCACCTCACTGAAACTGCTCTGCTGCAGCTCCATGAGGAACTTGACGCTGTTGCCGCCGGCCCCACAGGAGAAGCAGTAGTAGAGTTGCTTGGCGGGGGACACCGTCATGGACGGTGACCTGTCCTCATGGAAGGGGCAGAGACCCACAAACTCCCGTCCCCGCCGCTTGAGCACCACGTGCTCGGACACCACGTCCACAATATCGGCCCGCTCTTTGACGGCGGCGATGGTGCTGGGGTGAAGTTGCGGGGACGCCAAGACAGGGTGCTTGGGGATGCACCCGCAGGCTAAACGGAAATCCCGTGGTGAAGCGCGGGCCATACAGTGCAGGGATCCCGTGGTGGATACGTGGCTTCCCTGCTTCTGGAAATTGGCACCGAGGAACTACCGGCAGCGTTTTGCCCGGCAGCGCTGGCCCAGTTGGGCCGGATGATCACGGCTTCCTTGCAAGACTGGCACTTCGACGCTCCGCCTTGGCAGGGCTTTGCCACACCCCGCCGCCTGGGGGTGTTGGTGCAGGATCTGCCGCCACGGCAGAAGGACCTCGCGAAGGAACACAAGGGCCCTCCAGCGCGGCAGGCCTTTCACCGGGGCCGGCCCACGGCTGCCGCCCAAGGGTTTGCCCGGCGCTGGGGGCTGGCGGTGGAGGACCTGACCATCCGCGCCACCCCCAAAGGGGAGTTCGTCTTTGCCGAGGTGACACAACCGGGACAGGCAACGGAGGCATTGCTGCAGAAGGCGATTCCCGGCTGGATTGCCGCCATTCAGGGCAAACGGCTGATGCGTTGGGGGACAGGGACTCAACGGTTCAGTCGCCCGATCCGCTGGCTGGTGGCCCTGCTGGATGATGAGCTGCTGCCGGTGCAACTGGAGCAGACCAGTCCTGTGGTCTCAGCCCAGGCCAATTCCTATGGACCCCGCCGGGGCTGGCGTTGCGACCCCCTCCCCATTGCCACGGCTGAAGCCTACGGGGCCATCCTGCGCAAGGCCGGCATCGTTCCCGACCGCCAGCAGAGGCAGGCGCACATCCGCCGTCTGATTGAGAGCAAGGCCACTGAGTTGGGCGCCGTCCCCCAGCTCAAGCCGGCGCTGTTGGAGGAACTGACGGATCTTGTGGAAGCACCGGGGCTGATCGTTGGTCGCATGGAAGACCGTTTTCTGTCCCTGCCGGCTGAGGTGAGCGCCATGGAGATGGTGACGCATCAGCGCTATGTCCCCTTGTTTCAAGCTCCGGCGGATCCCTTGGCGCTGGATGCCCACGGGGTGCTGGCCCCCCATTTTCTGGCCATCACCAACGCCAGTCCCCTGGCGGATGAGGCCCTCATCACCCAGGGCAACGAACGGGTGCTGCGGGCCCGGCTTGCCGATGGGGCCTTTTTCTATGA
Organism: Prochlorococcaceae cyanobacterium jk18x22bins.40; assembly: GCA_022826155.1. Classification (GTDB taxonomy): domain Bacteria; phylum Cyanobacteriota; class Cyanobacteriia; order PCC-6307; family Cyanobiaceae; genus Synechococcus_B. Next base: position 53,017 of record JAJDVL010000041.1, on the reverse strand, counting down.
CCAGGACCGCTCTCAACCCCTGGAGAGCTATCTGCCCCGCCTTGAAGGGGTCACCTTTGCCGTGGGGCTGGGCTCCCTGAAGGACCGCACCGACCGCTTGGTGCGCCAGGCCCGGGCAACGGCTGTGGCGCTCCAGCAGCAGAACGGAGCACTCCAGGTGAACGAGCAGGCCCTCGGCCGTGCGGCACTGTTGTGCAAGGCGGATCTGGTGACCCAGATGGTTGGCGAGTTCCCGGAACTGCAAGGGGTGATGGGGGCCAAGTACGCCATGGCCTCCGGCGAAGGGCCGCAAGTGGCTGAGGCCATCCGCGAGCACTACCTGCCCAGTGGCGCCGATGATCCCCTACCCGCCTCCGACCTGGGTCGGATTCTGGCCTTGAGCGAGCGGCTGGAACTGTTGGTCTCCACCTTTTCCACCGGTCAGCGCCCCAGCGGCTCCTCCGATCCCTTTGCCTTGCGACGGGCCGGCAATGGACTGCTGCACATCCTGGTGGGCTGTGGCTGGTCCCTGGACCTGGTGGCCTTGCTGGAAGCTACCTGCAGCAAGGCCGCCCAGGATTTCCCCAACCTGACCGTGAATCCCGTCCCCCTGCTGGCGGATCTGCTCACCTTTCTGCAGCAACGGCTGCGCACCCTGCTGGCGGACCTGGGGCTGGATTACGACATTATTGACGCGGTGGCGGCGGAGGCACAGGATCCCGGGACTTTGCTGCAGGATCCCGTGGACGTGGTCTGCCGCGGACGTCTGCTGCAGCGGCTGCGGGGATCCGGGGAGTTGACACCCATCCAGGCGGTGGTGCAGCGGGCTGCCCGGCTGGCGGAGAAGGGTGACCTGCAGCGCCATCAATGCGATCCCGGGGACTGCGTGGATGCATCCCTGTTCAGTTCCCCGGCAGAGGAGGCGGTGTTGGCCTCTTTGAAGACCCTGGCCCCCCTCAGTCGGGCCAGGCATCAGGATGGCTACGAACGCTTGCTCACGGGCCTGGGGATGCTGTCACCCCGATTGCAGGCCTTTTTTGACGGGGACAACAGCGTGATGGTGATGGCCCCCGACCCGGACGTGCGCCGCAACCGGCTCAACCTGCTGGCGGTCCTGCGGAATCAGGCGCTTGTCATTGCAGACTTTTCCCGGTTATCCGGTTGAGGGTCAGCGGCTGACGTGCAGCCCCGTGGCGTCATCTCCACTGCCACAGCGCCAGGATTGAGGAAATCTTCCTGGGGACGCCCCACGGCGGTGTCCACCGGTCGGTACATCTTCGGAGCAAGGGCCTGCCCCCGCAACAGGCTCGCCACGGTCAGCGCCGTGATCTTCACCTGTTGCCACGGACTCATGGGCACAACTCGCTTGTAGAGGTAGCTGTCAAAGGTGAGGCGTTGCACGTCCTTGTCGTCGCACATCTCCACGAAGGCCTCACGGGTTGCATCATTGGCGTAGAACACCCGCTGAAGGATGTCCAACACCGTGTAGGTGGAGCCGTAGCGGCGATCCCACTGGCGCAGGTAGGTGCGTTTCATCTCTCCGGCGGTGGGGATGCGTTTGCCCTGCCGACTCACCTGCAGCAGGGCTTCCGCACACATGCGGCCACTCTTGGCGGCAAAGTAAATGCCTTCACCGGAACTCTTGGTCACATAGCCGGCGGCATCGCCCACCAGGCTCATCTGCTGCACCACCCGGCGCGGGCGGGGGTGCTCCGGGATGGGATGAGCCTCCACCTTGATCACCTCGCCACGGAACAGGCGCTTACTGGCCCGTTGGCGGATGCCCTGTTGAAGAGCCTTGATCAGGGACTGGTTCTCTTGCATGGTGCCGGTGCCCACCGCCACGTGGTCGTACTTTGGAAACACCCAGGCGTAAAAGTCGGGGGACACGTCAGTGCCCACGTACATCTCTGCCAAATCCTCGTAGTAGGACATTTCTTCCTTGGGCAGGCGGATCCGCTCCTGGAAGGCAATGGCCACCTTGTAGGGTCCCGCATCCATGGCCCTGGCCACCCGGGAGTTGGCCCCGTCGGCACCGATGATGTAATCCACCTCCAGGGTTTGGCGCTCACCCTTGAGCCCTTCACCGTGGGCAGCGTAGTGGATGGTGTAGGGGCCTTGACGTTGGGGTCCGGTGGTAATGGTCTGCACCAGGCCGTTAATCAGAGTGGCGCCATGCTCGGCCGCCCGATTGCGCAGGAAGGCGTCAAAAATCTCCCGGCGGCACATGCCGATAAATTCATCCTGGCGATACCCGAGAGGATCCAGACGAATGTCCACTTCCTTATTGGAAGGGGAAATCATCCGCATATTGCGAACCTTGCGGTCGATGATGTGGTTGGGGAGGTCGAACTCCTCCACCATGCAGAGGGGAATCGCACCACCACAGGGCTTGGCATTGTCCAGCTTGCGCTCAAACAGCCAGGTTCTGATTCCAGCTTTGGCCAACACTTCCGCGGCACAGGACCCACTGGGGCCTCCGCCAACAACGGCAACGCGCAGCATGACAACTCTCCTCGATCCTTGGCAGGGAGTGATCTTCTGAACCTACAGCCACGACGCCATGCCATGGGCAGGCTGTTGCCAAGCGGTTGCAGGGGAGTCGTCCTGGGGCAATAATTCAGGGGGAAGGCGATAGTCCCAAAGACGTGGCAAAGGCGACAACAACCCCGTTGGACGAGATCCCCGTTGCTCGCCGTCTCACCCCGTCCGTTCGCCAGCAACAGCAACCCAGCCCGTTGACGCTTCTGGTCCTCCTGGCCAGCGCTATGGTGGCGGGAATGGTCGTTTTCCTGCGCTCCACCCAGCACATGCCCACGGGACTGGACCCCTTAACCGAACTCATGCCCCCACCGGAGGCGGATGGTCGGCTCCTGAGACACTTCGCCTACCCCATGGCCCACGAGACAGACCTGGTGGAGGTGGTTACCGGCTACCGACTCCACGGAGATGCGGCGGCGGCATTTCTGGCCATGCAGAAGGACGCCGCGGACGACGGCGTACAACTGAGTCTGCTGAGCGCCTTTCGGGATCGGGAGACCCAGCACGACCTGTTCTTCTCCGTCATGGTGGAACGGGGTCAGCGGCCGGCGGAGCGGGCCAAAGTCAGCGCCCCGCCTGGCTACTCCGAGCATCACACCGGCTACGCCCTGGACGTGGGGGATGCCCGCCGTCCCGAGTTGGACCTGGAGGAAGCCTTTGACCAGAGCGCCGCCTTCGCCTGGTTGCAGCAGCACGCAGCCCGTTATCACTTCCGGTTGTCGTTCCCGGCGGACAACCCTCAGGGCGTGGCCTATGAACCATGGCACTGGCGTTGGGAAGGCAGCAGCCACGCGCTGGAATTATTCGAGCAGGCGCACCGACTCAATACCCCATCATAACTAACCATTGACTGCTGCCTTGTCTGTTATGGGCCGACCCATCCGCAACATTGCCATCATTGCCCATGTTGACCATGGCAAGACCACCCTGGTGGATGCCCTGCTGGCCCAATCGGGCATTTTTCGCCAGGGGGAGGCGGTGCCCAGTTGCGTGATGGACAGCAATGCGCTGGAGAGGGAGCGGGGCATCACCATCCTGGCCAAGAACACCGCGGTGGACTACGGGCAGACCCGCATTAACATCGTGGACACCCCTGGTCACGCGGATTTTGGCGGAGAGGTGGAGCGGGTGTTGGGCATGGTGGACGGTTGTCTGCTGGTGGTGGATGCCAACGAAGGCCCCATGCCGCAGACCCGCTTTGTCCTGAAAAAGGCTCTGGAGAAGGGCCTGCGGCCCATCGTCTTCATCAATAAAGTCGACCGGCCCCAAGCCATGCCGGGCGTGGCGGTGGACAAGGTGCTGGATCTCTTCCTGGAGCTGGGGGCTGACGATGACCAATGTGATTTTCCCTACCTCTTTGGCAGTGGCCTCGGGGGATTTGCCACGGCTGATCCGGACAGGGGCAGTGACACCCTGCAGCCCCTGTTCGAGGCCATTCTTCGCCACACGCCACCCCCGGTGGGCGACCCCGACAAGCCTCTGCAACTGCAAGTCACCACCCTGGACTACAGCGATTTCCTGGGCACCATTGCCATTGGCCGACTCCATAACGGCACCATCAACACCGGGCAGCAGGCAACTCTGATCCGCGGTGACGGCGCCATGAAGCGGGGCCGGGTCAGCAAACTGCTGGGGTTTCAGGGGCTGAGACGTCTGGAAATCCAGACCGCCGCCGCCGGGGACATTGTTGCGGTGGCCGGCTTCAGCGGGGTGAACATTGGCGACACCATTGCCTGTGGTGACAGCCCCAACTCCAAAGCCCTTCCCCTGATCAAGGTGGATGAGCCCACCTTGCAGATGACCTTCATGGTCAACGACTCCCCCTTTGCCGGCCGGGAGGGAAAGTTTGTCACCAGTCGTCAGTTGCGGGACCGTTTATACAAGGAATTGCTCACCAACGTGGCCCTGCGGGTAGAGGACACCACGTCTCCGGACCGCTTCACCGTATGCGGCCGGGGAGAACTCCACCTGGGCATCTTGATCGAGACCATGCGGCGGGAAGGCTACGAGTTCCAGGTCTCCCAACCCCAGGTGATCTTCCGCACCATGGACGGGGACATCTGCGAACCCTACGAGACCATCGTTCTGGATGTGCCGGAAGCGGCGGTGGGGGGCTGCATTGAGCGCCTGGGCACGTGCAGGGGGGAAATGCAGAACATGGCCACCTCCGGGGATGGTCGCTGTCAAATGGAGTTCATCATTCCTGCCCGCGGCCTGGTGGGCTTTCGCAGTGACTTCATCCGCATGACCCGGGGCGAAGGCCTGATGAGCCACTCGTTTTTGGACTACCGCAAGATGGAAGGAGACCTGCAAGCCCGCCACAGCGGGGTGCTGATTGCCTTCGAGACGGGCGTGGCCACCGTCTATGCCCTCAAGAACACGGAAGACCGGGGCCAGTTTTTCATTCGCCCAGGCACCAGGGTTTACAAGGGAATGATCGTGGGGGAACACACACGCCCCCAGGACCTGGAGATCAACGTCTGCAAGACCAAGCAACTCACCAATATGCGCTCAGCGGGCGCCGAGGAGTTGGACACCCTGCAGGCTCCCGTGGAGATGACTCTTGAACGGTCCCTGGGTTACATCGGCCCCGATGAGTTGCTGGAGGTGACCCCGAAATCCATGCGACTGCGCAAGCTGCCCAGTCGCAAGCCCGTTAAACGCTAGACATCTTTGATTAGCCCTTGCTCCTCCCATGGCGGCCCGTCCGGATCCTGCCCTTGCCTCGGCGCTGGCCCTCTTTGCCCAGGAAGACTGGTACGCCTGCCATGACGCCCTGGAGGTGCTCTGGCAGGAGAGCCTGGAGCCATGCCGCAGGCCCCTGCAGGCCATGGTTCAGATCGCCGTGGCCATGGTCCACTGGCAGCAAGGCAACCGCCGTGGCGCCACCTTGCTCTGGGGTGAAGCCGTGGCGCGCCTGGCCCGCTGCCGTGACGAGCTGGACGGGGTGGATCTGGGTTACCTGCATGAGCAAGGCCGGCATTGGCTCCGCTTTCTGCAGGACCCTCCTGGGGGTACCGCCCCACCGCCACCACGGTGTAGGGCAGACTAGGCACCCAGGCCGTCATGGATGCCAGTGGCGATCAATCTGTCTTGGCTGTGGCCAACCTGGCTGGTGCTGATGATGGCTCTGGCAGCCACAACAGGCCAGCCCGGCAGATGCCAGCCGTTCCACCCCCCATCTACTGTTTCCGTGCCGTCCCTGGCGCAGACTACCGACGCCAACCCCGATGAGCAGCGGCCGGACAGTGGCTGGATCACCATCCGCTCCGGCCGGCAGGAGATGAACGAAGAGGAAGGCATTCTCACAGCAGAGGGACGGGTGCAGATCACCTACCCGGCCCACGACCTCACCGCCACGGCCGACCACGCCCAGTACTTCACCCGGGAGGGAAGGCTGATCCTCACCGGCGGCGTGGAGGTCAAGCAAAAGGGGGGCAACAGCATTCGTGGCGAGCGGCTGGTGTATACGGCCCAGTCCCGGACGTTTGTTGTGGAGTCCAGGCCAGGTGAGCAGGTGCATAGCACCTACGACCTGTCTTCCCCCACCCAGCAGGCGTTGATCCCATGAGCCTGGAGTTGCAGGGGATCAACCTGAGCCTGGCCGGTCGTCAGTTGATTCGATCCCTGGACATGCACTTGCACCCGGGTGAAGTGGTGGGGCTCCTGGGACCCAACGGGGCAGGCAAGACCACCACTTTCAACCTGATCACCGGTCAGTTGCAGCCGGACCAGGGGGACATTGTTCTAGACGGCCACTCCATCACGGCGCTGACCATGCCCCAGCGGGCCAGGCTGGGGCTGGGCTATCTGCCCCAGGAGGCCAGCGTCTTCCGCTCCCTCACCGTGCGGGACAACCTGCTGCTCAGCTTGGAGCAATCCCGACTGCCTGCGCCTGTACGCCATCAACGGCTCAATCAACTGGTGGCCGACTTCCAACTGGAGTCTTTTCTGCAGCGGCGGGGTGCCCAACTCTCCGGTGGTGAACGACGCCGGACCGAAGTGGCCAGAGCGCTGGCGGTGGGCGCCCACGGTCCCCGCTATTTGCTGCTGGACGAGCCGTTTGCCGGCGTGGACCCGCTGGCGGTTCATGATTTGCAGACCTTGATCCTGCGCCTCAAGCAACAGCAGGTGGGACTACTCATCACGGATCACAACGTGCGGGAAACCCTCTCCATCACGGATCGCGCCTATATCCTTAACAAAGGCACGGTCCTGGCGTCCGGCTCTTCCCAGGTTGTGGCCAGTGATCCGTTGGTCAGGCAGCACTACCTGGGCAAAAGCTTCACCATCTGAATGGTCATCCTGTCCCCCCTCACCCGTCGTCTGGGCCTGCTGGATCGCTGGCTTTATGGAGAGCTGCTGGGTCCACTGTTGTTTGGAATCGGCATCTTCAGCTTGCTGCTGGTGACCGGGGACGCCCTGTTCGACCTGGTGCGCAAGGTTGTGGAGCGGGGTTTGCCCATTGGCCCGGCGCTTCAGGTTCTCGTCCTGCAGTTGCCGGGTTTGATGGTCTATGCCTTGCCCATGGCCATGCTGCTGGGCACACTGCTCACCTATAGCAGGCTTTCCAGTGGCAATGAACTCATTGCCCTGCGCAGCGTTGGCGTGCCCACCAGGCGCTACGTACTGCCCGCGGTGGTTTTGGGCCTGGTGTTCAGCGTGGTCAGCTTTCTGGTCAGCGATCTGGTGGTGCCCAGCAGCAACCACCATTCTGTTGTGGTCTTGCAAGCCGCCTTGGGGCGATCCATGCCCAAAAACAGGGGTAAGCACATCATCTATCCCCACTTCGCCAGAATTTCCAGGGCAGACGGTGGTTCCCACCATGGCCTGGCGCAATTGTTCTACGCACGGGAGGCCATAGACGGTCATATGAAAGGCATCACGGTGCTGGACATCAGCCGCCCCGACATGCTCCAGGTGGTACAAGCCCGGGAGGCCTATTTTGACCAGGACCAGGGGAACTTGCTGTTTCTTGACGGCACCACCACCTCCCTGGCAGAGGACGGCAGCTCCCAGTCCCGGATGCGCTTTGAGGAACAACTGTCTCCCATTGGGGACACCCCTTTGCGCTTGGCGGAGATTCCCACGGATCCTGCCAACATGACTGTTGCCCAAACCCATATGTCCCGGACCCTGCTGGAAAGGACGGGAAATCTGCGCCAGGCACGCAAGTTGAGCGTCCGTCTTCAGGAAAAGTTTTCGGTTCCCTTGAGCTGCCTGGTGTTTGCCCTTGTGGGCTCCAGCATCGGCACCCAATCCGTTGGCAAAACACGGAGCCGCAGCAAGGGATTCGGCATCAGCCTCATCATCATCTTCGGCTACTACCTGCTGTCGTTTGTTTTCAGTTCCTTGGGGGTGCAGGGGATTCTCCCCCCCTATCTCTCTGCCTGGGCCCCGGTTGCCGTTGGCCTGGCGGCAGGACTGGCCCTCCTCTACCGATCCAGTCGCTAGGACGATTGGACTCCAACCCTAACCTGAAGAATCCCTTACGGCATCGGTGATGCCCATTACTTTATTGACACCCACCGACCTCATCGCAGCCCTGGGGTTGGCAGCCCTGGGGTTGCTGTTGACGGCCTTGCCCGCAGCGTTTTGGGGCCTCATGGCGGGCGACCGTGCCCAGCGGTTGAGCACCACCCTTGTGGCGGCCGCCAACCTGTTCCTGGCGGCGTTGTTGCTGCGCCGCTGGATGGAGACGGGTCACTTTCCCGTGAGCAATCTCTACGAGTCGCTGTGCTTCCTCAGTTGGTGCGCCAGCTTTACCCAGCTTCTGCTGATGCGCATCTCACCCCATGCCTGGGTGCCCGCCTTGGCCACACCCTTGGCCCTGGGCGCCCTGGCTTTTGCTTCCTTTGCCCTGCCCTCTTCCCTGCAGGCGGCCAATTCCCTGGTGCCGGCCCTGCGCTCAAGCTGGCTGGTGATGCACGTGAGTGTGATCATGGCAAGCTACGGGGCGCTGCTGGTGGGGTCTGCCTTGGCGGTGGGGGTGCTGCTGGCGAATCGGGATCAAGCCGTGGCCATTCGGGGGAGCTCCATCGGCAGCGGCGGGTTTCGCGCACCCACCATGGCCGTGGGAGAGAACCTCGCCAGCCTCACCAGCGAAACCTTCAGCCAGGCCGAGCGCCTGGACAACCTGAGCTACCGCACCATCACGGTGGGGTTCCTGCTCCTCTCCATCGGCATCATCAGTGGTGCGGTGTGGGCCAATGAAGCCTGGGGCAGTTGGTGGAGTTGGGATCCCAAGGAAACCTGGGCACTCATCTGCTGGCTGGTGTATGCCGCCTATCTCCACACCCGCTTGAATCGGGGCTGGCATGGTCGTCGCTCAGCACTGCTGGCTGCCTCCGGATTTGTGGTGGTGGTGATCTGTTACATCGGTGTCAATCTTCTGGGTGTTGGCCTGCACAGTTACGGATGGTTTCTTGGCTCCTGATCCCCACCGTGGCACTGGGTGCAGCCACGGGGCTTCTCACAGCGACAGCCGATCCTGTGCAGGTGGTGGAACCCATGGACGCCAATCCCCTGGAGACTTACCTGCAAATCTGCCAAACCGAGGCCCGTCGCCAGGGGGCACCGGAGGCAATTGCCCAGGGATCGTGCCGGTGTCTCCAACAGCGATTGGAGGCCCTGGACCAACCACCCCCCCGTGGACGGGACGACCTCGAGACGTTCACCGAAGAGAACCGCCTGGCCTGTGTGTTCCAGGCAATTCTCGAACTCTGAAGCCATCCGGTTGAGTGAGGGCAAGGATTCAGGCTGCTGCCATGGCGGGGTTGCGGCTGTTGCGGATGCCGTCAATGGCGGTGGCGTAGTCCGCCGCCCCGAACACTGCCGAGCCCGCCACCAAGGCGTTGGCGCCAGCATCAATGACGCTCCAGGCATTGCTGGCCTTGACGCCGCCATCCACCTCGATCCAGGGATCCAGACCACGGTCGTCACACATGTGGCGCAGGGCGCGGATCTTGTCCAGCGCCGAAGGGATGAAGCTTTGCCCGCCAAAACCGGGATTCACGGACATGATCAACACCATGTCGCAGAGTTCAAGGCAGTACTCCAGGCTGCTGAGGGGGGTGCCGGGGTTGAGCACGGCGCCCGCTTTTTTTCCCAGGTCCTTGATCTGGGCCAGATTGCGATGAAGGTGGGGGCAGGCTTCCACTTGCACGTAGATGTGGTCGGCCCCCGCCCGGGCAAAGTCCGGGACATATTTCTCCGGCTCCACGATCATCAGGTGAACATCCAGAGGCTTTTCAGTGATCGGGCGCAGAGCGGCCACCACCAGCGGACCGATGGTGAGATTGGGCACAAAGCGCCCATCCATCACGTCCACGTGAATCCAATCCGCACCGGCCTGGTCCACGGCCCGCACTTCATCCCCCAGCCGCGCAAAGTCCGCCGACAGGATGGACGGGGCAATCACAAGGGGCTTGGGAGACATGGCGCTGTGGGAGTGGGACGGGCTCGCCATCAGCCTAACCGGCGGTTGTGGCAGGGCGCTGATAGACTCACCTGCGCTCCCGCCTCCGTTGGGGGTGGGCATCAGACCTTTGCTTGAGAATCCGTGGACCGCAACCTGATTCAGGAACTGCTGGAAGTCGTCGAACAGGCGGCCATCGCGTCAGCCCAGCTCACCGGTCAGGGACGCAAAAACGATGCGGATGCCGCTGCTGTGGAAGCCATGCGCAAACGCATGGGCACCATTCCCATGCAGGGCCGCATTGTGATCGGCGAGGGGGAACGGGATGAAGCCCCCATGCTGTACATCGGCGAGGAGGTGGGCAGCGGCCACGGTCCCGGTGTGGATTTCGCCGTTGATCCCTGTGAAGGAACCAATCTTTGCGCCAACGCCCAGCCCGGCTCCATGGCGGTTCTGGCCGCCAGTGACCGTGGCGGCCTGTTCAACGCGCCGGACTTCTACATGAACAAGCTGGCGGCGCCGCCAGCCGCCAAGGGCAAAGTGGATATCCGCAAGTCACCCACGGACAATCTCAAGATCCTGGCGGACTGCCTGGGGCTGGCCCTGAACGAGTTGGTGGTGGTGGTGATGGATCGCGCCCGCCACAAAACCCTGATCGCCGAGATTCGCAGCGCCGGCGCCCGCGTCAAGCCCATCAGCGACGGGGACGTGAGCGCCGCCATTGCCTGTGGTTTTGAGGGGACCGGCACCCACTGCCTCATGGGCATCGGCGCGGCTCCCGAGGGGGTGATTTCCGCAGCGGCGTTGCGCTGCCTGGGGGGCCACTTCCAGGGGCAACTGGTCTATGACCCCGCCATCGCCATGACCAAGGAATGGGCCGACCTCACCAAAGAGGGCAACCTGGCGCGACTGGCGGAGATGGGCATTACGGATCCCGACCGTATCTACGGGGCGGAGGAATTGGCCAGTGGCCGGAACGTAGTCTTTGCTGCCAGCGGCATTACGGATGGTCTCCTGTTTCACGGGGTGAAGTTCGAGCCGGACTGCACCCGCACCAGCAGCCTGGTGATTTCCTCCCTGGATCACACAGCCCGTTTCACCAACACGGTCCACATCAAAGCGGGCGCCACCAAGGTGTCGTTGCGCTGAGTCGTTGCGCCGAGACGCCAGCGCCCTCTCCAAATCCCACCTCCCATGCACATTGCCGTCATTGGCCTCAGCCATCGCACCGCGCCAGTGGAGGTGCGGGAGCGGCTCAGCATTACGGACGAGACCTTGCCCAGCTCCCTCAGGAGCTTGATGGCGGTGCAGGAGGTGCAGGAAGCGTCCATTCTCAGCACCTGTAACAGGCTGGAGATCTATACCCTCCTGCGCCATGCCGATGCAGGCATCGCCGCCATGGCCCGCTTCCTCAGCCACCGCAGCGGCCTGCCGGCCACGGAGTTGAAGCCCCATCTTTTTGTTCTTCATCACGCCGAAGCCATTGACCATCTGCTGCGGGTTGCCGCCGGTCTGGACAGCCTGGTGCTGGGGGAAGGGCAAATCCTGGCCCAGGTGAAGAAAATGGCGCGACTGGGGCAGGAACACAAATCCACCGGTCCCATTTTGGGGCGGCTGCTCAACCAGGCCGTCAGCACCGGCAAGCGGGTGCGCAGTGAAACCAGGTTGGGCACAGGGGCCGTCTCCATCAGCAGCGCTGCGGTGGAACTGGCCCAGCTCAAATGCGCCCAGGAGCGGGGTACACAGCACCCTGTGGGCCTCGGGGAGGAGACCGTTGCCGTGGTGGGCTGTGGCCGGATGGGGCGGTTGCTGGTGCAGCACCTGGCGGCGAAGGGCTGCACGGCGCTCACTCTGGTGAACAGAACCACGGCCCGGGCAGAGGCTCTGGCCAGGGACTTTCCCCAGCTCGTCATTCGCTGCATCGGCCTGGAGAAGCTGGATGAAGAACTGGGACGGGCCTCCATGGTGTTCACCAGCACGGCAGCCACCACCCCCATGCTCACCCGGGCCCGGCTGGAGCGGTTGGCTCCCATCCGCCGCCTCAAGCTTTTCGACATTGGCGTGCCCCGCAACATCACCGCCGACGTGGTGGCGGTGGACGGGGTGGCGGCCTACGACGTGGACGACCTGGAGGAAGTGGTGGCCCGCAACCGGGAGGCCCGTCAGGCCACGGCCAAGGTGGCCGAGGCCCTGTTGCGCCAGGATGCTGAGGACTTTCTCACTTGGTGGGACGGGCTGGAAGCCGTCCCTGTGCTGAACCGGTTGCGGCGCAACCTGGACCAGGTGCGGGAACAGGAGTTGCTCAAAGCCCTCAGCCGCATGGGGCCGGATCTTTCGGTCCGGGAGAAGAACGTGGTGGAGGCCCTCAGCAAAGGGATCATCAACAAGGTGCTCCACGGCCCCGTGACCCGGCTGCGGGGACCCATGGAACGGCAGAAGCGACTGCAGCAACTCCAGGTTGTGTGTGAATTATTTGACCTGGATCAGGCAGAGACGTCTTGATTCGTCCACGGGGTCTTGCCGTTTGCGCCCTCCATCAACGAAAGTGGCGTTGTCAGCAGCGTGTCCATGAAGCGGGTCTTGGGAATCATCCTCGGCGGCGGCGCCGGAACCCGTCTCTTTCCCCTCACCAAAATGCGGGCCAAGCCGGCGGTTCCCCTGGCCGCCAAGTACCGCCTTATCGACATTCCCGTCAGCAACTGCATCAATTCGGGCATCACCAAGATCTATGCCCTGACCCAGTTCAACAGCGCCTCCCTCAACCGCCACCTCTCCCGCACCTACAACCTCTCTGCAGGGTTTGGCCATGGTTTTGTGGAGGTTCTGGCGGCCCAGCAAACCCCGGAGAGCCCCAGTTGGTTTGAAGGCACCGCCGATGCGGTGCGCAAGTACAAGTGGCTCTTCCAGGAGTGGGACGTGGACGAGTACCTGATCCTCAGCGGTGACCAGCTCTACCGCATGGACTACGGCGCCTTTGTGGCCTCCCACCGGGCCCTGGGGGCGGACATCAGCGTGGCGGCCCTGCCGGTCACCCCGGAGCAGGGTCAGAGCTTTGGTCTCATGCGCACGGATTCCTCACGGCGCATCCTGGAATTCCGCGAGAAGCCCAGCGGCGAGGCCCTGGCCCGGATGCGGGTGGACACCTCGGCCTACGGGATCTCGCCAGAGGAGTCCCGGGAGAAGCCCCACCTGGCCTCCATGGGCATTTACGTCTTCAGCCGGAAGGCCCTGTTTGACCTGCTGGACCAGAATCCCTCAGCAACGGACTTCGGCAAGGAGATCATCCCCACGGCATTGCAGAATCACGATCTGCGGGCCTACCTGTTCAACGACTACTGGGAGGACATCGGCACGATCCGGGCGTTTTACGAAGCCAACCTGGCCCTGACCGAGCAGCCTTTGCCGGCGTTTTCGTTTTACGACGAGAACTTCCCCATCTACACCCGTCCCCGTTACCTGCCCCCCACCAAGCTGCTGGACAGTCACGTGACCGAGTCCATCCTTGGGGACGGCTCCATCCTGAAGGACTGCAGCATTCACAAGTGCGTGCTGGGGGTACGCAGCCGCATCGAGAGCGGCGCCGTGCTGCAGGACACCCTGACCATGGGGAGCGACTACTACGAGTCCAACGGCCAGCGGGACGCGGTGCGCGCCAAGGGGGGCATTCCCTTGGGGGTGGGGGCCGGCTCCACGGTGAAGGGAGCCATCCTGGATAAAAACGTGCGCATTGGCAACAACGTGCAGATCATCAACAAGGACCACATCGAGGACGCTGACCGCCCCGAGCTGGGCTTCTACATCCGCAGCAGCCTGGTGGTGGTGATTAAAAACGCCACGATTCCCAACAACATGGTGATCTGAGCGTGACCTCGTCACGCCGATGACCGGACTCTTCGCAGTCCCTTAAGGCCAATCCGGCCACACTGTTCCTAGTCCAGCAACACGTCATGAGCAAGGCGCATTTCGGCCTGGTCGGCCTCGGCGTCATGGGAGAAAACCTCATCCTCAACGCCGAGCGCAACGGCTTCAGTAGCGTGGTCTACAACCGCACCCGCGAGAAGACGGACGCCTTCATGGCGGGTCGTGGATCCGGCAAGGCCATTCAAGCGGCCTACAGCCTGCCGGAATTTGTCCAGCAGTTGGAACGCCCCCGCCGCATCCTGATGATGATCAAGGCGGGCGCCCCCATTGACGCCACCATTGACACCCTGGCGCCCCTTCTGGAGGAAGGGGACCTGCTCATTGACGGCGGCAACTCCCTCTACATGGACACGGAGCAACGGGTGCAAAACCTGGAAAGCCGGAGTTTCGGGTACATCGGGATGGGCATCTCCGGCGGGGCCAAGGGGGCCCTGGAGGGACCCAGCATGATGCCCGGCGGCACCAGGGAGGCCTATCAAGCCATCGCCAGTCTGGTGGAAACCATGGCCGCCCAGGTGGAGGACGGTCCCTGCGTGGCCTACATGGGTCCCGGTGGGGCTGGCCACTTCGTCAAGACCGTTCACAACGGCATTGAATACGGCGTGGAGCAGATCCTGGCGGAAGCCTACGATTTGATGAAGCGCGGCGCCGGGCTCAACGGCCAGGCCATGGCTGACGTGGTGGGCGCCTGGAACCAGATGGAGGAATTGAGTTCCTACCTGGTGGAAATCACGGAGGTGTGTCTGCGCACCAAAGATCCGGAGAGCGGCGCCCATCTGGTGGAAAAAATCCTGGACGTGGCCGGCCAGAAGGGCACAGGCGTCTGGACGGTGATCAGCGCCCTGGAGATGGGGGTGGCGGTGCCCACCATCTATGAATCCGTCAACGCCCGGGTGTTGAGTTCCCTGAAGGCGGAGCGGGTCAAGGCCGGCACCGTTCTGGCTGGTCCCCCTGCTACCCCTGTGGAGCTGGGCAGCGTGGAGGACGGCATGGCGCCGCTGCGGGATGCCGTAATTCTCAGCATCATCACCAGCTATGCCCAGGGGCTTGCCCTGCTGCGGCACGGTTCAAAACGGCACAACTACGGCCTGAACCTCACCAACATCGCGAGAATCTGGAAAGGGGGCTGCATCATCCGCGCCAAGCTGCTGAGCCGGATTCAGGACGCCTTCCGCGAGACTCCCCAGCTTCCCAACCTGATGGTGGATCCCTGGTTTGCCCAGCAGATCAACGCCCGCCTGGACAACCTGCGCACCGTTGTGCAGGCGGGCGCCCGGACGGGCATCCCCCTGCCGTGCCTCTCGGCAGCCCTGCATTACATCGACAGCTACCGCTCACCTCGGCTGCCCCAGAACGCCGTGCAGGCCATGCGGGACTGCTTTGGCTCCCACACCTATGAACGGGTGGACCGGGAGGGGAGCTTCCACACGGAGTGGCTGGCATGACCTGCTACCGCCTGCAACGCAGCCCGGACAAAGCGGCCCTGGCCCAAGCCGCTGCCACCGCCATGGCCGCGGTGATCCGTAGCACCACCACCCGGAAGCCCCGTTGCGTCGTGGCCCTGGCGGGGGGCAGCACACCGGAGGCTGCCTACGGCCACCTGGGGCAGGAGGACCTGCTCTGGGAGAGGGTGGAGCTGGTGCTGGGGGACGAGCGCTGGGTGGATGTCCAGGATCCCGCCAGCAACGCCCGCATGGTGCGCCGCTGTCTCCTCAGCGGCAGCCGCGCCCACCGGGCACGGTTCCACCCTGTGGCCACCCATCTGCCCAACCCCGAGGCCACGGCCCAGGCCTATGGCGATCTTCTGAACACCCTCTGCCCAGGCCAACCGCCCCAGCTTGATCTGGCGCTCCTCGGCCTGGGGGACGACGGCCACACCGCATCCCTCTTCCCCGGCACGGCGGCAGTGGGCGTGAAGGACCGCTGGGTCACCGTGGGCCTGGGGAAAAGTCTGCCGCGGGTGTCCATGACGGCGCCCCTGCTGAGTGCTGCCCAGCAGGTGATCATCCTGGTGGCCGGCGCCGCCAAGCAGCAGGCCTTGCAGCGGTTGTTGGATCCCGGCGAAGATCCGGCACGGACTCCGGCCAAGCTGGTGGCCTCAAAGGGGGAGGTATTGATTTTGTGTGACGAGGCGGCTTGTCCTACCGGGGACTGAGACTCTGCTTTTTGTGCCATGGAGTTAAGTTCTGAGCACAAGAAGAGGATTCACGAAAAAGCCAGAGAGTTTGTGGAAAGGTGGACGAGAAAGTATAACATAAGAGAATCTAAAGAGTCCCAAACTTTTATCAATGAGTTCTTTGGGATTTTTAACATTGACCGCTTTGCTAGCAATATCCATTTTGAGTATGACATTTCCAAGAATGAGAACAGGAAGCGGATTGATGTTCTTTGGCCTGGTGTTATTCTAATTGAAAATAAAAGTTCTGGGGAGAATCTAAATAAAGCATTTGATCAACAAGTAAACGAATATTTTGATATGCTTAAAGAGAAAAATCGTCCGAGATGTGTTCTTATTAATAATTTTCATATGTTCAAACTCTATATTGTGGAAAATGGGAACCTGACTGAACTTGAATGTTTTCATATTAGTAAATTACCAGATAAAGTCCATTTATTTTATTATTTTTTTGATCATAAATCTAAGCCAATTAAAAGAACCAAGAAAGTCGTACACAAAACCAGATATGGCATCTTAAAATTAGCTTTGGTTAGCTGTTTATCTTTGACACTTGGTTACCTTATCTCAGACGGTCAACCCAGGGCATGGCTGGAGAGCGTCATTGGGGGATCAGCCAGGGAAACAAGGTAGTGCTTGAGAGCTCTGTAAAGATCCCGTCCGCGACCATTCCTCCTGCAACAACCAGAGGTGCATCTTCATCCCAGCGCCCAGGCGGCCCTGGGAAGCCTCTTCTGCCAGGTGGGCTGGCCCCAAGCGCCAGTTGATTGTGGAGAACCCACAGCGGCGATCATCTGATGGACCAGGTGCGCATGGATGTGCGGGATAGAATCTCCAGCTTGAAACCGGAGGACGTGTCCATTCTCTTCTTTGAACGCCGTGGCCTGGATGTTCGGATCCATTCCCTTCGGATTGACAAAGAGGGTAATGTATTGGATGCTCCTGACGGTTATCGACAATTCTTTATGGATGAAATGACCCGCTCCCTATGGCCGGAACGTTCCAGAGGGGAGGCTTGATCAATGTGCGCTATTGTTGATGCAAACGCTGCCCATGAGGTGTTTGGGAGCAATCAGCAACCCACCACCAGTGAGGTGGGGGAGGGATTCTTTCAGTGGCTCAGCCGTGGCAAAGGTAAGCTGGTTGTGGGAGGAGAAAAGCTTGAAAAAGAGCTTGACCGAGTTCCCAAATTCCGCATGTGGGCCATCCAAGCGCAACTTTCAGGGAGACTAATCAACAAGGGAAAGGATCGCATTAATCAGGAGGCTAAGAAAGGGACTTATGCCGCACAGTGCCGAAACTCTGCAAATCCCCCTTGGACACTAGGTTTTGGCAATATGAAGCAAGCCCTGAGGCTGTCGTTTTCAGGGACTAGGTATGCTAGTCACAGCTCAAAGCGTCCATCCAGACTTTAGTTTTGACTGGTCTCAGATGAGTCTTATTTTCTAAACCCCTGTTTTGGCTGTCCTTGTCGGGAAAAAGCTAGTGCTGAAGAGGTTTTTCAGCCTCGGCACTTTGCTACATAAGCCCCCTAAGAAAATTAAGGCACCTCTGAACAAGACCTCTGGGGATGGCAAGATGGAGCGGTGAGCGGTAAGATGGAGCCCTGATTGGAGCTTTGCTGGGATAGAGAGAGTGGAGAGGAGCTTTGCGGACCTTGAGTACGAGAGCGAGAAGCGGAAGACACGGAGGGAGGGATTTCTGGAGAGGATGGATGCGCTGATTCCCTGGGAGCGCCTGTTGGAGGAGATCAGGCCGTACTACCCAAAAGCTGGAAAGGGGAGAGAGCCCTATGAGTTGGAGTCCATGTTGCGCGTGCATTGCGTACAGATCTTCTACAACCTCAGTGATCCAGCCACCGAAGACATGATCTATGAGGTTGAGAGCGTGCGACGTTTTACCGGTATCAGTATGAGCAAGGTACCGGACGAGACGACAATTCTGAACTTCCGCCATCTGCTGGAGCGTCACGGGTTGGGACAGGTGTTGTTTGAGAGTATCAAGGAGCATCTGGCAGAAGCAGGGCTGATGCTGAAGGAAGGGACGATTGTGGATGCCAGCATCATTGAAGCGCCCAGCTCGAGGAAGAACCGGAAAAGAGAACGGGATCCGGAGATGAAGCAGACCCGGAAGGGAAACCAGTGGCACTTCGGCATGAAGCTCCACGTGGGAGTGGACGATCAAAGCGGGCTGGTCCATAGCTTGGCGACAACCTCTGCCAAGGTGCATGACCTGACAGCATCAGAGGAGTTGCTCCAGGGAGAGGAAGTCCGTATCTGGGGAGATGCAGGTTATCGTGGAATGGAGAAGCGTGAGGCCCATAAGGATCGCCAAGTGGCATGGCACATTGCCATGGGGCCGTCACAGCGCAGGAGATTAGCCAGAGATGAACTGGAGTGGCTGATGGAAGAGTGCAAGTCCAGTGTGAGGTCCAAGGGGGAACACGTCTTTTTCCATGTGAAGCAGATGTTTGGCTACCGCAAGGTGCGCTACCGCAGCCTGGGGAAGAACGAGAATCGTTTGGCCCTACTGCTTGGGTTTGCCAATCTGCTGCGGGCAGAATCCTGTATGGTGTGATGTTCACAGGATAGCTGTGTCTGATTTTGAGGCGTATATCCTACTCGTCACAACGTAACATCTTGTATGGTCAACCTTTATAGGCTTATTCAGAGGTTCCTTAGATTAGTCAATGTCAATATCATACAGAAAATTGTTATTTGTTAATGTTTTTCTGGTTATGCAGTCCAATGAGAAATGCATCAGCTTGTATCGTGCCGCGTACTTGCCTCCAGGATTCAAACGCATCTTTCGTCATACGTGCAAACCCAATGGCTTCATGTCTAAGAAAAAATCTATAAAAATCATAGTCTGCATCATGGCGAGCCTTCTGAAGCGTAACAAAAGAAGAGGCAACAAAGACTAGTTTTTCGTCAAGAGTATTCACGCCAAAAGCAGAGCGGAGATTTTCAGGTATTGAGTTATTGAAGAACTGTTTTGCGACATTTCTCATGTTAGAATGTTGAAACGTGCGCATAAGATAACTACGCAATGGAATTCGATCATTACCAGGGCAGATACGTTTGGTCGCTTCATAGATTAGTAAATGAAATAGTGCATAATAGGAAGCAGACACAGAACGACGAAGACTGGCTTGACGAGGCTTCTTTCTCTCTCTTAAAGCAAGGTGAAATGCTTGTTCTAGAAGGTCATGATGAAGGGTCATTGGGGGTCGGAAGGCATACGGAAGTCAACATATACAAATTTCTCACGATCTACCATTCTTTTGACCAAGCTGCAAGTTATTTTGAATAGTTTGATTCTTTTGTCATACCTAATCTTTTCATCTGTAATGTCATCATCTTCTACTGTTATCGTAACGAATACAGCAGGATCGTCTGCATGGTCGATCCCAAACTCAACTTTCCAGTCACTTACAGTAGTCGGTAGCTGCTTAAGTTCTCGAAGGCAGTTTTCTATGTTACCTTCAGTTGTCTCTGGAACAAGCTGAGGCATCGCAGTGGCAATCGTCATTTTTATTCAGGGCCTGCTTAAGGCCATGGAAACTCGTAACCCAGTTTAGATCTCCAGCCCTGAACCCGTCAACCCCCTTTGCGTCAGAAACCAAACCCAACCCGGATCGCCAAATAGAAGCCGGGTGCGGCCCACGGTCTCCAGTTGGTCCGCCAGGAGGGCATAGCCGTAGATGGTGAAGTAGGCCGATACAAAGCGGAAGTCGTCTGCGCCGCCCAGGGCCTGCCTCAGATAGCTGGCCACCGTCCGGGCCTGGTTATCCAGGATGTGGTGGTCGGTCATGAAGCCTTGAATCCCATCAGATCCTCCCCTGGGCCTACAGAGCAGCAGCGGCCAAGCCCTGGGCCTGGGCTTGCATGGTCTTGAAGATATTGAGAAAGCCGTTGGCGCGAGAAGGGGTGAGGCTGGCCTGGAGGCCGGTCTCTTTGATGAACGCCGGGCTCATGGCCACCAGCACCTGGGGCTCCAGGCCCTCTGTGCCCGTGATCAACAGGGCCAGCAACCCCTTGGTGATCTGGGCGTCGGAGTCTCCCCGCCAGTGAAGCTTGCCTTCCTGGAGGCTTCCCCGCACATAGACCTGGGAGACACAGCCCCGCACACGGTTGTCGTCACAGAAGAGGCCGGGCTCTGCTGCAGGCAACTTACGGGCCAGCCAGAGCACGTAGGCATAGCGGCGTTTGGGATCGGAAGCCCCCGCCAGCCGCTCCACCATCTGATCCAGCGTCCTGCTGCCGGTGGCCGCCATACACCCCCTTGTCCATCAGACCAGCATGGCGCAAGACAGGGGTCAGACGTGGCGACCCTCCTGGCGTCCCTTCTGCACCATGTTCACCATGGAGCTCACCATCATGGCCAGGGCGGGGTGACTGGCTCGGGTCAGGTTGGTTTCTTCCTGAAGCACTTTGGCCGGGAAGGAATGCTTGCCTGCATCTGCAGAACGCTCTTGGGAGACTTTCCGTGATACCTGCGCCATTGGTGCCGGACATGCTCAATGCTCTGCCTCATTGTGAACCAGGGAGAACAGGAGTGGGGCTTTCTTAACGTTCACCGCAAAGTTTCCGGTCATCAGGACCTGGTGTCTGGGGGCGCCGCCACCAATGGACACCCTTCTCCGTGAGTTGGCCGTGGAGGGGGCGGTCCCAGGGGGCCACAGGGAAGGGGACGGCTGTGCAGCAGGAGAAGCACACCCCCAGGCTGGGGCGCTGCGCCCAGGCGGGTTGGCTCAGCAGACGGTCGTACCAGCCGCCGCCGTAGCCCAGGCGGAACCCGTCCGGGTGCATGGCCACGGCGGGGATCAGCAGCAGGGCCACGGCGCCGGGTTCCACCACCGGCGCAGTGACCCGTGGCGCCGGTACACCGCAGTCATCCGGCTCCAGGGGCTCTTCCCGATCCCAGCGCCGCAGGTGCAACCGACCCTGGCAGACCGCAGGCAAGGCCATAGCTACAGTCCCGTGCAGATGGGGGGTGAGGTGCGGCTCGGCGGCCATGGCCACATAGCCAGCCACCAGAGCGCCTGTGTCCAGTCGGGGCAACACCTGCTCCAGCAGGTGGGTGGCCATGGCCCGGGCCTGCTGCTGCCGTTGCCCATGGGTCAAGTCGCGGCGGCGCTGGCGCAACAGACGGCGCCACTCACCCTTGCTGTTGGTCGTCATGGAACTGGTGGAACTTGGCGGTGAGGGCCACGGCGACGGCATCGGCCGCGTCGTCGGGTCGGGGGGGATGCTCCAGGCAGAACGCCCTCATCACCGCGTTCAGCACCTGGTCCTTGTCCGCATGGCCGTCGCCGGTGAGGGTGCGTTTGACCTGGGTGGGGGCGTATTCCAAGGTGGGCACCCCCAGGCGGGCCATGGTCATGAGCACCACACCCCGGGCCTGCACCACGGCAATGGTGTTGCTGGAGCGGTAGAAAAAAAACTTCTCCACCGCCGCCACTTGGGGACGGTGTTGCCGCACCAACTGGCGCAGATCCCGGGCAATTTCCACCATGCGCTCCCCCGGGCTGGGGCCGGGGCGGGTGCGGATGACGCCACAGGCCAGCAAGGTCATGGGGTCGGCAGTGTTCACAACGCCGTAGCCCACCTGCGCCAACCCGGGATCAATGCCCAGAACCTTCACCATGGCATCCGTCAGGCGAGGGCCAGTTGGAAGGGTTCGGGCGTCTCCGGTTCCGCCCGTTGGAACACCTTGCAAAAAGCCTTGACCACACGGGCGCCGGAATCCACGGTTTCCATGGGGTCTTTCCGCAGGCGGTGGCGGAGGCAGCAGCACACCACCCGCGCCACGTCCTCTTCCTCCACCTGGTCCCGACCCGCCAGGGCCGCCAACGCCCGGGCGGCCCGATTGCTCACGATGTCTCCCCGCAGACCGTCCACGTCCAATTCGCCACACACCTGGGAGATGGCCAGGCGCAGTTCGGCATCCAGTTGCACCCGGGCAAGACGTTCACGGGCCTGGCCGATGCGCTCCTGGAGGGCCTGTTGCTGGCTCTGCTGCGCCTGGCAGAAGTCCTGGGGATCCCCGTCAAAACGGCTGCGTTGCTCCACGATCTGCACCCGCAATGCCGCCTCCCGCACCGTGCGCACGTCCACGCTCAAGCCAAAACGATCCAGAAGCTGGGGACGCAGCTCCCCCTCTTCCGGGTTGCCGGATCCCACCAGCACAAACCGGGCCGGATGGCGCACGGACACCCCTTCCCGCTCCACGGTGTTCCAGCCCGACGCAGCCGCATCCAGCAGTACGTCCACCAGGTGGTCATCCAACAGGTTCACCTCGTCCACGTAGAGGATGCCCCGATTCACCCGGGCCAGGAGGCCCGGCTCAAAGGCTCGCACCCCCCTGCTCAGGGCCTGTTCAATGTCGATGGTTCCGCAGAGGCGGTCTTCCGTGGCCCCCAGGGGCAGGTCCACCATGGGCACCTGCCGTTGCTCGGTGGGCAGGGCTTCCCCCTGCTCCAGCCGTTGCAACACCTCGGCGCTCATCAGGTCCGGGTCCTGGGGGCTGCTGTTGTAGGGATCACCAGCCACCACGGCAATCTCCGGCAGCAAGGCCGCCAGGGCGCGGATGGCGGTGGACTTACCCGTACCCCGATCCCCCATGATCATCACCCCGCCAATGCGGGGATCCACCACGTTGAGGAGCAGGGCCAGCTTCATCTCCTCCTGCCCCACGATGGCGGTAAAGGGGAAGATGGGTCGACGGGTGTCGCTCACGGGCCTGTGATGGTGCGGTGATTCCGGATTCTTTCACAGGACCTTACCGTCTCGTCCTGTGGTATCTCTGTTGTGTTGGGGAAGGCCTTGATGACAGGTGGTGCAGGGACTCCACAGCCGGATGAGTGTGCAGTTGGCGATGGTGGCCACTCCCCTTTGGTGGTGATGTCGGTGGAACCACCGACTTACCTGCACCAGGATCGCTTGTGGGATCTGGACTTGAACCCGGAAATCAGGCGGATGGAGTTGCCCCCGCGGGCCTTGGGGATGTTTGGGGCAATGAATAGTCCAGGCATTGGGCTTGAATCTGAATAATGGTTTTTGGAGTCCACTATGCTAAGGAGATTAGATAATCAGTCAGCAAATTAAAAACTATCATTTCTCATGTTCTCGTGATGTATTGTAAAGTATAATACTCTTTCTTCTTTATCACTCACTTGATACTCTATGATAGCAATATCATTAGCATCAACAAGCCAAAAATAGATTTCATTAAATCCTGGATTATCTTTATCAAGCCCGTCATAAATACCATACTTGTTGTTTAGTGCGTTCAATACACTTCCTTTAGCTTTTCTTTTCAAAACAATATGGTCTTCTATAATTCCTTGAATAGAAGTATAGCCTGTCCCTTCATAATGCTGTAATACATACCGAATTATACTAGGATTAGGCTTAGGAGAGTTAGTACAAGTATAAACATTTGAAGTGTAGGGATTTTCTCTACAGTAATCATAACGCCTATCTGGCCTCGTTTTGTCGTCTATATCAAACCCAAACGGGCCGGCAAGAGCTACTGACGGCAATAGACACATCGCCACAATTGTGCCCGAGGAAAGAGCCTTGAGGATTGACATAGGAAGGCAAGTGGAGAGATCGACGGTAAGAAGGCTAAGCACTTGGGGCGAGGTGGCATCGGCGGGATAGACGAGCCGCGCCAGCAAGGCGCACTCTTCACCTGGAGCCAGGGTGATGACACCCAGGGTGTGGCCGAGGTGATCAACACAGCATTGCAGAGTCCACCACCCAACGCTTTTAGCCTAACCTGCCCCGTACGGTGAAGAGCGGAAGCCATGGTGCTTGACCATCTTTCCACAAGCTGGTCCGTGTTTCAGGCCTTGTTTTTGGAGGCCATGCCGTTTCTGCTCATTGGCGTGGCGCTGGCCGCCATGGCCCGCCACTGGCTTCCCGCCGGCCCGGTGCTCCAGTGCCTGCCCGATCATCCCCTCCTGGGTCCCCTCACGGGCGCCGCCATGGGGTTTGCTCTGCCGGCCTGTGAGTGCGGCAACGTGCCCGTCACCCGCCAACTGCTGGCGTCCGGGAGCCCGCTCCCCACGGCCATGGGGTTTCTCTTCGCCGCCCCTGTGCTGAATCCCATTGTCCTGGCCTCCACATGGGCTGCCTTTCCGGATCAGCCCTGGTTGCTCTGGGCGCGCCCCGCAGCGGGTCTGGCCATGGCGCTTCTGGTGGCTACCCTGCTGCGTCTCCAGCAGGACGCCGCCATCCTGGCGCCCAGCTTGCTGCGGGAGCGGGGCTTTCATCAGCCTGCCGGTGCGGGCTCCTTGCTGGAGCGCTCCGCCGGCCTGATCGGGTCAGCCCATCCCGTCCCCACGTCCCTGCCGTCAGCCGGTCGGGGCAAATCGTGGCGCCTCAGTGTGCTCCATGGCGCGGACGAACTGGTCAAGCTGTCCAGTCTGCTGATTCTGGGGTGCGCAGTTGCAGCCTTGCTACAAACCACCCTGCCCCGGAACTGGCTGCTGGCCGTTGGTCAGGCCCCAACCCTCTCGGTGCTGGCCCTCATGCTGCTGGCGGTGGTGATCTCCGTATGCAGCAGCGTGGACGCTTTTTTGGCGCTGGGCTTTGCCTCCCAGGTCACCCCGGGCGCATTGCTGGCTTTTCTGATTCTGGGTCCGGTGATCGACTTGAAATCCCTGGGTCTCTACGGCACGGTGTTTTGCCGCTCGGCCATGGTGTTCGTGGGCTTGTCCTGTGGTGTGCTGGCCCTGCTGGCGGGCCAGTGGACGAATTTTCTCATGCTCTGAACCATGAACCAACCTGGCCCCCCATCTCCTTGGTCCAGGATTCGATCCGCTGTGGCCCGTTGGCGTTTGCCGCCGCTGGCGCTGCTGTGCTGTGGGGTCACCTTGGTGCAGTGCTGGTCCAGTGGTCGACTTCAACTGCTCATGGCCCCCGCGTTCCACGGTCTGGTGATTGGGGCCGGGTTGGCGCTGCTTGTGTGGAGCGTGACGGCGCTGGTGGTGGACCAGCCGCGCCGCTCCATCCCCTGGCGGGCGGCGGTGTTGGTGGTCTGCACAAGTCTGTTGATTGTTCTGGCGCCGCCCCGGGGGTCCCTCAGCACGTTGGCGCGCCATCGTCCGCCCGCCCGGTTGGATGGCTTGGCGGCGGGCTTTGCCTTGCCGCCGGAGCAGCGTGATCTGGTGGACTGGGTGCGCCTCCTGCGGGGCACCCCTCAGCCCCGGTTGTTCCGTGGCGAACCGATTCAGGTGGAGGGTTTTGTGCTGGTGACGGCCACGGGGGAGCGCCACCTGGCCCAGTTGCTGGTGCGCTGCTGCCTGGCTGACGCCACACCGGTGCAACTGGCGGTGCAATGGCCGGATGATGCCCCACCGCCACAGCAGGATCAGTGGGTGCGGGTGGAGGGGGAGATGGAGCTGCTGAACACCTCCGACGGCATGCAGCCCGTGGTAATCGCCCACGGGGTGACGGCGATTCCCAAACCCCGTCAACCCTTCCGCACTTGAGAGCGGTCACATGCGGGCCATGGTCACCCGTTCCGGTTGGTTGTGGTATTTGCCGTTTCTAGCCGCGTAGCTGGTTTCACAGGGTTCCCCTTCCAGAAACAACAGTTGGCAGATCCCCTCACCAGCGTAGATGCGGCAGTCGGCTCCCGAGCTGTTGCTGAATTCCAACGTCAGGTGCCCCTCCCAGCTTGCTTCGGCAGGGGTGGCGTTCAGGATGATTCCCATGCGTGCATAAGTACTCTTGCCAAGACAGATCACCGTGATGTGATCAGGCACCTTGAGATTTTCCAGAGCAACCCCCAGGCCGTAGGAGTGGGCCGGCAAGATGAAATAATACCCATCTTCGTCGTGGTGCAGGTCGGTGGGCTCCAGGTTGGCCGGGTTGAACCGCTTGGGGTTCATCACCGTACCCGGCACGTGGCGGAACACCAGGAACTCCTGCGGGGAAAGACGCAGGTCGTATCCAAAGGAGGAGCAGCCAAAGCTGAGCGCAGGCTGCTGCCGACCCCCGGAATCCAGGTGACGCGCCAAGCGGGACTGGAAGGGATCGATCATGCCGAGGCGGGCCTGATGCCGGATCCAGGAATCATTTTTCAGCATGGTTGGTGGGCTGGAGGGCAGAAGACGGACGACAGCGGAGCCGTGTCACCTGGTTGGCCATGTCCAGAATGGCGTCGGGAATCGCTGAGCCAATCAGCGTCAAATCCAACGAGGCGGGACGCTGCCGCAACGCATTGAGCACGTTGTCCTCCTCCAGGAGACCAAACTCCAGGGCCAATCCCAATTCGTCAAGAACCATCAAATCCAGGACACCGGACAAGAACTGTTGGCGGGATGCAGCCCAGACAGCGTTAACGGCCTGACGATGGGGCGGGGTGATGGCAGAGGGATCCACCAGGCAGCAGTCAATGGCTGGGCGGATCCATTCCAGACTACCGCAGAGCTTCGTTGCCCTCTCCGGGCCTTGGTTGATGCCGCCGTTGAGGAATTGGGCAACCATGACCCGGCTACCCTGGCCCGCAACCCGGATGGCCTGGCTCAACACGTCGTTGCAGGAGCCCCGGAAGGGAGCAACCGTCACCTGAAAGAGGCCGTCAGGCTGGGCAAAACGGTCGGGGGTCCCATGGCTGCATACCGGTAAACCCGGACGGTGGCCATGGGTGAGGGGGTGGTGTCCCGCCGTCGCACGAGGAGGATTGCTGCCCAAGGGCGTGGTGGCCATGCAGGTGAAGCCTGACAAAGGGGAAGGTTCTGCAGAGGAACAGAACAAGTCTGAACTCTGAGCGGAGTGCCACTTGACTGTCAAGGAGCTGTGGCAACACCAGAAGCGCATGATTCAAGTGTACTATTATTTTTTCCGGGAAGCTGGTCTGCAAGGAGACCGATGGCTGCATTTCCAGGGTCATGTCCCATATGCTATGCATTAGTGGTGATGGCTCCAACCATGGGCAAGCATGGGCCTGTGGGCCCCGTGTCTCTGCCTTCGCTTTGGCCATGAGCTTTCCTCAGACCGCATCCTCGAGCCAGACGTCCGGGAGCGTCACCGATGCCATCACCGGGGGAACACTCACCACGATCATCCGCTGTCTCGCAGGCAGTTCCCTGGGCCTGGTAGAGCGCGGGAAGACCATTTTCCTCCCTGGGGATCCCGCAGAGCGGGTCTATCTTTTGCGGTGTGGTGCGGTGCGGCTTTCCCGCGTCTATGAAAGCGGCGAGGAGATCACCGTGGCGCTGCTGCGGGAAAACAGCCTGTTTGGAGTCCTTTCGCTGCTGACCGGACACCGCTCGGATCGCTTCTACCATGCCGTCGCCTTTACCCGTGTGGAAATGATTTCCGCACCTGCCGCATCCGTACGCCAGGCCATTGAGGCGGATGCCCGTGTGGGCTTGATGATGCTGCAGAGCCTGTCCTGCCGTGTCCTGCAGACGGAGACCATGATAGAAACCCTCACCCACCGGGACATGTCGTCCCGACTGGTGAGTTTTTTGCTGGTGCTGTGCCGCGACTTTGGCGTTCCGGCGGATCAGGGGATCACCATCGACCTACGGTTGTCCCACCAGGCCATTGCCGAGGCTATTGGCTCCACACGGGTGACCATCACCCGCCTGCTGGGGGACCTGCGCAGCGAGGGGATGCTCAGAATTGATCGCAAGAAAATTACGATCTTCGACCCTGTGGCCCTCTCGCGTCGGTTCAGCTAAACCCATAGTGGTGCATCTCATCCGGAGAACAACTCCTGTCTGGCTGGTTGCTGATTCTTGCGCTCCTGCTGCTGGGCGGCGTGCTCGCGGTCATGGGGGACCGCCTGGGCACACGCATCGGCAAGGCCCGCCTCTCGTTTTTGAGGATGCGCCCCAGGCGCACCGCCGTGGTGTTCACCGCCATCACCGGCAGCCTGATTTCCGCACTGAGCTTCGCAGTGTTGATCACCATCAACGACCGCTGGCGCCGGGGACTGTTCGAGTTGGGTCGCATTGAGGAGAGCCTGTGGACCACCCGGGAGAACCTGGACTCGATTCAGGATGCCCTGGCGACGAGCCGCGAGGCCCTCGTGGATGCAGAGCGCAGCCGCAATCAGGCGGAGGCTGAAGTGCAGGGGCTGGCAGAGCGGACAGACAGGTTGCAGGCCCAAACCCGGGAGCTGCAGCACACCATCAACATGCTGGATGGCCAACGCCAACAGTTGCTCAACGAGCAGGACCGGCTGGCAAAGGCAGTGGATCGGCGGGATCAGGAACTGGGCGCGCTTCAGGAGAAAATCAACACCCAGGTCAATGCGCTGGATACCCTCAGGCGCAGCATTACCGCCCTGCGTCGTGGCGACGTGGCCATTGCCAGCAATGAGCCCCTGGCCATGGCCCAGGTGGCCCTGCCGCGCCCCAGCGAAGCCCAGGTGGCCATTAACAGCCTGCTGAACCAGGCCAATCGGGCAGCCTATGAGCGGCTGCTGCCGGGCCAACAGCCAACCCGGCAGCTTATTTACATCCCCACCAGCGAGGTGGAGAGGATCGCCAGGGACCTGCAAACCGGCCATGCCTGGATCGTCACCATCCGCAGCGCAAACAACGTTCTGCTGGGAGAGAACTCCTTGCTGGCCTTCGCCGATGTGCGCCCCAGTCGCCAGGTTCTGGAGGCGGGCCAGATCCTGGCATCTACGGTTGTTGAAGAGGATGAGCGCTCCCCGGAGGCCGTGAATCAGCGGCTCAGCCTGCTCCTGGCCACGGCCCGCAACCAGGCCAGCCGTCTTGGGGCACTGAACACGCAGACCATCCTGGATGATGAAGCGCTGACCACACTGGTCCAGACATTGGTGAGTCGAACCGATCCCCAAGCCACCCTGGAGGCGTTCAGCCTGCAGGACGGCGACACAGGGGATCCCCTCCACCTGGGCATCCGTTGGCAGAGCCCACCTCCGGGCGAAGCCCCGGACCCTGGTCATGGCTGAAGGTGGCTGCGCCATTGGCCTGGACCCCGGCTACAGCAAATGTGGCCTGGCGTGCAGCGATGGCAGCCGGCAACACCTGGACCTCTGCCTGGTCTGCACACCCCATGAGTGCTGGCGCCATCTCCAGGACTGGTGGCTGGCGCGCCAACCGTCATGCCTTTACCTGGGCAACGGCACCTGCTCCACCCGCTGGCGGGTGGCCCTGCTCACCTGGTGGCCCTCTCAACGTCTCCAACTGGTGTCCGAGGCCCACACAAGCCTGGAGGCACGGGAGCGCTATTGGCGGCTGCACGCACCCCGGGGCTGGCAACGCCTGCTACCGGAAGGGCTGCGACAGCCTCCCGGATCGGTGGACCACTTGGCGGCCCTGGTGATCCTTGAGCGGGGCTTGGGCCACCCTCTGCACGTGACGCCAAGCTCCTTCAAGACAGACGTCAGACCGTAGCCCGCACCAAAAAGCTGTATTCCCCACCCACGTCCAACTGGTGGTCGCAGCGCAGAAGGAAGCGGAGCAAGGCGTCCTCGATCAGGGCACGCCCCAAGGAGGGCTCAAGCCGCAGCTTCCCTTGTCGGAAATGCCAATGGAACACCCAGGCAAACTCTCCGGCCCAGACCTGGCCCTTGCACAGGCCCAGGTGAAGATCCTGGTTGAGCACCTGGAGCCGTGCTGTCGTGGCGGGAAGGTTGATGACCATCTCAGTGGGTGGTGCCGGCGGTGGAGTGGGCCTGAACCCGAAGGCCGTTGAGGGTATTCATGGCCGCCCCCAATCCCTGCCCCCGGATCATGCAGATTCCCCGCACCACCTCATTGAGCACCTGAGACAGCAGGGGGTCTTCTTCGGCCGTGAAACGTCCCAGCACGTGCCCGACGGTAGCCGCCTTGCGGACCGCCGGATCCTGGCTGGGGGCGCCAATGCCCACCCGCAGACGGGCAAAGGCTTGGGTATTCAGGTGTGCGATGGTGCTGCGCAGTCCCTTATGGCCCCCGTCACTGCCCTCGCCACGGAGTCGCAAGCGACCCAGGGGAAGGTCCATGTCATCCACGACAACCAGTAGATGCTCGGGTTTCAGGTTGAACCAATCCAGGGCAGCACGGATCGAGACGCCACAGGCGTTCATGTAGGTCTGGGGCATGAGGAGGCGCAGGCGCTGCTCACCCCAACCGATGTCCGCAAGTCGGGCCTTGAGTTTGGTCTGGTGGCGGAATGCAACCTGGGACCCGCCGGCCAGGGCTTCAAGGACCATGAAGCCTGCATTATGCCGTGTCCCGGCGTAGCGTGTACCAGGATTGCCCAGGCCGGCAATCAGACGCAGGTCCATTCAGTCCTTGTCTTCAACGCTGTGTTGCTCGGGTGTGTTTGCCGGCTCAACTGGCGAGGACGCGGCCTTGGACGTGATCTGCTGCGTTGTCGGCACGGGTGTCTCCACAGTATTGGTCTCCGCCATGACGGCGTTGCTGAACTCCTGGGACGCCGACTGAAAAGCCTTGAGGGTTTTGCCGAGGGTGCGCCCCAATTCCGGCAGCTTCTTGGGACCAAAAACCAACAGACCAATGACGGCAATGACCGCCATCTCCGGCAGACCGACACCAAATACGCTCATGGATCCCATCCCCGCAGGGCAACGGCAAGCAAAGCCTAGGCAACGGTGCTAGGCCATGGTTGCCGCGACAGGCTGTCATCCCAGACTGGTCCAGTCCACGTTGACCCCGTTGAGAAGGAGGGACTGGTTGTAAATCTGCAGAATGACCAGCAGAAACACGAAGAACAGGAGCATAAAAATTCCCATCACCGTGGTGGTACCCCAGCCAGGGACCACTTTTCCGTATTCAGAGTTGAGGGGGCGCAGCAAATCTCCTAGACGGGTCCGTTGGGGCATGGGTGGCAAGCTCCAGCACAGGGATTCGGGTGGCTATCCTAAGTTTTCAGCCCAGTTGGTGGCGGCATCCTTTGCAGCCTGTGATGAAATGAACCAGTTTTTGGTCGTTCCCCCGGCACTCACCTTGAGCATGGTGTTAATGGCTGTGTTGGTGGCCCTCACCGGCTACGGCCTTTACGCCGCCTTTGGTCCCCCTGCCCGGCAATTGAGTGACCCCTTTGACGATCATGAGGACTAAACCCTGTCGGACAGGGGCACACTGCGGATCTCCCACGGCTGTAGTGGCCTGAGTTCAGTCCTGGTGAACGGTTTCAGCCAGGCAAGGCGGCCCCGCCAAGGCGCCAACTGCTGCAGGGTGAGTCGGGCCTGCTGGCCGTCTCCCGTCGGCCGTAGCTCCAGCAGCCGCTGAGTCCAGTCCGGCCAGGAGAACCACGGTTGCTGTGTGGGTTCGGGGCATCGGGCACCGGGCAGGGGGCATAGTCGGAGCGGCCAGCGCAGATGGTCCGCCGCCGCCGGAACATGGTGTTCACACCAGCCCCCGTCAAGGGGCATGAGGCCCAAACGGTGTCGCCACCAGCCCCGGTCCGCTCCGGGGTCAGGCCATGTGGCCCCACGCAGCAGGGCTACGCTCAGATGGTCGTCCTGCACATGGACCCCTTGGGGACCATCCAGGAGCACCGCCAGGCCGCCCTGCTGCTGCAGCAGGGCCATCCAACTGACCACCGCACAGTGCCAGCGGCTGTGTTCCCGTGCCGTCCGCGGTCGTGCCGGGCGTTCAATCACCCCGCCAGACGTATCCGCCACCCAGCGCTGGACGGGCTGCGCCAGCTCCCCGTCCAGGCTCAGCAGTTCATGGGCCTGACGCCAATGGATGCTCAAGCGCAGGTCCAGGTAGGGGCTGCCCGCAGCAAGGCAGGCCATCATGCTGATCCGGCTCTGCCCAAAGGCGCCACGCCAACGCAGTCGCACCATGCAGGGATTCTGCTCCAGAAGTTCAGGCTGGCCCAGCCTGGTGCCGCCAAGGGGATGCTGGCGGTGGTCGGGAGCCAGATCCCAGGCGTCCCAGTACTCGCCCCGGTCCCGCCAGCGGCCCAACGCCAAAGGTTGCGCCAGCACTTGGCGACCGCCTGGGGAAAACAGTTGCAGGACACCCTCAGGACCGCAGCACACGGTGCAGAGGCCGTTGCCGAATTGCCAATGGTCAGGGGTTGCACCCTGGTGGATACGCACCGGATGAAGTGGAGGTTCGGCCACATCAGACGGGCCTTGGAGCCACCAGCAACCCACACCCGCCATGGGGGGCAACACCTGGCGCTGTCGGGACCGGGGGAGACGCACCACCCGGGGCCAGGGGCCAGCCGGTTGCAGTTGGAGCGCCACCCAGTGGTTCTCCGCTGCCGGTGGATGGCTATCCCGAGGCCCAGTGCCGAGAATCTCCTGTAGCGCCTGGTCACGGATGCGGCTGGCCTGGCGCCTCAGGCGCCGCCATTCACTTTCCAACTGGGCAAACACCTCGCCGGTGGCAGTGCCCGGCAGGATGTCGTGGAACTGGTGGAAGAGGAGTGTTGTCCAGCAACGCTGCAATTGTTGAACCGGGCAGTTCCGATGGTTTCCCGCCAGAGACCACCGGGCATGGCCCAGGTGCTGGCTCCACCACAGCAACCGCTCCGCCTCCAGCAACAGCCGTTCAGCGGTGCGGTTGTGGCGCTTCTGATCGGGGTGGGTGGTGGCGCAGCCGCGGTGCAACTCCAGGTAAAGCTCATCGGCCCACACTGGCAGTGTCGGGGCCAGGGGCTTGAGTTCCTCCAGCCAACTGCGCAGCGTGCCATGGCGGTACCGGGGCAGTTGGGGATGACCCCACCAAAGCTGCACCTGATCCATCAGGTCCTGGTTGGGACCGCCCCCATGGTTCCCCACGCCGGGCAGCCAGAGGCTGCTGTTGACGCCAGTACGGGCACGCCATTCCCCATGGGCCTGCTGGATCGCCCGTGGGTCCCCTGTGCCACCGAGAGCGCCTGGCAGCAGCGCCAGCACTTCGGCCCCACTGGGGTCACGCCAGCGGAACAGGCGGTGGGGGAAGGGGTTACAGGCATTCCAACTGAGCTTGGTGGTCAAAAACCAGCGGATGCCCTGGCGCAGCAGGGTCTGGGGGAGACCTGCGGCGAAGCCGAAGCTATCCGGCAACCAGGCCAGGTCATGGCGCCACTGGGGGAAGTGCTGCCGACTCCAGCGTTGCCCCGTCTCCAGTTGGCGCAGCAAGGAAACAGTACTGATCAGCACACAGTCCATTTCCACCCAGGGACCACATAAAGGCTCCCAGCGCCCGGCCTTGGCCATGGCGTTGATGGGGCGCCAAAGGGCTGGGCG
Source organism: Prochlorococcaceae cyanobacterium jk18x22bins.40 (assembly GCA_022826155.1). GTDB lineage: Bacteria > Cyanobacteriota > Cyanobacteriia > PCC-6307 > Cyanobiaceae > Synechococcus_B. The sequence goes on along the minus strand of JAJDVL010000041.1, from coordinate 19,790 downwards.
ATGCTGTTGCAGCCAGGCGTACAGCGCAGGCGTGGAGTGGCCAAAGCAGAGGTCGGTGTGCTGCTCCATCAGGTTCAGCACACTGGTGAAGGTCTCCACTGCGGCCCGCCAGGTTTCCGCCACGGGCCAGAGCCAGGCCAGATCCAGGTGAGCATGGCTCAGCAAGGTGACGCGATCATCCCGGGGGTAGGTCTGTCCCGCCCCGGCATTGCCCTGGGCGGGGAGGTCTGCTTCTGTGGTCCTCAACAGACCGAGCGGGTCCTGGTCACGGCAGCGGGGCTCCAGCACCACGATGCTGCGCAGCAGAGAACCCTCGGCATGGCAAGGGCTGTGAAGCTCCAGCTCCAGCAGCAAGGGCGTCCCCGCCAACCAGCGGCCCGGCAGGGGCAGACGACAGGTGTTGGCAAACAGGTCGCCATGGCGCTGGGGCGTGCCATCCACCTTGAGCACAGCGGTCTCGGCCCACCAGAGCAGCACCAACCGGGGAACCACTGCCCCATGGGGCAGCCCTTGCCAGGACAACGGTGTGGTCAGGGGAAGATGCAGACGGAGGGGGCAGCCACCTCGAGGCCAGACCAGATCACCACGGGCTTGCCAGTCCCGGCGAAGGGGCTGGCGGCGGGAACGGTCCAGTGCCGGCGCGCCGGTGTCCAGGCGCCAGCGATGTTGCAAATCCAGTTGCCAAGGAGGATCTCCCGGGCCTGGCGTCTGCGCTGCAGACTGGATCATGAGGAGAATGCCGCCAGGCGTTGCAAAAGACTATGGATCAGGGGCTCCCTGTCGCCCGGGAACCGTAGAATGCAACAGGCACAAGAATCCGGCCCATGGATCCTTGTGTACTCCGGCTTCTGTCACACCACCACCATGCTTGCCCTCAAGATTTCCGTCTACGCGGTTGTTTTCTTTTTCATTGGTCTCTTCATGTTCGGCTTCCTGGCCAGTGACCCCAGCCGCACCCCGAGCCGCAAGGATCTGGAGGAGTGATCCTGGGCACCCTCTCCAAGACAGGCCACAGCATTCCTCTCCGCCACCGTTCTTGAGAATTTTTGCCGGTCTCCTGATGCTCGCAGGCGTGGGGGGGCTGGGTTACGGTCCTGCTCTGAGCACGGAAATCCTGACCCCTATCCGTGAAGATGCTGCTGGTGAAGGCGCCAAGGGAAGTTTGGCCACTTGGAGCGACTTGAATCTCATCGTCCGTGCAGACCGCCAATACGTCGATCTCCAACAGAATCATCTGGTGGCAGAAGGCAATGTGCAGTTACACCTTGCCGGTGGTGACCTGGCGGCTGAGCGGGTCACCTATGGGCAGGCCACCGGGCTGTTGACAGCCGTCGGCGCCGTGCGGTTTCAGCGGGGGTCCCAGTACATCCAGGCCGGCGCCTTACGCTACAACCTGGAAACCCGGCAGGGGGAGTTGCGGGATGTGTATGGGGTTGTCAACCTTGACCACCATACCGCGGACCTTGATTTCAGGAGTTCGCAAGGCCAGCCCACGTCCCGAACAGGAGCGGCTGATGGGGATGCCCCGTGGGCCGAAGTGCCGCCCCTGGCCTGTCCCCCCCTGCAGCCACCGGGTGGTCCCGACCGTTCTGGAGGGTGGGCAACCCTGGGGCAGCAAGGTCTTGTGCCGCCCCAGGGTTGCCCCAACCCTGACGGCCACACCCAACATCACCAGGATTGGGTGCCCCTGCTGGCGGAGACAGTCGGGTTGGACAAGCCACTGGAATCGAGTGTCCGGTGGCCCAGCCCGGTGAACCAACGGGTCCATGGCATCACCGCCAAGACCGGATTACAACTGGAGTACCGCTTGGCTTTTGCAGACCGGGGCTGGTTCAGGGAGACAGAGAACAATGAAGAGGAAGAAGGTGGTAAGGATCCGGCGCTGCCAGCCGCCTTCAGGATCCTGGAGCAGAGTGGGACGCCGAGCCAGGACCGGGGCCGGATCCACCGCTGGCGTTTTCAAGCCAAGGCCCTCGTTCTCACACCGGACGGATGGACCAGTCCTCTGGTTGTGCTCACCAATGATCCATTAACACCGGCCCAAATGATCCTGGAAGGCCGGGACAGTAAAGTCCGGGAGCAGCCGGATGGTTCACTGATCCTCACCAGTGCCACGAACCGCGGCCTGCTGGACGGCAGGCTGTCGGTACCCCTGCCGCGCCGCATTAACCTCAACAACAATGATCCTGTCTGGGCTTTCCTCAGTGACGAGACCAGGCACGATGGATTTTACGTTGAGCGCATCTTGGCGCCCCGTCCTCTGCTTGGCGGCGAACTGACCCTGAGGCCTCAGTTCATGGTGGAGCGTGCCTTGAGCAGCAAGATCAGTACCGACTCCGCAGGCCATCGTTCTGCCGAGGCGGACTCCATCTCCGTTGGCGATCTTTTTGGCCTGGATGTTCGTTATCGTCGTCCTGTGGGACCACAGGGTCAGCTCCAACTGCGCACGGACTTCTCCACCCTCTCGCCCCACCATCTCACCAACCGGATGCGTGCGGAGGTCAATCTCCAACACCCGTTGACCGTGCCCCTTCTCGGTGAAACCAAAGCCACCCTCAACGCTGCCTATCAGTTGAGCGTCTGGAACGGTTCTCTGGGGGAGCAGGACGTGTACACAGCTTTTGGTGGATTCCTGGAGAAGGACGTCCAACTCCCGCCATGGGGCTCCCTGCGCAATCGTCTGCTCTGGAGATTGGGCCTGCAAAACATCAACACCACGGTCTTCGATACACAAGACCTGTCAGGGAAGACGTGGCGTGCATCCGGATATGCACGTCTCACCTCCACCTTGCCCATCTGGCAAGGGGAGATCCTGAAGGACTCCATGGAAGCACTGCGCTACGTTTCACAACCCGTTCGCCCTGAGGCGTCCTTCACGACATTTTTAATTACCCACTCGTCAAGTTATGGAGACCACAGCGGCCAACGCTATTACACATTGGGCATGGTGTCTGATGTGACCATAGGTCATTTTAGTCGACCCTATGTTGACTATACAAAATTTTCCATTGGCAGCAGTGTCGCCATTGTGGAACAGCTCAGTCGATTTAGTTTTGATCGGGCTGTGGATTTGGGCTTGCTTCATATCTCCTGGACACAGCAATTGGCTGGCCCCCTGGTCTTGGCAGCCAGTGCATCCTACAACGTGGATGATAGATCAGAACAATATGGCAACAGAGTTGACTCCATCTTCGAGCTAAAATGGCAGCGACGTGCCTATAGTGCGGGGCTATTTTATAGCTCGGAGCGCAGGCTGGGTGGCTTACAGATTCGCGTCAACGGCTTTGACTGGCGGGGCACCGGGACGCCCTTTATCCCCTACACGCCATCGTCCTGGCTGCCCCACAACCGGTGATCAGCAGGCAGTGCAAAGTCGTTGAGATAGGGAAGCTGTGAGGCTGTCCGCCTCAGCTCCTGCCCATGGCTGAGGAGGAGGCCTGTGGCATCCCAGCAACCAGTCAGGAGCATGGTTTGGGGGCCGCTATCGATCATCAGGGACCAATCGTGGTCCAGCCCATGGAGTGTGGACGCTGCCAGTGTGAGGCAAAAGCGAACATGGGGCTGCTCCTGCACCACCTGCTGGATGTGTTCGACGACCCCTGTGTCCCCCGTCAGGCAGGGCATACCCAGGGCAAGGCAGTTGCTGGAAAAAATCTCGGCAAAACTTTCCCCGACCACGGCGGCAATTCCCCAACGACGCAGGGCCTGGGGAGCATGTTCACGGCTGGAGCCGCAGCCAAAGTTGCGGTTGACCACCAAAATCCTGGCCCCTTTGTGCTCCGGACAGTCAAAGGGATGGCGTCCCGCCGCCGCTGCCCGGTCATCGGCGAAGACATGGTCGCCCAGCCCTGCAAAGCTGATGGTTTTCAGGAACCGGGCTGGAATAATGCGGTCCGTGTCAATGTCGTGGCCCTGGAGGGCAATCCCCCTGCCTTCCACAGTGGTGACGGGCGCCGGGGTCACGGGACAGGCCCTCTTCCGGTGTCTTTTGTATGGCTCAACAGGGTGCGCACGTCGGTAACCACACCACTGACCGCGGCGGCTGCCACCATGGCCGGACTCATCAGCAAGGTGCGTCCGGACGCCGAGCCCTGGCGCCCTTTGAAATTCCGGTTACTGGAACTGGCGCTCAGTTGGCGCCCCTCCAGCCGGTCCGGGTTCATGGCAAGGCACATGGAGCAGCCGGGCCGGCGCCACTCAAAGCCTGCCTGGGCAAAGACGGCATCCAGGCCCTCCGCCTCCGCGGCCCGGGCCACCTGTTGCGAACCGGGGACCACAAACGCCTTGATGCCATGGGCCACGTGTCGCCCCCTGGCCACCAGCGCCGCATCCCGTAGATCACTGAGGCGGCCGTTGGTGCAACTCCCGATGAAGCAAACATCCACAGGGGTTCCCGCAATGGGCTGCCCTGGCCGCAGATCCATGTAGCGATAGGCCTCCTCGGCCAGAGGCCGTTCCCCGGGAGGGAGTTGGTCCGGTGTGGGGACCACCTCATCCACAGCCATGGCCTGACCTGGTGTAATACCCCAGGTGACAGTGGGCGCGATCTCCCCGGCATCCACGGCCACCTCGTCGTCATAGGCGGCATTCGCGTCACTGGCAAGACTGCGCCACCAGGTGACGGCACGGTGCCACGCCGCCCCGCGGGGGGCCTCTGGCCGATTGTGCAGATAGTCAAAACACACCTGATCGGGGTTGACATAGCCACAGCGCGCCCCCGCTTCAATGGCCATGTTGCACAGGGTCATGCGCTCCTCCATGGCCATGGTGGCAACACAACTCCCGGCGAACTCATAGGCATGGCCCACGCCGGATTTCACACCGAGACGACGAACGACGTGCAGGGCCACGTCCTTGGCAAAGACCCCGGGCGAGAGAGACCCGTGAACGGCAATCCTGCGCACCTTCAGCTTGTCCAGAGCCAGGCTCTGGCTGGCCAGCACGTCACGAACCTGGCTGGTGCCAATCCCGAAGGCAATGGCGCCAAAGGCGCCATGGGTCGAGGTGTGGGAATCGCCACAGGCAATGGTCATGCCCGGTTGACTCAACCCCAACTCCGGAGCAATCACGTGGACAATGCCCTGTTGGCCGCTGTCAAAGCCGTAGAGACGCAGACCATGGTCCGCGCAGTTCTTCTCCAGGGCGCCGAGCATGGCCTCAGCCAGAGGATCGGCCAGGGGCCGGCCCTGATCCGTGGTGGGGACAATGTGATCCACCGTTGCTACGGTGCGCTCAGGATGTCGCACCTTGAGACCCCGCTCCCCCAGCATGGCGAACGCCTGGGGGCTGGTCACCTCATGGATGAGGTGCAAGCCAATGAACAACTGGGTCTGGCCACCTGGCAACTCCGCCACCCGATGCAGCGCCCAGACCTTGTCATAGAGCGTGCCTGTGCTCAAGGGGGATGATTCCGCAACCAGGAAGAACGGAGATTAAAAGGTAGCACCAAACCCGCAATCCGTCAGCCAGGCGCCGGTGCCCCGCCAGCACCTCGGGCGCCATGGGTCTTCGCCTGAAGACGGTGTGGCTGGTGTGGAGTGGCCAGAAAAGCAATGCAGAGCCACCAAGTCAACTGCACTTCCGGACGCAGGAAGATGGTGTCCACCAATCCATGGGCCCCCAGACCCACCACAGCGGCCATGATGCTGATTTGGGGCCAGCGCCCCGCCTCCGTTGTTGCCGCAGCCGCCTTGAGTTGACGCAGGCCCTGATGGAGGGCATGGCAAAAGACGGCTATCCCCGCCAGCAGCCCGGCCACACCCAGCTCCACCGCCAATTCAAGGGGCATGGAATAGGCGCTAAGGGCATTAAACAAGGGTTGTTGATACAGGGGATAGACACGATTGAAGGCATCCTGACCGGGGCCAATGCCTGTCCAGGCGTAATCCCGCAGCATCTGCCAGGCCGCCGTCCAAACGTTGATGCGGAAGTTGACCGAGCTGTCTCCACGGCCGGCCAGAGCACTGAGGAGCCGCACCTGCAGCGGCTCCAGCAGTCCTGCCATGGCCACAGCCACCAGCAACGCCACCAGCAGGAGACCACAAAAGACCGCCTGCCGCCGTCCCTGGGACTTGCCTTGGCCTGGGGGCAGGGCAAACCAGCCCCACAACAGGACAAAGCAGGCCAAACCGGCCGCCAGACCCAACCAGGCTCCGCGGCTGTAGGTGAGCACCAGCGCCGTCCCTGACAGAGCTGCCGTTATCGCGGCGAACAGACGGCTGGGCCAGCGGCGCCAATGGAGCGCGGCGCCAACGGCCAGGGGGACGATGGGGACCAGGTAACCCCCCAGCAGGTTGGGGTTGCCCAAGCTGCCGTACAGCCGCTCGGTGTTCAGGAGAATGGAGGCTTCGTCCGACCAGGTGGCCAGCGCCATGGCACCCCCGTGTAACTGACGCAGGGCCAGCACCGCTTCCGCCAGCCCCCCCAGCAACAATCCCGCCAGAAGGGGATTCCACCAACGCCTGCGGTGGGCAAGCAGTCGTGCGGCCAGGGCCCAGACGCCCAGGTAGAGCACCAGTTTGAGCAGCCCCCGCAGCGCCTCCCGAGGCACCGGTGAGAATCCTGTGGCCACCACGGCAACCGCCAGAAACACCAACAGCCAGCAGCCCATGGATCCCGTGGCTCGGGGAGGCTCCAGCAGGCTCCAGGACAGCCAAAGCAATCCACTCCCCAACAGAAGCAGCGCCATGCCCGGACGGCTCAGGAAGGGCAGGACGGTGAAGAGACTCAGCAACAGCAGCCCTGCCAGCAAGGGCAGGCGCCGCGTCAAGCGGGTGGGAGCCCACCGCCTCCCCAGCCCCTGCCAGCCCAGCAGCACACTGACCACGGAATTGATCCGACCTCAGGCCCCCATTGTTGCGTCCTGGTCAAGGGGGAATCGCCGGTGGAAGCAGGCGCGCCATACGGGAAGCCCTCTGGCCAAGACGATCTGCTCCCGCTCCGTGGCCACCGGCAGGGGATTCTCCGGCCACCAATCCGGCGGCTGGCGGACAAAATCTCCTTGGGCCTGAACCAGGTTCACCTCCTCCTCCATCAACGGCTGCACGTCACTCTGGAGGAACAACAGGGCACCGGGGGCCATGGCCGCCGCCAAGGTGTTCAACAGACTGTCTTGCAGCAGGCGTCGCTTGTGGTGTTTGCGCTTGAACCAGGGATCGGGAAACTGGATAGTCACCAACTGCAACTGTTCCGACCCCAACTGGCGGGTCAGGGAGGCCAGGCTCACGGTCACGTTGCAGAACACATAATGCAGGTTGTGCAGTTGCCGCCGTTGTCGCTGGATCTCGGCCCGCTCCACCAGGGGACGGCGAATCTCCAAGCCAAGGTGGTTGCGCTGGGGATAGAGAACGGCCATGTCCATGAGGAACTGCCCCCGGGCACAGCCGATATCCAGATGGAGGGGCTGGTGGGGCTGGGGGAACAGGGCCGTCAGGCTCGGCAACTCCAGGGGCTGTTGGAAAAAGCGCCCCAGGGGATTGACGTGTTGGCGAATGGAACCCACCCCTCAGCCCTTAGGCGGCGTCGATGGAGCCTCAGCGACCCGACCTGCCTCTTTGGGACACAGGAAACTCCAGCTTGCGGTAAATCCATGAAGGTGGGTCACCCCATGGATGGGGCCAATCTCCCCACTGCAGAACAACCCGCCAATGGGCAACTGGGGATAGGTGGTTCGGCAAAGGCTGCTGTCCACGTCCGGTTCCCCGTAGAGGCCACGGCCACGGCCGGCACAGGCAAAACAAAAGGCGCCCAGAGGGGTATCTTTCGTCTGACGTTGTTGCTCCAGCAGGTGTTGGAGTTCTGCCCGGGACGTGCGCCCGTCCCGAAGATGGAACTGCAGCCGCTGCCCGACACGGACGCTGTCTGCAATGGCAATGGCGCCGTTGCGGGGGTCCACCCCCACGATGGTGCGAATGAGAAAGTCGTCCTCGGAAGCCGGCGCCAGGGAGAAGCTGTTGCTGGCCAGGCCGATAAAGAGGGAATGGCGCACCAACTCCCGGTCTTCGGCATTGAGCCGGGCAATGACCTCCTGGAGACAACCCACCGGCGGCTGGCCGCCACCCGTTGCCTCCAGCCCGTTGGACTGCAGCCTGAGCACCACGTTGCGCTTGGCCTCCTGCACCTCGAAGACCGGTCCGATGGGCCGGCAGCCCTGGGCCACCACGGCCTCTACGGTCCAGTCACCACCAATGGCCAGACCAATGGCCCCTGTGCATGGCCTGTCTTGAAACAACAGGGAACCGTTGACGCCTCCATGGGGTGCCGCGATTCCCCCCACTTTTGGCACATCAGCAAAGGCATAGTCCAGGCCGCCGAGGAGATCCTTGATCCCGCTGCTGCTGGGGTCCACCAGCAACAGCAAGCCGTTGACGGAAGCCTCGTGGGACATCCCCACCAACTGGCACCACGGCTCACGTGGTCCGTCCAGATCCGGCAAGTTCTGAAGGTCAATGTGGAAGGGCTGGAGCACGGCTCCCGGCAGGCGGATGAGGCTTAGCCCCACAGCAGGCTGCTGCTCCAGCTCGCAACTCTGGCCATTGCGGTCCACACCGATCACGCCACCACCACAACAGCCCAACCAGTGGGTGGCATGAAAACGCCGTTGCAGCAGCGGGAGCACCCGGGAAAGCTCACTGGCAAAGCTGGTGCTGACAAACACCACCGCCAGATCCGCCAGGCCGAATCCCCGCAGGGAGGCCTGCTGGTCCAGATCCTGGATGGCTTGCTCCAGCGAGGCATCACTGGCGAGAGCGGAGCGCCACGCACCAGTTCTCGATTGGCCTTGCTGAAGCCAGGACAACATGGGCACAAACAAACGCGTGCATCAGACCTTACTCAATCCATAATCAGGGGTATGTCTTTTGTTCCCTTCCCCTCCACACGATGAGCATTGCGTTTTTGCAACAACTGATTTGGGCGGAATATCGGGCTGCCGTAATTCTCACCATCGTCTTGCCCCTGGTGGTGCTGATCTGGGCCACGGTGCGGCGGGAGGGGGCCATCAGCAGACTCCTGAACCTGTACTGGAAGGTGGCCAGCCTATTGGCCGTCAGCGTACTGCTGCTGGCGGGCGCGGAGCCCATAGCCTTTGCTGTCGCCTTGGCTGCCCACCTGCTCATCCTGGGCAGCCTGTGGTTCTGGGAAGACATCAACGATGAGCTGGCGGATCTCCCCCCCTGGCGTGCCCTGCCCCTGGTGACACGAATCTGGCGGTGGAGCCTCACGGTGTTCACCGCGGTGGGCGCTGTGGCCAGTGTGGCCTCCTTGAATTGCCTGAATGGTTGGCAGGCAAGTCCTGTGTGTACCCTCTGGCGGCAGCCTCCCGACGGCTTCAGCCAGTTGCTGGGCCGTGGGCTGAACTTTTTCTTTGGCGCCCCCTGGGCCGCGGAGGGGGCCAAAGCGGCTGGGTGGTTCTGTCTGGTGATTTACGCAGGGTTCTTCCTGCAATGGCTGCTGGTGCGATGGCCCCGCTTTGGTCGGGTGGCTGGCGGCTTCTGACGCGAACCCAATTCAGGCCGCGCTGAGCAGCACCGCCAGCAGCAGAAAGACGGTGACCAGGGTCCAGGTGGCTCGGTTGAGGGTGCTTTCCGCACTGCGGGTACTGCTGAACATGCTGGCTGCAGCGCCCACAGCCATGCCCCCCATGCCATCCCCCTTGGGGCTATGGAGGAGAACGGTGATGATCAGAAGGACACCTGTGACAAGCCAGATGACGAGCGCAAACGAGTGAAGCAACCGTCGCTGAAGTGAAAGAACGGCAACAAGCCTAAACGCCCAGCGCCTGGGCTGGGCGCCCGGCAGCGCCGGGTCGTATCCGGGAGGACGAAGCAACGAGGCTGTGCCCACCCATGGCCGGCGGCACGGGGATCTGGAGAATGTCCAGGACGGTGGGGGCCAGGTCCGCCAGTGTGCCGTTGTCCCGCAACTCCACAGGGTTGTCGTCGCCGGAGATCTTGCGCTTTTCCCCTTCAAGCAACAGCAACGGTACGGGATTGGTGGTGTGGGCTGTCCAGGGCTTGCCCTCGGCTGAACGCATGGTTTCGGCGTTGCCGTGGTCTGCCGTGATGAGCATGGTGCCTCCGGCCCAACGGGTGGCCTCTGCAATGCGGCCAACGCAGGCATCCACCGTTTCAACGGCCTGCACCGCCGCACCCATGATTCCGGTATGGCCCACCATGTCCGGGTTGGCGTAATTGACCACAATCAAGGAGTAGACACCCTTGGCAATGGCACTGATGACGCCATCGGTCACCTCCCATGCGGACATGGCTGGGGCCTGATCATAGGTGGCCACTCTGGGGGAAGGCACCAGGTGGCGATCCTCTCCCGGCAACGGCCGCTCCCTGCCGCCGTTAAAAAAATAGGTCACGTGGGGATATTTTTCCGTCTCGGCAATGCGGAACTGACGAAGACCACGCTCGGCCACCACGTCGCCCAGCAGGTGGTCCAGGGGCTGGGGGGGGAAGGCAACGCCCACCGGCAGACCACGCTCGTATTGGGTAAAGGTGACCACGTCCAGGGGACCGGGCCATGTGGGGCGGGGGAAGCCGTCGAAATCCTCCAACACCAGGGCACGGATCATCTGACGGACCCGGTCCGGACGAAAGTTGAAACAAATCAACCCGTCCCCTGGATTCAGGACCCCCGTCCCAAAGCGGTGGGGCTCAAGAAACTCGTCGCCAATGCCTTCGGCATAGCTGGCTTCAACGGCAGCCACAGGGTCGGGATGATGGGGGCTATCGTTCTCCGTGAGCAGGCGGTAGACTTTGGCGGTGCGTTCCCAGCGATGATCACGATCCATGGCCCAGTAGCGGCCACAGAGGGTGGTGAGTTGGCCACAGTTGAGGCTGGCCGTCAACTGCTGCAACGCCTTCACGTGCTCCAGGCCGACGCGGTCCGCCGTATCACGTCCATCGGTGATGCCATGGACACAGACACGGGACAGCCGCCGGCTAGCGAGCCAGCGCAGCAATCCCGCCAGATGATCCACATGGCTGTGGACCCCGCCATCAGACAGCAGGCCAACCAGATGGAGAGTGGAGCCTCGCTCCTCAAGGCGCTGTGCCAGGGCGTTGAGCCGGGCATTGCGCTGGAAGGATCCATCCCGAATCGCATGGCCGATGCGCACCAGTTCCTGGCGCACAACCCGCCCGGAACCAATGGTGAGGTGACCCACTTCGGAATTGCCCATCTGCCCGTCCGGCAATCCCACGGCAGACCCACTGGCGTGAATCAAGGTGTGGGGACAGGTCCGCCACAGGGCATCCATGTTGGGTGTTGCGGCCATGCGAACGGCATTATCCGCAGTGCTTTCACGGTGTCCCCACCCATCCAGAATCGCCAGCACCACGGGCGCCTCTTGGGATTGACGATCCATGGGCAGACGACGATTGCCAAAGATGGCATCCTGACTGCGGGCAATAGGAACTGCGGTCACCGGTGATCGTTCTCCTCGGTTGGGGTGGCTGGAGGGGGAATGGCTTCGGTCGGTTGCGGTTGAATGGAGTGGTTCCGATGGCGACTTGCACAATCATGGGACCTCCTGGGCAGCTTGTCTCCATCCCGGCCCATTAAGTGAGCATTTCCCAACGTTCATGGCTCCGGATCAGCCCTATGTGGTAATTCTTTCGGGTCCGGCACTCCGCCGCACCATGACCCGCCTGGCTTCCCAGGTGCTGGAGGCTGCCCATAATCCCGACCAGTTGCTCCTGCTGGGGATTCCCAGCCGTGGCGTCCCTTTGGCGAAGGTGTTGGCCGAGGAGTTGGGGCGCCTGGCAGGGCAGGTGATTGAAGCGGGCAGCCTGGATCCCACCTTTCACCGGGACGACCTGCGCACGGTGCCCACCAAACTGCCCCAGGCCACCGTCTTGCCCGTGCCTGTGGATGGGCGGGAGGTGGTGCTGGTGGACGACGTGCTGTTCACCGGGCGCACGGCCCGGGCTGCCCTTGACGCGCTCTTGGCCTGGGGCAATCCCCGCACGGTGCGACTGCTGGTCATGGTGGATCGGGGCCATCGGGAGCTGCCCCTGCAGGCGGATTTCGTGGGCCGCAACGTGCCCACGCGGCGCAGCGAGTTCATCCGGCTGCACCTGCGGCCCGCGGACCCGGAGGAGGGAGTCGTGCTGCTGCCGGCAGCGCCCTCGCCCTCCCCTTGAATATACCCGACGGTGAGGTCAAGGGCCGACTCAGCAGAGCTCCAGTTCGTCTGCGTGGAAGTGGAAGCGGGTGCGGCCAAACATCACCACCACGGGAAGGGTGGCACTCAGGGGCTCCCCCTCCTTCCAGGTACTGATGATCTCCTTCACTTCACCCTCCTGACCATGCATGTCAAAGGGTTTCAACCGGTGCTTGGGGTGGTTGTAGACAATGATGGATTTCTTGACGCGAACCCGGTCACCCGGCTGCATGGCAGTTGTCCATTGAGACTGTACGGGGTTGATTTTGTCACACACGACACAGGGGAAAGGACCGGGTCCGAGGGACTGTTTCAAGATTACCCTGTTCTCCGCCACGGTCCCTGACACCTGACAGGTTCCTAACGGCGACAGACGCTCTCGGGACCGTAGTCCACAATCATGCCGCCCAACTCATGACAGGCCTGAGCATAGGCATACCAATCGTCCATGCCGCCGGTCAAGTGAATGCGGAAGCGGTGGTCCAACTCGTCAAGGGGTACGTTGTGGCGGACACTGCCGCTGTGTCCGTCACGCTCCACCCCTTGCCCGATCAAGGCCCGGGTGGCTGTCACAATTTCGTCCTGGAGTGGATTGGCATGGGCCCGCCACCAGGGATGATCCAGTTGGTTGATGGTGTTGAAGGCTTCCCACCAGCGCTCCTCGGTCCTGAGGCGTTCGGCCTGTTCATAGAGTTGCTGGTTGAGATTCCAGCGAATCTGAAGGCTTTCAATCAAGATATTCCGCTGTGGTTCCTGGCCGTCACTCAGGTCCTGCAGCAGGGCCACGGCCGTGGACAACTCGCCCCGACGGTAATGCTCCACCGCCCGATCCCGGCGCTGACGCACCCATTCGGAGAGTCGCAACTGGTCCGCGGCAGCCATCTGGGGTGAGTCCACAAGGCGCTCCAGAAGGTCCAGGGCTTTTTGGTGCTCACCGGTGACCCAATAGTCACTGGCCAGGACGCGACGGCAATGGGCCAACTGCTTGGCTTCGACAAGCTCCAGGGGACGGAGACGGGCCAGTTGTTCGCCGGAGGCCACGCAGGCGCTGCGGTCTTCGTCCGTGACGGAGCGCTGCAAGCGGTGCATCAACTGACGTTGCCAACCGTAGACCGCCGCCTTGAACACCAGGACAATCGTGACCGCCACCGCCGTGAGCTGGAACAAACGTCGCAGCGAGGGGGAGCGACTCATGGTTCACGGTTGGCTCAGCGCAGCGGGCCAAGATCAAGGTGAGGTTTTAATTCTGCACCAGTGAATTCTGCGCTGGATTGTTCATGAACCAGGCTTGTGACTTGGAGACGAAGATGGCGGTCATCCGTAATGCTGAACGCCAGCAGCAAGGCGTCTTGACCAGGTTGGGCCTGTCGGGGGAGCGGCAGGGGTGGGAAGCTGGTGGGCCAGGGGCTCATGCTGGCCGGTGGGGCCTGCTCCTCCAGCAACTGGGGCTGCCCGTCCACAAACACCACCTCCCGCCGCAGATCGGCGCTCACCTCTGCCAGCACCAGTTCAAGGGCGGGCTGATGGGCATGGGCCGGGGCAAGGCGTATCTCCAAGGGGGATGACGTTGGCCACGGCTGGCCAGCCCAGTAGAGGGGATGCCAGCAGTGGGCCTGTTGGCGACGATCCCAGTAGCGAAGCGCCACACCACGGCTCAGCACGTCCCGCACTTGCACGTTGGGGGTCAGGGCCAACGCCCCGTAGGCCACCGCCGTCAGGGGTTGCCGGGCACAGCAGGGCACACCAGGCAGCCGCTGCTCAAGCCAGCGGCGCACCAGAGGCAAACGGCTTGTGCCCCCCACCGGGAGCACGGCGGTCAACTGCAACAGATCCAAGCCGTCACGGCGGGCGGCAACGGCCACCTGTTTCAACAAACTGTCCAGCAGGCGGACAAAACCCTGCTGTTGCAGGAGACGCTCCAGGGCGGAACGCTCCAACCGCCACGACGTCACGCCACCTTCAGCCTGGATGACATCCACTGTCGCCTGATCATGGCTGCTGAGTTGGCACTTGAGTTGCTCTGCCCCCCGCAGCAGTGCCTCCGGCAGTGGTCCCTTGATCCGGGGGGCCATGTGGGCGGCAATCCAATGGTCCAGGTCACGGCCGCCCACCGCCGCACCCGCTTTCCCCACCACGCGGGCCACCCGCAGGTGCTGGGAGGATCGCACCAGGTCGTTCCCGTTAAAGCGGAGCAACTGGGAGATGGGCTGGGCCTGGCCTTCTCCACCCTGAATCCGCACAAGGGCCAGATCACTGGTGCCGGCACCCAGATCCACCACCAGCACATGGCTACCGGGGGGCAAGCCGGAGCCGATGGCCGCCGCTGTGGGCTCATCCACCAGAGCCAGTTCCGGGACAGGGAGCCTGCCGCCGTAATCCAGCAGCCAGCGGCGGTAACCGGCAAAGGCATCCACCGGCGCGGTGAGCACCAACCGCTCCGGTGGCGTTTGCCACTGAAGGGCCTGCCAGAGATGGGCCAAAAACAAGGCGCCGCCCCGTTCAGCCCACTCCACCTGTCGGGAACGGGGACGGACTCCAATGGAGCGCTTGAAGTGGCAATAGAGCTGTGCGGGGGGTTGGGGAGGCTGGTGCATGGTCTCCAGGAGACCGGCCTCAATCACTTGGCGTCCCACAAGGCAGGGGCGTAGAGAAGACGACCGTTGGGGTGTGGCACAGTCGTTGGCGCAATACAGCAGGGTGGGAACAATGGACTCATCCGGGGCGCTGTAGGCCGATAGGCGCAGCAGACGGGGCGGGCCGCCAGCGGCTGGCTGGTGGGCCACCACCGTGTTGCTGGTCCCCAGGTCAATGGCCAAGGAGCCGCCCTGCATCTGTGCATCCATGGCCATGGTCAGCGTGAATCCAGCTCCAGCACATGGACGGCAGTGCCGTCACCCAGCAGGGCGTCGCTCAGCGTCGTGGTGGGGCCTGGGTTCTCCACGGGGACAGCAGCGGGGAGGGCCTCAAGGAAGGGGTCGATGGTGGCCAGATCACACCCTTCAGGGGGTGGGGCCGTGGCGTATTGCACAGGAATCACCAAGCGGGGCTTGAGGGTGTTGACCACCTGGGCCGCCTGAACCCCATCCAGCACCTTGCTGCCCCCGCCAACGGCCACCACCAGCACGTCCACACCACTGAGCAGGATGCGTTGCGCCACTGTGGGGGGCACCGCAGCACCCCCCATGTGGGCCATGCGCAGGCCGGCCTGCTGCCAGGTCCACACTACCCCTTCCCCAAAGCGGCGCCCCCCCACGTGGTCATGGGGGACCGCAAAGCCCTCAACCTGCCAATCATCGGCCAGCCGATAGGAGCCGGGGGAGTTGAGAAAGAGACCATGGGCCACGGGGGCGCCCTCATCAGGGAGGCTGCTGCTGGCCAGAATCAGATCCACGGCAAGGCGAGGTTCCGTCAGGCCCGCAGCACAGGCAACGGCCTGAAAGGGATTAATCAATAATCGTCCTTCCTCGCTCTCGAACAGCAGAGCGCTGTGGCCGTAGGTGGTGACCTGCACGGTGGGCTCCGCCGTGGCTGGTGCGCCCACCCCCCAGCCCCAACCCAGCGCCAGGCTGACGACGGCAGCACACCATCCTCCAAGAAACCGGTCGTACACCATTCGCTGTCTGTTCAGGTTGACGGATTCGCCTCGCAGGCAGAAGGTAGCAGCGTTCAGCCAGCGGCCAGCCGCAGGAAGTTGGCCAGCAACTCGTGCCCCGCCTGGGTCAGAACACTTTCCGGGTGGAACTGCACCCCCTGCAGGTGGGGATGGGCTCGATGGCGCAGGCCCATGATGGTCTGCTCACCATCCTCCAGCCATGCGGTGACCTCCAGGCAGTCAGGCAGGGAGGAGCGCTCCACCACCAAGGAGTGGTAACGGGTGGCGGTCAAGGGTTGGGGCAAACCGGAGAACACCCCTTCCTGCTGGTGATGAACCGCGGAGGTCTTGCCGTGCATGGGTTGACTGGCGCGCACCACCCGGCCGCCAAAGCATTGGGCCAGGGCCTGATGACCCAGGCACACCCCCAGCATGGGCGTGGTGGGTCCCAACTGGTGAATCACCTCCAGGCACACCCCCGCCTGATCCGGGTCGCCAGGACCTGGGGAGAGCACCACCGCTGCTGGCCGCAGGACAGCCAGCTCCGGGACGGTCAACGCATCGTTGCGCTCCACCCGCAAGCTGGCGGCAAGGGAATGATCCACGGCCAACTCCCCCAGGTACTGCACCAGATTGAAGGTGAAGCTGTCGTAATTGTCGATGACCAGAAGCACCGCTATCCCCCTGCAATGCGTTGCCACAAGGGAGGAAACAACAGAAGCAGGGCAATGAGAATCGAAGCCATGGCAGCCACCAACACTGCTGCTGCCGCGCAATCCTTGGCAACCTGGGCAAGGGGATGAAATTGTCGTCCGATGGCCAGGTCCACCGCGGCTTCCGTAGCGGTGTTCAGCAACTCCAGCACCAACACGGCGGCCACGGTGAGCACCAGCAGCCCCAACTCTAACACGTTGAGGCGCAGCCAAAGGGCCAAGGCCAGGGCCAGGCTACCCATGGCCAGTTGCAGGCGGAAGTTCCGTTGACTGGCGAAGGCGTAGACCAGCCCCTGGACCGCATACCGAATACTGGCCGGCAGACCTCGGGCCACCTTGTAGGCGCCAACCCTCGTTCCTCGCCCCCGGCGCATCACTGACGTTTCAGGTGAACTGGTGGTTTGCAAAGGGCTCCCCAGGCAATGACCAAACCTTAGCCCGATCCTCAGGGGTTGTCTGGCCAGTGGCCTCCAGCAGGAGGATTTGACGTTCCAGCATGGCCGCCAAGCTGACGTCGTCGGGGTGGTCCCAGCCCAGCAGGTGGAGGAGGCCGTGGCTCAGCAACCAGACCAGTTCCTGGTCCAGGGACCAGCCACTGGCCCTGGCTTGGCGCTCAGCCGTTTCCCAGGCAATGACGATATCCCCCAATTCCAGCGCTTCCCCTGGGGCCGGCGCCAACCAGGGACCCTCCTGACCACTGGCGAAGGCCAGCACGTCCGTGGCGCCATGGCCATGGCGCCACGTCCGGTTCAAGCCCGCCATGGCAGCGTCGTCAGTCAGGGTGACCCCAAGGCTGTAGGCCCTGCACCGCTGTCGGGGCGCCAATTCCGGCTGCAGGGCCAGGAGCCAGTGCCGCACCAGTCGGCGGCAGAGGGGCTGGCCAAGAAGACGGGGCCGGATACTGCTCCAAGCCAGATCCACCGCCAGGTCCGTCTTCAGGGGGGAACTGGCCACGTTTCACAGGGTGGGGCGATCCAGGCTGGCCAGGAGCAGCAGCACGGCCACAAGACCAGTGGTGGTGAGGGCCATGTGCAGCAGGGAGGTACGACCCTTGCGCACCATGTTTCTCATGGCCAGCTTGACGTAACTGTCCTGGGGGGGGCTGGGGTTGGTCATGGGGACAATTCCGCTGTCTCCAGGTTGGCGTGGAGGGATGCCTGGATGAAGGCATCCAACTCCCCGTTCATCACGGCTTGCACGTCCGTGGTTTCCGTATTGGTGCGCAGATCCTTGACCATCTGGTAGGGGTGCAGCACGTAGTTACGAATCTGGTTACCCCAGGCCGCGGCCACCATGTCCCCACGAATATCGGCAATTTCTGCCGCCCGCTGTTCCTGGGCAATGACCAGCAGCTTGGCCTTGAGCAACGCCATGGCCCGCTCCCGGTTCTGCAACTGGGAGCGCTCCTGGGTACAGCGCACCGCCACGCCGGTGGGCAGGTGGAGAATGCGCACGGCGGTTTCCACCTTGTTGACGTTCTGCCCCCCGGCCCCCCCGGATCGGGAGGTGGTGATCTCCAGATCCTTGTCGGGAATCTGCAAGTCCAGGTCCTCCTTGAGTTGGGGCATCACCTCCACGCCGGCAAAGCTGGTCTGGCGCTTGTCGTTGGCGTTGTAGGGGGAAATGCGCACCAACCGGTGGGTGCCTTTCTCGTGTCGCAGATAGCCGTAGGCATGGCGACCGGAGACCTCCAAGGTGGCGGACTTGATGCCGGCTTCTTCCCCTTCGGACCGTTCCGCCACGGTGATGGCCATGCCGTTGCGCTCCGCCCAGCGGCTGTACATGCGCAGCAGCATCTCAGCCCAGTCCTGGGCATCGGTGCCGCCGGCGCCGGCATTGATGGTGAGCACGGCACCTTCCTTGTCGTAGGGACCGTTGAGCAGCCGCTCCAACTCCCAACGATCCAGGGCGTCCTGCAGGGTGGCCAGTGCGTTGTGGGCTTCCTCCAGCAACAACTCATCGGCCTCAAGCTGGTGGAGCTCCAGGGCCGCCCGGGCATCCGCCAGGGCGGCGGACCACCGCCGCTGGGCCTCAAGCTGGGCCTTCACGTCGTCCAGTTGGCACAGGTACTTCCGGGCTTGGTGCTGATCCGTCCAGAAGTCGGGTTGAGCAGTCAACTGCTCCAGGTCGTTTTGCCGCGCCTGTAAAGCAGGGACGTCAAAGACAGTCCTGGGCAATGCCCAGGCGTTGGGTGAGTTCGGACAGGTGGCGCTGGAGATCGACGGGATCCAGGCGCGTGGTGGTGGATTCGCTCATGTGTTTATCGTAACGTGGGCGGCAGTTGACGTGGGAGCCCGCCATGGCCAAGATCGAGATTTACACCACCGGTTGGTGCCCCTTCTGCCGTCGTGCGCTGGCCCTGCTGGACGACAAGGCCGTAACCTACACCAACATCGACGTGGAGGAAGGTCGGGGCCGGAAGCGGGCCATGAGCCTGCGCTCCGGCGGCAAAACCACTGTTCCCCAGGTGTTCATCAACGACCAGCACATTGGTGGATACGAGGAGTTGCAGGCCGCGGAGGAGTCCGGCGCCCTGGATGCTCTGCTGCAGGCTTAAAACCCACCCCCGGCGTCTCTTGCAACAGCTTTTTCTGACGGATCCCCTGTCACGGCTGCGCCCTGCCAAGGACAGCAGCGTTGCCCTCATGCAGGCCGCCTGCGGCGCAGGCAGTCGGGTGTGGTGGGCGGAGCCGCGGCATTTGCAGGCCCTTGACGGGGACGTCACCGTCCTGGCCCAGCCCCTGGAGCTGGCGGCCATGGACCACACTCCCCAAGGTTGGCAGGCGCCGGATCCCTGGTATCGGCAGGGGGCGCCGGAGCAGCGCAGCCTGAAGGGTTTTCAGGTGGTGTGGATGCGCCGGGACCCGCCCGTGGACGACAGCTACGTCTTTGCTGCAGGGCTGCTGGCCCAGGCGGAGCGCCAGGGCGTGCGGGTCATCAACCGTCCGGCATCCCTGCTGATCTGGAACGAAAAACTCTCCGCCTTGCAATTCTCCCCACTCATGGCGCCCACAATCGTGAGTGGGGATTGCGCCAGCCTCCTGGCCTTTATCCATCAGCACCGGGACGTGGTGCTCAAACCCCTGGCGGGCAAGGGCGGGCAGGGGGTGGTGCGGGCCAGCAGCGCCATGGCCGGTCTGAAGGCGTTGCTGGAGCTGGTCACGGCGCAACAGCAGCTTCCCGTGTTGGCCCAGGCGTTTCTACCGGACGTGGCGGAGGGGGACAAACGGATCCTGCTGGTCAACGGCGAACCCGTCGGCGCCATCAACCGGCGACCCCAGCGGGGAGAGTTTCGCAGCAACCTGGCCATGGG
>JAJDVL010000022.1 GCA_022826155.1 Prochlorococcaceae cyanobacterium jk18x22bins.40 | reverse complement strand
CGCACCCGCACGGAAGCGCCGCTGCGGCCGGCGGAAGACGGGGTGGTGGTGGCCACCGACGACATCAGTGTTGAGCAGGTGGTGGATAAGCTGGAGGAGCTGTTTCGTCAGCGGGTGTCTTATGAAGGGTGGCCCGGGGGGCACCACTGACCCATGGGCTGCCAATGCTTTGAAACTACCAGGATTCGGGCAGTTCCGCCGCAAAGCTCCTGGTGCGTTTAAACGCAAACGCACCGGCGACGCCGCCCCAGACATGGGTGTGGGTTTGGGGATCAAAGCCTTGATCCGTGGTGCGCAGCCAGCCCTCCCCCACTTCGAAGCGACTCACCAGGTAGGTATCCCGGCCAGCCCGCTGCACCCGGCAGTTGCAACCGGGCTCCACCTCGCCCCGGAATCCGTCTCCCGCCGTCTCCACCAGGTAGGTGCAGCCCTGCAGCAGGGTCAAATCCTCCTGCTGAACCTGCACTAGGCGCTCCGGGTCCATGGTGGCGCCGTAAAAGCGCTCTTCATGGCGGAGGGCCCAATTTTCAATGATCAAGCCCTGCTCCTGGTGATGGCGCACCCGCAGCACACGAATGCGGTAGGGCTGGCCTGGATCCAGGGCATAGGCCTGCTCCAGCAGCAGGGAACCGGGGGACAACTGGGGTGTGGGGCGGAACACCACCTGGATGGAGGCAAAGAGGGGTGGATTGGCCACCGCCTGGGCTTCATTGGAAAACGCACCGCTGAGGCGCTCCAGCAGACGGCGGGCGATCAAGGCCATGGCAGTGGAGGGGAGGGAGGTTGGAAGAGAAGTTCAGGCACGGGCCACAGGAGCGGCAGTTGTCAGGCGGTTGAGGGCCAACCGTGCCCGTAGCCACACCACCGGCGCCACTTCCCGCTGGGGATCGACCAACGGTTGAAGGGTGTCCAGCAGGCGCTGTCGCTGGGCAGCAGAGGGTTGCCACCAGTGGTCCATGCCCTCCAGCCCCACGGCGACGGCATAGCGCACGATCCACTCTTCATCCTCGCAGGCGGCCTTGAGTTGGGGCAAAATCCGCTCCGCCAGTTCCTGCCGCTGCTGGGCCGTGAGGCCATGGGGTTGGAGGCCACCCATGCCCCGGGCCGCAGCCCGGCGCACACTGGGGCCAATATCCTGGGCCAGGGCCCGCTCCAGCAACGGCAGCCCCCGCAGATCCCCAATCCCCGCCAATGCCCGCACACTCCAGGCCCTGGCGCCGTAGTTGTACTCATCCAGATTGGCGAGGATGGCCGGCACCGCGGTGGAGCCAATGGCCACCAGGCCATCCACCGCCGCCACCGCCGCCCCAGGGTTGTTAAAGCCCAACACCTGGATCAGGCAGGGGATGGCCATGGGGTGGGCACAGGCGGAGAGGTCTTCCACGGCGTCGGTGAGGTCATCGGCGGTCTGGGCAGCCTGCACGGCTTCCATGAGCGCCTGCACCTGCCGGGAATCAGGAAGTGTGGGGGGCATAAGGGGGGCTTAAAGAAGATCATCCATGGCAACCAGCAACTCAGCCTCCTCCGGTGAGGGGGATGGGCTGGCCTGGTTCCTTGCGGGGCTGTTTTCCACCAGGCCCCGCAGGGCGATGAGCTTCAGGCTGTTCTCCGCCAAGGTCCGGGCAATGGCGGCGCCTGCCCGCCGCCAGCCGGTGGCCCCCAGATCCAGCAGGGCCGCCCGCCGCACCTGGAGTTCGTTGTGTTGCAACAGATGGACCAGTTGCTCACCCCAGCGATCCTCCCGGGTGAGTTGCAGCAGGCTCCGACAGGCGGCGGAACGGATCAGCGGGCGCTCATGGTCTGCATAGGCCCGCACCACCGCCAGCAGCGGTTCGTGGTCCGTGATGGTGGATCCATCCTCCTCCTGCCACCCCAGGGCCCCCAGGGCTTCCAGGAGCGCCTCACAGGGTTCCATCAGCCGGCTGGTGCCTGGGCGGGGAGCCCCTGCCACCAACGGTCCTGGCGCCAGACGCCGCAGCATGGGCCGCCGTGCCTTCAGTGCCCCCAACTGGCCCAAGGATCGGGCAGCGGCCTCCCGCAACCCATCATCGGAGGACTCCAGGGCCTCCAACAGGGGATCAATGGCCCGGGAATCCGCCAGCTTGCCCAGGGCGCGGGCTGCGTTGCGGGCGATGGGGTTGGGTTCGTCAATGCCGCTTGCGGGATCCGGACGGGGACCCCGCTCCGCCAGTGCCTGAATCAGCAGGGGCGTCGCCTCCGGATGGCGGGAGCGCATCCGCCCCAGCCACCAAGCGGCGTAGTAGCGCTGCCCCGGATCCTCCAACTGGCGCAACCAGTCCAGAGCCTGGGCCTCATTGAGGGGTGTCCCTTGCGACATGGAAAAAAAGCAGAAAAAATGGAGCCCACAGCGGGCTCCATTCTGACATTCAGGGCTGAACAGCCAGCCGAACGTCGAACCCAAGCAGGTTGAGCTCAGACGAGGGCGTTGATGGCGTAGTCGATGTAGGTGTTGGCTTCAGTTGCAGGATCACCGCTGAGCCCGTGGTTGGCCTTGATGTACTTCAGGGCTTCCACGTACCAGGAGGGGGACAACTCGAAGGTGCGGTTGATTTCCTCAAGGCCGGCAATCAGGTAGTCGTCCATGGGGCCAGTGCCGCCAGCCACCAGGCAGTAGGTGACCATGCGCAGGTAGTAGCCCACGTCCCGGGCGCACTTGGCCTTGCCTTCGGGGGTGGAGGCGTACTGGTTCCCCTGCATCTGGGTGGTGTAGGGGAACTTGTTGTAGACCGCCTGGGTGGCGCCGTTCACCAGGCTGTCGGCCTTGGCGGTGAGAGCCTTGGCGGCGGCGAGGCAGTCATTGGCATGACCAAAGCGGCCCAAAGCGGACTGCATCTCGCTGTTGGAGAGGAAGCGCGCCTGGGAATCAGCAGCGGCGACGGCTTCGGTAAGGGGGGTTTTCATGGAAAACGATGAAAGGAGTTGAGAGTGGAAGTTAGGGCCTGGCTCAGGCCACAGCGGCGGCGGCACGGTCGAAGTAGAGACCGATTTCTGCAACGAGGGAGGTGCAGTCACCAGAGGTGATGCCGGTGCGGTCGTTGACGATGGAGATGGCAGTGTCCTTCATCTTGCGGACGGACTCTGCAACAGAAGCACCAGGCACTCCCAGGGCCAGGTACGTCTCACGCAGACCATTCAGACAACGATCCTCCAGGGCGCTGGCATCACCGGTGAAGACCGCATAGGTGACGTAGCGGAGGATGATTTCCATGTCCCGCAGGCAGGCGGCCATGCGGCGATGGGTGTAGGCGTTGCCACCGGGGGCAATCAGAGAGGGCTGCTCGGCGAAGAGGCTGCGGGCAGCGCTGGCGACGATGCTGGAAGAGTTGGACGTGATGCGGTTCACCGCATCCATGCGCTTGTTGCTGTCAGAAACGATGGCAGCAAGGCCATCCAACTGACCAGCGCTAATGAACTCACCCCGGGCATCAGCCTGGGCAACAACCTTGGTGAAGGCGTCAAACATTGAAGAAAAGCTCCTGATCTCGACGAGGGGTCGAAGGATGTTTGGCAAACGGAGGCAGACAAAGCGTCTACCTGACCTGGTCAGCACCCAAGAGCACTTCAGCTCATCAAGAAAGCACACTCAGCACGCTGAGACTTTCCCTCACTGACCGCATTGGGGCTGCCCGTTATGGACGCTCGATATTCTCGGAGGGGACAGCCTTGAACCCGCCTAACCTTTACAATCGGACACCCCATGTGCGAATGGATACTGCAAGCCCCATTCTTTTCAAGAAACTGACTCCTTACGTGGTCGTCTGGAGCCAATGGGGTCCGACCCCCTGGTCGTAGCTCGCGGTGCGGCGGAAGCGCAGTGCCCCATGCTCCGACCCCCAACGCTGCGCATGGGTCCGGGGATCAAACCCCCGATCACGGCTGATCCACCGCTCTTCATCCATCTCCACCTCGCTCACCAGATAAGTGAGTTGACCATCCCGGGGAATCAGACAGCGGCAACCGGGTTCCACACAGCCCGTGAAGCCCCCTGTTGCCGTGCCACGAAACTCCATGGCGCAGCCCAGGCGCGGCGTGAGTTGCTCCGGCTGGATGGCGGCGCGGATGGTTGCATCCCGAGTGGCGCCCGCCGCCGCCACGGGATCCTCCAGGCTGTAGTTTTCCACCCGCACCAGTCCCTCCTGACGCACCAGGCGATGCACACCCTGTCGGTAGGGGGACCAGAGGTCATGGTCATAGGCCTGCTCGGAGTAGTACCAGAGCGGACCGAAGGATCCACCCTCCAGCGGGTGAAAGGCCACGTGGATATGGGCAAAATGCACGGGATCGGCCACTGCCTGATCCTGGTTGGTGAAGCGGCCTGCCAGGAGGCGGCAGAAACGCAGGAAGCAGGCATCATCCATGGCGGGTCATGGCTGGGGGGTGGGTGGTGCCATTCTTGGCCTCAGGTGGCCCGCTGGCGGATCTCCGAAGAGAAGGAGGCTTGCAACACACCGTGGCCGGAGGAGGTGCGCATCAGCGCGACCCGCAGGCGCAGGTCGTCAGTGGCGAACCATACCCGCTCTTCCGCACTGGCCCGCTCATAGGGGGTGACCAGCACAAATGCCCCATCATCACTGAAGCGGTAGTGGCCAACAGCGGGGATGGTCTCCGTATAGCCCTGGCTGCGGAGCAGGCGGCCGGTGGTGTTGCTCTCAGGAACGGGGGCCAGAATGCAACTGCCCTCGCTGGTGGCGTTCTCGTCCCAATCGGAGGTGCCCTGCCATGTGACGGAGAAGGGGCAACACATGGCGCTGGACTCCACATGGTTGCTGGCCAGCAGTTCCATCAACCGGGGATCCTCCGCGGCCACAGGCGCAATCCGAATCTCGGACTCCACCTCCTCCACATGACGAAACGCCAGGTTGTGGCCACTGCGCTGGGCCGTCCAGACGCCGAATGAACGGGTCACAAAGTGCTCAATGGGGGAAGCCATGGCAAGCGCCCAGGGGGCTTCCCATTCTGGGGTTCAGAGTCGCACCCGGGGATCAATCCAGGCCACCAGTACGGTCACCACCACGGTGACGGCCACCGCCAGGGCGGCGGGGGTGGCGGTAAGGCCCAGGAGAACCACTCAGGAGAAGAGACCTGGTGATCCCTGAAGCCGGAAGATCCCATGAAATGGCATCCCACGGGGCTTACTGCTGGCTCCTGCCATCTGCCATGTCCACCAGGGACAAGGTCTTGGCGCCACAGTGGCAGAATCCCCCAAGGGCCACCAGCCCCGGGGGCCTTGACCACTGAATCCCATGCGTCCCCCCACCATCTACGACCTGTGCCGACCGCGCCAGGACGTCCTTGCGGGACGGATCCGGGATGAGGACTTCGCCGCCGACCTGAGTCAGGTGCTCAAGGGTACGGCGCCGGAACTCTACAAAGATCCCGCCCTCTTCTTTGCCAACACCCACCCCACCCGTGGCCTCAAGGATTTGATCAAGGGGGTGGTGGGGCGGCTCACCGGCGCCGACAGCCAGTTGGGCAGCATCCTGCGGCTGGACACCAGTTATGGCGGCGGCAAGACCCATGCTCTGATTGGCCTCAACCATATCCTCACGGCGCCTGAGCAGATCCCCAACCTGGCGGAGTTCGTGGATCCGGCCACGCTGCCCGGCCAACCGGTGACGGTGGCGATTTTTGACGGGGAGAACGCCGACCCCATGAACGGCCGGCGGATGAGAGGAGACATCCTGGCCTATACCCCCTGGGGGGAGTTGGCCGTGCAGTTGGCGGGGCAGGCCGGTCATGGGCGCATCCGCAACAGTGACCGGTTGGGTGCGGCGCCTCCCGGAGCAGAAACCTTACGGGAACTCATGGGCGGGCGGCCCGTACTGATCCTCATGGACGAGCTGTCCATCTATTTGCGCAAGCTCAAGGGTCCTGCCGCTGGCCGGGCTGCTGAGCAACTCACCCCCTTCCTCACCGATCTGGTCAAGGCGGTGAACTCCGCCCCCAACGCCGTGCTGGTGTTCACCTTGGCGTTGGGCCGTGGTGGCCAGGCGGTGGATGCCTATGGGGAGGAGAACCAGCGGATTGATCGAATCTTTGCGGAACTGCAATCCGTGACGGGACGACAGGTCACGGCCCTCACCCCCACCAGTGAAGACGAGACGGTGCAGGTGTTGTGCCGTCGCCTGTTTGAATCCATCGACCGCAGTCGGGTGGGGGAAGTGGTGCGGGCCTACCAGGACCTCTGGAGCCGCCATGTCGAGGCCCTGCCACCCGTGCGGCAGAGGGATGATCGCGCCGAGGCGTTGGGCAATGGCTACCCACTCCATCCGGAGCTCATCGACACCCTGATGCAGAAAACCGCCACCCTGGAGAACTTCCAACGGGTGCGGGGCATGTTGCGGCTGCTGGCCCAGACCGTTGCCCAGCTTTGGCGGGAAAAGCCCGGTGACGCCACCGCCATCCACCTGCACCACATTGATCCCGGCAATGAACGGATCCGCATGGAGATCTCCACCAAGCTGGGGCTCCAGGCCTTCGTTCCAGCAATCCGGGCTGACGTGGCCCGCACCACGGACGAGGACGGTAAAGCCCTGGCCCAGCAACTGGATGCGGGTGAATTTGCAGGCCTTGCCCCCTATGGCTCCCTGACAGCCCGCACGGTGCTGCTCCACTCCCTGGCCTTCAACGATCCCCTCAAGGGTCTCAGCCGGCTGGAATTGAATTACAGCCTCTATGCACCGGGGCTGGATCCCGCCTTTATCGACAAGGCGGTGCGCCACTTACAGGAGGCGTCGGAGTACCTGGACGACAGCACCACCAGCAAGCTGCGCGTTCTTACCGAAGCCAACCTCAACCAGATGGTGAGAAAACGGGAGGGACAGTTTGATCTGGAGACGGTCCGCCAGGAGTTGAACCGCCACATTGCCGCCATCTTCGCCAAGGTCAGGCAGTGTTTTGAGCTGGTGGTGTTCCCGGTCAGCCCGGCGGACATTCCCGACGATACGGATGGCCCCTACCTGGCGGTGCTCCACTGGGAGGGCCACACGGTGGCGCAAGACAGCGTGCATCTACCGGAGTTGGTGGTGCGGCTGTTCAAGGAGAGGGGGGATAACGCCAACACACGGCGCAACCGCAACAACCTGGTGTTTGTCTGTGCCGATGGGCTGCAGGTGGACGACATGCTGCGCAAGACCCGCACCACACTGGCCCTGGGACAGATGCAGCGGGGGGACCTGTTCGCCAGCCTGCAGAGCCACCAGCAGGAGCAGGTGAAAGAGCGCCATGGACGGGCGCAACAAGCCTTTGCCCTGGCGGTGCAGCAGGCCTATCGCCATGTGTTCTACCCCGAGCGCGGCCCCTGGCCGGAGGCGCCCCTTGTCCATGCCGCCATCACCGTCACCAATGCCAGCAGTGAGCCCGGCGTGGGGCAAAAGCAGGTGGAGCGGGTGTTGCGGGAAGCCGGGGAGTTGATTCTTCCCGATGACGCGCCGCCAGCGCCCAACTTCATGGCTGACAAAACCCCTTTGCGGCGCTGTGGGGTGATGAGCAGTCGGGATCTGCGCAATGAGTACCACCGCGACCCTGCCTTGCCCATCCTGATTGGTAATGAGGTGCTCAAGAAGTGTCTGCGGATGGGGCTGGATGAAGGGGTGTTTGTCTACAAGGAGGGCGAGCGGCTGGAAGGCAAAGATCAGCCGCCCGGGACGTTGAACATCAGCGAGGACGCCAAGGTCTACATGCTGGAGAAGGCGGAGGAGCTGGGCGTCTGGCCACCGCGCACTGCTGCACCTGAACCGTCACCTGTTGCGCCTGACTTGGCGTTCACAGGAGGTGGGGACAGCAATAACGCCAATAATGCGGTGGCCGGCAGCCGTGGCCACGGCGTGGCGCCATCCACGACCCCGACACCTCCAGGGATGCTGGAGCGCACCGGCAACATCAAGACGGTCCTCACCCAGTTGGCCCAGCAGGTGGGCAACTCCGGCAAGGGGGTCTGCTCCCTCACATGGCGAATGAACAGCGGTGACGGCTTTGTGCCCCTGGCCTTGCTCAAAGCCGAGCCGGGCGCCACGGTGCAGGTGGAGATGATGGAAGGGGGCTGGAGCAGTGGCGACGGCGCGGCAGAGTGGAGTTTCGAGTTCAAAGGCACGCCGGAGGAGGCCGCCATCCTGCGCGACTTCGTTGAGGGACAATGGCGGCGGGGTGGCGAGAAGTCCCTGGACGTCAAATACAAGCTCACCTATGACCCGCCCCTCACCTGGAGTGATCAGGGTGAGGACTGGATCAGACGCCTCACCAGGGCAGGCCTGAGCACCCAGATGGCCACCATTGGCCTGGAGCTGAGCGGTCCATGACCATTGCCGTCCCCTCAGGCCGCCCCGCCTATGAACTGCGCAGCCGCCAGCGGGGTCCCAGTGACCTGCTGCTGGAAGTGTGGCAGGTGCCCAGCACCGCCACCCCGGAACTCAAGCAGCCCCGCCGGATTGCCGGCCTCGGCGGCCATAAGCTCCTGTTGGTGGAGGGGGCCGTGCTGCGGCGCCTCAACACCGAGAAGGTGAGCCTCGCCAAGCTCCGCAAGGGGGAATCCCGCCGTGATCGGCTCTCCGAGGAGTTGGCCTTGGCTATGGGCTTGCTGTTCAAGCTGCTGGCCCCCATGCGCAACGTGACCGCCATGGACAACTGCGCCCGCGGCATTGACGCCATGGCCCGGGAAGAAGCTGCCTACTGGCTGGGCATGGCCATGCACCGCAAAAAACCCCGCCGGGTGCTGGCGGCTTTGCGCCTGCTGCTCTCTGCCCACTGATGGGGGGAAGGGCCATGCATGGGAGGGCGGCTCTGGGTGGAAGACCACTGGCCCCAGCACAGGCTAGCCTCGGATCCGTGGAGGCCAAATGACGCAAAAGATGCTCACCAGCGCGGACCGGAAGGAGAGACTATCTCTTGTCTATGTCAAGGCGCTAGCGGCGCGGGCAGGGTTCACCATCTCCGAACCGGACCTGGACCGGGACAGTATTGATATTGATGTGTCCATTCACGGAGGCGAGCCGCAGCATCCGGCTCTGGATCTGCAACTGAAAGCAACGGCAACGCTGGGCGCAGGACGGAACGGTTGCCGCTCATTTCCTTCACTGAGCATCAAAAACTACAACGATCTCCGCTGTCCAACCCAGACTCCTCGGCTATTGGTGGTGTTGGAGCTACCGCAGGAGGAGTCCCGCTGGATGATGGTCACCCCTGAGGAACTCACCCTGCGGCGCCGGGCTTACTGGCTGAGCCTGCAAGGGCATGGGGAGGTCCCCAACAAGGCAACGGTTACCGTTCACATCCCTGAGGACAACCGATTGGACGTTGAGGCGCTGCAAACACTCATGGAACGGTCTCGGAATGGGGAGGTCTTCTGATGCAAGCCACCATTCACGACCGGGAAGCGCTGAAAGCCATTTCCCCTGCAGCCCTTGCGGCCTATGCCCGTAGTGCCGGCTGGCAGCGGGGCGAGATCTACCGGGTGCATTCCCATGTTTATGCCGGCCAGGACCGGCCAGAGATCATTGTTCCGCGAACGGACCATCTGGGCGACTACGCAACCGTCGTTTCAACGCTGATCAAGGTGTTTGCCCAGGTGGCAGACCAGGACGAACTGACCATCTACCGGTCTTTGGTGACGGGTGACCGGGATGTGGTCCGCATCCGCGTTGCCGATAGCGACGACGGCAGCTTGGGCCTCAACGAGGGCGTTGACCTTGTTGGTGGCGCCCGCGATCTCATCCAGTCGGTTGCTTGCTCCCTTGATAACAACCCACAACCAGTCTACCGTGCTGGCGCAAACCAAAAAGCGAAGAGTTTATTAGAACAGGTGCGCCTGGGGCAGACCCACCAGGGCAGCTTTGTCATTACGGTGCTGACACCGGTTGTGCCACCACTAGTACAGCCACTGCAGCAAGAGCTATTTCCAGACCTGTCAGATGACTTGGGGGACGAGGATGCTCCCATCCAGCGCAAAATGACGAGACGCTTGGTTGAGGCGCTGAAAGCAGCCCGTGAAAGCACCGAGAAAACAATGGCTGGTGACACTGATGCCTTTGCCAATCGGGTAGAGAACGGTGTCAGCGCGAATCTGTGCGATGCCCTGGTGCGACTCATTGGACCCTTCCCAAAAATGGATGTTGGCGTCTCCTGGGCTCAAACCAGACTATCGTCCTTGCCTGAAGCGCTTGTTCAGTTCGGCAGGACAGATTCACCCATCCTGCAGGAAGCGGCCCGACGGTTTCGGGACCGGGCGCCGCGAGAGGGGGTTCATCTCCCCGGCTTTGTCCAACTCTTGAAGCGCCCGGAAACAAAGGATGACGGAACCGTCCATCTCACAACCCACATCGATGGCAAACAACAAGCTGTTACAGCAATCTTGGAACAGTCGGACTATGGGAGAGCGCTTCAGGCCCATAAAGACAAAGCGATGGTGGTCTTGACAGGTGACATGGAACGCAAAGGCCAGCGTTGGCGGTTGCTCAATGCCCAGGTTGAGGGTGTCCTCCGCAATGACAGCGAGGAGGAAGTGGCGCCTGAAGGTGAAGAGTTGGCGGGGTGAGCCATGAGCCAGTACACTGTCAAGGCAGATCAAGGCAGAGAACTATGGTTAAGCTATCCCTGCAAGAGAAAGGGAGCAACACCATGACCCAAGCTGACCCAGCCGCCTGGCCTGGCAATGACGATGAAGCTGGACAAGGCCCTCAACTGGAGCCTAAGACGCTGGGGGATGATCCGCTTGATCAAGCAGCCAATGGCAATGAACGCAGTGAAGATGTCGAAGGCCTGGACTCAGACCCGGGTTCATGGGGTGACTATCCTCTGGACGAACTGCTAATCCGCAATGAGGTTCGGACCATCTATGAGGTGATTCGACGGATTGACCAGGAGGACAGGTACATCATGAATCCCGACTTCCAGAGGGATTTTATTTGGTCACTAGACAAGCAGAGCAAGTTAATTGAGTCAGTGATTATGCGTATTCCTTTGCCGGTCTTCTATCTGGCAGAGGATAAGCAAGGGCGGATGATTGTTGTGGACGGATTGCAGCGTCTATCCACCTTTCAACGATTTTTAAAGAACCAATTGAAGCTGAAATTGCCACATCGAGATTCTCTAAACGGCAATTACTTTATGGATCTGCCAACCAAGCTCCAGAATCGAATCGAAGATTGTAATCTCATCTTCTATCTTATTGATGCAAAAGTGTCAGAGAGTGCCCAGCTAGACATTTTTGAAAGGGTGAATGACAGTGTTCCACTTACCAGGCAACAAATGCGCAACTGTCTGTATATGGGTGAAGGCACAAGGTTTCTTAAGGAGGAATCAAAGTCCCAAATCTTCTTAAAGGCAACCGGAAAAAGCCTCAATGAGAAAACCATGAGAGATCGAGAATTCGTGAATCGGTTCTGTGCTTTTCAGCTACTTGGTCATGATAGTTACCGTGCTGACATGGATAAATTTCTTGCTGATTGCCTCAAGCAAATGAACAACATGCAACAAGCTGAGCTTTCAGAACTGTCTGCACAGCTACACAGAAGTCTTAATAATAACTTTATCCTGTTCGACAAACATGCCTTCAGGAAGCACAAACCTAATCAAGACAAGCGAAGACCAATCAATGCCTCCTTGTGGGACGTGATGTCTACCGGTCTATCCCACTATGCAACGGACCATGTGCAAGACCATGTCAAGCCCCTCCGTCAGGTCCTCTACAGACTCCTGGCGGATCAAGCATTTGATGCGGCTATCACTCTTGGGACAAGCAGCACCAGGAGCGTGATGCTACGCTTCCAGAAAGCCCAACAAGCAGTTCAGGAGGTTCTTGATGCTCACACAGCTTGATCTCAGGTATTTCAAGTGCTTCGCGTCCCTGCAACTACCCTTGGCCCCACTGACCCTGCTCTCCGGCACCAACGCTTCGGGAAAATCGTCAGTAATGCAGGCCTTGGCTTTGCTCCATCAGACCATGCACGACCATGAATGGTCGGATAAGCTGATGCTCAATGGCTCTGTCGTTGATTTGGGCACTGTGGCGGATGTGGTTGACCAGGTTTATGGTCGTCGAGAGTGCATGATTGCCCTGCTGGACAATGAAATGTCTTACCAGTGGACGTTTACTGGTGAGCGTGAAGACATGGCCATGGCGGTGACCCAGGTTAAGATTGATGATGTGGAGGTAAAGAATCCATCCAGTCTGCAAAGATTGCTCCCATCTTCCCATGGGAAAAGCTCCCTGACCCAACGGTTGCACCGGCTCACTTACCTGACGGCAGAAAGGATGGGACCACGAGAGTTGTATGCGCTTGACGCACCCCAGCACACTCCAGTTGTTGGCACTTGGGGAGAATCTGCCATCAGCATCCTCTATTCTGGTCGTGATGATCAGGTTGTTCCCACACTGGCGTTGCCCGATAGACCGCCTACTCGATTGCGGCAGGTGGAGGAACGCATGAAGCAGTTCTTCCCTGGCTGTGTGTTGGACATCAACAAGGTTCCCCGCACAAACAGTGTCACCCTGGGAATTCGCACCTCCAGCGCTACGGACTATCATCGCCCCGTCAATACCGGCTTTGGCCTTACTCAAGTGCTTCCTGTGGTTGTGGCTGCCCTATCAGCCCGGAGGGAAGACCTGCTGCTCATTGAGAACCCCGCGACACACCTCCATCCTGCTGGGCAGGCCAGGATGGGGCATTTTCTTGCCGAGGTGGCGGCAGCGGGGGTGCAGGTGCTGGTTGAGACCCACAGTGACCATGTGCTGAACGGCATCCGGCGGGCCGCCAAGGACAACACTCTCCCCAGTGAGGATGTCAAGTTGCATTTCTTTCGGCCCCGGTCTGAACAACCAGAAGGCACGGCGTCTCACATGGCGCCTCAAGTGGAAAGTCCCGTCATCGATGCCAATGGCAACCTTGATCGATGGCCAGACGGGTTCTTTGACCAGTTCGACAAAGATATGAATTATTTTGCGGGGTGGGACTGATATGGATCTTCTAGTTAATGATCTACCAATTCAAGAGAAGTTCTGCAGTTTACCCTCGTTTCATGAGGCGCTTGAGCATCTCATGAAAATGCGTGGTGTTGCGAAACGGTTCCAACGGGACGTGTTCTGCAGTAGCAATCTTGTGAACATGGATCCTATTCAAGATATTCAAATGTGTAAAGCGATTAATGATTTACAAGATAAAAATAAGTGTCGGGCAGTCATGAGTTGGTTAACCAGAGGCCCATTCTGGGACACACCAGAAGAACGCAAGCATAGTGGAGATAACTTACTCGAATGTCTGAATAGGAATGATAAGGTGGTTACAGATACCGCAGTTGGTGAGGCTGCATTTCGAATGTTGGAGATAAATGGTTCCTCATGTGGGCTGATCAGCATGGCACCTTCTGACTGGCAGTTCACGCCTGTAGAAGTCATCTATCGGCAGGGCAATGGAGAGGAAGAAGATCGCAGCGTGGACATTGAAAACTTCTTTGATCCTGACGCATTGACGAGCCGTCTGCAAAATTCTGAACCATCCATCAGCTCGTGGAATGCTCTGCAGAATGTTGCCTTAGCCCGGTTCAATCAACTGGTGTTTGCAGAGAACTGCTTCAAGCCACTGGATCCAGTTCCCTTTAAGCCTTGCTCGGCAAAAACGTGGGACCTACATACTTGTTTCAACCATGGTTTAGGTTGGACTCTCTCTGAGTTCTCATTCCAGCCACGTTGCATCTAAGATGACTAGACCTTGTGCAGCATAAAAGTCAGGCAACGTCCCTCTGGGGTACGTCAGCTTGCCCAAAGTCTTCCCTGGAGAGGAATTGGCTGGACCAGAAGATTTTTTAAGACAGGAAAAGGGGACTTTCCTGGCCCTTAGCTCTTACTCATGCCATTATTAAGCCCTTATAGGTTAAACGAAGACCTGAGATCTCCCCTAACAGTGCATCCATACGCTCGCCATTTTGCAGGCCGCTCATGTTCCAACGTGTTTCAAATTCCGCAAGATAACGATGTAGATGCTTCCACGTGAAGTGATGGAACACTCCATAATAGCCTCGCTTCAGTATGGCCCAGAAGCTTTCTATTCCGTTTGTATGAATATCTCCTGACACATACTCACCTACTGAATGGCAGACGCTTGGGTGGTTATAAGTCTCACCAAGTCCCATGTAGGAACGGTGCTCATCGGTGTAAACCGTTGCACCCGCTGCTACGTTGTGATAAACAAAGCCCTGCAGCGTTGCTTTGCTGGTGTCTTCTGCTTGCATCAGTCGTACCTCTCCTTCCCTGCTCCGCAGAACCGCAACCACCTGCTTGCCTTTCCCTCCACCACCAGGATGCCTCCGTTGATCAGCATGCTTATTCTTCTCCTTCCCGCCCAGGAACGTTTCGTCTGCCTCAACTTCTCCTCTGATTGGTTCCTTATCGCTGCTCATCCTCCCTGCCACCTTTCTGATCCGTCCCAGCATGAACCATGCCGTCTTCTGCGTCACACCTATTTCTCTGTGCAGTTGACAACTGTTGATCCCTTTGCGCTGCGTCGTCACCAGCCAGAACGCAGTAAACCATTTCCGCAGCG
>JAJDVL010000023.1 GCA_022826155.1 Prochlorococcaceae cyanobacterium jk18x22bins.40 | reverse complement strand
TGTTGATCACGCCAACGCCGATGCCCTCCACAATGCCTTGATCCCGTAGCGCCAGCGCCACCACCATCAGCACGGGCGCAAGGGCCAAGCCTGCAATGGCCAGCACCAGGACGGTCAGGAAAGGACGCCCTTGCGCCATGGGCTCTCAGGCAACCCCCACTCCCGCCCCTGCCCGGATGCAACACGCCTCCAGTTGCTGCCGCAGGGTGGGGTGGTCCAGTTCCCGGCCAATCAGCACTACCTTTGACGAAGGTTAGCCATTTTTAAAAGGAGTATATCCCACTCATCACAACACAACATCTTGCATGGCCAGTCTTTATGGGCTTATTCAGAGGTTCCCTAACTCCACTCGCAATTCTCTCTCAAATGTCTTTCAAGACAACTCTCAACTCCACCAAAGCAAAATCCCACAACAGGACTTCTCCTGCCTCTCCAGCATCAGTGCTTCTCAAAAGCCCACAGAGGGCAGAAGGCAGCGGGAGTTTCCCGAACTTTCTGGCTAAGGGGCGGGTCCATTCCTTTGGAAGTGCTCTTCTGGTCTTGCCTCTCGTACTATTAACTGCCTGCGGTGGTGGTGGAGATGAAGACTCTGATTCCAGCAGCGCCAGGGGTGGTGGTAGGTGCCTCCAGACCCATGATGGGGACTGCTTGACCAATTCCGAACTGGCTGAACGAGCAAGGCGACTGACCAATGCAATCCGAACCGCGACCCGCAGTGTGCCGGGTGGTAGCAATAATTGGGCCAGAGACCAGGTTAACGCCTATGAGGCTTATGCTAATCTCCGTATTGTGAAGGGAGGAAGAGCAGCATCGGCACCGGGACAGGGAGTTCACATTGGCATCCTGGATACCGGGATTGATCTGGACCACCCGGACTTTTTTGGAGTGGGAGCCGGATCACGGCGACTGCAGGAAGGCGCTGCCAGGGAACCACTCTTTTCAGAGTCTCACGGTACTGCAGTGGCCAGTTCAGCGGTGGGCTTTACCAGCGGCATTGCTTGGGGAGCAGACATGACGATGTTCTCGGCAAAGAGTCCGGCTTCCAGCAGTGACTATGTACCTCTGACGGCAGATCTTTACCAAGGAGCTCTCAATGAGAACTTGGACATCCTAAATATGAGCCTTGGCTATGGTCCTGGCGAACTAGGAGCTATTCAAGAAAGCTGGACTGAGTCTGCAGTGCGTGGCTTCTTTGAGAGAGTTTCTCCCGGTATAGTCAACGTGTGGGCACAATCAGGCATCTCTGAAAAAACGATTATGGTCTGGGCTGCAGGGAATAATAATAGTTCTAGTTTTAATGCACATTCCCCTAGTATTAACGGTGGCGCAGCGCGTTTCATACCAGAGCTACGGGGTCACTCGGTAGCAGTTGTTGCAACCGACAGGAGTGGAATGATCGCGGATTTCTCAAATCGTTGCGGCATTGCTGCTCAATGGTGCATTGCTGCTCCTGGTGAAAGGGTTCGAGCTGCCGCCTATAATCCCTCTGGAGGAAGTATAAATCTTTATCAAGATATCAATGGAACGTCTTTCGCGGCGCCCATGGTCAGCGGTGGGTTAGCTGTCATGAAGCAGTTGTTCCGTGGTCAACTCTCCAATACGCAGTTGGTGAGCCGGTTGTTTGCTACGGCCAAGAAATCAGGGATTCATGCCGACCGGTCCATCTACGGCCAAGGCCTCATGGACCTGGGGGCCGCCACCAATCCTTGGGGAACTCCCGCCTTCATGGGCGCCGGCTCGTCCCTTGCCAACGCTGACGGGCTAAGCATTGAAACCTCCTTCGTTTCCCTGGGCAGTCCCCTGGGCGACAGTCTATCCCGATCCCTCAATCAACAGGAAGTTACTGCCTTTGACGGTCTTGGCGCTCCCTTCTGGTTTGAGGCCGGTAACTTCACCGCTCCCTCTGAAGGCGCTTCCGTCGCCACCCGCCTCAACCGCTTCCTCGCGCCACCGCAGCGGCCCTCCATCCCCACGGCCTGGCAGTTCAATCTCCAGGAGAAGGCCACAGCCACGGAGATCGGCCACCTGGCCCTCACCCATGGGGCCTCCCGTTTCACCATGGCCGGTCCCCAAGGGATAGCCGCCACCGTCTTCCAAAAGCCCCAGGAGGTGGAAGGGCTCACCCTCTCCTGGACCCCCGCCTCCCTGCCGGCCTTCACCATGGAGGCTGGCTATCTCAACGAGAACCAGTCCCTGCTGGGCAGCCAAGGCAGCGGCGCCTTCGGTCAGCTCTCCGGCGAAACCCTCTTCCTCAGCGCCGGGC
This sequence comes from Prochlorococcaceae cyanobacterium jk18x22bins.40, assembly GCA_022826155.1. Lineage (GTDB taxonomy): Bacteria > Cyanobacteriota > Cyanobacteriia > PCC-6307 > Cyanobiaceae > Synechococcus_B. The sequence goes on along the minus strand of JAJDVL010000023.1, from coordinate 123,981 downwards.
TGGACACCAGGCTCGGGGATTGGCAGTTGGCGGCACAGGGAGAAATTGGCCAGGTGAGCCCTGCCGTCTCCCAAAGCCGGTTCATCGATAACGTCTCTTCCCTCTCCACCAGCGCCTTCCGTCTGGCCGCCAGCCGGCCCTTTGCCAACGGCAGCGCCCTGCGCTTCTCCCTCTCCCAGCCCCTACGGGTCAACAGCGGCGCCGCCAGCCTCTCCCTTCCCACAGGCCGCACCCCAGGAGGCACGGTGGTGGGCAAGACCCTCTCCGCCCCCCTTGCCCCCAGTGGCCGGCAGTTGGATCTTTCCGCCCAACTGGATCTGCCCTGGCTGGGGGGTGATCTTTCCCTCGGCGCCACACGGAGCGTGCAGCCCGGGCATCAGCAAAGCGCTTCACCGGAGTGGACCGTCTTCACCGGCTATCGCGCCACCTAGTGAGCAGTGTCTGCCGAGGGCCTTCAAACGCTCTGTCCAGCAGCTTGTGTTGCCGATCTCACCCTATCCTTTCTTTCGTCATGATTCCCGTTCGCCAAGCGCAACTCTCAACTCCTTCTTCCCGTTACCCATCAAGGACAAGCAAGACGGCGCTTGGACTCCCTGTCGTTTTGCTTGGCCTTCTGCTTCCACTCGGTCTTGTAGGCAATGCAGCTTTAGGGTCCTGTGTCTGTGATGAGTATATACTAGGAAAGGAGTACTGTGATCAACTCCTTGCAATGTGTAGAGGATATTCGGAGGCACTAAACACCGTGCGTGAGAAAGCTAAGAATTACGGTTGGACGGTCTGCAACAAATCTTCAAAAACTGCTTATGCAGCCTATGCATCTGCCTATGAAGGCTACGGCTACACAAGAAAGGGTTGGTATACAATTAATCCAAGAAGCTGCCAAAAATTAATTACTGAGTCCATGAGAGATAAAAATTATTATATTTCTATTCTAAATTCAAATGAGAATACCTTAACAAGACAAGAAAAACAACTGTGCATGTGGCCGCCGCAAAGCAACGGAAAAATATACAAAGCTAATTACAAAACGTGCCGTGGTTGGGACGTGGGCAATAAGTCTTTTGAGAAGATGGAAAAAGGAAATGGCTTTATTACTACGATTCCCTAGTTTTCTGCTATTATCTTCCCTCCACAAGACCTTCTGGATTACGATTAATCGACACGCATCACCTGACGACCATGGCATCCCCATCTCCACCACAATCAGCACCACCAGCACCTTGCTGGCCTTTTCAGCGCATGGGCCGTCGGGTCAGGGTTCTGTCCCTCAGCGTAGCTTTTGGCGTATTGTCCTGTGCCGCCCCAGGCGCTGCCCAGAGTAAGCCCGGCATTTCCGGGTTATTTACGGATCGCGTCCTGCGTTGCGTTGGTCCTGCCGTGGTCCGCATTGACAAAGTACACATTGAGCCCATTGGCGGCTCTCTTGCCCCGGCCCCGGATGATCGACCGGATTCCGATCCGTTCTTTCCCGACCCCTTCTTCCAGCAATTTTTCAACCAGCGGCGTCACCAAAAGGATTTGGGGGCTGGAGTCGTCTTTACAGAAGAGGGTTTGATCCTCACCACTGCCCAGACGGTGGAAAGAATGGACTACCACCTGGACATCCATCTCACCGATGAGAGCACCCTGCCTGGCAAGCTTGTGGGGGTGGATTTCGTGGCTGACGTGGCCGTGGTGAAATTGGTGGCGCCGCCGCCGTTTCCTGTAGCCCCCTTGGGGAATTCCGATACCCTGCAAGCGGGAGACCGGGTGAGTGCCATCGGCAAGTCCCCTTCAGGAGCAGAGAACACGGTCGCCACGGGCATGATCAGCCACCTCAACCATCATCGCCGCCAGCGCGCCAACCAGGACGACGCCAAGCAGCAGACGGCGTTGATCCGGACTGATGTAGCCATTGATCACCACAACTCCGGCGGACCTTTGGTCAATATCGCTGGTGAAGTGATTGGCATTAATACCCTGATGCACAGTGAACCAGCAGTTCAGCAGGGCTTTGCCATCCCCATCAACACCGCTCGCGCCGTTGCCGAGGAGTTGATCCGCACAGGGCTGAGTCATCCCACTGTGGGGGTCAGGGTGCGGTCCCTCACCCCGTCGCTGGCGCAGGACTTTAACCAGAGTCCGGGCAACACGGGCTTCCGGTTGCCGGAGCGTCACGGAGTGCTGATCGTGGACGTCCGGGACCGGAGCCCTGCCGAACAGGTGGGATTACGTGCCGGAGACGTGGTGCTCACACTGGGGGGAAACAAGGTCACCAGCCCCGGCGAGCTGTTCCATGCGGTGGAGTCCACTGGCGCGGGCGGACGGCTACAGTTGGGCGTCTGGCGCCAGAACCAGAAGCAGCAGGTCACCGTTGTGCCTGAGGAGATGGCGCACCAGATCAACAGAGCAATGCGGGACACCGTTACGCCCCTCCCTTCCCCTGGCCCCTACTGATTGAGAGTCGTTGTTTCCCCATCCGGAACAACCTGTTCGCCCATGCCCCAACAACCATCCGCCTCCACGCCCCTCCCCCTCTCCTGATTTTTTGACCAGCAATGTTCAATTTCTCCAGCGCAATCAGATCAGTGCCAGTGAATCTGCCCTTGGCTGTGGTCGCTTGCCTGGCGCTTTCTCTGGGCAGCGCCTGCAGCAGCCCAGGTTCCCGGCCATTCTCTTCTTTGCCAGAGCAGTCGGCAGGAGCGCCACTAGAAGAACCGGATGAGCAGGGCAATGGTGACCCAGCCGAGCCGTTGCAGGCTATGGAAAACTCGCCTTCAGATGCAGGTTTTTTAGAGCCCTGGGAGCTGCACCGTGCAGCAGCAGCAGGGGATGTGGCGCGAGTGAAGCAGATCGTCGATGAACATCCGGATAGAATCAACGACCAAGACCCCCGTAGTGGTTTCACTGCACTGCATGAGGCGGCCAGGAGGGGACACGCAGACGTGGTTCAGGTGCTCGTGGCAGCAGGGGCTGAACCTAAACTTAGAAATAAAGATGGCATGACTGCATTGGGTGTCGCAAGACAAGAAGGTCATTTAGAAATCGTTGAGATTTTCACAGATGCAGACTTTGCCGAGCCGTTGCAGACTATGGAAAACTCGCCTTCAGAGTCCAGAGAGTTGCACCGTGCAGCAGCAGCAGGGGATGTGGAATCGGTGAAGCGACTCATCGATGAAAATCCGGACGAGATCAACAGTAAAGACTCCCATGGTGGCCTCGCTCCACTCCATGAGGCGGCCAGGGCAGGTCATGCGGACGTAGCTCAGGTGCTCATTGCGGCAGGGGCTGATCCCAATGACACAACCACCCATGGCAATCAGACTCCTCTACATCTCGCCGCTAAAGTTGGTGCAGAAGAAGTCTGCAAGATCCTCCTTGAGGCAGGGGCTGGGCCTCGGCTTGAAGATGAGGATGGCGCCACTGCAATAGAAGTCGCAATACAAAAAGATAATGTAGAGCTTGTTAAGGTTTTTGTAGATGCCAACGTGGATTTATCAATACGTGCTTTAGATTTAGCAGCATCTAACAATAATATAGAAATCATGAAAGTTTTGTTGGAACTAAGATCGGGTCAATCTTTTGGTAATGCACTTCATTTAGCTGCTTACAATGGACACACAGAAATGGCCAAGCTATTAGTTCAAGCAGGAGCCTATGTCATGACTGAAAATTTTGATCATAAAAAAACTCCCATTGACCTTGCCTATGAGCAGGGACATGTGAACCTGGCGCAGATGCTTGAGCGAACCCCTGAATTACTTGAGGCAGTTACGGCTGGTGATGTGGGGACAGTGGAGCAACTGATTGATGAGGAGCAAAGTGTCAACGTAAGACACCCGCTTGATGGCTACACCCCATTGCACGAGGCGGCCAGGATGGGTCATACAGACGTGGTTCAGGTGCTTCTTGATGCCGGAGCTGATATTTATTTGTATTATTTGCAAGATAAGAATTATGGAGACGCTGGAGATTATGCGAGCGCACTTGATATTGCACTTGAAAAAGGCTATATAGAAATAGCTAAAATCCTCAGTAATGCAGGTGGATATATCAATCCACATCGTATCGATCATGTATTCGAATCAGCAGTGTCGAATAGAAATATAGAACTAGTGAAATTTTTAACTGAAAAAAACCTTGGATATGAACTTATTAATAATTCCAATCACGATCCTCGTGACGTAATGAATGAAAAGTCACTAACTCCACTTCACGTAGCAGCCGCTAATGGTTACACAGAAATTGCCAAGCTCTTAGTTCAAGCAGGAGCCTATGTCATGGCTCAAAATAATGACAATAAAACTCCTATTGACCTTGCTTATGAACAGGGACATGTAAGCTTAGCGCAGATGCTTGAGAAGACCCTTAAGTTGCGTGAGGCAGCAGTAACTGGTAATGTAGAAAAAGTTAAAGAATTACTTGCAGCAGGTGTTCTTACTGGCGCTAAAGATCCTACTGGGGCAACAGTGCTTTATCGCGTCATTGAAGCTTACCTTGAACCTTCATATTCTAGTGCATCATATCCTGCAACAGAAGGACATATAGATATAATCAGGGCTCTTATTGAAGCTGGAGCAAAAGTTCATTCATTTACACGTTGGGGCGGAATGCACGAAGATCTTAATTTCTCTAGTGCCAGCCCATTGCATGTGGCTGCCGTGGCAGGTCACCCAGAAATCGTCAGACTTCTCATTGAGGCAGGGAAAGATATCAATGGTTATATCAATTTCCGGAATCATCGTAATTATCACAATGCGCTGTCTTTGGGGTTAGAGGAGAACCCGAACCAAGAGGTTGCCAAGCTACTGATCCAGGCTGGAGCCGATGTCAATGCCTTCAATTTTTTTAACAGGACACCATTACATACTGTTGCAGCTATGCACGAAGACGTAACGATGTCGGTCAACATTGCCACAGCCCTCATCAATGCTGGGGCAAATCTTAATCCTAAAACCAGTAGATCGAACTCATTATCATTTCATGTAGGTTATACACCACTCCATACGGCTGCATCTGTAAATCATATTGAGATGGTCAAGTTGCTGATCAAGCATGGAGCAAATATTAATTCTAAAGATGAAAGTGATAACTCTCCATTGCACTTGGCAATTTATAATGGCCATGGGAAGTTGGCCAAGCTCCTAATTGAATCTGGAGCATATATACATTCCAGAAATTATAATGGTAATACCCCCATACAGATGGCCGCCCATGCTGGTCTGCCAGGGGTGATCCAGCAACTCATTGAGGCAGGATCTCCAGTCAATGTTCAAGACCAGGTGGGGGACACACCGTTACACGATGCGGCCTTGCAAGGTCAAGTGGAAGCTGCCCAAGTTCTTCTTGAGGCTGGAGCCGATGTCAACGCCACAAACAACGCGGGGAAAACCCCCCTTGACCTTGCCGAGCAACAGGGACATGGCAGCTTGGCTGAAACCCTCAAAGCAGCCGGTGGCCAGCGGGGTGGCTAAATTCCCCAACCCTCAACAACATGACACTCCCCTCAATGCACAAGGTTCACCTTCATCGCGTCGTTCCCATTGCAATGGCCCTTTCACTGCTGAGCACTCCCAGCGCTCTCCAGGCGACACCGTCCTCACCAAAGCCATTCCTGCCAGCGTTCCCACATGGATCAGCCGGAAGAGACCCTATGGACGCGATGCAGGAGTTGCTTGCCATAGAGGCTGCACCTCCAGGGGTCAGTATGCTTCATCATGCCGTTGCCAGCGGCGATGTGGAACAGGTCAAGCAAGTCGTTACCCAATAGGCCGCACCTCGTTAACCAGCAGCATTCACGAGGTAACCTCGCCCCGCTGCATGAGGCAGTAGATGATGGCCATGCAGAAATCGTTAAAGTTCTTATCGATGCCGGAGCTGATCTCAATAAGAAAACAAGCGACGGCAGCACACCACTGCACATGGCCGTCAGCCGTGGCTCGGTGGAGATCACTGAACTGGTGATCGAAGCGGGCACCGATCTCAATGCACAAGACAAGGTGGGGAACACTGCTCTACATGGGGCAGCGTTGCAGGATAGGGTGCAAGCTGCCCAGGTTTTGATCCAGGCGGAAGCGGATGTGAATATCAGTAACGATAAGGGACAAACACCTGCTGATCTTGCCCATGGGCAACGGCATTCCCGTCTGGTGGCAGTACTGAATGCCGCCGGTGGTCAGCGTAGTGGCCGAGGGGTTGGTGGTGAAGAAAAAAGCGGCCAAGCCGACTGAAACGGCCAGTCTGTTCACTGGATCAGCAACATCTCCATGTTTCCCTTCCAGGCCTTTGTTAAGCTGTGGCGCCATCAAAGTTCTCTTGCACTCCTTTGCCCCTATCGCCGGACGGACGCCAGCGCCGTTGGCTGGACCGGCTTTCGGATCTGGAAGCCTTGCAGTCGCATCCCGGCAAGACGATCTCCGAACTGTGGTAACCTATCGGCACATGCAGCAGTTTCCATGGTTGATCCCAGGGCATCGGTGAAAGGCAGCCTGGTGGCGGCAGTGGTCGGGGTGGCTATTGCGGAACTGATGTGTGTAAATGCCGCGGTGGCGCAACTCTCTTGCAGAGGATGGAACACCACAGCCTTCTTCGAAACCGCGACAGTAGCTGATGTGTCCCGCTGCCTGAAGGCTGGGGCCAACATTCACCAGGAGAGGGCTGGGGGATGGACGCATGGGGGATGGACCCCTCTGCATAGCGCAGCAGTTTATAGTAAATCACCAGAAGTGGTGAAGACGTTGCTCGATGCTGGCGCCAACACTGAGGCACGCGCAGTTAATAGCCATACCCCCCTGCACAGCGTGGCATACAATGGTGGATCACCAGAAGTGGTGAAGGTATTGCTCGATGCTGGCGCCAACATTGAGGCACTGAATTCAAGTGGAATGACCCCCCTGAACCTGGCAACATATTCTCTTACTCCATCACCAGAAGTGGTGAAGGCGTTGCTCGATGCTGGCGCCAACATTCAAGCACAACCCAGGGCGATGCGAGCCGCGGTTGGACGGCCCCCCTTGCATGCGGCATCAGAACGTAGTACACCTGAAGTTATTAAGGTGTTGCTTGATGCTGGCGCCAACATTGAGGCACGACTTGATGATTCAAGGCATGGCTATGGAATGACCCCTCTGCATAGCGCAGCAATTCGTAGTAAATCACCAGAAGTGGTGAAGGCGTTGCTCGATGCTGGCGCCAACATTGAAGCACGAACTGAAGGAGGATCGACTCCCCTGCACAGGGCAGCAGCTCGTAACGCATTACCTGAAGGTTATGGTTATAGCGAATCACCAGAAGTTGTGAAGGCACTGCTCGATGCTGGCGCTGACGTTGAGGCACAAGACGAGTATGGAAGGACCCCCCTGCACCATGCGGCAGCTAACAGTATCGAATCATCAGAAGTTGTGAAGGCACTGCTCGATGCCGGCGCTGACATTGACGCACGAAGTGAGAAGGGATGGACCCCCCTGCACAACGCGGCAGCTCATAGCGAATCACCAAAAGTGGCGAAGGCGTTGCTCGATGCTGGCGCCAACATTGAGGCACAAGACGAGGATGGATGGATCCCCCTGCACAGCGCGGCAGCTCATAGCGAATCATCAGAGGTTGTGAAGGCGTTGCTTGATGCTGGCGCCAACCCCAGAACCAAAGCCTCGGATGGCTCTACCCCATGGGACCTGATGCGGATGCGTCGTTCGTACATGGAGACCACCACTGTGTACTGGCTTCTCATGCAGGCGCATTATCTCATACAGGCGCATTAATAGGCTGACGAAAAAGTCGAGCCAAGCCACTGGAAACAGAGAATTGATTACAGATGGCTGCCCTTTTCTGGTCTGCCAGACATGATCCCCTATGGTATGCTAGTTGCCCACAACGTAATGCCTCTCCCATGGTCCGATTTCAGCAAATTCTGCCTCTGGCCGCAGTGCTTTCCTTCACACTTCCTCTGATCAGTGCCTGCAGCAGAGGCCCCCAGGCGACCTCCTCGCCAGAGAGCTTGCCAGAGACGCCACCGCAAGAATTAGTTGAAAGTGTGGATGTAGACCCAGCCAAGCCTCTAGCTGCTGTGGAGTTTTCACCTCCGGATTCAGGACGGCTATATGAGGCTGCAGAAGAAGGAGATGCGGAATTAGTGAAGCAATTGATTGATGAGGGGCTGAATATCAACGTGGAGGCGATACACAAACGCGGCAGCACTCCACTGCACGAGGCGGCTGCAAATGGACACGCAGAAGTGGTTAAGGTTCTTGTTGAGGCAGGAGCTGATCCTAATCACGTACTCACCGCCGCCGGCCACAAAACGCCTCTGCATTTTGCAGCAGCAATTGGTTCCTTAGAGGTCTGTAAGGTTCTCATCGAGGCTGGAGCAGAACTTGACAGACGGGATGAAGGTGGTCAAACTGCACTGCTATTGGCCATCGGAACTGAGAGAAGCCAGATAGAGCTCATCAGGCTGCTGATCCAGGCCGGGGCTGATCCCAATATCCCCAATCGTTATGGCAAAACACCACTATACTGGGCGACTGGTGGTCGTACAGTAGAATTTGTCGATCTCCTGATCCAGGCTGGATCTGATGTCAATTTCGTAGATCGATTTGGTTCCACACCATTGCATGAAGCTGCAACTTATTCAGATGATATTGCTACCGCTAAAGCTCTCATTAATGCCGGAGCAAATGTCAATCCTAAACCCAATAGTCCACCCACATTCCTACCTAGCGGCACACCACTCAGTATAGCAGCAAGAAAGAATAATATCAAAATGGTCAAACTGCTGGCCAGCCATGGGGCAGATGTTAATGTTAAGGGCCACTCCAATAATTCTCTATTGCACTTTGCACTCCATGCCGGTCATGGGGAGCTTGCCCAGGTACTGATTGAATCTGGCGCAGATGTTCGTGGCAGAAATGATGCTGGTAACCCTCCTGTACAGGTGGCGGCCCATGCCGGTCTGCCAGAGCTGATTAAGCTGCTGATTGAGGCAGGATCTCCAGTCAATGTTCAAGACCAGGTGGGCGACACATCGTTACACGACGCAGCCTTGCAGGGTCACGTGGAGGCTGCCCGGGTGCTCATTGGGGCTGGAGCTGCTATCAATGCCAAAAACAACCGGGGCAGAACTCCCCTTGACCTTGCCGAGCAAAACAATCACGAGCGTCTGGCTGAGGTTCTCAAAGCAGCCGGTGGACAGCAGGGTGTCTAACGGCAGAGCGACACGTGCCGACGATAGAGACACTCCAAGGCGCTGACATTGTCAGCTAAAGTATAGCGTTCCAACACCCGCTGTCGGGCCTGACGGCCCAGATCGGCCGTCAAGCGCGGTTGGTCCCGAAGGATGGGCAGAATGGTGCGCAGTTGCGCGGCCACGTTATCTGTAGACAAGACGATGCCGGCGCCACCTGCCAGCACTTCCCCATGGGCCCCTGCGTCCGTTGCCACACAGGCGGTGCCTACGGCCATGGCTTCCAGAAGCGCCAGGGATAGTCCTTCCACCAGAGACGGCAGAATGAACACTTCCGCATTGCGCAGCAAGTTGAGGCGTTGCTCTGGCCGCTGCTCATAGCCCCACCAGTAAATCGTTCCATCGTCACTGGCCAGGGGAAGGGAAGCCCGCAAGGGTCCATCCCCCACCACCGCCAACATGCAACCCTCCGGTCGGACAATGCGCCATGCCTTGAGCAGGGCTTCCACGTTTTTCTCCGGCGCCAGGCGACCCATGTACAGAAACAGTCGCTTCCCCCGGAAGACTGTGGGCATGGTGCCGGGGCCAGGGCGCCACGCCTGGGAATCGATGCCGTTGGGAATAATGGCCAGACGGGACTGGGGCACCCCCAACCGCGTCAGCTCCCGGGCCTGCAATTCCGAGAACACCACCACACTGCTATAGCGGGCCAACGCTGGAGCGTAAAGCTTGTAAAACTGCCGCATGGTGGCTGCCGTGGCACTGCGCTGCCGGGCGTTAAACGGGGAGTGGAAGGTGGCCACGAGGGGAAGCCCCAGTTGCTGGCAGATCTCCGGCAAGCGAAAATCCAGAGGTGAGAGGGTGAGGCTGGCATGCACCAGATCCGGCTGGAGGCGCTGCAAGGCATGACGCAGATCACGGGCAGCCTGGGGGCTGGGAATGGTGTATATCTGTGACCTGAGCAGATAAGGGAGAGCCACCTCCGGCAGATCGTCCGCCAAGGCTGTTGTGGTGACTGGGGCCCCTTGGCCATCCTCCCAATCGCTCTCAGTTCCATGGCTGGTGCCCAGGGCAGCGTCCTCCTGCGGCAGGCTGGTGCGGAACATGCGTCCCAAGCTCAAGTGGGCCGCTGGTGTGTCGAAGTGGAAAAAAGACACCCCGTGACCCCGCCCTCGCAGTGCTTCGGTGATGGCCAGTCCATAGGTGACGTTGCCGCAGAACGGGGACTTTTTGCCAAGCCAGGCAACATGCACTGGTCCCATTCCACCTACGGACCTGACGTTAGCAGGACCGCTGGGCGCCCGCCAACTGCTCCAAAAAGCCGAGGGACCGTGGCTGCCGCTGCAGGTGCTGGCCAATCCAGAGGCGCAGCAACCGCAGCAGCCGTTGCCACACCGGCAAGGGTCCCATCAGATCCCCGTTTGAGCGGCGCCGTGGCAGGGCCGGGCGCTGCAGCCGTTGCAGCAGTGCCAACTCGGACGCATTGAGCACCATGGCGGTGCCAGGCTGCCTGCCCCTGTGAAAGCCTTCGTCCGGCAAGAAACTGCAGCACCAGTCCCAGTTCCCCAAGGGGGGCGCCAGAGGGCTGTGGTCACCGCAGCACCAATCTGTCGGTAAGGCCAGGCCGCCGCTGGCCAGCAGGTGCATGGCCCCCTGAACGGCAACGGCCACCGCTTCCCGCAGCGCCTGCGCCCCCGGAGCCAGTTGATCCAGCCGCTGCCAGTGGAGCCGCAGCAACTCCACGCTGGTTGGCGCCGGATCCCCTTGCTGCACCAGCAGGAGGGTGAGTTCAGCCAGCAACTGGGCGGCTGTCAGGAATTCAAGGCGTTGCCCCAGGCCTGCAAACGTCTGCCGCACCTCCAGTTGGGTCACCCGTCCCAGGGAACCACGCCCGCTAGCGACCAAAAGCCGCAGTTCCCGCAGGGGCGCCGCCCCAGCCAAACTGGAACTGGGTCGCCGTGCGCCAGGGACCACCAGCCGGGTGACGCCCTCCTCGGGCGTGATCACGGTGAGCAAACGGTCCCGCTCGCCCAAGGCCGAGGCCTTGAGGCTCAGGCTGACCTCAATCAAGCGCGCCTTGGCCATGGGCGAGCCGCCCCGTCAGCGAAGTGTGCCGATCTCGCCACGGCGTGCGGCCTCCAGCAGCGCTGGAGCACCACTGAGCCCCAATCGCTGGGCGCCGGCCTCCAGCAGCCGCAAGGCCTGCTCCAGGTCATGGATCCCTCCGGATGCCTTCACACCGGCCCGCTTCCGGGCCAGCTTCACCAACTGGCGCACCACCTCAGGGGTGACCCCAGGCCCGTAGCCGGTACCGGTCTTGAGCCATTGGGCCCCCGCATCCACAGCCGCCTCCACCAGTGTCTCCAGCAGAGGGGTGGGCAGACGCATCGCCTCCGTGATCACCTTCACCGGCAGGCCCAGTTGGACAATGGCAGCCAACTCCCCGTAAACCTGCTCCGTGTCGCCATCGGCAAGGGCAGCAAAATCCGGCACCACGTCCAACTCGTCGGCGCCAGCCTCGGCCACCCACTCCGCCTCCGCCAGCTTCACCGAGGAGGGCACGGCGCCCGTGGGGAAGCCCACCACGGCCACCAGCCTGGGTCCGCTGGAGGGAAGACGGCACCGCACCCGCTTGACCCACCCGGAAGGGACGCAGAAGCCTCCGCACCCCCAGAACCTGGCCGCTTCCACCTGCTCCCGCAGGGCGCTGCTGCTTTGCAGAGGGTCCAGGCAGGCGTGATCCAACAGGGACGGCAGGTGGATGGTGGCCAGCAACCCCTGCAGGGTTGTGTGGTCTTCTGCGGCAGCGGGATGGTTCATCAGCCCCGGGGTTCAATCACCCCATAGCCCCCATGGTTACGGCGGTAGACCACCCGGATCTGCTGGTCTTCGCGGTCCCGGAAGACGTAGAAGTCGTGGTCCACCAACTCCAACTGGGTGATGGCCTGTTCCAGGGTCATGGGCGGCATGGCGAAGTACTTGCGACGCACTGCGGGTGTGGGCAAAGCCGGTCGCGACTGCCCCTGCTCGTTGAGTCGTGCGATGGCCTCACTGCTGCCGTTGAGGGCGGCACGGGCAGCGCTATCCCCACTGGAACGGTTGCCCTCGGCGCGGTGGTGATCCTTGATGCGCTCCTTGTAGCGGCGTAACTGACGGCTCAGTTTGCTGGAGACCAGGTCAATGCTGGCGTAGAGATTTTCCGAGCGCTCTTCGGCCCGGATGATGGTGCCGTTGGCGAAGATGGTCACTTCCGCAGTTTGCTGCTGCACGCTGGGATTCCTGGCCACGGAAAGATGGACATCGGCTTCGCTGATCAGACCCTCGAACTTGGCCACGGCACGGCTTAGCTTGTCCTTGGTGTAGTCACTGATGGCCTGAGTGATCTCGAGATTACGGCCATGGATCAACAGCTTCATAGGCTGCTCCTGAACACAGGTGCTGGCCTCAGGGTAACGACCCAACTCCCCCTTGGACCATGCGGCAAGCGGATCTGTTGCACCTGGATCTGGTGTCCATCACGGATGCTTTGGCGCAGCAACAGCAGCGGCAGCGGCAACTTCTGCTTCGGCCTGGTGGTCGCGAAGCGATTCTGCTCATGCAACATTCCCCCTGTTACACCATGGGACGGGGCAGCAGCGCCACCCATCTGCGCCATGGTGTCCAGGGTCTGAGCCACCCCTTGCACCGGATTGATCGCGGTGGCGAAGTGACCCACCACTGTCCCGGCCAGCTTGTGCTCTGGCCCGTCCTGAACCTGCAGCACCACACCCCGGACCTGCATTGGTACTTGCGCAGCCTGGAGACCGTTGTGATGACGGTGCTGACGGCCTTGGGGTTGCCCGGTGAGCGGCAGCCGGGCCTGACCGGGGTGTGGTGCGATGGCCGCAAGGTGGCGGCAGTGGGCATCGGCTGTCGCCACTGGATTACCCGCCATGGCCTGGCCCTCAACGTGAACTGCAGCTTGCAGGGCTTTGACGCCATTGTTCCCTGTGGGCTGAGGGATCATATGGTGGGGCGGCTGCTGGACTGGCGCCCCGGCCTCACCTGTGCCGATGTGGAACCCCTCCTGTTGGCGGCTGTGGCGCGGCAATTCAATCTTGAACTCCTCCCCTGTCCGGCTGTGGGATAGTGATGGCTCATGTGCCGACGTTCCCTGGGATGAGCAGCCAATCCAAGGCCCACGTTGCCTGGCAGGCAACCCGGGCTGATGTACGCGCACAGAAGTCTGGACCCGACTGGAGCGGGTTGAAGCAACTCCACGACCTCTGGCCGGAGCTGGCTCGCCGCCATGGTCCCCTTGAGGCGTTGAACGCGCCCCACGCCACACCACCCGAGACCTTCACCTTTGCCGAGCTGGAGGCGGCCATCGACACAACCCGCACAGCCCTGCAAAGCTTGGGTCTGGGGGGCGATGACGTGGTGGCGCTTTTGGCAGACAACGGTCCCCGCTGGCTCATTGCGGACCAGGCAGTGATGAGCTGTGGGGCTGCTGACGCTGTGCGAGGCTCCGCGGCTCCCGTGGAGGAGCTGCATTACATCATCGAGGACTGCAACGCCTGTGGCCTGATTTTGCAAGACCAGGCCCTGCTGGAGCGTCTGCAAGGCCAGCCCCTCAGTGACCGCGTCTGGCAGCAGTTGCGTTTTGTGGTGTTGCTCACGGATGAGCCGCACCCTGCCGAACTTGCGTGGCCTCACCAGCGGCCACGCTCCGACGGAACCCCGGTGCCGCTGCTGTCATGGTCCCGGTTGCAGCAACGGGCCCAGGGCAATTCCGTCCGGAAGGCTGCGGTGCTCAGTGGCGAGGCCGTGGCCACCATCCTCTACACCTCGGGGACCACGGGCCGACCCAAGGGGGTGCCCCTGCGGCACCGGAACCTGATCTACCTGATCCAGCAACTGATCGTGGCGGTTCAACCCAATCCGGGGGAACGGTCCCTCAGCGTGTTGCCCATTTGGCATTCTTATGAACGGGCGGCTGGATATTTTCTCCTCAGTTGTGGTTGCCGCCAATTTTATACCACCATCCGTGATCTTGGGAAAGATTTGCAAAACGTGCGGCCCCACTTCCTCACTAGCGTGCCGCGCCTCTGGGAAAAAATTCAGGAGGGCTTTGACAATGTCCTGCGCCAGGCGCCGCCAAGTCGCCGCAATCTGGTGCATTTTGCCTTGGCTTGCAGCCGTTCCCATTGTGGACAGTGGCGAGCCTGGCGGAATCTTCACCCCATTCCCTGCGATCCTGCCCGGCGGCTGTCGGGCTTGGTGCTGGCGGCTGTGAGCTTCCCCCTTCACCGGCTGGCGGAGGTGCTGCTCTGGCCCAAGGTGCGTCAAAAGCTGGTGGGGGATCGGTTGCGCCTTGCCATCAGTGGCGGCGGTGCCCTGAGCCCATCTGTGGACGGCTTCTTCGAGGCAGTGGGAATTGAGCTGTTGGTGGGCTATGGCCTCACGGAAACCAGCCCTGTGCTCACGGCGCGGCGCCCCTGGCGGAATCGGCGGGGTAGTGCTGGCCAGCCCCTGCCCGGCACGGAAATCCGCATTGTGGCTACGGACCGGACCATGGGTCCCCGGGAGGTGATGGGTTGGGAACAAACGGGGATTGTGCAAGCCCGGGGTCCACAGGTGATGGGGGGCTACCTGAGGCGGCCTGAAGCCACCGCTCAGGTGCTGGATGGGGAGAACTGGTTTGACACCGGTGATCTGGGTTACCTGCTCCGGGATGGTTCTCTGATGATCACAGGCCGCGCCAAGGACACCATTGTGCTGGCCAACGGGGAAAACATTGAACCTACGCCCTTGGAAGATGCTCTCCTGGCCCATCCCCTGGTGCAGCAGGTGATGGTGGTGGGCCAGGATCGCCGCACCTTGGCGGCCCTGGTGGTACTCGATGAGCCAGCCCTGAAGGAAAAATGGCCTGCAGAACCAACCAACCTCATGCCCGTATTGCGCCGCGAACTGAACCAGTTGCTGGCCCAGCGCCGTGGTTCACGGCGGGAGGAGCGCCTCAGCGCCCTGGCCTTTGTGGACCCCTTCACCATGGACAACGGCCTGCTCACCCAAACCCTCAAACAGCGGCGAGACCGCATCGCCACCACCCACCAAGCCCGGATTGACGCCCTCTACACGGGATAGTAACAGCAATATTAAGGAATGAACATTACCGTCCGGCTGCTGGAGAACCCCTTCGATCCTCTGGAAGCGTTGTCGGTCTGGGGGCGCAACGATGCGGCCCAGGCGCAATTCATCGGTCGGGTGCGGGGCACAGGCGTGGATGGGGCGCCTCTGCGGGGCCTTTGGCTGGAGCACTACCCGGGCATGACGGAAGCCATGCTCAAAACCATCTGCCGTGAGGAACTGGTGCGCCACGACGCCGTCGCGGCCCTGGTGTGGCATCGGGTGGGCGCCGTGGCGGTGGGGGAGACCATTGTGCTGGTGGCCACGGCAGGAGATGGGCGTGGTCCGGCCCTGGCCAGTTGCCAGGCAATCCTGGAAGCCCTGAAGCACCGTGCCCCCTTCTGGAAAAAAGAACTGGGCCAAACCGGGGAACGCTGGGTGTCCGGCAATCGGGCCTACGGCATGAAGGCTGCCGCCGCCCGCCCGAAAAGGTGACGGCTTGCAGTGGGAACCATGGGCTTGACGCGTCCTCCCGCAACATCCCCCATTGCTTGACAACACCCCCGGACCCAACGTGGTCCCCTTCGACTCCACCTTGCCCAGCATCCGTCTGGTGCAGCAGTGGATCCGCCGGCAGCAGGTCCTGGTGATGGTGCTCCATCATGGCCAACGGCTGCAGGGTCAACTGCTCTGGCAAGACCCCATGGCGCTGGCCTTGCAACTGCACGAGGGCCAGGAGCCGCTGCTGGTGCAGCGCCAGAGCATTGTCCTGATCCACCCGGCGGCGGTGAGTCTGGAGACGGTGCGTTAGTCACCCTTCAAAGTTAAACCCAGGGATTTTCCAGGCTGAGGCCTAACAGTTGGCGACGCAGCAGATCCAGACTGGTGCCCACACTGACGGCCTGGATCCAGTGGCGGCCACGGCTGGCGTTCAATCGCCTGGTGACCGTGATGACGCCCTGTCCACTGGCCACGGCAAACACCACAAACCCCACGGGTTTGCTGGCGCTTCCGCCGCCGGGTCCTGCAATCCCGGTCACCGCCACGCCCCAGTCCGCCCCCAGGTGCTGGCGCACCCCGACGGCCATGGCCTTGGCGACCGATGGACTCACAGCCCCATGGCGCTCCAGGTCAGTGGTGGACACACCCAGCAGCTTGTGCTTGACGGCATTGGCATAGGCCACGATGCCCCCCAGCACAACGGCTGAACTGCCGGGCACAGCGGTGAGGGCGGCAGCCACCGCGCCACCGGTGCAGGACTCCGCCGTGGCCACGGTTTCCTGGCGCTCCATCAAGACCTTCAGCACCACACTGGCCATGTTGTCGTCATCACAGCCGTAGGCGCTACTGCCCCCCAGATTCATGAGCCGTGCCTGGGTGGGGGCGATCAGGGCTTCGGCTCCCTGGCTGGTCTCCGCGCTGGCTGTAATCCTGAGCTTCACCTCGCCCGTGCCGGCATAGGGGGCAACGGTGGGATTGGTTTGGGCCAACTCAGCGGCGGCAGCCTCCGCCAGCCGGGACTCGCTCGCCCCCCAGAACCGCAGGATGCGGCTCAGCACCACGCCGCGGCCATAGGACCGTTGCCGCAGCCAGGGACCGACGGTTTGACGCCACATGGCGTGCAGTTCAGCGGGCACACCGGGGAAGGTGAGAACCACGAAACCCGGCCGTGGCTCCCAGATCATCCCTGGCGCGGTGCCGGTGGGATTGGGAATGACTATGGCGCCCTTGGGCAGCAGGGCCTGCTTGCGGTTGCTGGCCGGGATCGGCTGCCCCCTCCTGGCCTTGTAGCGGGCCATGATGGTGGCCAGCACGTCTTCCCGCAGCTCCAGGGATTGACCAAAGCAATCGGCAATGGCCTGGGCGGTGAGATCGTCGGTGGTGGGGCCCAGCCCACCGGTGGTGATGAGCAGACGACAGCGACGACTTGCCTCCCGCACCGCCTCCTGCAGCCGTTGTCCGTTGTCCCCTACCACCGTCTGGCGAAAATGAGGAATGCCCAGGGCCGCCAAGGCTTCCGCCAGCCAGCGGGCATTGCTGTTGAGGATGTTGCCCAGTAGCAGTTCGCTACCGATGCAGAGCACCTCTGCCCCTTCCCTGGGGTGGTCCCGATCAGGGGCCATGGGCGGGGTTGCGTTGGGATACAAGCGTCTTGGCAGACTGGCCTACGGCACCATGGGCCGCCACCCCACCCCTGGAGTCTTCACCACGGCTCCGGGGCGCCGTCTGGGTCTGGCCACTGCGCAGGAGCAGCCAGACGAGCAAGGCTGTCGCCAGGCTCAGCCAGAGGAAGCGGTTGCCCACGTTGGCCACCACCAGGGCCAGGCAGGCCAGCCACTGGGTGACGGCATAGATCAGAAAGACGGTGTGCCGGTGGCTGAACCCTGCCCGTAGCAACCGGTGATGCAGATGACGTCGATCCGGGTAAAAGGGGGAGCACCCGGCCCGCACCCGGCCCATCATCACGGCAGACATATCCGCCAGGGGCAGAAAGAGAATCATCAGGGGCAGCAGAAGGCTGACCCCGGTGAACTCCTTGGCTGGGCCAATGATGCTGATGGAGGCCAAGGCAAAGCCGAGAAAGTAGGACCCCCCATCCCCCATGAAAATCTGGGCCGGATTCAGGTTATGGCGCAAAAATCCCAGGCAGGTTCCCGCCAGGGCTGCGGCCAGCAGGGTGGGGGCCAGGGCAACCTGGTCGTTCACGTAGAAGGTGACAACCGTGAGGCCCATCGCCGCGATGCCACCCACTCCTGCGGCCAAACCGTCGAGCCCGTCAATCCAGTTGATGGCGTTGGTGATGCCCGCCAGCCACAGCACCGTCACCAGCAAACTGAAACCCGCGGAGAATTGCAGCACGTGGCCCCCCAGATGGAGGTTCACGGCAGTGATGCGGATGCCCGCTTCCCACGCCACCGTTGCCACCAGGAACTGCATGGAGAGCCGGGGCAGGGGAGGCAACGAGAGCAGATCGTCAGCCAGGCCAATGCAGAAAAACGCCAGTGATCCCCAGATGGCTGCCCAGATGAGCGTCTCCTGATTCCTGGGCAGGACGCCAAAGGCTCCGCAGGCCCAGGTCACAGCCAAGGCCAGCGTGAACCCCAGCACCATGGCGATTCCCCCGATGCGCACGACGGGTGTTTTGTGTTGCTTGCGGGTATCGGGCTGGTCCGTGAGGCCGAGTCGCAATCCCACCCCCCGCACCAGCGGCGCCAGCAGGGTGGTGATCAGCACGGAAAGACCGAACACCAACAGGCTGAAGCTCCAGGGGTTGGCAGCGCTGGTAGAGACTATGGACACAGGACTTACAACGGAAAACGACGACACAGTTCCTCCACTCGCCGGCGGCAACGGTGGAGCACCTCTTCACTGTCCGGGTTCTGGAGACGATCCGCAATGACCTCCGCCACCTGTTGGAAAGCTTCCGCGTCAAAACCCCGTGTGGTCATGGCGGCAGTGCCCAGACGGATCCCACTGGTGACAAAAGGAGATTCAGGATCAAAGGGAATGGTGTTTTTATTGACGGCCATTTTCATCTCGCTGATCAAGGCATCAGCCCGTTTCCCGGTCATGCCCAGGGAGCGCACGTCCACTAGCACCAGATGATTGTCCGTTCCCCCTGACACCAACCGTAGGCCACGCTCCTGCAGACGCTGGGCCAAGGCCTGAGCATTGGTGACCACCTGCTGGGCGTAGCGGCGGAAGCCGGGATCAAGGGCCTCCCCCAGCGCCGCGGCTTTGGCGGCAATCACGTGCTCCAGTGGTCCCCCCTGACAACCCGGGAACACAGCCTTATCCAGCAGCTTGCCCCGATCCGGATCGTTGCACAGGATCAGGCCTCCCCGGGGACCCCGCAGGGTTTTGTGGGTGGTGGTGGTCACCACATGGCAGTGGGGCAGTGGGCTTGGGTGGACCTCCGCCGCCACCAGTCCGGCAATGTGGGCCATATCGGCCAGGAGCCAGGCTCCCACCTCATCGGCAACGGCCCGGAAGGCGGCAAAGTCGATAATGCGAGGATAGGCCGAGAAGCCGCAAATGACGAGCTGGGGTTTGCACTCCAGAGCCAGTCGGCGAATGGCGGAAAAGTCAAGGCGCTCCGTGTCTGGATCCACGCCGTAATGCACAGCCCGGAACCACTTGCCGGAGACACTCACCGGTGAGCCGTGGGTCAGGTGGCCGCCATGGGACAGATCCAGGGCCAGGATGGTGTCCCCTGGCTTGAGCAGGGCCAGCAGAACCGCGAAATTGGCCTGAGCGCCGCTGTGGGGCTGCACGTTGGCCCACTCCGCCTTGAAAAGCCTCTTGGCCCGGCTGATGGCCAGGGACTCCACGGCGTCGATGTGTTCACAACCGCCGTAGTAGCGCTTCCCGGGCAGGCCCTCCGCATACTTGTTGGTGAGGACTGTGCCTTGGGCCTCCATCACGGCCCTGGAGGCAAAGTTCTCACTGGCAATCAGCTCAATGTGCTCCTGTTGGCGGTGCTCCTCCTGGCCAACGAGGTGGGCCAGGTCTGGATCACTCTCCAGCAGTGAGCGGTTGCGGACGGCGCTCGTGGTTGGGCTCAACAAGGCTTTCCATGGGTTGCTCTTCCGATGGTAGAAACATGGAAATCGCACCGCACCCCTGAAGACACCAAAGCCGCCTATGGGGGCGGCTAAGGAGGGCTGAACGGGCCTGGAGAGATTCGAACTCCCGACACCCTGATCCGTAGTCAGGTGCTCTAATCCACTGAGCTACAAGCCCAGCCGTTAGCGGTGCCCAGGAGCCTGACGGCAACCCGGCGGCAATGAATTATGCACCCAACGGGTTCCGGTCGTCAAGTCCGGGGCGGCGACGCCATGGCCAAGGGTAAGTCTTGAGACAATGGAACACGCCGTTATTTTGCCCTGACCATGCCCTTACGTTGGCTCGGTGAGCCCGACCCTGCGGATCCCCGCTATCAGGATTTGGAGCGGCGGGTCAACCTGGCCCTGCACGGGACCCTCTACGCTGCCCTCAATTCCGGTCTCTGGTTCACGCAACTGTTGCGCCATCCCTGGTCCCACCTGGGCTGGTTCAGCCTGGCGTGGCTCCTGGCGCTGCTGGTTCATCTGGCCGTTGTGGCGCAACGGCGGGTTCGCTGAAGCCAGGGGCTGGGCTGGCGTTGCCGATAGGGTTGTGCAGCAACAACATGGTCGTCATGCTGGTCATTGAGATCATCAACACCCGCGAGGTGATGCGTAAGCGCATTGGACCACTGGGAGACCGTCTGATTGGTCGCGTTCTTGACCATGAGGCAGAGGTGGAGAAAGCCGTGATTCAGGAGCTGGAGACAGCCTTTAAATCCTTTGGCATCGAAGCCAATATCCTGTCCGTGGAGGGGGTGGAGCTCATGGGTAATCGCCTGGAGGTTCCCCTCAAATTGCGGGAGCAACGGCAGGTCATCCCCTGAGGCGGCGGCGCAGAAGTTGCAATAGTTCCTCCGCTTCAGCCACCTGCAGGTACCGGGCCAGAAGGCCGTAACTCACCAGGCCCGGACCGGCAGAGATCAGGAGTTCCAGCACGCCGCCCCCAACGCCCCGGGGCCAGGCCACCAGGCGACTTGTCAGCGCGGCCGCCAGAGCCCCCGCGGCGGTGGCCAGCAGCAGGGCCAGACCATCCCGCAGCAGCGGCCGCCAAGGCAGGGATCGACCATGATCCTTCAGGCGGATCATCAGGACCAGGGCCGCAATCATGTTCACACCCATGGTGGCCAGCACCAGCCCCGCCGCACCGAAATTGAAGGGCAGTAACGGCCCGGCCGGGGTCGGTCCCCCTATGAGACCCCAATCCAGCACAACGTTGAGACCAATGCTCGCCACCGCAACACGAAAGGGGGTGACGGCGTCTTCCAAGGCATAAAAGGCCCGCACCAACACGTCCCTGGCCAGGTAAGCGGGCATCCCCAGTCCATAGGCCACCAGCAGGGCGCCCACCAGCTCCGCCGCACGGCTGTCGAAGGCGCCGTGGCCATAGATGGTGCGGATCAGTGGTTCCGCCAGCACCATGAGCAGGGCGCCCATGGGCAACATGGCGGCAATGCTCACCATGAGACCCCAGCGCAGTTGCCTGCGGAAGCCCTCGCCGTCGGCGGCCCTCACCAGGCGGGACAGGGCCGGCAGCAGCGGCACCAGCACCATGCTGGAGACAATGCCCAGTGGAGTTTGCACCAGCAGATTGGCGTAGGCCAACCCTGCGGCCACCCCCTGCCGAGGCAGAAGGGATGCGAAAAAGAGGTCTGTAAAGACAGCGATGTAGAGCATTCCTGAAGACAGGGTGGCAGGACCCATGACCCGCAACACCTCCCATACCCCCGCATCCCGCCAGTGCCAGCGCAGCCGTGGCCAGCCCAACCCCAGGCGACCCATGGCCGGCAACTGCACCAGCCACTGCAAAAGTCCACCGACCGTGGTGGAGAGACCGAGAACGATGCCCCCCAGCAGGGCTTGCTCAGGGGCGCCAACGTCTGCTCCCAGCTTCCACCAAAGCCAGCCCAGCCCGGACAGAACCGCCACACTGGACAAGAGGGGGCTCAGGGAAGGGAGCCAGAACGCATCCGCTGCATTGAGGGCGCCAAATCCGAGACCCACCAACCCGGCCACCAGGGCCAGGGGCGCCATGAGCCGCACCTGAAGCACGGCCAACTGGCGAATGGTCTCCTTCCCGGCCAGTGCCAGACCAGGGGCCGTGACGTCAATGACGAGATCAGCGCCAAGCACCAGCGCCACGGCCACCAGCAACAGCACCGTGCCCACCATGGTGTTGATGGTTTCCAGAAGCCGTCGAGCCTGTTGACGGTCCCTCTTGGCCAGGACCGAGACCATGGCGCTATGGAAGGGTCCGTTGATTCCCCCCAGCAGGATGAACAGGAATCCGGGAACTACGTAGGCGTAGTTGTAGGCATCGTAGGCCGGGCCAATGCCGAAGGCGGCCGCCAGGGCCAGTTGGCGCACCAATCCACCCAGTTTGCTCAGACCGGTGGCGGCGCCGACAATCAGCCCGATCCGGCCGAGGGAACGTGCAGGTGGGGGGTGGACCATGGGAGACTGCCGTTGGGGCAGGATAGCTGGGTGCGCAAAGGGACCAGGAATGGGTCAGACAGAGACGGAGCAGTCACGCCAGGTGCTGTCCTTTGCACCCCTCACCGAAGGGATTCTGCTGAGGCGCTATCGGCGTTTTCTGGCGGACGTGCGGATGGCGGATGGGACGGAGGTGACGGCCCATTGCCCCAATACGGGTCCCATGACCGGTGTCTGTCAGGTGGGATCCCCGGTGCGCATCCGCCACGACCCCGGTCCCCACCGCAAACTGGCCTGGACCTGGGAGCAGATTCAGGTCTGTGGTCATGGGGGGCAGCCCGAGTGGGTGGGCATCAACACCGCCCTGCCCAACCGTCTCCTGGAGCAGGCCATCCGTCAGGGGAGGATGGATGCCCAGCTTGGCGCCCATGAAACCATCCGCCGCGAGGTGACCTACGGCCGCCAGAAAAAGAGCCGCATTGACCTGCTGCTGGAGGATGGCGAGCGCCCTGTCTATGTGGAAATCAAGAACACCACGTGGAGCGAAGGGCCAGTGGCCTTGTTCCCCGATACGGAAACCACGCGGGGTCGGAAGCACCTGCAAGAACTTATGGATGTGTTGCCAACGGCCCGGGCTGTTCTTCTGTTCTGTGTAAATCGCAGCGACTGCCCCGGCTTTGCACCCGGTGACCGTGCCGATCCCCGCTATGGAGAGCTGTTCCGCATGGCGCGCACCGCTGGCGTCGAGGTGTATGCACCGCGCTTTTCCCACCGGCCGGATGGCGTGGACTGGTGTGGCCTGGCAACGGTTCTGGATCACCAGCCCGATACCCCTGCCCCATAGGAAGAAATTTTGTAACAGCGGCTACAAAACTTCTTCCTATGGGCTTGCAATGTGGCGAATAGAGTTGGCGACATTCGCCGACGCCTCTTCTCTTTGCACGTGCTTTTTTCTTTAGTATGACGCTTGCAATGCATCGACCGCGAGTGACTGCGGCCCAGCAGTTGGCACAGAAGAGCCTGTACAACGGTGTCGCTCAGCTAACTGAGTTCATCACGAAGGGTTCTCTCAACCGTCTGGCCTGGTTGGCCTGTGTGCCCTTGGGCCTGATGGGCTTGGGCTTGTTCAATCTTGCTGCCAAGGCCCAGGAAACAATGGAGGTCGCTGAGCCGGAAATCAGCGCTGCCTTCCTGGCCAACAACCTCTGGTTGCTGATCGCCACCATTCTCGTCATCTTCATGAATGCGGGCTTCGCCATGGTGGAGGCGGGAATGTGTCGGCAGAAGAATGCCGTCAACATTCTGGCGAAGAACCTTTTCGTGTTCGCCCTGGCCGTGAGCGCCTACTGGTTTATGGGCTACTCCATCATGTATGGGGATCCCGTGGCCGGTGGATGGCTCTACTGGAACCAGTTCTTTTTTGATCCCTACGTCTCACCGGAGACCATTGCCGAGGCAGGGCTGGTGCCTACGGTGGACTTCCTCTTCCAGGCCGCCTTCGCCGGTACGGCTGCCACCATCGTCTCCGGGCTGGTGGCGGAGCGCATCAAGTTTGGCGAGTTCGTGATCTTCTCTCTGGTGCTCACCGGAATCATTTACCCCATCTCCGGAAGCTGGCAGTGGAACGGAGGCTGGCTCTCCGAGATGGGCTTTATTGATTTTGCCGGTTCCTCAATCGTTCACTCCGTGGGCGCCTGGGCCGGTGTTGTTGGCGCTGCCCTCCTGGGTCCCAGGATCGGCAAGTTTGTCAATGGTCAAGCCCAGGCCATGCCTGGCCACAACATGGGGATCGCCACCCTGGGCTGCCTGGTGCTCTGGATCGGCTGGTACGGCTTTAACCCCGGCTCCCAACTGGCCATGGACCAGTATGTGCCCTTTGTAGCGGTAACCACCACCCTGGCGGCTGCTGGCGGCGGCATTGGCGCGGCCCTGCTCTCCAAGATCACCTCCGGCAAGCCGGACCTGACCATGATTATCAACGGCATCCTGGCGGGTCTGGTGAGCATCACCGCCGGTTGCGGCAACATGACCCTAGTGGGTTCGTGGGTGGCTGGCTTTATCGGCGGCCTCATCGTGGTGGTCTCCGTCGGCATTCTGGACGGCATGGGCATTGACGACCCCGTCGGTGCCTTCTCGGTTCACGGCACCTGTGGTATCTGGGGCACCCTGGTGATTGGCCTCTGGGGCGTGGAAGGCATGGATGCCGGAGCCGCCGGTATTGGCCTCCTCAATGGCGGTGGTGTTGCCCAACTGGGTCACCAGATCGTGGGTGTGCTGGCCTATGGCATCTGGACCGTGGTAACCTGCTTTATCGCCTGGAAAGTGATTGGCGCCATCTTCGGCGGCATTCGGGTGACCGAAGAAGAGGAGCTCACCGGTCTGGACATTGGCGAGCACGGCATGGAGGCCTACCCGGAGTTCGCATCCAGCAACAGCTAAAGCGGTTTGAACTGACCGGCTTGAACCTGGTTTTTTGCGTTCGGCTCCGGCTCGGCATTAAATTGCTGCTCCAGCGTCCGTTGGTCAACCTCCCATCAAAAGGCTCTGGACTATCCTGGTCCAGAGCCTTTTGTATTGCTCTACCCATACACTGCTCACCCATCCCCTTGCGCTGCTGTGGCTGAAACCATTGATACCCAGGCGTTCCGCCGCACGCTCCACCACTCCGACAACTACAACCGGCGTGGCTTTGGCCGAGCCAACGAGGTGGCCAGCACCCTGGAAAATGCCTATCAGTGCGACCTGATCCAGCAGATTCGCGCCAACAACGACAAGCTCACCCAGGGTCGTCTCACCATTCACCTGGCTGAGGCATTTGGTTTCTGCTGGGGGGTGGAGCGAGCCGTGGCCATGGCCTACGAGACCCGGCGCCATTTCCCCAAAGAGCGCATCTGGATCACCAACGAAATTATTCATAATCCCTCGGTTAACCGCCATCTGCGCCAGATGGGGGTGTTGTTCGTCCCGATCATGGAGGGGTGCAAGGACTTTTCAGCGGTGGAGCAGGGGGACGTGGTGATTCTGCCCGCTTTTGGCGCCACGGTGGACGAGATGCAGCTCCTCAACCAGCGCCAATGCACCATTGTGGACACCACCTGTCCCTGGGTGTCCAAAGTGTGGAGCGCCGTGGAGCGCCACAAGAAGAAACACTTCACCTCCATCATCCATGGCAAGGTGAAGCATGAAGAAACCCTGGCTACCAGCTCCTTTGCCGGCACCTACCTGGTGGTGTTGAATTTGGAGGAAGCCCGTGTGGTGTGTGACTACATTCTCTCCGGCGGGGATCGCCAGGCCTTTCTGGAGCGCTTCAAACATGCCTGTTCCCCTGGGTTTGACCCGGACAGGGATCTGGTCCGGTTGGGGGTGGCCAATCAAACCACCATGCTGAAGACCGAAACAGAAGCCATTGGTCGACTGTTTGAGCAGGCCCTGTTGCGTCGCTACGGTCCCATGTCCCTCAAGGAACACTTTTTAGCCTTTAACACGATCTGTGACGCAACCCAGGAGCGTCAAGACGCCATGTTTTCCCTGGTGGAGGAAAAGCTGGATCTGATGGTTGTTATCGGCGGCTACAACTCCTCCAATACCACCCATCTGCAGGAAATCGCCATGGAGCGGGGCATTCTCTCCCTCCACATCGACGCTCCCGAGCGCATTGGTCCGGGCAACGCCATCGAACACAAGCCGCTGGGTCAAAATCTGGAGCGCCTCTCCCCCTTTCTGCCTGAAGGGAACGTCACCGTGGGAGTCACCTCGGGCGCCTCCACCCCTGACCGGGTTGTGGGGGAAACCATTCGCGCTCTGTTCGAGATTGCCAATGACGGCTTCCCCAGCGAGGGATTCTGAGCCTCAGCGATTCACCCAAATCCTGTTGACGATCTCCATGCCCGTCAAGGCTTGCCAGAGGAAGAGGGTCATGACGCCCATATTCAGCCCTACATGGGCTTTCCTGGCCATCACGTTGCCCCGCTGCATCAGGGGCGCAAAGGACGCGGCCAGGGCAATCATGCAGGCCATGGCGGCGCCCACCAGCAGATGGGGACCCACAAACAGTTTGCCGTTATTGAGGTAGGTCACCCCCATACCGAGGAAGGTGCCCAGCACCATCAATGCCAGAACAAGGGATCCAACGAGGAAATGACGCTGACCCACCTTGTTCTTGGCCAGTTGTTTGCGCAACTCGGCATCCTTGGTGGTGCGCAGCTTCTTGCTCCGGATTCCCAGGAACAGGGCATAGCCACTCAAGGCCAGCAGTGACCACATCATCAAGGGGTGAATGAAGTTGAAGCTGAAGCCAACGGTCTCCGGCATGGCGGCGTCAGGGGCATGGTCTGCTGGTTCAGTTTAAGAACTTACTGCTTGACGTGTGCCTTAAGGCACGCCGCTAATGGAGAAAGTGGCGGCGACCGCTGCAGATCATCACCAAATTCCGGGCATTACAAGCCGTAATGGACTCCTCGTCCCGCTTGCTGCCGCCGGGCTGAATCAGGGCGCGGATGCCGGCGCCGGCCGCCAAATGCACCGTATCAGGGAAGGGCAAAAAGCCGTCACTGGCCAGGACGGCGCCGTGGGCGCGCTCTCCGGCAGCCGCCAGGGCCAACTCCGCTGCGCCAACGCGGTTCATCTGCCCCGCGCCAATGCCGAGGGTCTGCTGGTCTTTGGACACCACAATGGCGTTGGAGCGCACATGACGCGCCACCCGCCAGGCAAAGTCCAACTCCGCCAGGAGCGTGGCATCGGGTTGCGCCGTGCTGACCACCTGCCAGGTGGAACGGTCCACAGGCTGCTGATCCCGCTGCTGCGCCAGAACACCCCCCAGGATGGTGCGCAGTTGTTGCCCGGACGCGCCAGCCACTGCCGCCTGGTCCAGGACGAGAACACGCAGATTCGGCTTCCGGGCCAGACACGCCAGCGCCTCCGCCGAGACCCCAGGAGCCACCACGCACTCCACAAAGATGGAGGCCAACTGAGCGGCGGCGGCGGCATTCAGGGGCTGGTTCACGGCCACAACGCTGCCAAAGGCAGACACCGCATCCGCCGCCAAGGCCCGCTGCAGCGCCGTGGCCGGATCAACTCCAGTGGCCACGCCACAGGGATTGGTGTGCTTCACCACCACAGCGGCCGCCTGCTCCGGCGGAAATTCCTGCACACTGGCGAGGGCAGCGTCCAGGTCCAGCAGGTTGTTAAAGCTCAGTTGTTTGCCCTGGAGTTGCCGCGCCGCGCCCCAACCGGTCTGGGAGTCTCCGTACCAGAGGGCGCTCTGGTGAGGGTTTTCTCCGTAGCGCAAGCGCTGGCGCTGAGGCAGCGTCAACTGCAACGGCTCCGGATCCTCCAGTTGGGCGCCAAACCACTGGCTGATGGCAGCGTCATAGCGGGAAGAGTGCCGAAAGGCGGCCAAGGCCAGACGGCGCCGCTGCTGAAGATCAGGGCCACCGGCGGCCAAAGTCTCCAGGAACGGCGCATATTGGCTGGGAGCCGTCAGTACGCTGACGTGGGCATGGTTTTTGGCGGCGGCCCTGAGCATGGCCGGGCCGCCAATATCAATCACCTCAACGGCCTGTTCCCAGGTCACCGTGGCATCCGCCACCGTGGCTTCAAAGGGGTAGAGGTTGACCACCACCAGATCAATGGGAGGGATGCCCTGGCGTTGCAGATCCTCCCGGTGTTCCGGCTTATGGCGTTCTGCCAGTATACCGCCGTGGATGCGGGGGTGCAGCGTTTTGACGCGACCGTTGAGCAGTTCGGGAGCGCCGGTGTAATCCGCCACGGTGGTGACCACCAAGCCCGCGTTTTCCCGCAAGAGCCGGGCCGTTCTCCCACTGCAGATCAACCGGAAACCATGGCGCTGCTGCAAGGTTGTGGCCAAATCCGCCAAGCCGGTTTTGTCGGAGACGCTGAGCAGTGCAGTGGGAGCCATGGGCACATTCGGACAAGGCCCATGCTAGAGAAGATCTGGAACAAGCCAGTGGGCCGTGACTGAGAAGATGTTGCGACGGGGCGAGCCTGGGGTTGGTCGATTGGTCCTCCTCCATGGCTGGGGCGCCAACAGCCAGGACCTGATTCCCCTTGGCATGTATCTCATGGAGGATCTGGGGGACGTGGTGGCCTTGCAGGCTCCGGAGCCTCACCCCCATGTGCCGGGCGGGCGGCAGTGGTATCCCTTGAGCGAGGCGGCACAAGCACAGGGCTGGCCCGGGGTGCCCAACGCTCTGGCTGCCATCAACCATCATCTGCTCCGTCTGGGGCAGGAGCACCCATGGTCACGGACCGCCTTGCTGGGGTTTTCCCAGGGGGCCGCCATGGCCTTGGAAGCGGCTGTCCATAAGCCCCTGGCGGGGGTGGTGGCGTGCAGTGGGTATCCCCATGGCCATGGCCAGAGCCGGCTCCAGGGTCTCCAGGTGCCAGTGCTACTGATCCATGGCCAGAACGACCCGGTAGTTCCCCTGCAAGCCAGTTTTCAGTTGCAGGCAGTGCTGGAGGCGCAGGGGTGCGAGATTACGCTGCAAAGCTTCCCGGGTGAACACGCCATTCCGCCCGAAGCCCTGACACCCATTCGTCAGTTTCTTGTGCGATGCTTCGGTGTGGAGTGCCCCTAAGATAAAGGCCCTAGACAAAAGCGTAGTCGTAGTCTTCCATTTCATCCCAGTCATCGGAGGTGTTCTCAAGACCGGCGTAAATAGTGTCTTCGCCAACGCTGTCCACAATTGTTTTCAGGGAAGGAAAAAGGAAATGGTTTTCCGCAGCGTAATGGGCACTGAACACCCCCTTCTCGGCAAGGAAGAAACGATCTGTTGTATGCTCGTTGCGGCGCACATTGATAAGAGCAGGAGGCTTGAGCTCTTGCCTGGCAATGTAGTGGCGGGCTGCCGTAACAGGCTTAAGCTCCCCGGTCTCCAGATGGAACGAAGGCACGTAAGAGAGAACCCTCTGGCCAGCCAGGCGGCGGCGGCTGACCCGCTTTCTTTTTTTCGACATAGAAAAATGGCCGGAACTTGGGGATTCCTTCACCAATGAACAACACCCTGTATGCTAAGCCATCTTTGTTGTTTCAGCAAGGATTTTCCCTTTAGCCTGCACGGAAATTCTCTGCATAACTCCTGGTGGCCCTTGGCGTTTCTGCTGATTACCGGTCCCTGGCCCAGCATTTGCTGGAGTCCTTTGCCAGTGGCGGTGAGTTGCGTTGCCTGGCGGTGTACATGGCCCTCAGCGACGCCTCGGGCCTGCTGCACCTGGAAACCGTGGCCTGCTGGCCCGCGGGTCTGCAGCGTCTACCAGAACTCCTGAGCGACCCCGCTCTCCAGGTTCCGGAACAAGGACGCCGTTGGCTACCCTTGCGCAACGGCCACCATCTGCTGGGGGCGCTGTTGGTGGAAGTCACGGTCTTGCCCTGGCCGGACTCCCTCTCCCAACGACTCAGCCACTTGGCCACGGCCTTGGCCACAGCCCGGACCCTGGATCTGCGCTGTGAAAACATGGTGTTGGACCTGGAGCACTTCCGGAAACAGCAGGCCGAGCAGGAACACCAGTTGGCGGCACTGATCCACCAAATGCGCAATCCCCTGGCGGCGCTGCGCACCATTGCCCAGCTTCTGCGCCGGCGGCTGGATCAGGATTCCGATCATCAACACTTGGTGACCAGTCTTCTGGACGAGGGCAAGCAGTTGGAGCGTTATCTCAAAGTGCTGGAACAATTGCCCCGCCAGCGCCTGAGCACGGAACTGGAGCAGCCTCGCCTGCTGCCGCCCTTTCGCTCCAGTCGGGCGGACGGTCGGCTGCAGGAGCGCCTCCCCCCCCTGCTGCGCCGCGCCCAGGCCAGTTGTGAAGCATCGGGACGCCCTTGGTATCAACCCCAGGACCTTCCCCAGTGGACAGGGGACGTGGACGCCGTAGCGGAAATCCTTGCCAATCTCATTGAAAACGCCCTCCGCTATGCCCCGCCCCGGGCGCCCATCGGGTTTTGCTGGTCCACCAGTGCCGATGCGGTGCAGTTGCTGTTGTGGGATGGCGGCCCCCCCGTTCCCGAGCCGGAGCGGGAGCGGATTTTCTGCCAGGGCCAACGGGGCACCACCAGCACTGGCCACCAGGGCACAGGCTACGGCCTCAGTCTGGGTCGCCAACTGGCCCGGAGCCTGGGGGGCGCCTTGACGCTGACCACCCAACCGAGGCTGTTGTGCTCCGAGGCCACACCCGAAGGCAACGGCTTCCTGCTCGCCCTGCCGATTTCCCCTCAGGCAACCCCGGCAACAGCAACCAGAACCAGGCCGTAGAGCCAGAGGCAGGCGGTGGCGCTCCACTCCAGCACGGCCCCCAGGCTGTCGCCGCTCTGGCCCCCCAACAGACGGCCCAAGAGCAGTGTCACTATGACGATGGCCACGCTCCCCAGAAGGATCCAGGGGCCAAAGCCAAGGCTGAGGCCCCCCACGAGCAGGCTGGCGGGAAGTAACTCCCAAGTCAGGACCTGTTGTTGGGCAGCGTGGTGGGCGCCGCTGCCTTCCATGCGTAAGGGCGGCCCCCAGGCCAGCGCCAGCAGAGGCGCCGTGCGGGCCCACACAGCTACTGCCAGCAGGACGGCCACCATGGGGGCCTCTGCCTCTGCCAGCCAGAGCCATCCCCCAAACCGTAACAGCAACAGCGCCGCCATGGCCGTCACCCCCATGGCCCCCACCCGGCTGTCGGCCATGGCTTTGAGTCGTGCGGGGCCGGCACTGAGGCCGTCGGCCGTATCCATGACGCCATCCAGATGCAGGCCCCCCGTGAGGCCCATCTCCGTGACCATCACCAGGGTGACGCCGCTGGTGATCGGCAGGTGCAACGGCTCCACCAACTGCCAGAGCAGGCCCTGGATCAGGGCGATGGCTGCACCGACCAGCGGGGCGAAGCGGGCAATGCGCCCAAAGCGTGGCCGCACCAGCGGCAGAGTGGGGAGGCGGGAATAAAACATCCAGCTTCCCGCCAAGTCGTTCCACCATTGGCCAGGGGACGGATCAGGCACGGGCTGACGGGGCCGGCTCTCCCCACCAGCCTAGGGTGGGGTCCATGGGTTTTGGTTTTGCGATTCGCCACCGTTGCCCCGTGACGCAAGCGCGCCTGGGTCGTCTGCAAACACCCCACGGCCCGGTGGATACGCCCCGCTTCATGCCGGTGGGCACCAGGGCCACCGTGAAGGGTCTGACCACGGAACAACTGGGCCGGACCCAGGCGCAGATGGTCTTGGCCAACGCCTACCACCTCCATCTGCAGCCTGGTGAAGACTGCGTTGCCGCAGCAGGAGGTCTGCACCGTTTCATGGCCTGGGACGGACCGATCCTGACGGATTCAGGTGGCTATCAGGTGTTCAGCCTGGCAGGCTGCAACCGGGTGGAGGACCATGGTGTCACCTTCCGCTCCCCTCGGGATGGCCGCACCATCCAGATGACACCGGAGCGCAGCATGGCCATCCAGAACCGCCTCGGGGCCGACGTGGTCATGGCCTTTGATCACTGTCCCGCGGCCCAGGCCAGTCGCCAGGAGGTGGAGACCGCCACGGACCGCACCCACCGTTGGCTGGAGCGCTGCATCGCTGCCCACAACAACCGGGACCAGGCCCTGTTCGGCATTGTTCAGGGGGGATGCCATGGGGATCTGCGCCGCTGGTCGGCGGCCACTGTCTGCAGCCAAGACCTGCCCGGCTTCGCCATTGGCGGGGTCAGCGTGGGAGAATCCACGGCCGACATCCACCAAGTGGTGAAGCTGGTGTCCCCCCTGCTGCCCGAGCACAAACCCCGCTATCTCATGGGTGTGGGCTCTCTGGCGGAGATGGCCCAGGCCGTGGCCCAGGGGGTGGATCTATTCGACTGCGTTTTGCCCACGCGCCTGGGCCGCCATGGCACTGCCCTGGTGCAAGGCGACACCTGGTCGTTGAAACGCGCCTGCTTCCGCAACGACCACCGCCCTCTGGATGACAGTTGCCCCTGCTGGACCTGCCGCCGCCACTCCCGCGCCTACCTCCACCACTTGATCCACAGCCGAGAGTTGCTGGCCGCCAGCCTGCTGAGCCTCCACAACCTCACCCACCTGCAACGCTTCTGCAACGCCATGGGCCAGGCCATTATGGAGGGAACGTTTGCAGAGCGTTTCACCCCCTGGGATTCAGCCTCACCAGCGGCCAACACGTGGTAGCTTTCAGATTCTGCTGCTCATCACGGAATCAAACCCCATGGTCCAGCCTGCCCTTATCCTGGCCCAACTGCCGGAGGCTTACCAGCCTTTCGCTCCGCTGGTGGACATTCTGCCGCTGATTCCCCTGTTCTTCCTGTTGCTGGCCTTCGTCTGGCAAGCCTCCGTCGGCTTCCGCTGAGGGCAGCTCCGGACAACTCCATCAGCACGTGGCCTGCAAAGACAGGTAGTTGCAAGATACGGGGCCAACGTCGCGGCTCCTGGAGTAGCCGATAGAACCATTCCAGTTGGAGCGCCTGCATGGAGGCCGGTGCTCGCTGTACAGAACCGCTCCACACGTCAAAGCTGCCCCCGATCCCCAGCCAGAGGCCATGGCCCTGGGGCCTCACCTTCTCGATCCACAACTCCTGCCGTGGCGCCCCGAGGCCCACAAACACCAAGTCCGGCTGTTGCCGCCGTAGATCCTCTTCCACCATGGGCCAGTGGTCAGGATGTTGGTAGCCGTGGATGAGGCGTTGTAGACGAAGTTGCGGGTGGCGCCGGGTCCAGAGCCGAGCCGCAGCTTGAAGACGGTCCTCCCGTGCCCCCACCCAGGCCACTCGCCATCCGCGGGCAGCGGCATGGCCTAGCAGCATCTCGGCCAGTTCAATGCCGGGTTGACGACGCAGCCGATGGCCCTGGAGCCGCAACGCCCAGACTACCCCTGCACCGTCAGGAATCACCAACTCAGCCCCTCGAATCACCCTGCGGAGTGGGGCATGGCGGCGGGCGGCCATGGCCATCTCGGCATTCAGGGTCACCACGTGGCCACCACGGCAGACCAACGCTTCCGCTGCACTGAGGAGGTGAGGGGTGAGGTGGACAGGGAGACCCAACACCTCTGCCGTCAGGCATTCGCTTGACACCATTTGGCGTTAGATGGGCGTATCCAGATGCATGGCGGGATTGTCCACGCTGTGTTCAATCCAATGGGCCAGTTGCAGGGCGCGGGAGGCCTGTTGACCGTCCACAGCGGAAGCCTCCAAGCCCCGCACACAGCGGAGAAAGTTCTCCAACTCCGCGTACAGGGGTTCGATGGAGGTGGTGGACACCTCTTCGACAAAGCCGTCGTTACGGTAAATGAGTTCCCCGTGGTCAGCGGAATACCACTGGTGAGCACGGCGGTGAATACAGAGGGTGTGATTGAGAAAGTCCGTCTCCACCAGGGCATCCCGGCAGTGGGCACTGAGACTGCGAATTTTGTGATGGGCCATCTTGCTGGCCGTCAGGCTGGCCACTACCCCGTTCCCAAAGCCCAGGGTGGCGTTGACATAGTCGATGGGACCCGTCGCGCCGCTGCGCCCACCGGCGGCGGCCAGGCGCACCACCTTGGCACCGGCCAACTCCAACACCAGATCAATGTCGTGGATCATCAAATCCAGCACAACGGACACGTCGTTGGCGCGGTTTCCATGGGGGCTGTGGCGACGTCCCTCCAGCACCACCACCTCTTCATGGGACACCACCTTCACCAGTTCCCGAAAGGCCGGGTTAAAGCGCTCAATATGACCCACATGCAGGAGCCGCTGATTTTCTTCTGCCGCTGCATTCAGGTCCTGGGCCTCCTCCTGGGTGGCGGCGATGGGTTTTTCCACCAAGACATGGAGTTTGGCGCGAAAACAATCCATGCCCACTTGGTGGTGGAGCAACGTGGGTACGGCAATGCAAACCGCCTCCACTTGGTGGAGCCATTCCTGGTAGTTCAGAACTGCCCGGCAGCCAAACTGGTCCGTGGCCATGGCCAACCGTTGGGGATCCGTGTCCGCCACCGCCACCAACTCCGCATCCCGCAACAGACTCAAGATTCGGGCATGGTGCCAGCCCATGTTGCCAATTCCAATGACGCCAACCCTGACGGGCTTCATGGCGGACGCAGGGGCAATGTGAGTCACAGCCAGAGTTCAGCCCCCTCGGTTGTGCCCATTATGGTCCACCATGGGCATCCGACAGGGCAGTGGGGTCAGGGGGGCCGGAGTTGCCGGGGGGCATGCGCAGTTCCACGTGGGTAATGCGCGGGCCCTTAAGCCGTTGAACCACAAAATGAAGTTCATGCCAGTGGAGGCTCTCGCCCACAGCGGGGATGCGCTGAAATTGCTCCAGCAGGAATCCCGCCAAGGTGTGGTGCTTCTCCGACTGGGGCAGGGAGATGTGGAGCTGGCGGTTAAGCTCGTCAATTTCTAGGTCCGCTGCCAAACACCAATGGCCCGGGGCCAGAGCTTTTACTGCAACAGGTTCACCGTTGGCGGCGTCCTCGTCCTCGCCAACAATTTCACTGGTGAGATCAGCAATTGTGACCAGACCTTCCGTGCCGCCGTGATCATCCACCACCAGCAGCATGGGGGTATCGTCACGAATCGCGGCCAGCAGTTCCGCCAAAGACGCAGTCTCCGCAATGCACTGCAGCGGGGCGAGGTAGGGCTGCATGGGGGTGTCCCCATGGATCTTTCCTTGCCCCAGGGGTCCGGCAAGACTGCGGAGATCCAGCAATCCTTTCACGTCGTCAAGGGATTGGCCAAGAACGGGGAAGCGGGCATGGCGGGTGTTTTGCACCGCGGCCATGAGCTGGCGGAAGGTCACGTCGGCAGGCAAGGTGACCATCTGTGAGCGGGGAATCATGACTTCCCGCACCAGGGTATCTCTTAGAGAAAACGCCCCCTCGAGAATGAGGCGCTCATCCGGTTGCAGCCCGGTGACGTTGTCGGTTTCAATCAAGGTTTCCAGCTCACCCGCCGACAGGGGTGGCGCCAGATCATGCCAATTGTGGGGCAATCGGAACAGATTGAAAATGCTCAGGCTGCAACGCTCCAGCACCCGCAGCGGAACATTCAGGAGGGTGGTGGCCATCCAAAGTTGGGGGCCGAGAGCCAGAGCAGCCCGCTCCGGCTGGTGCAGCACCATGGCTTTGGGCAGCAGACTTGCACCCAGGGCGACCAGCAGGGTCAAGCCCAGCAGTAGAACGACCGCCAGGCCGCTGCTTTGCAGGCCGTCAGGGAGCAGTGCCCGTGCCAGCCAACCCAACGCCAGCAGGGCAAAGCAACTGCCCCATTGGGTCAGGATCAGGGCACGGAGCGGGCGGCGCTGCAGCCGTTCCACCGTGTCGGCCGCAGCGGGGTTGATGGGGGTAAGTTCCTGAACCTGGGTGGGCCGCAGGCGCAGCAGGGCCAATTCTGCCGCCAGGCAGAAGGCCAGTACAGCCATGAGCAGGGGTATGAGCAGCAACCGTGCGGCCAAGACCATGGTTGAGCCCGAAGCAGGGCAGCTTGAAGCAGAAGTATTGGCTTAGGCTACTGGCCCAGCCAGTCCAGTCAACATGACCTCTTCAGCCGGTGCTCCAGTCCCTCGCCGCCGGTTCTGGTCCATGGCCCGGCCCACGGCCAACATGAAGCTCGCCTGCCTGGTCCTGCTGGGGGTGACGACATGGGTTTTCCCCGGGGAAGCTTTGGCTGGCGATCCCTTCGAGAAAGTGTCTGTGGAGGAGATGGCGCGGTTTGTCAAGACTGGCCGGGCCGGTCGCAGCCTGGAGCAACTGGTCGATAGTTCCGGATGGACGAAGGCCGAGTTGAGAGCAGGTTTGCAGAAGTCCTATCAGGTGAAGCTGGTGTCCCTCGACCGCTTTTTGCGCTCCGGCACAGGAAAGAAATTCCTCGACTTTGTGACCAGTGGGTACACACCGCGCTCAGCCAAAACGAATCCGTCCAAAGCCCTGAGATCTGCCATCACCAAGGACGCCTCCGACGGCTCCATTAGCGCCCTGGGCATCATGGAGGCCTTGCCGGTAGACTTCTCCGTCTCCGGCAATCTGTCAATCTGCGCCCAGCAGGTGAGTGTCTCGTCCCAACAGCGCACCTCTGCGCTCTCCTTCTACCTCTTCCTGCCAGCCTGCCTTCACGCCAGCCAAAACGTGCGCTGACCTTGCAATCGATGGCCCTTCTCCGGCTTGACAAGCTGACCATTCGCTACCCCCGTCAATGTCAGCCGGTGTTACGGAACGTGTCTCTGACGTTGGCGTCGGGGGATCGTCTTGCCCTGGTGGGGCCGTCCGGCTGTGGCAAGAGCACCCTGGCCAGAGCCGTGATGGGCATGCTGCCCCGGGGCAGCACCGGAGACGGCGTGTTGCAAGTGGCGGGCAGGGATCCACGCACCTTACATCCTCAACACCTGCGCCAGCACCGTGGCGCCACCGTGGGCCTGGTGTTTCAAGATCCCATGACGCGGCTCAATCCACTGCTCACCACCTGGGACCACCTGCTTGATCTGCTGTCTGCTCATCGACCCCACTGGTCCAGGCACCGGTACCGGGAAAAAGCCCAGTCTCTTCTGGAACAGGTGGACATGCCCGGCCGCTGCCTGGACCAGTATCCCCACCAACTCAGTGGCGGCATGCGGCAGCGCCTGGGCATTGCCCTGACCATGGCCTTGGAGCCGTCTCTGGTGATTGCCGATGAGCCCACCACCTCCCTCGACGTGGTGGTGGCTGCCCAGGTGATGACCGCGCTGTCCAACCTGTGCAATCAGCAGCGAGCGGCCCTGCTGTTGATCACCCATGACCTGGCCCTTGCTGGTAGTTGGTGTTTGCGGATGGCGGTCTTGTCCGAGGGACAGCTTGTGGAAACCGGACCCGTCCAGCAACTGCTGGCCACACCCCAAACCCCCTTGACCCGTGCCCTGGTGGCTGCTGCCCGCCTGAAGGAAGGCCAGTCCAGTCCCAGGCGCAACTCCACACGTCCCCTTCTGCAGGTGACGGGTCTGCGCTGCTGGCATGCCCAGCCCAGCCCATGGCCTTGGCGGTCCCGCTGGCTTCGGGCTGTGGACGGCATTGACTTGAACCTGGAGGCGGGGGAAACCATTGGCGTCGTTGGCGCCTCCGGCTGCGGCAAAAGCACCCTGTGCCACGCCCTTGCCGGCCTGTTGCCTCTGCGGGGCGGCCAGGTGGTCCTGAATGGCCAAGCTGTGCTCCAGCGGGGCGGTGGGCAGCGCCACCGCCAATTGCGGCGATCCTTGCAGATGGTGTTTCAAGATCCCCTGGCTTGTCTGAACCCTGCCATGACGGTGGAGCAGGCCCTGTTGGATCCCCTCCTGATCCATGGCCTGGCCAGCCGTCGTGGTGGCCGGGAGAAGGTTCTGGAGGTTCTGGCGGCTGTGGCCCTGACGCCGCCCGAGGATTTTCTGGATCGCCTGCCCCGCCAACTCAGCGGTGGTCAGCAGCAGCGGCTGGCCATTGCCCGCGCCCTCATCCTCAAACCCTCGGTGTTGCTTTGCGATGAACCCCTGGCAATGCTGGACGCCGTGACCCAGAAAGACATGCTGGAACTGCTTCAGGACTTGCAGCATCGCCTTGGATTGGGAGTGGTTTTTGTCACCCACGACCTGGGCATTGCCGCGTCCTTCTGTCATCGGGTCCTGGTACTGGATGGTGGACACGTGGTGGAGGAAGGCCCTGGAGACGCTCTCCTTGCTCATCCCCAGGCCAGGGCCACCCGCAGGCTGGTGGCAGCTTGCCCTGCGCTACCCCGGCCCGGCACAGATCAGGGCACGGTGGCGGGACTCTGCTTTAGGGGCTAATCATCAAAGCGAGCGGAGTTGTCCCGCTCATCCTCGGGCCTGGATTTGGACTCACGGACCGGGGCTGTGTTCTGGCTCCGATTGGGCGGCCTCCCCTGGGGTGGCAGAGGGGCACGGGGCACGGATCGGGCCAGCTTCAGGTTGGGATCCTGGTCAAAGGGTTCAGGACGCACCACTGGCCGCCGCTGGCGACGGGCCACAAGGGGGCGCTCGGAGCGATCATTCGCTCTTCTGGCGCGGAGTCCGTCACCGCGCTGCTGCGGCTGGGAAGCAGAGCGCTGATCACGGGGCTGTGGACGGGGTGCGGAGAGCCGCTCTTCGGACGGCCCAAGCTGGGCACGGCGGGATGACAGTCCACGCCCGGTGGGGCGTCCCGGGCGCTGGGGGGTCAGGCTGGGGGCAGCCGGGGCACGATCGTGGCGGCTGGGGTTTGGCGGTGGCGGAGTGTCACTGTCCCAGCTTTGCCTTGCGGGCAATGGAGGGGTTTCGTTCCACTCTGGTGGCTCCCCTTCAGGGAAGCGACGGATGGGCCGACGGGAGGAGGCCTGATCCCAGTCTGCCGCCGCCAACGCCCGGCGGCCCCTGGAGGGTCGTCGCTCCAAGGTGTCCCACTCATCCAATTCGGAGCCAATGGGCGCAACACGGGGTCGCGGCTCATCCCCTTCCAGGTCGTCCATGAATTCGCTGCGCCGCGCTTGCTCCGCGGTTACTCCCCGCAGACGCACACTTTCATAGACAAAGAACACCGTTGTCGTGGCCAGGAGGAACTGGCTGAACTGCAAGATCGGATCCAGGCGCCATCCCTGGAAAAAGAGAATTCCTCCACAGAGCAGACCGACGGCGGCAAAGAAAACGTCCGTGTCGCGAGACAGGGCAGGCTTATAGGTGCGTAAGGAAAACAACAGCGCACCACCCAACATCAGCACGATGCCGACGATGCTGACCCAGTTGAGGGACGTGTTGACCATGGGGACCTCAGCCGGGGTGAGGAGTTACTCCCCAGGGTAGGTGATCGGGCCGGGCATCAGTTGCGGCTGACCTTGTCCGCTTGGCTCACAAAGAGCAGCGCCGCCGCGATGGGGATCACAACGATTACGGCACCCCAAACCAGGCTGCTCAGAAACGCTGAAAGAGAGGGAGTCACGGAGGCAAACGCTCGACTTGTCCCCAGTCTAAGGGAGCTTCCGGTGCCTGGGCTGGAGTTGTTAAAGACTTAACTGCTGAACTGCCTGCCACATGCCATGGCCCACAAAGGAGGCGCCATGGGAAATGCCGTGGCCAATGCCAACTGCCCCACGACCCAGAGCATGACCCAGAGCCCGTGCTCCATGCCCTATGCCGTGGCCGACAGTGGGAGCGCCATGGGCCAAGTCATCCCCTAACGCCTGCGCTCCAGCACCCACGCCATGGCCCACAAAGGAGGCACCATGGGCAATGCCGTGGCCAATACCAACTGCCCCATGACCCAGAGCATGACCCAGAGCCCGTGCTCCATGCCCTATGCCGTGGACGACAGTGGAAGCGCCATGGGCCAAGCCATGGCCAATGCTTGCCGCACCATCTCTAAAAGTATAAATGGTGCGGGAAATATAATCCCTAAAGGGATGAAATAGAGTGCTGATTTTGGGCTCAAGATAGAAATTCCATGCAATCCAGAAGATAACTGAAATGCTGATAATGTTGACTATAGCATTCGCAATGCTCTTGATTAGATTCCATATAAGTGAATTACTGATTGCTGATACAACATATTTGATGACTCTCCAGAGCAGGTTTATGGTTTTTGGTAAAATGAATCCAATGATTTTCGGCATTTTTTCGTATAGAAAAGATTTAAGACCATATTTCCATAACTTTCCCGTTAGATTCAACAGCAAATCCATGACTCTGCGTAGGTTGGTTCGGATCATTTGGGGAGTGGGAGCCTTCCGTGGAGCCATTTTGAGATTTTCCTCATTATTAATCTTGAGCACGGGGACTCTCTTCGTCCTCACCCACCAAGCCGGAGTGGCGCAGCAGAGGTTCCGTGGACGGTTCGCGCCCGCGGAAGGCGCCGAACACCTCCCCGGCGTGCCGGCTGCCCCCCAGGCTCAGCACCGTATCCCGGTAACGCTTGCCCAGGGCGCGGATGGCCGCTTCATTCGCCAACCCCACCTCCTCAAAGGCGGCAAAGGCATCTGCGCTTAACACTTCAGACCACTTATAGGCATAATATCCAGCGGCGTATCCCCCCGCAAACAGATGCTCAAAGCTGCAGACGGTGGCATCTTCCGCAATGGGGGGCATCGCTGCCATGGCGGTGGCGACGCGGCGCCACATGACTTCTGGTGTTTCCTGGCTGTCAGGTCTCCAGCGGGTATGGAGTTTCAAGTCACCCTGGGCAAAACCTAGCTGTCGCAACATTGCCGTGCCGGCCATGAAGGCGCGGGCGGCGCTGATTTTTCCAAACTCGGATTCCGGCAGGGGTGCTCCGGTTTGCCAGTGGCGGGCCATGGCCATAATGGTGGACTGGTCGTAGCACCAGTTCTCCATGAACTGGCTGGCCAGTTCGATGGCGTCATCCTCCACCAGATTGAGGCCAGCAGCCTGGGGCCGGTCGATGGTGGTGAGCATGTGCTGTAGCCCATGGCCAAATTCATGGAACAGGGTTTGCACCTCCATGAAGGTCATCAAACTGGGGGTGCCGTTGACCGGTGGCGTTTGGTTGCAGATGAGGTAAGCCACGGGGTGAACCACCTGGCCCTGGTGGTTCCGCTGCCGCACCAGGCACTCATCCATCCAGGCCCCACCGCGCTTTTGTCCAGGCCGTGCGTAGGAATCCAGGTAGAAGGAAGCAATGGGAGTGTTCTGCCCTTGATCCACGACCTGGAAAAACCGCACGTCCTTGTGCCATGTGGGGGCCTCTCCGTCAGCCGGCAGAATGCGGATGGCAAACAACCGTTCACAGAGGCCAAAAAGTCCCTCCAACACCTGTTCCAGGGGGAACCAGGGGCGCAGGGCTTCGCTATCCAGATCAAAGCGGCGGCGGCGCAGTTGCTCACTCCAGTAGGACACGTCCCAGGGCTTCAGGTGCTCCCCGTCAGGGGCGCCCATCTCCTTGGCCAACTGGCGCAACTGCTCCAACTCCCTGGCCGCGGCTAGCTGGCTGGGCCGGCGCAACTCCTCCACCAACTGCTCAATCTCTTCCACGGACCCAGCCATCTTGCTCACCAGGGACACCTGGGCCCAGGTTTCATAGCCCAACCGCTGGGCTTGCTGATGGCGCAGGGTCAGGATCTCGCGGATGAGGGGGCGATTGTCCGTGTCCCCGGCGGAGGCCCGACTCACATAAGCACGGTAGGCCTGCTCCCGCAGGTGCCGCTGGCGGCTGTAGCGCAGAAAGGGGCCGTAGCGGGGCAGATCCAACCCCAGCTTCCACGGGCCATCTGCTGCGGTGGCCTCACTGTGGCCTGACTCACGGGCTGCGGCAGCCATGAGCTCCCGTAGGCTCTCCGGCAGACCATCCACCTGCTGAGGATCCTTGAGCAAGAGGCTCCAGGCCTTGGTGGCATCAAGCACGTGGTTGCTGTAGCTGGTGGACAGCTCCGCCAAGCGGATACTGGCGGCATTAAACGCTTGGCGCTGCTCCGGCTCCAGTCCCACCCCCTGTAGCTCCATGACCTGCACCGCCCTCGTCAGGATGCGTTGCTGCACCCTGTCCAATGACAACGTCCCCTCCCGGTGCCGCTGCTGCAACTGCTGCAGGGCATTGTAAAGGGTCTTGCTTTGGCCCAGGCGGTTGTAAAAGCGCACCACAGCGGATTGATGTTGGCTGTGTACCTGCCGCAGGGCGTCACTGTCGCAAACCATCGTCAGGTGATTCACCACACCCCAGGCCCAGCGGAGCCGCTCCTCAAGGTGGTGCAGGGTATCCATCACCTGTTCCCAGGTGGGGTCCTCCAGAATGGTGAGATTGGCTTCATGGTGGGCAAGCGCTGCCTCCAGGTGCTGCAGCAGTTCCGGCATCCCTGCCCCAATGGCCTCAGGCGTGAATTGCTCATAGGGGGGGAGGCCCTGACCCAAGATCAGGGGGTTGGTGGTGTTGGTCGTCAAATCCTGGATCCGGGGACTGGGTCCGGGTCTTCGTGGTCGGCCCAGATGTAACGCTTGAGATCGGATGGCTGGGGCTCTGCAGCGGCAAGCGCAAACTCCACCGCATCCGCGACCCGCGCTTCCTCTTCCTTGTCGATGGCGACCAAGCGCTCGGGACTGGCCAGATTATGGCGGATCAACTGGGCCGCCAGGGCTGTAATGGGATCCCGTCGTGCCCAGAAGTCCTTCTCCTGATCATCCCGCAATTCATCTGGATCAGCCAGGGAGTGGCCGCGGTAACGATAGGTGAGACACTCCAGCAGTGTGGGTCCCTTGCCGGAGCGGGCCCGGTCAACGGCACGCTGGGCTGCAGCGCGGACGGCCAACACGTCCATACCGTCCACCTCCTCACCCACCATGCCAAAGGCTGCTGCTTTGCGGTAGATCTCCGGATTGCTGGTGGCCCGGTCATGGGCCATGCCGATGGCCCACTTGTTGTTTTCAACGACGAAGAGGATGGGCAGCTTCCAGAGTTGGGCCATATTGAGGCACTCAAAGAACTGCCCGTTGTTGCAGGCGCCATCCCCAAAAAAGGCCGCGGTCACGGCATCACTGCCGGTATCGTCCAGCACGTCACGACCATAACGACTGGAAAAGGCGGCACCCAGCGCCACGGGGATCCCTTCGCCAATAAACGCGTAGCCTCCCAGCAGGTGGTGTTCCCGGGAAAATAAATGCATGGAACCGCCCCGCCCCTTGCTGCATCCGGCCTCCTTGCCGAACAGTTCCGCCATCACTTGCCGTGCAGGCACACCCATACTCAAGGCATGCACGTGGTCACGGTACGTGCTGCAGACCCAGTCATGCTTCTGCTGCAGGGCCTGGATCACACCTGTGGAGACAGCCTCTTGGCCGTTGTAAAGATGGACAAAGCCGAACATCTTGCCCCGGTAGTACATCTCCGCGCACTTGTCCTCAAAGCGGCGTCCCAGCACCATGTCCCGGTAGAGGGTGAGCCCCACGTCCTGCGAGAGGGTCCCGGCAGGGGTCTGCTGCCCAGCCTCACGCTGCTCGCCACCTGTCGCTTCTGCCAGTTCCTGAACCATTTCAGTTGCCTGCGGCTGCACGCTTGAAAGACAGGGTGAACTTTAAGCGCGCCAGCTTCACCCGTAAAGATCGGGAGACATGACAAGGAAGTTGGCAACTGTATTACTATCGTCCTTGATGCCACACACAACAGAGCGCTGCCAACACGCATCCACTGAAACGTTGAGATGAAGCTACCTCTGGACCATTTTCGTGTGCTTGGGGTCAAGCCAGGGGGCAACAGCTCAGAGATTGAGCAGGCCCTCATTGAGCGTCTAAGGAACCCACCGTCCGAAGGCTATTCCTTGGAAACGTTGGATGCCCGCGCCGAACTTTTGCGGGCCAGTGGCGCTTTCCTCATGGATGAGCAGCGTTGCCGGTCCCATGGACGGCAGTTGGAGACCCCCCCCCGTGAGAGCGGCTCTGGTGAACGCGGATTCTCCGGGATCGAGCTTGAACCTGGCCAGGAGATGGTCGCCCCTCTGCTGCTGCTGGAGGCCCAGGAAAACCTCCAAGCCTTTGAGTTGGCCCTGGAGTTGCTGTCTCGACGAGGAGAGACGGCAGAATTCCATGGCCATCAGCAGGGGGATCTGTTGCTGATGGCCGCCTTGGCAGCACGGCGTGCTTCACAGCAGATGTGGACCAAGCGGCTCTACGACCAATCCGCACAAATCCTGGAGCGCGTCATCCAAGTGATGGCACAGCATACCTCCCAAGCCAAGCGCAGAGCAATTCTGGAGGATGACCTGTACAAAGTTGCCCCGTTCCAGGTGTTGGATCTCCTCAGTCAGGAATCCTGCACCCCAATAGAGCGGCAGCGGGGCCTCAGAAGCCTCAAGGCATTGATTGACTACCGCGGTGGTCTGGACGCGGAGGATGACGAGCGATGTTCCCCCATCGTGTTCCGGGATTTTTTCAAACAGATTCGCCCCTGCCTGACCATTGACGAGCAGTTGGAGCTTTTTGAGGGTTACAGCGTCCAAGGGGGGGCATCAACCGCCACCTTCCTCCTGGCCTACACCAGGGCGGCGGCCGGCTTTCAGCGCCGTCAGCCCGCCCACATTGATGCGGCCCTGGCCGCCATGGAGGCCGTGGACGTAGAAGGACTAGAGCCTGAGAAAGCCTGTTTGCTGTTGCTGCTGGGGCAACCGGACGCAGTCCAGGACATGGTGAAGTCCTGTCAGGATCCCCGTCTTTGTCAGTGGCTTGCATCTTATCCATCCACGTCCGACAGTCTCCCCGGCCTGTGCAGCTTCTGTAGCCAATGGCTGGAGCGGCATGTGCTGCCCTGTTACCGGGACGTGGATCCTCGCGGCAAGGTTGATCTGGACGCTTATTTCCTGGATCCCCAGGTTCAGGACTATATCAAGGATAGGGATGCTCTACCGGCGCCCCATCCTGGGCTACCGGAGAGCAAGTCCAATGGAGTCAATGGAGCCAATGGAGCCAATGGAGGAAAAAGGGCCAAACAGACGAAGGATCTGGCTTTATTCACCCCCGCTAAGCCCGTCAAGCAGGCGCCCCAAGCTGAGCAGACAGGGCAGCAGGAGTCCTTGTCGTTACCGTCCCCCCACCG
This sequence comes from Prochlorococcaceae cyanobacterium jk18x22bins.40, assembly GCA_022826155.1. Classification (GTDB taxonomy): domain Bacteria; phylum Cyanobacteriota; class Cyanobacteriia; order PCC-6307; family Cyanobiaceae; genus Synechococcus_B. The sequence continues at coordinate 79,187 of JAJDVL010000023.1, read as the reverse complement.
CTGGCCTGACGTGGGGGGCCCAAGTACCGCCAGACCTGCCGCCAAAAGCAACAAGGCGATGGATTCCGCGCCTGTTGCGCAGCAACGCCAAACGCTGTGGCCCCTTATGGCAAAAAGCGCCCTGGTGGCTGGCGTTACCGTTGCTCTGGCGGTCCTGCGTCCTTGGTCCCTGCTGATCACCCCAGCCGGAACGCCGGGCCCCACCCCACCCCAGCCTCCATCACCTTCCCCGGATCCAGTGGTCATCAATAATCCTCCTCCGGCGCTGCCATCCCTGGCAAACACCCCGACCCCTCTTGACCTCCTACGGATTCAGGCGATACAAGAAGCTGAGGCGCTGGATCTTGCGGGCGTGACAACTCTTCTGAGGGCCTGGCTCCACGTCAAGGCATCGGTACTTGACACCAGCCCCGCTACCCAGCCCAGTCCGGACACATTGGATGCACTGGCGCTGCTTGCTGTACCTGATCAGGTGACGGCTGTACTGAACCAGCATCAGTCGTTGCGGGAGCGCGGCGAACAGCTCAACGTGAGAACCACACTGGGTGACGTATCTCTGTTTGCCCAGGCCCCAAGTCAAGTGAGCGCCAGAGTTGTCTTAACCTATGCCGAGAACACACGCGATGCTGACGGTGCCACTACGAACACCCTGGGGCCAACAATTTTGAGGAATGACTATACGTTTATTCGTGAGCAACAGGGTTGGAGACTGCTGCGTTTTTCTCCTTCACCTCCTTTAGGGGTTGCATCGCGTTAGGGGGATCCCACCAGAAACACCAGCGCAAACACCAATCCTGTTGCACCCTAGTGTGGAGTTCCAGCCCCCGTCTGCTCCATGTTCGAAGAACTCAGCCAGCGCTTTGAGGCCGCCGCCAAGAGCCTGCGGGGCCAGGACAAAATCAGCGAGACCAATATTGAGACAGCCCTCAAGGACGTGCGCCGGGCCTTGCTGGCGGCAGACGTGAGTTTATCCGTGGTGAAACCCTTCCTGGCCACAGTGCGGGAGCAGGCCCTTGGGGCGGAGGTGGTTCGCGGGGTGAACCCTGATCAGCAATTTATCAAGCTGGTCCACGACGCACTGGTGGAGGTGATGGGTGGAGCCAATGTCCCCCTCAATCAAGCGCCCTCGGGTCCCAGTGTCATTCTTCTGGCAGGGCTGCAAGGGGCCGGCAAGACCACGGCGGCAGCAAAGCTGGGACTCCACCTCAAGGAGAAGCGCCTGCGGCCCTTGTTGGTGGCCGCTGATGTATACCGCCCTGCGGCCATTGACCAACTGCATACCCTGGGTAGCCAGATTGGTGTGGACGTGTTCAGTCTTGGCCCGGATGAACGACCGGAGACCATTGCCTCGGCAGGGGTGAGCAAGGCGAGGGAGGAGGGCTTTGACGCTGTCTTGGTGGACACCGCCGGTCGTCTGCAAATAGATGGGGAGATGATGGCGGAAATGGTGCGCATCCGCACCACCACCAACCCCCATGAGGTGTTGCTGGTGGTGGACGCCATGATTGGCCAGGAGGCGGCTGTGCTGACCCGCGCCTTTCACGAGCAGGTGGGCATCACCGGTGCTGTGCTCACCAAGCTGGACGGGGATTCCCGTGGTGGCGCCGCCCTGTCCATCCGCCAGGTGAGTGGGGCGCCTATCAAGTTCATTGGCACCGGCGAGAAGGTGGAAGCGCTACAACCGTTCCACCCTGAACGCATGGCCAGCCGCATCCTGGGCATGGGAGACGTGCTGACCCTGGTGGAGAAAGCTGCCAAGGAGGTGAAGGTGGCGGATATGGAAAAGATGCAGAAAAAACTGATGGAGGCGCGCTTTGATTTTGCGGATTTCCTGCAGCAGATGCGCCTGATCAAACGCATGGGGTCGTTGGGATCCTTAATGAAAATGATCCCGGGCATGGCCAAAATTGATGACGGCCTGTTGCGTCAGGGGGAAGCGCAGGTCAAACGGGTTGAGGCCATGATCAGTTCCATGACCGAAGCGGAGCGGAAGCAACCCGATCTGTTGGCCGCCAGTCCCAGTCGTCGTCGCCGCATTGCCGCCGGCAGTGGCCACAGTGCGGCCCAGGTGGACAAGATGTTGGCGGATTTCCAGCGCATGGGCGGTTTGATGCAAAAGATGAGCCGCGGCGGTGGCTTTCCGGGGGAAGGACCTGGCGGAGGGTTTCCAGGCATGCCCCTATCAGGTCCGGGAGGTGGACCAGTCCTGCCCCAGCCGTCCAAGGCCGGAGCAGGTGGCCGCGGCAAAGGGGGTATGGCTGCGCGCGCTCGCCCCAAAGCAGGCCGTAAACGCAAGGGATTTGCCGATCTCTGAGCCACCGGCTGGCGAACCATTGGCGCTCCCTCCGGCTGACCCTGGCCACGGTCCATGGCGCACTACAGTGATGATTGGCATCGGTTACACTTCACCCGTCCCGCTTTTCACCGTCACCGTCCATGATCAAACTCCGCCTGAAGCGCTTTGGCAAAAAGCAGGAAGCCAGTTTTCGCTTGGTGGCCATGGAAGCTTCAGTGCGTCGTGAAGGACGGCCGTTGGAAGTGCTGGGCTTCTACAATCCCCGTAACAAAGAGACGCGCCTGGAAGCGGAAGCCATTCGGCGGCGACTGGAGCAGGGGGCCCAACCTACGGAAACGGTGCGCCGCTTGCTGCAGCGTGGTGGTCTGCTGCCCAAGCCTGAACGGCCCATCAAGACCTCCCAACCCGACCAGGCTTGAGGTGTTCCCATGCAGGGGCCTGGAGCTGAGCGCTTCCTCCTGCAGCTTCCCTCGCCGGATGCCGCCATTGCCCTTGCCGGGGAAGCCGAGTGTACCCTGAGGCGGCTGGGGGATGCCACGGGTTCCCGTCTTGTGCTCCATGGTCTGGCCCTGCAAATTCAGGGACGACCAGCACAAGTGCAACGGGCTGCCCAATTGGTGGAGTTGCTCAGACCCCTATGGAGCACGGGAGAACCCATCACCCCAACCGACCTCACCACAGCGCTGACAGCACTGGACACGGGTCGGGGCCAAGAGCATCAAAACTTGGGGAATACCGTCCTGGCCCGATCCCAGACGGGGCGCCTCCTCCGTCCCCGCACCCTGCGGCAGAAGGCCTATGTGGAGGCCATTGAACGTTACGCTCTCACCTTTGCCCTCGGCCCTGCCGGCACGGGCAAAACCTTCCTGGCCACCATTCTGGCAGTGCAGATGTTGAATGCCCGCAAGGTGGAGCGCTTGATTCTCACCCGTCCGGCCGTGGAGGCGGGGGAGCGGCTGGGATTCTTGCCGGGGGACTTGCAACGGAAGGTGGACCCTTACCTTCGCCCCCTCTATGACGCTCTGCACATGCTCCTGGGGCAAGAGCGTACCGGGACGCTGCTGGAGAAAGGCACCATTGAGGTGGCGCCCCTGGCCTACATGCGGGGCCGTACCCTCTCGGATGCCTTCATCATTCTGGATGAGGCGCAAAACACCAGTCCCGCCCAGATGCGCATGGTGCTCACGCGCCTGGGGGACAACTCCCGCATGGTGGTGACAGGGGATCCCTCCCAGGCGGACTTGCCCCGTCATCAGCGCAGTGGCATCGACGAAGCCAAAGCTGTCCTCAAGGGGGTGAAGGGGGTGGCCATGATTGAGCTCACCGGTGCCGACGTGGTCCGTCACCCTCTGGTGCAGCGCATCGTGGAGGCCTATGGACGCTTTGACCAACAAAATCGCCAGGCCCTGGTCACGGCAGGCCGCTTCGTTGAGCGGCGGCGTCACTGAGGTGGGCGTGCGATCCCCACTGGAGGGAAAACCCCATCCTCTCCTTCCTGAAATTCCTGGCAAGATTGGGACAGGCTTTCTAGACATCACATGCCTGCCCAAAGCAATTTTCAAGACGCCATTCGAGAGGCGCAAGCCAGCGCCCTGGTGGGACCCAATGTTGTGGACAAAGCCCTGCCCTTTGTGGGCGGCGGCATGGTGCTCACGGCTGTGGGCACGTTCGGGGGGTTGTCCATGATCAGTGCCGGATCCCCGCTTGCCGCCTTTTTGTTCACTCCCCTGTTATTTATCTTCTCGCCTGTCTCCATCGCCTGGTTGGTGGTTTTCTTTGTTGCTCAGAGCCAGGCCGGCAACGACAAGAAGAACAGTACAGCTCTGCCCCTGCTGGCTCTGTTCAGCCTGCTGACAGGCTTGATGCTGACTGTACTGGTGTCCACGGCCATCGGCGCCGCAGGGATTGGCGGCGTTGGCACTGCGGCATTGGCCACGGGCGCCACCTTTCTGATTGCCTCGGTCTATGGTCGCCGCATGAGCGACAGCGTGGGCCAGGCCCTGGGGCAAGTGGTGGGCCTGGGCATCATCGGCCTCCTCATTGCCATGGTGATCCAACTGGTGGGGGGCCTGTTCCTGCCGGGCTTTGGCGGGACCGGTTTCGAGTTGATGATTGCCGGTTTCGGCACGGTCCTCTTCACCGGCGCGGCCTTTCTGGACTTCTACACCATGCCGCGCACCTATCGGGATGATCAATATCTGGCCGGTGCCCTGAGCATGTACCTCACCTACATCAATTTGTTCATCTTCATTCTGCGGCTGGTGATCGCACTGAGTGGCAGCAGCAGAGATTGAGGGCGAGAATGTTGCTCAGGTTCAGGTTCATTCTGGTCATTGTGGGGACTCTGGCTCTGGCCAAGGCTACGGCCCTCTGGCCAGCTTCTGCTGCCATCCCCCAAGCCGCCGCCACCCATCAACCGGATTGTACTTACAATGGCGTGGTGAAGTTCTGTGTAGTGTCCTTTCCGGAGGATCCCACTGTGGCGACGGATCACACAGTGTTGATCCACTGGATGGATGGGGACATCACCAGTGTGTGGTTTCTCAGCAACGGATCCACGGACGTGGGAGCAAAGGTGATCCTGAATCACAACAAGCGGGGGCGCGTTACCCATGCCTCGCAACTGGAGGACGGCCGCCAGCGCCTCCACGTGAAATCGGAAACGGGCAACCAGCTCAGCTTTATCGTGCCGCCCCTCCAGCCTCTGCCTGGGCCGGACGTCGACCCGCGTCAGCCTTGACAAACAAGTCCTCACCATCTTCCCCGTGGACTCCGTACCATGGTCCTGTGTCGAGATGTCCATGGCCAACGATCCCTTGCAGAGTCTGCGGTTGCAGATGCTCAACGATGTCCTGCCGGTTGGTCTTGGTGCCGTGGCCCGGTTACGCTCAGCACGCACCAAAGACTTGCTAAACGACCTGCTGAGCGGACAGGATGGTGTTGACAACCTGCGCCAGGATGGGGAAGACGATGCCCGCCAACTGCGGGACTTGTTGGATCAACTGGCTCCTGGTTTAGGTAATCCCGTTGTGGAAGTGGATGTGGAGGTGCAGTCCCAGCCTTCCGACCCATCTGGCCAGGAGGAGGATATCCAGGAGTTGCAGGAGCGCCTGGTTCTCATGGCCGAGCGGGTGGCCCAACTCAAAGCGGCTCTTCCCGCCACCAAAATGGAGCCTTGATGGTTGGTGCTACGCCCCTGAAAGGGCAGCCGCTGCGCCAAGTAGGCCTTGATCAAGGCAAACATGGTCTGCTGCTAAAACTTCTACTGGCGCTGGTGCTGGTGCTCAGTGGACGGCTCTTCTGGCTCCAGATCATGCAAGGGGAGCAGAATCGTGTGCGGGCCCGGGAAAATAGCGTGAGAGTGGCACCCAGCCAGCCCATTCGGGGGCAGATGCTGGACCGCCATGGAGAGGTGCTGGTTTCCAGCCGTCTGGTCCATAAGCTTTACGCATGGCCCAAGCAGGCAACCGGTCCCGACTGGCATCAACTTCGCCACCGCATCAGCACCCTGCTATCTGTCCCGGAGGAGGAGTTGGAGAAACGTCGGGCCAGATTTCGGGCAGGGGACTACCGCATTGCCTTGACGGATGTACTCACCCCTGACCAAACCATCAAGCTGTTGGAGCGGTCCGACGAGCTTCCCGGGGCGGAGGTGGGTGTGGACTACCTGCGGGCTTACCCCCATGGCGTCACGGCGGCCCATGTCTTGGGATACACCAGCCCCGTCACCGACAAGGAGCTGTCCAATCTGGCGAGCAAAGGCTACCAGATCCGGGACCGTATCGGCCGCACTGGCCTGGAGGCTGCCTACGAGCAGCACCTGCGTGGGCAGTGGGGGGGGCGCACCCTGGAAGTCAGTGCCAACGGGGACGTGCAGCGTCCACTGGGGGAGAAGCCCTCCGTGCCGGGCAAGGACTTGCAGCTCACTCTGGACCTCGCCCTGCAGCAGGCGGCGGAGACGGCCATTGCCGACTATCCCGTGGGAGCCATCGTGGCCATGGATGCACGGGATGGGGCCATCCTGGCCATGGTGAGCCGCCCAGCCTATGACCCCAATTTCTTCTCCCAGCCCGTCAAACCCCAGGAACAGTTGGATGCCTTATTTCGCTCCAGCACCCTGCCCATGCTGAACCGGGCTCTGAATCCCTATAACCCGGGAAGCGTGTTCAAGGTGGTGACAGCTGCCGCGGGGATGGAATCCGGGATGTTCCCACCGGAGACGACGCTGCGCACCACCGCCTGCATTGCCTATGGCGGCCACTGCTTCCCGGAGCACAACGGCGAGGGGTTTGGCCACATCGGCTATGAGGATGCCCTTCGCTTCTCCAGCAACACCTTTTTCTACCAAGTGGGTGTTGGCTCAGGCTCCATGGCGCTCCATGACGCTGCCATGCAACTGGGCTTTACCAAGCGCAGCGGCATTGAGATCGGCTTTGACGAGGACCCAGGCCTGGTGGGCAACGAAGAATGGGCCGCTGCAGGTCGTGGCTGGGCAGAGCCTGGTCAAGCCCCCTGGATTCCCGAAGACATGGCCAGTGCCTCCATTGGGCAGTCCGTGGTTCAGGTGTCTCCCATCCAGGTAGCCCGGGCCTATGCCGCTATTGCCAACGGGGGCTGGCTGGTGCGACCCCACTTCTCGCCCCTGAATCCCCAAACCGGTGAACCGGTGGATTGGCTGGCCCAACGTCAACCCGTTGCCTTTGCGCCTGAGACCTGGGCCACTCTGAAGCGGGGGTTACGCAAGGTGGTGGCGGACGGCACCGGATATGGAATGAACAGCGAGACCTTACCCGATGTGTCCGGTAAGACCGGCACCGCGGAAGACAACTCCTCCCATGGGGAAGACCATGCCTGGTTTGCTGGCTATGCCCCCTCCGGCAATCCGGAAATTGTGGTGGTTGCCTTTGCCGCCAATAGCCCGGGGGGAGGGGCGGTTCATGCCTTGCCCATTGCCAAAGCCGTTATGGAGGCTTATTTCAATCCTTAGGAGTACGATGAAGTTCGATTCTAATAGAAGTAGAAATGCAGTTTGATCTTGGCCCGTGGCTTGAGATTGGAGTCATGGAGTAGAGTCATGGAGCTGACGGGCAGTCTCCCAGAGACCAACTATAACCCTCATGCGCTGTAGGCGAATGGTTGATACAATCGGCTTCTCCATTCTACCGAAGCAGAGGGTGGAATCAAAGACCCGTTGCAGGCCTTCTTTGCACAGATCTTCTTGTTGCTTGATCACCATGCCTTGACTGCCATTGCTTACGGTGTCCATTGAGATGCCTCCGAGATCCGAGAAACCAAGTTCCGACCTTAGAGGAAAGGTCCGAACCTCGTCAAGATAGACAGAACCGGACATGGACCAATGGCCACATCTGTACACACTTGATGGCATGGGGAGCCGGCTCAATCCACAGTGCCGCCAGCGGCCTGGGCCCGGGCTCGGGCCCGGCTGGCATTCTGCTGGGCCTGAAGTTTTTCCGGGGTGTTGGTTTGTTCTGCAACACGGGCCAATTCCTCCCGTGCGGCGGCCAAGGTCTGCTCGGCTTCGGCCCGATTAATATCGGCGCCCAACTCAGCCCCATTGACCAGCACAGTGACTTCATCGTCAATCACCTCGGCAAAGCCCCCCATCAGGGCAATGGAACTCCACGTGTACCCCTCCCGTAACCGCAGCACGCCCACGTCCAGGGCGGTGAGCAGAGAAACGTGGCCCTTGAGCACCCCCATTTGACCAGTGGTGCTGGGCAGGATGACTTCGTCAGCCGTCCCATCAAAGATTTTGGTGTCTGGGGCAAGGACCCGAACGGTGAGGCTCATGGCAATACAAAGCAGCAGGAACTAGAAGGGAACCGGCCTTGACCAAGGGCTGGCTCCCGAGGGCATGGGCGGGATTCAGGCCGTGGTTTCAGCCTTGATCTTCTCTGCCTTGGCTTTCACCTGGGCAATGCTTCCCACCAGGTAGAATGCTGCTTCCGGCAGATCATCCAGTTGGCCGGAGAGGATTTCCTGAAAGCCCTTGATGGTGTCCTCCAGCTTGACGTACTCACCAGGCTGACCCGTAAAGACCTCGGCCACAAAGAAGGGCTGGGAGAGGAATTTCTCGATCTTGCGGGCCCGATCCACGGTTTTGCGATCCTCCTCCGAGAGCTCATCAAGGCCGAGAATGGCGATGATGTCTTGCAGTTCCTTATAGCGCTGCAGGGTGGACTGCACAGCCCGGGCGGTGGCGTAGTGCTCGTCACCCACGACGGAGGGCTGGAGCATGGTGCTGGTGGAGTCCAGGGGATCCACGGCGGGGTAGATGCCCTTGGAGGCCAGGGCGCGGGAGAGCACCGTGGTGGCGTCCAGGTGGGCAAAGGTGGTGGCGGGGGCTGGATCCGTGAGGTCGTCCGCCGGGACGTAGACGGCCTGGATGGAGGTGATGGACCCTTCCAGGGTGGAGGTAATGCGCTCCTGCAACTCACCCACGTCGGTGCCCAGGGTGGGTTGGTAGCCCACGGCGGACGGCATCCGCCCCAGTAGAGCCGATACTTCGGAGCCGGCCTGCACGAAGCGGAAGATATTGTCGATGAACAACAGCACGTCCTGCTTGTTCACGTCCCGGAAGTGCTCCGCCATGGTCAAGGCGGAGAGGCCCACCCGCATCCTGGCGCCGGGGGGTTCGTTCATCTGCCCGTAGCAGAGGGCCACCTTGGATTGACTCAGGTCATCGGCATTGATGACGCCGGACTCCTTGAACTCCTCATAGAGATCGTTTCCTTCCCGGGTGCGCTCACCCACGCCACCGAACACGGACACACCACCGTGTTCCTTGGCGATGTTGTTGATCAACTCCTGAATGAGCACGGTTTTGCCCACCCCGGCGCCACCGAAGAGGCCCACCTTGCCCCCTTGGCGATAGGGAGCCAACAGGTCAATCACCTTGATGCCCGTTTCAAAGACGCGGGGCTTGGTTTCCAGGTCCGTGAGGCTGGGAGCAGCGCGGTGGATGGGGGCGGTCCGGGTCTGGTCCACTGGACCACGCTCGTCTACGGGCGCCCCCAGCACGTTGAAAATGCGCCCCAGGGTGCATTCACCCACAGGGACAGAAATGGGTTGGCCTGTAGCAGTCACCTCCATGCCCCGCACCAGGCCGTCGGTGCTACTCATGGCCACGGCCCGCACGGTGCGGTCCCCCAAAAGCTGCTGCACCTCGCAGGTGACCGCCATACCCTGGCCCGCCGGGTTGGTGGCTTCGATGGTCAGGGCATCGTAAATGCTGGGCAAATCACCAGAGGCAAACTCCACATCAACGACAGGGCCAATGACCTGGCGGATGGTTCCTTGGGTTGTGGACGCAGCAGCGGTGGCGGTCATAAAGAAGGACTCGCGGGTGGAGGGAGAGTGCATGGGCACTTTATCACCGCACCCACATAGGTCGTGGATCGGGTTGTGGGGAGAGTTCGGTCAACCGCACAGGCAAGCCGTTGTTAGCGCCCTTAACTTGGCACTCAGGCGCTGAGAGTGCTAACTCTAGCGTCAACCCGTGGCTCCCCTGATGAGGGCTGGCCGGCTCAAGGCCAATCCAACCCAGGAACCACCTTGGTTTTTAGATGCTGAAACTCCCTTTTTCCCCATGGCAGCAGTCAATCTCAGCGTTTCCACCGTCAAGCCCCTCGGTGACCGTGTCTTCGTGAAAGTCTCCGAGTCCGAGGAGAAGACCGCCGGTGGCATTCTCCTTCCCGATACCGCCAAGGAGAAACCCCAAGTGGGCGAAGTGGCTCAGGTGGGGCCTGGCAAGCGCAACGACGATGGCACCCGGCAGACTCCGGAAGTGAGCGTTGGTGATCGTGTGCTCTACAGCAAGTACGCAGGCACGGACATCAAGCTGGGCACCGATGAGTACGTCCTGCTCAGCGAGAAAGACATCCTCGCCGTTGTTGGCTGATTTTTTCATCTCTTTTTTCCTTTTCAACTCCTTTTCAACTTCTCCGAACAACACTTCCCATGGCCAAGCGCATCATCTACAGCGAAAGCGCCCGCCGCGCTCTGGAAAAAGGTATTGACACCCTTAACGAAGCCGTTGCCGTGACCCTGGGTCCCAAGGGCCGCAACGTGGTGCTGGAAAAGAAATTCGGCGCACCCCAGATCATCAACGACGGCATCACCATCGCCAAAGAGATTGAACTGGAAGACCACATTGAAAACACCGGCGTGGCCCTGATCCGCCAGGCGGCATCCAAAACCAACGACGCCGCTGGTGACGGCACCACCACCGCCACAGTGCTGGCCCACGCCATGGTGAAGGCTGGCCTGCGCAACGTGGCCGCTGGCGCCAATGCCATTTCCCTGAAGCGTGGCATTGACAAGGCAGCGGATTTCCTGGTCACGGAAATCGAGAAGCGCGCCGTACCCGTGGCGGACAACAACGCCATTGCCCAGGTGGGCGCCATTGCCGCTGGCAACGATGCTGATGTGGGTCAGAAAATTGCCGACGCCATGGACAAGGTGGGCAAGGAGGGCGTCATCTCCCTGGAAGAAGGCAAGTCCATGAGCACCGAGTTGGAGGTGACCGAGGGCATGCGCTTTGACAAGGGCTACATCTCCCCCTACTTCGCCACCGATAACGAGCGCATGGAGGCGGTGCTGGAGGAGCCCTACATCCTGCTCACCGACAAGAAGATCACCCTGGTGCAGGATCTGGTGCCCGTGCTGGAGCAAATCGCCCGCACCGGCAAGCCCCTCCTGATCATTGCCGAGGACATCGAGAAAGAAGCCCTGGCTACCCTGGTGGTGAACCGTCTGCGGGGTGTGCTGAACGTGGCCGCCGTCAAGGCACCGGGCTTTGGCGACCGCCGCAAGGCCATGCTGGAGGACATGGCTGTGCTCACAGGTGGTCAGATGATCACCGAGGACGCCGGCCTCAAGCTGGACAACGCCAAGCTGGACATGATGGGCACCGCCCGTCGGGTGACCATCAACAAGGACACCACCACCATCGTGGCCGATGGCCATGAGGCCCAGGTGAAGGAGCGCTGCGAGCAGATTCGCCGCCAGATCGACGAGACGGAGTCCTCCTACGACAAGGAAAAGCTGCAAGAGCGCCTGGCCAAGCTGGCTGGCGGTGTGGCCGTGGTGAAAGTGGGCGCCGCTACGGAGACCGAGATGAAGGACAAGAAGCTGCGCCTGGAGGACGCCATCAACGCCACCAAAGCTGCGGTGGAAGAGGGCATTGTTCCCGGTGGCGGCACCACCCTGGTGCATCTGATGCCCCAGCTTCAGGCATGGGCCGAAGAGAACCTCTCCGGTGAAGAGCAAACCGGCGCCATGATCATGGCCTCGGCCCTGACCGCGCCCCTCTGTCGCATTGCGGATAATGCTGGCATCAATGGCGCCGTGGTGGCGGAGAACGTGAAGGGCCGCCCCTTCAATGAGGGCTACAACGCCGCCAAGGATTCCTACGAGGATCTGTTGGCCGCCGGCATTGTGGACCCGGCCAAGGTGACCCGCTCAGCTTTGCAAAACGCCGCTTCCATCGCCGGCATGGTGCTCACCACCGAGTGCATCGTGGCGGATCTGCCCGAGAAAAAGGAAGCCGCTCCTGCTGCTCCCGGCGGCGGTGGCATGGGTGGAGACTTCGACTACTGATCCCCCCAGTGGTCCAGGTCATATCCTGGAACCTCTTCTATCCGGCGCCCTCCTTCGGGGGGCGCTTTTTTGTGCCTGCCCCAGCGTGTGGTGACGGCCGTAGCCCCACCTACCGTTCCCCGACAGGCTGGGCGGAACCGCAGCGTTGGGCGCCAGGCATCTCGGCATCAAAGATCTTGTTGGCATCCGCCTGGGAGAGGGCCTCAACAATCCGGGAGTGGTATGGGGAAGTGCCGATGCGGTAGCGAATTGTCCACCTGCGCATGGGCATGGTTGTACAGGTATGCCCATGGTGCCATGGGGGTGGGCAGGTCTCCTTGTGCCCATTGGCTTCAAGGTTGTAGGGACACAGCGCTACCATGGCCTTGGCGCAGCATCACCAGCCAATCCGTCACACTCTCCAATCAGGAGGTGTGCCCGTCCCACGGAACACGCCGACGGGACCTGTGTTGCTGATTGATACAGGGTCCGTATTCACAGGGATCATGACAGGCGCGAGTTTTGATGAATGTTGTAGTTGATGCAGTGCTCCCATACCGGGGAAGGTGTTTCTGCACTTCCCCTCCCCGGATCGACAAAGGCGGCACCCAGATTCGAACTGGGGATAAAGGATTTGCAATCCTCTGCCTTACCACTTGGCCATGCCGCCAGAATGGAGCCGTACTCCTTCCATGCAGCACTCTAGCAAGCCCCCTGCCCCTCCCCTGCTGGTGCTTAGCAATGGCCATGGGGAAGACCTGATTGCCGCCCGTGTGCTCACCGCCCTACGGCAGCAGGGGTATGACGGTTCCATGGAAGGCATGGCCCTGGTGGGACTCGGGACCGGGCTGGCACCTGTGCCGGGATTCCGGTCCGTTGGGCCACGGCAACAGCTTCCCAGTGGTGGGTTTTGTAATCAAAGCCTTACAGGGCTGTTGCAGGACCTGTGGGCGGGATTGGCAGGTCTGGCCATGGGCCAATGGCGTTGTATCCGGCAGTGGCGTGACGCCCATCCCCAGGGAGTGGTGCTGGCCGTTGGTGATCTGTTCCCCCTGGTGCTGGCCTGGTGTAGTGGTCTGCCCTACGGCTTCATCGGCACCCCCAAGAGCGACTGGACCTGGTTGACCAACTGGGGAGATACACCCGTGGCGGATACCTGGCACCGCTGCAAGGGCAGTGAATGGGACCCGTGGGAATGGTGGCTGATGGGGCACCGTCGCTGTCGCCTTGTGGTGGTGCGCGATGGCCTCACGGCCCGGGGATTGCGGCGCCATGGCATTGACGCCATGGCGCCGGGGAATCCCATGGTGGATGGCCTGGTGGCGGAGATGCCCCTGCCGGCTGACCTGGGCCGACAGAGGCGGCTATTGGTGTTGCCGGGCAGCCGGCTGCCCGAGTGTCTGATTAACCTCGAACGCCTGTTGGCGGCGCTGCCCCGTCAACTGGCGGCAGTGCTGCTGCTGGCCACAGGACACCAGCTTGACCCCCACGCCCTTACCACTGTGGTGACGGGCCAGGGCTTTTCCCCCTGTGGCTCCCCTCCGCATGCAGGGAGCCGTCTGGCCTGGCAGCGGGACCACCTGTTGCTGCTCTGGGGACCTGGCTGCTTTGAGGCCTGGTTGTCCTGGGCAGAATTGGGCCTGGCCACGGCGGGGACCGCCACGGAGCAACTGGTGGGCCGTGGTGTGCCTGCCCTGTCGTTGCCGGGTCCGGGTCCCCAGTTCACGCCAGGATTTGCCCGCCGCCAGAGTCGCTTGCTGGGGGGCGCTGTTGTTCCCTGCCTGTCCCCCCAACAGTTCCGGCAGACGTTGGCGCAACTGCTGGGGGATCCCCACCATGGCCGGGCGCTGGGGCGCCGTGGCCAGAGGCGCATGGGGTCGCGGGGCGGCAGTGGGGCCATTGCCCGGCTGGTGCGGCAGCGTTTGCTCTTCCCCCGTGGGACCATTAACCCCACTGCCCTGTCGTCATGGCCCTCTCCCAGCAAGGCGCATATGCGGTGACCTGCGCCCGTATCGCCTCACTTCTGCACATCTCCCTTGGCGCTGCCCGCCAGTGGCTGGATCGACGGGCCGCCCAGGAAGGGGTCCGCAGTGTGGCGCAGCGGCTGGAGTTTGCCCAAGCCCAGTTGGTAACGTTGCAGGAGCGGTACGGCCACCATGGCGAGCGTCCACCCATGGCCCGGCTGCTGGACGAGACCGTTGCCAACCCCAGCCCCCTGCCGGAGGAAGAGTAAGCCTCAATGCCGGTGGATGTGGTGACGGGCCTTGGCCTTCACGTCCTCTTCGCAGGCCCCCGTGCAGTCATCAGGGCAGAGGGTGCAGGATTCGCCCAAGCCCTCATGGTGGTGGTGATGGCTCGCCTGGGGAGCGCCATGCTCGCTCTCGAAACCCAGCACCTGGGTTCGGTACTTGCACAAGGCGCAGTTCATGGCGTTATCTCCCCCCAGAGCCTCTTGGGCGCGGGCGCGGAAGGTGTCCAGCACCAGGGGATGGTCATTGAGGTAGGCGGCTTTGCGGATGTCCAGTTGGGGATGGTCGGCTACCACGCAGTCCACCGCCCGGTGAATGCGGCTCACCAGCACCCCGGAAAACAGGAAGTAGGGGAAAACCACAATGTGGCGGTAACCAAGACCCACTGCCCGCCGCAGGCCGTCCTCCACCTGGGGGAAGGTGATGCCGGCGTAGCAGGTTTCTCCCCAGCCCAGGCCCAGGCCCTCCACCAACATGCGGGTGATCTTGGCCACGTTGCCATTGGCATCCGGATCCCGTGAGCCACGGCCCACCACCACCAGCAGGGTGTCCTGGCGGATGGCAACTCCTTTCTCACCCCTGGCCTCCGGCGGCAAAGCCTCGGTAATGCGGGCTGCTGCTGCGCGGACCATGCGGGCATCCATGCCCAGCTCACGGCCATAGCGAATGGGCAGGCCGGTGGCGGCGCTATAGCGGTTCAGCAGGGCGGGAATGTCGTTCTTGACGTGGCCTGCTGCGAAGAGCATTCCCGGCACTGCCACCACTTGGTCCACGCCGACTGAGCGCAGCATGTCCAGGCCGGTGGAAATGACGGGGTGGGAAAATTCCAGGTAGCCGTAGGCCAGGGGATGGCGGGGCAGGAGACGTGCCAGGCCCGTGGTGAGTTGGGCAAACTCCGCCACGGCTTTGCGATTCCGGCTGCCATGACCGCACACCATGATGCCCAGCTTGGCGGGGTCGCCTCCCTCGTCCCAACGCAACTGCATCGGCTCTCCTTGCCCCATGGTTGATTCAGTGCTCAAAGATGTTGCCAAAGTGCTGGCGATCCAGTTCCGCCAGCGTGGGCACACAGGTGAAGCAACGCTGGGCCAATTCCAGACGCTCCTCACGCTCCAGCATGTGCCGCAAACGGTCCATGGCGCCCAGGAGGAAGCGCACGTCGTTGGCGGCATAGGCCAGTTGCTGTTCCGTGAGCTGGTCCACCCGCCCCCAGTCGCTGCTCTGGGCCCCCTTGTCCAACTCCACGCCACACAATTCCTGGACCATGTCCTTGAGGCCGTGGCGGGGGGAATAGGTGCGGGCCAGACGGCTGCCGATCTTGGTGCAAAAAACGGGCTGCACAGCAATGCCAAGGCCCTGGCGGAGAGCAGCCACGTCGAAGCGGGCGTAGTGGAACACCTTCACGATATGGCCGAGCTCCAGCACCTGCTGCAGTCGCGGGGCCCGGGTCTGGCCCCGGGCAATGCGCACACAGCAGACTCGATCCTCGCGATCAGCGATCTGCACCAGGCAGAGACGGTCACGGCCATGGCAGAGTCCCATGGCTTCCGTATCCACGGCCAGGGCATCACTGTCGCTGTAGAAGGAGGCCCACTCCTGGCTGAGATCATCATCAAAAACAGCGAACCGGGCAGCTTGACTTGGTACTTGACTGGGCATGGGGCAGACAGGCGTGACGCAGAAACCATCCCAAGCTTGCCAATTCCTTCACAAATCCACCTTGAAAATCAAGATGATCGGGACTAGGCCATGGATAGCCGTATAGGACCACATGGCTTCTCGACGTCAACTGGCCACCATGGGCCTCCCTGATATCCAGCGCTTTTTTGCCGAGCCACCGGTTCAATACTTGGGTCTTGAATTGTCGGTCTGTTGGATTCTGGAGTGCCTCCTCAAGAAAGACGACTACCCCACGGCCCTGACCAACCAGTTGGTGGAGTTGCACCCTCATCTGCGTATCTCCGAGACCATGCTGCAGCAGGCCATTGAGTTCCTGGATCGACAAGGGGCCATCATCAGCTATGCCAAACGCTGCCCCAGCCGCGGACGCCCACGGCGCATGCTGCACTTGTCGGAGGCTGTTCATCAGGAGGCTCGGTCTCTGGTGGCCTCGTGGCAACGCTGGCTCAAGGAGCATACCCTGAATCCGTTTTCAGGGGCCGGGCTTGTGGCGGGCCGCAATTTGACAACAAGCTTCACGACAGAGGATCAGCGACTGGCCGACGAGCTGCAAGCGGAACGCCGTCAGTTGAATCCTGCAGCCTCCGCTTAGGCGAAAATCCGCCAGGCTATGGCCTGCTGATGCCACAGCCTGGCCCCATGCCATCTTCCGTTGTCCTGCCCTCCACCCTGCTGCTGACCCTGTTGCTGGCCACCGGGTTGGTGTTTTTTTTGCGGGCCTCCAGCAAGGACCGGACCATGGCCATGGTCGTCAGTAGCTACCGCCCCTCGTTACAGGTGTTGCGTGATTTGGACCACTGGCTGGCGGCGCGGGGCTGGCATGTGGTGCGTACCCACCCGGAACGGCGTCACCTGGTTTATGAAGGCCATGTTGCCGCCAGTGTTCCCCTGGCCGTGTTGCTGGCATTTCTGGGGTGTTCCGGTGGCGCCGCTCTGGGGCTGGTGATGATCCAGATGTTGCCCAACAGTGCCCCATCGTGGTCCATCGCTCTGGGCCTGGTGGGGGTGACGGCCGCACCCGTCTATTTGCGCCGCGCTCAACGACAAGAGCAACTGGATCTTCGCTTGCTCACACCCGATCAGGTGGTGCCCAGTCGCTTGGTGATGCGGGTCCATCGCGATGAGTTAATGGCCATGGAAGCCGAGCTGGGCAAGACCCTGCAGTTGCAGCTCACCCCTTGCACAACCGCAGTCTCGTTTGAATAATTCAGCCCAGGCCTGTTGCTGACACCTGTGCCCCCCCGCTCCTTTCTGGCATTCGTTCTGCTGCTGATCAGCCCGGTGCCGCCCCTGACACAGCCGTTGCTGGCCCAGGAGGCCTTGCCCAGGACACCCTATGGACAGTTCCGCAAGGTGGCAGTGAACACAGGGGAACGCTCACGGCTCACAGTGAAGAAGAATTGGCTGGGCAAGCGGCGCCCAACCCACACCGTGCCCATCCTTGTGCTGGCGGGCCATGCGGACTCCCAACGCATAAGCCCTGGTACCAGGGGCTATGCGGTGGCTGTTAACGGTGCGCGCCCCATGCAGCCCGGCATAACCGATGAGACCTTTTGGAATCTGGCCACAGCCAAGCGCATTGCCAAGCTGGGCAGGCAACGGGGGCTCAATATCCGCTTCTATGACCCCGGCGTCCGCACCATCCACAATGGTGACGACCCCCGCACCAATTGGAGCCAGGGCAAGCGCCATGCGCAGGCAGGGGGCTATGCACTGGAGATTCATTACGACGCCTATGGCCGTGACGGCCTTGGCTCCGGCGTCATCCCCCGGGTGTATGGGGGGCAAACGGTCATTGATGAGCACCTGGCGCGGGAATTCGGCTCCTTCCCCTGGGATTTCCGTGGGGTGCTGGGCGCCCCCAAGCGGGGCATCACCATATTGGAGGTGGGCAAGCTGGAAGGGGACCTGGAGAACAAGCTGCGAAATCCCGCCACCCGCGATGCCGCCCTCAACACCATTGCTGATCGGGTGGTGACCACCATGGCCAAGGCCCTTGGTGTACCCCAGTCCTTTTTCCAGGTGCCGTCGCTGCCCCCCTTGTCCCCCAGCCCAGGCACAACCGTGGCCGCACAGCAATCACCCCTCCCGCCCCAGGTGGCGGTACCGCCACCAATCCAGTCAACACCGTCCACTCATCGGAAGACATCAACCCAGGGCGCCACGGGCGCGGCAACGCGCCTCTAGCTCCCCGTCCCCATGCCAATCCCGGGGCCGCAGAAATTCCTCGTACAGGAGCGCTTCCCAACTGTCGGCTTCCGGTTGATAGCCATACTCCCAACGCACCAGGGGGGGGAGAGACATGAGGATGGATTCGGTGCGCCCCTTGGTTTGCAGGCCGAAAATGGTGCCTCGGTCAAACACCAGATTGAACTCCACGTAGCGGCCGCGGCGATAAAGCTGAAATTGACGCTCCCGCTCTCCATAGGTCATGGCGTGCCTCGCCTCCACGATGGGCAAAAAGCTGGGCAGGAAGGCATGGCCGCAGGCCTGGGCCAATTGGAACAACTGCTCCCAATCGTGCTGGATCGGGCCAATGTCGTTACTGCGCCGGGCTGCTTCCCCCTGGCTGTTCTCACCCCGGTAGAGCACGCTGCTGGGGTCCTGATAGTCAAAGAAAATGCCCCCCACCCCGCGTGTTTCCTGGCGGTGCTTGAGATAAAAGTACTCATCGCACCAGTGCTTGAAGACGGCGAAATAGCGGGGGTCTACACCATCACAGGCTGTTTGCAGGGTGCGGTGAAAGTGGCGGGCGTCCTGGAGAAAGGGGTAGTAGGGCGTCAGATCGGCGCCGCCACCAAACCACCACACGGGACCCGCCTGGAAGTAGCGGTAGTTGAGATGGACTGTGGGGACGTAGGGGTTGCGGGGATGAAGCACCATTGAGGTGCCCAGGGCAAACCACTGCTGCCCTGCCGCCTCGGGGCGCTGCTTCACGATGGACGGGGGCAGATGGCTACCTTCCACCTCGGAAAAATTGACGCCCCCCTGCTCCAGCAGTGCTCCGTCCCGCAGTACCCGTGAGCAGCCGCCACCTCCTTCCGGTCGCAGCCAGCGTTCTTCTGCAAAGCTGCCGGCACCATCCACCTCCTCCAGGGCTGCACAGATCCGATCCTGCAGACCGCAGGCAAAAGCCCGGAAACGCTCCCGCGCATTGGCTGGGGGATCTGCGGACGAGGACGGAGACTGGCACGGGGCCTCTTGCAGAGGATGCTGCACCATGGGACGAGCGTGGTTCAGGCAAGATCTTGACACTTCCCCAATCTTCTCCCACTCCATGACCACCATTAGTGACGCTCTGGCATGTCTGCGCCCCCTGGCGGATGCGGGCAGCGGGAAAAGCCTGCTGGAGCTGGAGTGGATTCGCAATCCACGGCTGCAGGGACCACGGGCCATCGTCGAATTGGCCCTGCCGGCCCATGCCAATCCCCAGCGGGACCGCATCGCCAAGGAACTGCGCGCTGCCCTGTTGAACCTTGACGGGATTGAGGATGTCCAGATTGAACTGGCGGCTTCCCCGGCCTCGGCGCCCACTGCCCCCCAGACCCGTCCCATTGCGGGCGTCAAGGCGGTGGTGGCCGTTAGCAGTGGCAAGGGGGGCGTGGGGAAGAGCACCGTTGCCGTGAACCTGGCCTGCGCCCTGGCGGCGACAGGCCTGCGGGTTGGTCTGCTGGATGCGGATCTTTACGGTCCCAACACCCCCATCATGCTGGGGTTAAGCGAGATGGCTCCGGAGACGGCGGAAGAGGATGGTCAGCAACTGCTCGTGCCCCTGGAGAGTTGCGGTATTGCCATGGTCTCCATGGGGTTGCTGATCAATCCCGGACAACCGGTGATCTGGCGGGGGCCCATGCTCAACGGCGTCATCCGCCAATTTCTCTATCAAGTGAAATGGGGAGAGCGTGACGTGCTGGTGGTGGACCTGCCGCCGGGCACGGGGGATGCCCAGTTGTCCCTGGCCCAGGCGGTGCCCATGGAGGGGGTGGTGATCGTCACGACGCCGCAGCAGGTGGCCCTGGCTGATTCCCGCCGTGGCCTGGCCATGTTTCAGCAGTTGGGGGTGCCCGTCCTGGGAGTGGTGGAGAACATGAGTTGGTTTGCACCGCCGGATCAGCCTGAGAAACGCTACGCCCTGTTTGGTGAAGGGGGCGGCTCCCAACTGGCGGCTGAGGCCCGTGTGCCCCTTCTAGCCCAACTGCCCCTGCAACTGCCGCCGGAGGAAGGCCAACCCCTGGTGCTGTCCCAGCCGGGCTCTCCCGCTGGCGTGGCCCTGCAGGGATTGGCGCAACAACTCCGCAGGCGCTTGGTGACCCCTTGCTGACGCCATGGATCTGTTCAGACGCCACAGATCCAGCCGGTTTTCCAGCCGCTATCAGGAGCGGGACCTGGGTCTCCGGTTTGACTTGGTGCTTTGGGGCGTGCCCGTGGCCTTGATCGGTATCTCCGGCCTGCTCATTGCCAGCACCCAGCGTCAGGTGAGCGGTGATGTGCCCTGGCTCAGCCCTGGCGCCGCCGCTATGGCGCTGCTGGTGGCCCTGCTTCTCGTCGTCTCCCGCACCACGGTGCTCCACACTGTGCTGTTGGCCATCTGCAACCGCTGGCTTGGCCTCCAACTCCAAGTCCCGCGGCTCAATGGCAGAGCGGCCAGTCTTTTCACGTTTCCCCCACTGTTCTTCAGTGGCGTGAGTGCCACGCTCATCATCTGCAAGCTGATGGGTGTGGATGGGCTCTGGCTGGACCACTGGATTACGGGGGTTGTGGGCCTTGTGCTGGCGTTGTATGTATCCCGTCTTTCCCCTGAACTGTTGTCGTTGCGCAGATCTCGACACTGGCAGGAGGCCCCCCAAGGCTCTCGCCCCCAGGGGGACTGGTCCAGGGCGGGTGGATGGGCGTCTCTTGTCCTGCTGGCACTGCTACTGGTGGGCACTGTTGCTGCGCTGCTGGCGGTCAACCTGGTGGGCACCGAGGCCCTTGGCGCCCAGCGTTGGCTGGCCCTGGGTCCGTTCCAGGTGCAGCCGTCGGAGTTCGCCAAGCTTGCCACCATTGTTCTTGTGGCTGCCATTCTGGATCGGTTCCCTATCCAGAAACCCATGGACCTGCTCCGCCCTTTTGGCGTGATTCTGGTGCCGTGGGCCCTGGTGCTGGTCCAGCCGGATCTGGGCACGTCTCTGGTGTTCGGAGCCGTGCTGTTGGGAATGCTGTATTGGTCTGCCATGCCTTGGCAATGGCTGCTGTTGCTGTTATCCCCCCTGCCCGCAGCGCTCCTGGGTGGTCTCCAGCACACGGGATCACCGGGCATCCTCGTGGTTCAGGTGATCTGGATTACCGCCATGGGAATCATGGCTTGGCGCCACCTGCCTTGGCGTTGGAGCGGCGCTGTGCTGACGGCAGTGGCGTTGGTGGCAACATCCTTGTCTACACCTTGGCTCTGGGAGCATGGGCTGAAGGGCTATCAACGGGATCGCCTGACCCTGTTTCTGAATCCCTCCATGGATCCGCTGGGGGGCGGCTACCACATCATTCAAAGCATCATCGGCATTGGTTCCGGCGGCTTTGCAGGCACTGGCCTGCTCCAGGGGCAACTGACCCGACTTCAATTCATTCCGGAGCAACACACGGATTTCATCTTCAGTGCCCTGGGAGAGGAAATGGGGTTTGTGGGGTGTTTTCTGGTGGTGTTAGGGTTTGCCGCCTGGTGTTGGCGACTGCTCAAGATCGCCACAGTGGCCAGAACAGACTTTGAATCGCTCCTGGTCATTGGCATCCTGGCCATGGTGATGTTTCAAGTGGTGGTGAACGTGTTCATGACAACCGGTTTGGCCCCCGTGACCGGTATTCCGTTGCCGTTTATGAGCTATGGACGTTCTGCGCTACTGGTGAACTGCCTGGGGATTGGCTTGGTGGCCGCAGTGGAGCGACGCTGCCGACAGACGCGGCCGTTCTCCTGATGGCGCAGCCCAGCTTGAGAGCACTCCATCAACTGCTCTGGCGGCACCGGAGTGGCAAGACCACGACGGAAGAGGGTGCCCGTCGTCAATGGTGGGCAGCCTTGCAGGTGATCCAGGAGGACTTGTCTGCCCAACTGGGGGAGGCCCCATCGGGACGGGAAGGGGTCTGGCTGGCGGCGCCTCTGCCGGCACTCCACGAGCCCAATCTGCTGCAAGCGCTCCAGGGATGGGTGTGGGTGCCGGAGCGCTTCTCCCCATGGGTCTTGAACCTGCCCCTCCTGCCGGGACAGGCCACGGATGAAGTGGACCCCTGGTCCCCGCTGACGCTGCAACCGGACGATGGCCGTGACCCCTTTCTTGTCCTGGTGACCCGTCACCTGCAATTTGCCATCTCCCTACGGCCTGTGGCTGACCAATGGGCGCTTCTGGTTTGCTTTGACGGGGCTGTGGTATTCCAGGCGCTGGACCTGTTAAGGCGGCGACTGCTCCAGGAGGATCCCCGTCATGGCCGGAGGCTGCGCGGGGTTTTGGAGCAACTGGGTCCAGTGACCATGACGGATAGCCTGGGCAGTGAGCGGCGCTTCTGGTCCGCGTTGGCCTGCCGTCTCGCGTCCATGCCCCCCAGCCTCACGGTGACGGCATCCCCCGTGGCCCCCTCCCCGGGGAGGCCGGACCAGGATGCACTGGAGCCCAAGGGAACCACCACGGAGTTGGAGTTTCTGGAAGCTCTGTCCCACGGCATTCGGACACCCCTGGCCACCATCCGTGTTCTGAGCCGTGTTCTGCGCCGCCGCGCTGACCTGGGGGAGGACGTGCAACGTCAACTGGCGCAAATTGACGCGGAATGCACTGCGCAGATCGATCGCTTTGGGCTCATTTTTCATACAGCGGAATTGCGGCGGCAGCCCAAGGCGCAACAATTGTTGTCCCGCACGGACCTGGCCAGTCTTGTGGAGCAGCAACACAGTCGGTGGCAGCAACAGCTTGAACAGCATGGTCTTCAGCTTCAGTTGGAGTTGGAGCGGAATCTCCCGGACGTCATGAGCGATCCCCTGCTGTTGGCGCCCGTGCTGGCTGGCGTGGTGGAGCACTTTGGTCAGGGCCTGCGTTCGGGAACCACCCTTCATGTGATCTTGACCCGCGCCGGCGGGAAGTTGCGCTTGCAACTGCGGGGGGACAGCCAACATGGTCGGGACAAGCCTGGCGAGACCCATCTCGGTGCTGTTCTCACCTGGGAGCCGCAGACAGGGCGCCTCCATCTCAGCCGTTCAGCCATTCGGCAGCTCTTCAGCAGCTTGGGGGGACGCATGGCTGAGCGTGGCCCCCAGCAGTTGACCCTGTTTTTTCCCCTGGCCCAGGGTCCGTGACCAGAGTTCCCGGTTCACAGGGCGCCCCTTCCACGGCATCAAGCTGTAAAGAGGCATTCACAGTGGAAGGAATATCGGGGGGGCCTGTTGCTAGGGTGCTGTCATGTCTCTCCCCAATTCCCATGTCAGAGGTGCTCAAAGGCCAGCTTCCGGCCTATGTGGGCAGCACAGGCGGCCTGCTGGATGCCGCCGAAACTGAAGAGAAGTACGCCATCACCTGGACCAGCAAAAAGGACCAGGCGTTTGAGTTGCCCACTGGCGGCGCTGCCCTCATGCACAATGGGGAGAACATCATGTACTTTGCCCGCAAGGAGCAGTGTCTGGCCCTGGGTGCCAGCTTGCGCACCTTCAAGCCCAGAATCAACGACTACAAGATCTACCGCATCTTCCCTGGCGGGGACACGGAATACTTGCATCCCAAGGATGGAGTCTTCCCCGAGAAGGTGAATGAAGGCCGTCCTATGGTCAACCACAACGCTCGCTCCATTGGCAGCAATGTCAACCCTGCCACCATCAAGTTCACCGGACAGAAGTCCTACGACTGAAGTGCCGCCCGGCTCTCCCGAAGAGCCGAGGGCGCGTGATTAGCCTCGAAGACATCAGACAGCAGGCCAGCCAGGGGAAAACCTTTCTCCCCATCTGGACCACTTGGCCTGCTGATCTGGATACTCCTGTTTCCACATGGCTGCGCATTAGCCCGGGAAGTCCCTATGGGGTGCTCCTGGAGTCCGTGGATGGTGGCGTCCATGTTGGACGCTGGAGTGTGGTGGCCACCTATCCCCTGTGGGTGTTTGAAAGCCGTGGTGACCAGAGTGTGCGGCGCTGGCGGGACGGCCGTTGTGAAGTCTACTCCGGCAATCCTTTGGAGCAGTTGCGGCGCAGGATGGAGCCCTACCGTGCCAGCCCGCTTCCCGGCTGCCCTGCCCTGGGCCAACTCTTTGGCATGTGGAGCTATGAACTGATCCGCTGGATTGAACCCACCGTCCCTGTCCATGCAGCGGCCGATGGAGAGTGTCCCGATGGCCTGTGGATGCTCTGTGACCATTTGCTCCTGTTTGACCAGGCACGTCGGCTTCTGACGGCAGTCTCCTACATCAACTTGCAGGATCAGCCGGATCCCGAGTTGGCACGGGCGGATGCCCAGCTCCGTCTCCAGCGGTTACGAAACTGCCTATTGACCCCCAGCCAGGCCCAACCCCTGGCCTGGCAGCCCATAGCGCCTCGACAGACACCCACAACAGCCAACCGCAGTCGTGCCGACTTTGAAGCAGCCGTTGATCAGGCGCGAGAGCACATCATGGCTGGAGACGTGTTTCAACTGGTGCTCAGCCAGCGCCTGGAGGCCCAGCTTCCCCATGAGCCCTTTTCCATCTACCGCAGTCTCCGGCTGGTGAATCCCAGCCCCTATATGGCCTACTTCAATTTCGGGAGCTGGCAGCTTATTGGCTCCAGTCCCGAGGTCATGGTCAAGGTGGAGCGCCAGGAGGATGACACGCATGACGGTAAGCGACTGGCCATATTGCGGCCCGTTGCTGGCACCCGGCGCCGCAGCGCGGATCCTCAGACGGATGCGGCGTTGGCCGAGGAGTTGCTGGCGAACCCCAAGGAACGCTCCGAGCACGTCATGCTGGTGGACTTGGCCCGCAACGACTTGGGTCGGGTGTGCCAGCCAGGCAGCGTGCGGCTTAAAGAGCTGATGGTGATCGAACGTTATTCCCACGTGATGCACCTTGTCTCGGAGGTGCAGGGTCAACTGCGGGAGACCTGTGATCCTCTGGATGTGCTGGTGGCTTGCTTCCCTGCAGGAACCGTCAGCGGTGCCCCGAAAATTCGCGCCATGCAGTTGATTCACGAGTTGGAGCCGGATCGCCGTGGACCCTATGCCGGTGTCTACGGCTCCATGGATCTGCAAGGCACCATCAACCTGGCCATCACCATTCGCACCATCCTGGCCAAGCCCGGTGCATCGGGTCAGTGGCACGTCTCTGTTCAAGCCGGTGCGGGGATTGTCTGCGAGTCTCAACCCGCTCTGGAATACGAGGAGACCCTGAACAAGGCCCGTGGCATGCTGCGGGCCATCAACTGCCTGGAAGTGGACCATCCATGACCATCCCCCTGCTTCTGAAGGGCTTTGAGGTGGAGATGTTCACCGGTCAACCCGACGGCACCGTTGTGGGGTGTGCCGATGATGTGGCCCGGGCGCTTCCCGGTTTCATGGTGGAGCCTGATCGCCGCAACCTGGAATATGCCACCCCTCCCGAGGCGGACTACCGCCAGCAGTTGCACCACTTGCTGGAACCCCGACGCACCTTGCGTGCCTGGCTGCGGCAACGTGATCTCACCCTCTTGCCTGGCAGTTGCCTCAGCCTGGGGGACAGCCGCAACTTTGAGCGGTCCGACCCCACCAATGCCTACCACAGCCTGATCGAGCGCACCTACGGCACCCGTGTGGCCACGGCCAGTGTTCATCTGAACTTTGGACTTGCCGATCCGGAACAACTCATGGCTGCTTGTCGGCTCATGCGCTGCGAGGGAGCCCTGCTGCTTGCCCTCAGTGCCTGCTCCCCTTTTCTGGACGGTCGGGTGACAGGTACCCACTCCCAACGCTGGTGTCAGTTCCCCATCACGCCCGCCTGGGTTCCTCTCTTCCGCCATCACGGCCACTACATCCAGTGGATGGAGGAGCAATTGCGCCTTGGCACCATGCACAACGTGCGCCACCTGTGGTGTTCAGTGCGTCCCAACGGCAGGCGTCGACCCTACGAGATTGATCGCGTGGAGGTACGCATCTGCGACTTGCTGGATGATCCTCTGGAGTTGCTGGCTGTTGCCAGCTTTTGTGAATTGCGCCTGCTGCAGTTGTTGGCAGACCCTGAGCGCCAGGATCCACTCCGGGCCAGCACCATGGACGCCGATGCT
Source organism: Prochlorococcaceae cyanobacterium jk18x22bins.40 (assembly GCA_022826155.1). Lineage (GTDB taxonomy): Bacteria > Cyanobacteriota > Cyanobacteriia > PCC-6307 > Cyanobiaceae > Synechococcus_B. The sequence goes on along the minus strand of JAJDVL010000023.1, from coordinate 53,128 downwards.
CTCGCAGCCTTGGCGGACCGCAATGACCAGGCTGCGTCCCGGCAGTCCCTTGCGGCCCGCCTGCACCATTGGCGGGATGGCCATGCCCTGACGGCCGCCCAGTGGCTACGCCAGTCTCTCGATCATGTACAGGGGATGGCGAAGTCCTTGGGTCTGGAGAGCTGGCTCCAGCCGCTGCACAGTATCCTGAGAGAAGGGAACCGCTCCATGCGCTGGCTTCGCTTCCATGGAGACGGAGAGCCCATCCGCGCCATTGTTAAGCGAGAGGCTGCGTCCCTGGAGAGCCGTGAGCGTGAGCTACGCCAGCACCTGTGCGAGGGGACACCTACAACCTACGTTGCGCCGACCACTTCCCTTGCCGCACCATGATCCTGGCGCCTCGTACATCTCACGCCGATCTCCCCGGTGCAGACCAGCCGTCTGCTGCAACGAGGCTTGACGCACCGCGGTTGCTTCAGGAGCGGCTGGGCCTCATTGAGGAACTGTGGCACAGCGTGCTCAACTATGAGTGCGACCAGGCTGTGGCATCCCGCCTGACCCACCTCAAGCAACTGTGCTTCGAGGCCGGTAGCGCAGACGCCATCGTTGAGCTGGTGCGCACCATGGACTTGAGCGAGGCCATCGTTGCTGCCCGGGCCTTCTCCTTGTATTTCCAGTTGGTCAACATCATTGAGCAGCAAATTGAAGAAGACCGCTATCGCTCCTCCATCCAGGCTGCCTACGCCAAGGGTCCGGTTGTGGAGAATCCCTTTGCCCCGCCTTTGTCCCTCAGTTCGGCGCCCATCCCTCTGCGCACGCTGTTTGGCCGTCTCCGCTGCCTCAACGTGCCGCCGGGTCAGTTGGAGACTCTGCTCAACAGGATGGATATCCGCTTGGTGTTTACGGCCCATCCCACGGAGATCGTGCGTCACACCGTGCGCCATAAGCAGCGTCGGGTTGCGGATCTTCTGACACGACACGCGCAACTGGACGGCGCTGGCCATGGGGAGGATCAGGAGTTGATCCGCCGTCAGTTGGAGCAGGAAATCCGTCTGTGGTGGTGTACCGATGAACTCCACCAGTTCAAGCCGTCCGTGCTGGACGAAGTGGACTACGCCCTCCTCTACTTTCAGGAGGTTCTCTTTGACGTGCTGCCCCAGCTCAATGGGCGCCTGCGGCGGGTCTTGCAACGCAGCTATCCGGATGTGCAACTGCACAGCGAAGCTGTCATCACCTTTGGCTCCTGGGTGGGGGCTGATCGGGACGGCAACCCCTCCGTCACACCGGACGTGACCTGGAGAACTGCCTGCTACCAGCGCCAGCTCATGCTGGAGCGCTATATCGGTGCGGTGGAGACCCTGCGTACGGAACTGTCCCTCTCCATGCAATGGAGTCAGGTGGGTACCGACCTGCTGGAGTCCCTGGAGCTGGACCGGCTGTGCTTCCCGTCCGTCTATGAACGGCTGGCAGCCCGGTACCGTCTGGAGCCCTATCGGCTCAAGCTCAGTTACATCCTGGAGCGACTGCACCGCACCCATGCCCGCAACAAGGCGCTGAATGAAGCGGGTTGGGACTCCCCTTTGCCCCAGCCACGGTCCAAAGACATCTCCAGCATCGCCCCCCTGGGCCAGGACCTGGCCGGCCCACTTTACTATGGATCCTATCTGGATTTCCGCCAAGATCTGGAACTCCTGCAGAACAGCCTTCTCCACACTGGCTTGAGCAACACGGGCCTGGAGTCCCTACTGACGCAGGTGAGCAGTTTTGGCTTCTCCCTCGCGGCTCTGGATCTGCGACAGGAGAGTAGCCGCCACAGCGATGCCTTTGACGAGATCACGCGCTTTTTACAAATGCCGGCCTACAGCACCATGGACGAAGAGGCTCGGGTGCAATGGTTGCTGGCGGAGTTGCAGACCAGACGCCCCCTGGTGCCTGCGGCAGTGGTCTGGAAGGACAGCACCCGCGAGACGCTTGACGTGTTCCGCATGCTCAAACGTCTTCAGTTGGAGTTTGGCGAGCGCATGTGTCACACCTACATCATCTCCATGTGCGAAAGCGTCTCCGATGTATTGGAAGTGATGGTGCTGGCCAAGGAGGCCGGGCTGGTGAGCGCCCCGGATGGTCAGGCGTCACTCCTGGTGATTCCCCTGTTTGAGACCGTCGAAGACCTGCAACGGGCCCCACGGGTGATGGAAGATCTCTTCACCATGGCCACCTACCGGGGGTTACTGTCCTGCTGTGGCCAAAGGACAGAAAAAGATGGCCTGTTGCAGGAAATCATGCTGGGCTATTCCGATAGCAATAAAGACTCCGGATTCCTTTCCAGCAACTGGGAAATTTATCGCGCTCAGCAAGCTCTGGCGGCCCTGGCCCGGGGGCAGGGCATTCATCTGCGGCTCTTCCATGGCCGTGGCGGTTCCGTGGGACGGGGTGGTGGACCGGCCTACCAGGCCATCCTGGCCCAGCCTGGAGGCACTCTGGAGGGACGCATCAAGATCACTGAGCAGGGGGAGGTGTTGGCGTCCAAGTACGCCTTGCCGGAGTTGGCGCTCTACAACCTGGAAACCGTCACCTCTGCCGTCATCCAGAACAGCCTGCTGGGGTCCCGTCTGGGGGAACATCGCGAGTGGAGTGAGTTGATGGGTCGTCTGGCCCAGCGCTCTCGCAGCCACTACCGAGCCTTGGTCCATGACGATCCCCACCTGGTGCTTTTTTTTCAGCAGGTGACGCCCATTGAAGAGATTGCCATGCTGCAGATTTCTTCCCGTCCCGCTCGGCGCCGTGGCGGTGCCAGGGATCTCTCCGGTCTGCGGGCCATTCCCTGGGTGTTTGGCTGGACCCAAAGCCGCTTTCTGCTGCCCAGCTGGTATGGGGTGGGTTTTGCCTTGAACCAGGAGCTGCAGGCTCACCCCGAGCAGTTGGACGTGCTCCGTGAGCTCTACGGCCGCTGGCCTTTCCTGCGCACCCTCATCTCCAACGTGGAAATGACCCTGGCCAAGGTGGACCTGCAACTGGCGGAGCACTATATGAATTCCCTCAGCAGCGACAAGTATCGGGACGCCTTTGGGGCCATTTTTGCCCGCATCCGCCAGGAGTATGAACTCACCCGCTCCCTGGTGCTGAAAATCACCGGCCACCGGGAACTGCTGGCGGAAGATCCGGGTCTTAAGCTGTCGGTGGAGTTGAGAAATTGCACCATCGTGCCGCTGGGCTTTATCCAGGTGGCGCTCCTGCGTCGGCTGCGGGAACAGGTACGCCGTCCCCCCCTGCGGGAGGAGGAGGAAGAGCGCACCTACAGCCGCAGCGAGTTGTTGCGGGGCGCCTTGCTCACCATCAATGGCATCGCTGCGGGGATGCGCAACACAGGCTGAGGAGAGATGACCATGCCCAAGCCAGCACCCGGACCGGCAGCGACCCTGCCAACAGGCTGGCTGATGTTGGAGGATCCGGATCGACCGGATGCTGCTGCCGTCAATCAGTTGCTCAAGGCCTGTGGTCAACCGGAGCGCAGCATCGAGCGGGTGGTCCTGGCGCTGCAGCGCAGTGATCTTGTGGTCAGCCTTTGGCGACCTGCGCCTGGTGGGACGGGCCACGGGTTGGTGGGTCTGGTGCGGGCCACCAGCGACCGATCCTTGAACGTGAACCTTTGGGACCTTTGCGTTCTTGACGACGTTCAGCCCAGGGCCCGCTACATCCACTTGCTCATGCGATCCATGCTGCTGAGGCTGCGCCGTGATCTGGCGGGGTGCAGCATTTCCATGATGACCATGGCGGAAGACGTGCCGGAACTGGAGCGCTTCGGCTTCCTGGAATCCCCCAACGGGATTCGTGCCATGGCACTTCAACTCAGGCTGTGAATTCAGGCCATGGGGGTGCAGGGAACCTGCCTGAGGAAGCGGGCATGGAAGGATTCGAACCCTCGGCTTTCAGAACCGGAATCTGACGCTCTATCCAACTGAGCTACATGCCCATGGGCATCATCCTAGTCCACCATGCCCTCCCTATCCAGGCTGGAACTCCAGCATTTTCGCAGCTATCGGACGGCGGCACTGCAGGTGGAGGCCAGTCGGGTCATTTTTGTGGGTCCCAACGGAGCCGGTAAGTCCAACATTCTTGAAGCTGTGGAGCTACTGGCCAGCCTGCGCTCCCATCGGACCGCCAGCGATGGAGACCTGATCCAGTTGGGCCAGGCCTGCGGCTGGATCCATGGGTGGATCGGGACTGACGGGCTGGACCACATTGGTCTGCATCTGCGCCGGTGTGGGGGGCGTCAGGGGTGGCGGAACCAACAACCCCTGTCCCGCCAAATGGACCTTCTGGGTTCCCTTCGTTGTGTGTGCTTCAGCTCCCTGGATCTGGCCCTGATTCGCGGGGAGCCCGTGGTCCGGCGTCAATGGCTCGACCGGGTGGTGCTGCAACTGGAACCCGTCTATGGGGAGCTGCTCTCCCGGTACGGCAAGCTAATGCGGCAGCGCTCCAGCCTGCTGAGACGCCATGGGGGGAGATCTCCCAAGCATCATCTGACGGCGCTTTTGGATGCCTATGACCAGCAGATGGCCAACCTGGGAGCACGGCTACACCGTCGCCGGCAACGGGCGTTGCTGCGGCTCGAGCCCTTGGCCTGGAAGTGGCAGAGGACGCTGAGTGGCGAGCAGGAAATCCTTGGCCTCCTCTACCGCCCTGGAACAGATCTCCCCCCAAGCCATGGTGCGGATCGGGGGAACCAGGAGTTGGTGGCTTGGCAAGGGGCTTTGCGGCAGCAGTTGGCCCACCAGCGGGAGGTGGAGTTGCGTGTGGGGTGCTGTCGTATTGGACCCCAGCGGGATGAAGTGGTGCTGCAACTCAACGGACAAGCGGCCCGCCGTTATGGATCCGCCGGTCAACAGCGCTGCATGGTGCTGGCCTTGAAGATGGCCGAGGTGGAACTGGTGTCTCAAGTGAGTGGCGAGGCACCGGTGTTGCTGCTGGACGACGTGCTGGCGGAGTTGGACCCGGACCGTCAACTCCTGCTCTTGGAGGCCATTGGCCAGCAGCAGCAATGTCTACTGAGCACAACACACCTGGATCGCTTCATTGGCCCATGGCGCCGTGATGCCCAATGCATCGGCATCCGCCAGGACGAGGAAGGCTCAGTGCTGGTGCCTCTGTAGGGTGCCTGACTTAGGGCTGGGGCTTGAAGGCTGGGGGCTGCACCGTGGTTTCGTCGGAGGGGGTTGGCTGCTGGCTGCCCAGAAAGAGCCATGCGCCTCCCGCGGCAACCAGAATGACCAGCACAATCAGCACCAGTTCTCCCACGGTCAAGCCTTGTTCCCGCAGAGAAGGCGCAACGAGGTTGTGTGAAGAACGGCGGTTGGAAGAGGCCAGAGGAGTGCGCATCAGGGTGAAGACGACGGTCACTGTTGCCTACAGCCTGCCCAGTTATGGGATGCAAAGGCAAGCCATAACGCTAAACCAGGCCATCACCCCAAGACAAGCCCCATTTCTTAACGAACAGGCCACTCCACTTTCCAGTATTTGGTAGCAACTGCTACTATTTAGCCCTCGTTGACCTGATGCTCAGGCGGAAGTAAGGCCCCTCGGCCCGAAGCAACGCACCCTGTCCCACACAACTCGGAGGTGCATCCCATGTCCATCATCACCGTTCACTATCTGCAGCGGCATCGCGAAGAGGCCGCCCGTCGTGCCAAGGAGATGGCCTACCGTCGCCGCGTTGATCTGCACGAGAAGCTAGTCTGCCTCCGCTGATCCGCCGCTGATATGGCCAAAAGCTCCCCAACAGGGGAGCTTTTTTGTTGCTTTGGTCAGTTGATTTGATCCTTGGCCAGCACCTGCTCCAAGGCGGCCACGTCTTCATCGGTGATCTTGGTTTGCATGGGGCAGTGCTTGGGACCGCACATGGAGCAGAATTCTGCCTGTTTATAGATATCGGCCGGCAGGGTTTCATCGTGGTAGGACCTTGCCCGCTCCGGATCCAGGGAGAGTTCAAACTGGCGGTTCCAGTCAAACGCGTAGCGAGCCCGGCTTAACTCATCATCACGATCCCGGGCTCCGGGGCGATGGCGAGCAATGTCTGCGGCGTGGGCGGCAATTTTATAGGCGATCAAGCCTTCCCGCACGTCTTCGGCGTTGGGGAGCCCCAAGTGCTCCTTGGGGGTCACGTAGCACAGCATGGCTGTTCCGTGCCAACCCGCCAATGCCGCGCCAATGGCCGAGGTGATGTGGTCATAGCCGGGAGCAATGTCGGTCACCAGGGGACCCAGCACATAGAAAGGTGCTTCGGAGCACTCTTCCATCTGCTTGCGCACGTTGAATTCGATCTGGTCCATGGGCACATGACCCGGACCCTCCACCATCACCTGAACGTCGTGCTCCCAGGCGCGACGGGTCAACTCTCCCAAGGTGTGGAGTTCCGCCAACTGGGCTGCATCGGAAGCGTCGTGTTGGCAGCCAGGGCGCAGGGAATCCCCCAGGGAAAAACTGCAGTCGTAGCGCTTGAAAATCTCGCAAATGTCGTCAAAGCGTGTGTAAAGAGGGTTTTGACGGTGGTGATACAGCATCCACTGGGCCAAAACTCCCCCCCCACGGCTCACAATCCCCGTAATTCGCCCCCGCACCTTGGGCAGGTGCTCAATGAGGAGGCCGGCATGAATGGTCTGGTAATCCACCCCCTGTTGACAATGCTTCTCGATGATGTGGAGAAAATCGTCCTCGTCCAGCTTCTGGACCGACCCGTGGACACTCTCCAGCGCTTGATACACGGGCACGGTGCCAATGGGCACGGGAGATGCCTGAATGATGGCTGTGCGCGCCTCGTCCAGGTTGACGCCGCCGGTGGAGAGGTCCATCACGGTGTCGGCTCCGTAGCGAACCGCCAAGTTCAGCTTCTCCACCTCCTGCTGCACGTCCGAGGTGGTGGGAGAGGCGCCAATGTTGGCATTGACCTTGCAGCGTGCTGCAATGCCAATGCCCATGGGCTCCAGATTGGCGTGGTTGATATTGGCGGGAATGATCATTCGCCCCCGGGCCACCTCCTCCATGACCAGGGAAGGGGGGAGGTCCTCCCGTTTGGCCACATGGTCCATTTCTTCCGTCAGCAGCCCCTGACGGGCATGGTGCATCTGGGTTACGTTGCCTTGGCCTTGGCGGGGGGCCACCCATGTGCTGCGCATCGGACATCCTGCAAAGAGCGCACCAGAAGCCAGGATCACGATAGGCTCACTTCCCTACGGCGGTGCAAACCGCGTCAGGTTCGGAGGGTGTGATCTCAGCCGCCAAAGGATGGCGGCACCCCTAGTGATGATCAAAATCTAGATGGAAAATTCCGACCGTGGGCCACTCTCCAATTTGAGTGTGGACTCCAGGCTGGCAGCCACAACCCGGTGGTCGGGATCCTGGCGCAGTTCAAGGCAGCGTTGGCGGGCTTTGTCTCCGGGGAAGTTGCCCATAGTGCGAGTCACGGTGCGGCGGATCCAGGGGTTGTCGTCATGGCTGGCAGCAAGCAGCAGTGTTTCCGCCTCCCCCTCCAGGGGGGACCCCACCAGCACACCCAATAACTCCAACGCGCTGCAGCGCACCGTATCGTCCTCACCCGCAAGACCCTGACGCACCACTTGCAACTGCGCGCCGGGATCTCCGCATTCGGACAATGCCGCAATGATGCTCTGGCGCACCAGCCAATGATCATCCTGGGAAAACAGCCTGAGCAACAGGGACGTACAGCGCTCAAAGCCAAACCAACTCAGCGCACTGGCGGCCTCTGCCCGCACGTTGGGATCCTTGTCATGCCGTGCCCGCTCCAGGAGGGCTTGAAAACCGGCTTCCGTTCGCTTTTGTCCCAAGCCCATGCAGGCAAAGGAGCGAACGATAAACGTGTCGCTCTCCAATGCCGCCAGCAAGATGGGCTCTGCATCGGCCGTGCTGTGATGCCGCAGCGCCACCAGGGCTTGTAACCGCTGGCTGTGGTCATGGCTGCAAAGGGCGGCACGAATGGTGGGAAGATCCACGGTGGCGGGGCACAAGGGCCTCCATCTTCTTGCCGAATCGGACCTACCGCGAGGTTCAGTTGTCATGGGGACTGGTGGGTTACAGGGGGCAGGTGGGTCAGACGGGCGATGTCCCGGAGCAATCCAGTTGTTGCAGCGCCATGGCCAACTGGGGACTGGCCTGCGTTGACCAAGCCCCTTCACAGCCGCGATCTGCATCCGGTTCCAGGAGAAAACGCAGGGACCAGGACGCTGCCGTTCCACACAACTCCAGCCATAGACCACAGGATTCATGGTTGATGGTGATGGATTCTTCCGCCATGAGCTGCCCGGCAATGGCGCTGTGTTGGCGCACCAGCACGGTCACCCCATGGCACAGCGCCTGGAGTTCGGCGGCGCGCAACTCGCAGGCCCAACCCTCGCCACCCACCAGGGCCACGAAGGGCCTGGCAGGATCCACAGCCAGGCGCCAGCCGTCCCCTTCCCGTCGAAGGGGCAAAAGGCTAGGCCAACAGTTCCGGGGTGAGTTGCTCGTCGGAGAGTTCAATGATGGCCCGCTGCACGGGTTTGATGTCGCTCTCTTCCAGCAGGCCCTCGAAATCGTCAAAGTGGCGCTGCTTGGCACGAAAGGCAATCCGCACCGTGGTGAGGTAGCGGTTGTGGGCGCTGGAAATCAGTGACTCCATGCGCCGGGAGAGTTCCTTGGCCGAATACTGTCTGGTCATGGACCCAGTTTAGCTGGCCAGAGCACAATGGGTTCGCTTCCCCGTTCCATGTCGTTGCAGGTCACCTTCCTGGGCACCAGTTCTGGCGTTCCAACCCGTCAGCGCAACGTGTCGTCCCTGGCCGTCCGTCTTCCCCAGCGCAGTGAGCTCTGGTTGCTGGATTGTGGCGAGGCCACCCAGCATCAACTGCTGCGTAGTCCCCTGCGGGTGTCCCAACTGCGGCGCATCTTCATTACCCACATGCATGGGGATCACGTCTTTGGCTTGCCGGGGCTGCTGGCCAGCCTGGGCATGGCGGGTACGTCGGCGGGCCTGGACCTCTACGGTCCACCCCCGTTGCAAAGCTTTGTGGAGTCGGCCCTGCGGTTCTCCTCCACCCGCCTGAGCTATCCGCTGCACTTTCATGCCAACGTCCCTCCTGGGGAAGGCCACGTGCTCTTTGAGGATGACGATCTGGTGGTGGAGTCTCGCCCCCTCTGGCACCGCATCCCGGCCAGTGGGTTCCGCATTGCGCAAAAGCCGCGCCCGGGGCGGTTTGACGTGGAGAGAGCCAAGGCCTTGGGCATTCCCCCCGGTCCCCTCTATGGCCGCCTCAAGGAAGGTGAAGCCATTGCCGTGGGGGGGCACACCATCGAGGGCGCCAGTCTTTGCGGACCGCCCCGGCCGGGCGTGAGTCTGGTGTATGCCACCGACACGGTGTTTTGTGACGGGGCTGTGGACTTGGCCCGTGGGACGGACCTGTTGATTCACGAGGCCACGTTTGCCCACAGGGATGGGGAGATGGCCCTGCAGCGGCTCCATTCCACCACCACCATGGCCGCGCAGGTGGCCCTGGCTGCAGGGGTGGGCCAATTGGCGTTAACCCACTTCAGCCCCCGCTATATGCCTGGACAAGCCATTGACCCCGATGACCTCCTGGCAGAGGCCCGGGCCATTTTCCCTGCCACCATCATGGCCAGGGACTTTCTCACCCTGGAGCTCACATCGAAACCGGACGGGTCAAGGCCTGAACCATCCCCGCTGCCCTCTCTCTGAAACACTCTCTGACGAGTTGAACCCGATGGCGGCAAGGAGGCTGAATTGCGTGATACAAGGGATTGTGGCCTATCAGCATCACCCACCGATGAACAGCTTTTTGCACCGCCTCACCACTGGACTGGGCTCCATGGCCAGGCGCTGCGGTGCGCTCTTGGCGGTGTTCTTGCTGCCCTTAACAATGCTGGTCTATCCAGTTGCTGCCAATGCTGCCAACTGGAATACGGACACGTTGACCGTCCCTCAGAATGCTCAAGGCGACACAACGCTTCTGACAGAAGCCGAGGTCAAGTCGGGGAGGGCCACGTTCAACCGGAGTTGCGGAAGCTGCCACGCCAGCGGAATCACGAAGACAAACCACAACGTTGGCCTGGATCCAGAGACTCTCGCCCTTGCAACGCCGCCGCGCAACTCCATTGAGAGTCTGGTGGACTACCTCAACGACCCCACCTCCTATGACGGGGAGTACTCCATCGCCGACCTGCATCCCAGCCTTCGTAGCAGCGACATCTTTCCGAAGATGCGTGATCTCTCCGACGATGACCTGCGTTTAATTGCCGGTTACATCCTTGTGGCTCCCAAGATCCAGGGAGATTCCTGGGGTGGCGGCAAGATCTACTTCTGATCTTGATCTCTCCAGGTCTTCGCCTACGGGGGGTTGCATGCAGCCCCATCCGGGCGACGAAGGGATGGCCTGCTATACCACCACTCCTGCAACTCCGGACTGAGCCGCTCTGCAAACAGGGTGAGAACAGTGTCCGTGGGCCGCAGGTCGGGCTGGAGCAGTTCAACGGCATAGCTGGGGCTGCGCTTGCAGGCCAAATCCGGCACAAAACGGCGACCAATGCGCCGCCAACTGGGCTCTTTGCTACGCCATTGCAGTCGGCAGCAGGGCCAGGGCAGTTCTTCCCGGTCAAACAAGCGACAGCAAGGCCCCAGAACCTGGAAGCTGTACTGGCCACCAGGGCTGGGGTGCTGGCTGCGGTGGGGGAGCAAGGCACGAGTTGGTCCCATCGCAGTGATTCGGAGAAAGAGCAGTTGGTCAATGTCTATGGACCGCCGCCCCTGACCAAAGGGAACCCTTAGTAGAGGTCTTCCTCGGCGTGGGTGGTGATGACGCAATCCGATGTTGGATAGGCCACACAGGTGAGCACAAAGCCTGCTTCAATCTGGTCGTCATCCAGAAAGCTCTGGTCGGATTGGTCAACGGTGCCGCTGGTGAGTTTGCCAGCACAGGTGGAGCAAGCGCCAGCCCGGCAGGAGTAGGGCAGGTCAAGTCCTGCTTCCTCCGCTGCATCAAGGATGTATTGGTCGTCCGAGACATCAATGGTCTCGTTCAGACCCTCGCTTTCGTTAATGAAGGTGACCTTGTAGGAAGCCATGAATTCAGCTTGTAGAGCAGAGCCTGGCAGAACCGGGTCCTGCGGGACGACACACTTTTACCCCCATCTGTTACCAATCTCACGTCCTCAGGGGCAAATTTCCAACAAGATCAATCGATGGATTCATGGCTGATAAGTGCTCCTTATTGTCCCCGGCTGGTCAGAGGCTGACGGTATGGGCTTCGCGAATGCCGTCAATGCTGGTGATGTCCTCCAACAGGCTCTCCGGGATTGGATCATCCACGCTCAACACCATCACCGCATCCCCCCGCATGATGCGCCGCCCCACCTGCATGCTGGCAATGTTCACGTTGTGCTGTCCCAACAGGGAGCCCAACCTGCCAATAATGCCGGGCATATCCCGGTGACGGGTAAAGAGCATGTGGTTGCTGGGGGGCACGCTGATGGGGAAGGAATCAACACTGGTGATCCGCAACTCATCCCCGGAAAACACAGCCCCTGTGAGCGTGTGAAGGCCCGAACTGCTGCGACAGATGAGCTGAAGAGAGCCCCCGCTGTAGTCCCGGGAGGCTTCATCCTTCACCTCCAGCACCTTGATGCCGCGACTTTTGGCCTCCAGACCGGCGTTGACGTAATTAATCCGCTCCCCCAAGGCTGAACTCAACAGTCCTTTGAGGGAAGCCGTGACCAAAGGCTGGCTGGGTTGAGCGGCCAATTCCCCCTGCATGCGCACTTCCAGTTCTTGCACATTGCCTCCCGCCAGTTGGCTGATGCAATGGCCCAGGTGCTCGGCCAGGCTCAGGTGGGCCCGCAACTCCTCCATCAGGTCGGGACTCAGACCGGGAATGTTGACCGCACTACGGGCAGGGAGTCCCAGCAGAACATCACGAATCTGTTCGGCCACGTCAATGGCCACGTTGGCCTGCGCCTCGGCAGTGGAGGCGCCCAGATGGGGGGTGAGAATGAGATTGTCCTTGAGGGAACGGAGGGGGCTCCCGTCAGCGAGGGGTTCACTGGCATAAACATCAAGGGCGGCCCCGGCAATGGTGTGGTTGCGCAGCGCATCCGCCAGAGCCTCCTCGTTCACAACGCCACCTCGGGCACAGTTGATGAGGCGTGCCGTGGGCTTCATGCGCTTCAACAGCCTCTCTCCCACCAGATTCGCCGTCTCGTTGGTGCGAGGGATGTGCAGGGTGATGTAGTCCGCCTCTTCAAAAAGAGCGGCCAGTTCCACCAGGCGCACTTGCAGCTTTTGTGCCCGCTCGTTGGAGATAAAGGGATCATGGGCCAACACCACCATGCCCAGGGCCTGGGCAATTTTGGCCACGTGGGCACCAATTTTGCCCAGGCCCACCACCCCCAGGGTCTTTTTGTACAACTCGTTGCCCAGGTACCGCTTGCGGTCCCAGCGGCCGGCCATGGTGCTGGTATGGGCCTGGGGAATGTTGCGGGTGAGCGCCAACATCATGGCCAGGGCGTGTTCAGCGGCGGCAATGGTGTTGCCCTCGGGAGAGTTGACCACCAGCACACCGCGGCGGGTGGCGGCGGTCACGTCAACGTTGTCCACACCGACGCCGGCCCGACCAATAATTTTGAGTTGGGGAGCAGCATCAATGACCGCTGCGGTCACCTGGGTTCCGGAGCGGACCATCAACGCGTCGTAATCCGCCATACCACTCACCAACTCCTCCTCTGGCAGCCCTGTGCGCACGTCCACGTGGGCCACCTGGGAGAGGATGTCAATTCCGGCTTGGTCAATGGGATCGGAGACCAAAACTTTTGTCATGCGCCCTGTGGTAGTGCCGTTGGTGCAGTGTAGTGACTGGTTGCCCTCCTCCACCCATGGCCGTTGCTGTTGTGGTGCTTGACCACCATCAGGACCTGTGTACCCTCCGCCACCATCTGGCGCAACTCTCCACGCCCCTGGCCCGCCTTCAGTCGGTGGGGCCGGGGGAGACCCCGTTTGACCAGGTGGAGATGCTCAACCCTCAACTGCGCCAACAACGGTTGCAGCAGACCATGGCCTTCTGGTTGGCGCCCTTCGGCTTCTTTGCCGGGGTGACGTTCACCGTTATGACCAACTTGGACACGTTTGCCTTTGCCGGAGCTTGGGGTAATCGTCTGATCGGTGGTCTGCTGGGGCTGGTGGCCGGCCTGCTGGGCAGTTTTGCCGCTCGCTCCGACGTGGACAGCAGCAATGAAGACCGCCTGCGCCAACTGCGCAACCGCAGTGAGGAGGGCTTCTGGCTGCTGCTGGTGGAATCCGCCTCAGGACAGGACATGCCGTGGAAGGAGCTGCAGCAGGTGCGCCCCCAGGCCGTGGTGGCCCTGTCATGACCCCGGTCGAGGCCCTGGACCATGTGCTGGCGGTGGCCGAGGTGGCCCTGCGCAGATGGCAGCCGGAGCCAACAGGGTTTCTCGATCCAGAGGAGCGCTTGCGCGTGGAGCCCGTGCTCCAGCAGCGTAGTGGTCTGCACTGGCGTCGCTCCGGCGGTATCCTCCCCGCCGAACGACAGCGGCTGCTCCTGGCCCGGGAGGAACTGCCCCTCGTGGACGCGCCCCTGGACTTTGCCCTGGTAGCCTTGAAAGGCAACTTCCTGTTTGACCCCGCCGAGCTGGAGGACTTTGAGGCGGCCTTGCTGACAACAGACGTTGATCCGCGGGGTTGGGGTGACGTGATTCTTCTGGGGGAAAACGGTGCCCAGCTCATCACCACGCCAGTCTGTGCGGCGGCCCTGGACGGCCGTTCCCTGCAGGTGCGCACAGTGGTGGTGGAAGCCAGTGCCGTGCCCTGGAACCACCTGCGCCATCAACCGCGCCAGCCCCGCACCATTACCACCGTGGAAGCCTCCTGCCGCCTGGATGCCGTTGCTTCGGCAGGTCTGGGCCTGTCCCGGGCCCGCATGACGGCGGCCATCAGCGCCGGCCGGGTGCGCCTTAACGGCCGTACCGTGTTGCGTCCCCACACCGAGCTGCAGGTGGGGGACGTGGTGGTGCTGCGGGGGCGCGGCGAACTGCGCCTGCAAAGCCGTGCGCTTACCCGCCGTCAGCGCTGGCGCCTGGAACTGCTGCGCCGCTGAAGACCAGGCCCGCCCCCGGGTTGCCAGCACTCCGATGGAAGCTGCTACACTCCTCCTGCGGCCGGTTCAAGGGGCGATTAGCTCAGGGGTAGAGCACACCGTTGACATCGGTGGAGTCACTGGTTCAAATCCAGTATCGCCCATTCCTTCAGCCTTGGCCCGGGTTTTTGGTCCGTTTGCAGCAGGACCATTCCCGTTGGCTGCTACTTAAACACTCTTAGCAGTTGCCTGATCCTGGCTTGAGTATCAAGGCACTCCGCATGTGGATCTTTGTCTCAGGCGGAAACTTTGCCACCTGATCCTTCTGTCAGTGAGGTGAGTGCCCCGGCCCTGGCCACAAGTTCTTCAGGCTCAACCCAAGCCACGTCCATGGGGATTGGATATCAGGGCTAGCCAACATTTTCACAGTCGCTTAACCGGTTAAACCCCTCTCCCCACCTAAGGCTTGGGGCAATGCCAAGCTGCCTTACCCTGATTGAGTTCGCATTGATTCTCTGTTTCAAGTGGCTTGTCCGACTCTTTCACCAGCCTCGTGGTGAGTACGGACCATTCCCAAAGTAGTTCTGGGAAGGCAATTAGGAAAAGCATCGGCCGGTCCCAAATTCAGGAGTGGCCGACCTTGGTGATGTGGGGTTAGTTGGCGGTGCAGTTGCCGTTCCTAGCACCTGCCAGGGCCTTCTTCGTTTGAGGGCCAGGGATACCATCGGGGTTCAATCCATATGCTCGTTGAAAAGTGATAATGGCTTGTCTTGTATTGGGGCCATCCACACCATCCACAAAGCTATCTGACAATCCTGAACAGTGCCGCGTAAGTTGGACTTGAAGAACGCGGATCTCATCTGATCCACGCTGACGACATTCGTGCGAACGACTACCAAGGTCGCATCTCAGTCGGTTTCGCCCATCTTGTGTTCTGACCATTTCAGAAGGGGATCTGTGGCAGTGATATGGTCGGCTACCAGCATGGCAACCTTGTGAATTCAGCCCGCCGGAATGAGACTGCACTGCACTCGATGTAGAGAGTGCCAGAACACCTGAGAGTATTAAAAAGATTGGGCATTTTATGGACATAAGTCTTCCCATCAAAGATCATAGTCTAGTAGGAGGTTGGTGAAAAAGTTAGACAAGCCACTTGAAATAGAGAATCAATACGAACTCAATCGAGGCAAAGCAGCTTGGCATTGTCTCAAACCTTATGTGGGGAGAGGAGTTTAACCGGTTAAGCGACTGTGAAAAATGACGCCGTTGTCAACGGTTCCTGACAATCATTCTCTATGTGGAAGAAGGAAGATGATCGTTCTTGTGAACTTTTTCAACAGCCTCCTTAAACCACGCCACCCCGTGCCCGTCTTGCCCCATGGCAAGCCCCGCTTGAGAGACTGGAAGCGGGCCGTGGAACCATTCCCTTCAGCCTTGTCCTGGGTTTCCGGTCCGTTCGCACCAGGACTACTTCCGATTGGCTATCACTTATCATTCTCAGCAGTTGGCTGATCCTTGCTTGAACATCAACACATTCCTCAGGGCTTTAGACATTTATAATTCCAAGGGTGGAAAATCGCAATGTAGTTCCCGTGAAAGTTGCGAGGGAGAGACGCCTGATCTTGTGATCCTCAAGGATTTTGATGGGCATCCGGTCGCTGAGGTTTCGCTCTCCTCCAACGAAGTGATGCATCTGGCCATGGCCTCAAAGGCACCACGAAAAATTGCCCCTTCCTCGCCTGAAAAAAGCTTGCCCTCAAGCTCCTCGGGCTCAACCCCCAGTCATGTCCATGGAGACCTGACATCAAAACTGGTCAATTCCAGCGGTAGCAAGGCAGGAGCGTTTTGCCATGTTGTCGCTGCCTTGATTCTGTTTGGAGGGCTGGTGGGTGCGCTGTTTTCTGGGAATGTAATAATGTCTTTCGGAGTTGCTGCCTCATCAGCGCCGATCTTCGCCATCGGCTCCATTGCCAACAGCACCAGACGCTCCGCTAAAATCATTGAGTGGATGGCTGAGCAGGAAAAGGAAAATGGGTGCTGACCAACAACGTTGGGATCCCGAGTGCTATGGGCGCTGGGCTGCCTACGTCCCGGAGCTTGGCCGTGACTTGGTGGGGCTTTTGGACCCGCGTTCTGGGGAGCGGGTGCTGGATCTGGGCTGTGGTGACGGCACACTCACCGCCCACATGGCCGCCTGTGGTTGCAGTGTGCTGGGAGTTGATCGGGATGCCGGCTTTGTGAAGGCGACACGGCAGCGTGGACTCACCGCCCTGCAGGCGGACGCACGCCATTTGGTGGGTCCCCAGCTTCCGGCGGGGAGCTTTGATGCGGTGTTCTCCAATGCAATGCTGCACTGGGTCCCTGAAGCGGCGGCCGTGATTGGCAATGTGCGGCGCCTGCTGCGTGACGGTGGTCGGTTTGTTGGTGAGTTGGGCGGCGCTGGGCAACATCGCCACGGTGCGGCAAGCGCTCCACCAGGCGCTCCATGACCGTGGGATCAATGCGGCGTTGCAGGATCCGTGGTTTTTCCCCACGGCTGACGCGTACCACCGCCTGCTGAAAGCTCATGGGTTTCAGGTCACCGAGATTCGGCTGTTTCCTCGCCCCATCCCGTTGCCGGGACCCCTCAGCCGTTGGATGGACACCTTCGCGGCCACATTCCTGGATGGGCTGGACCAGGCAACGCGGCAGGCCGTCGTGGCCCAGGTGAGTCAGACCACTGCCCCCCAACTGTGCAGTCCCGACGGCGTGTGGACCGTGGATTACGTGCGGCTTCGTTTTCGAGCCGTCAAGCTAGGCTGAGCCCAAGCTGGAATCGGCCATGATTGGCTGGCTGGAAGGGGAGGTGCGCCAATGGTGGCAGCGCGGTGCTCGCCAAGGCGTCCTGCTGGTGTGCCATGGCATTGGCTATGAGGTGGTGCTTCATCAGCGCTTCCACAGCCATGTGAGGGGGCTGCCGCAGCCCTCGGACAGTCCCCAACGGTTGGCCCTCTTCACCCACTTGCAGGTGCGTGATGATGGCTGGCTGCTCTTTGGCTTCGAGACCGATGCGGAGCGGGAGTTGTTTCGGGAACTCATCAGTGTCAGTGGTATCGGCCCCCAACTGGCGCTGGGGTTGCTGGGTTTTTTCCCCTTGCCTGAACTGGTGCAGGCCCTGGTGCAGGCGGACTTGAAGCGTCTGAGCCAGGCGCCGGGGGTGGGGCGCCGCAGTGCGGAACGATTGGCGGTGGAGTTGCGCCGCAAGCTGGCGGAGCGCTTTGGCCCAGCGGAGGAGGTGGCGCTGATGGATGTGGCCCCGTTGCCCACAGGAGCGCTGCGGCAGGACGTGGAGTTGACCCTGGCGGCTTTGGGCTATGAACCCGGGGAAGTGCATCAGGCGCTGGCGGCCGTGGCTACGGACCAGGATGTCCAAAGCCCGGAGGACTGGATCCGTGGCTGCTTGCGCTGGCTAGCCCGTCATCAGTAGGGCCATGGGTGACGGTGGGCTATGCTTTTCTCCCAACCTCTATTTTACGCAAGGATTCCCATGGCCCTCACGGTGGCCACGAAGCAGGCCCTGATTAACGACTATCAAGTCCATGGCACCGACACGGGTTCCGCGCCGGTGCAGGTGGCCATGCTGAGCGAGCGCATCAACCAGTTGAGCCGGCACCTGCAACGCAACAATCAGGATTACGCCTCCCGCCAAGGTCTGCTCAAGATGATTGGGCGCCGCAAACGACTGCTCAGCTACATCCGCCAGCGGGATGATGGGGCCTATCGGGAGTTGATCCAACGCCTGAAGCTCAGAGGTTAGCGCCATGGCAACGGCTGAACCAGCCAGGGGATTTGGCGGACCTGAGGAGGCTGGGGGGGAATCTCGCAAGAGGAAGATTGAGAAAATACGCCCCCCGCAGAACTCGGCGGGCAAGGCAACGCCCCGCCGGTCTGCCATTCCCGACCATGTCTCCAGGCGGATGGTGCGGCGCGCTCTCCTGCTGAGCGGGGTGCCCACCCTGTTGGCCATGGGGGCGTTTGTGCTCAGCTACATTCTGATGAGCCAGGGCATCATGCGGATTGAGCCCATTGTCACCATTGGGGTGTCGGGCGTGCTTTTTGTTCTGGGCCTGTTGGGCCTCAGCTACGGGGTGCTATCCGCCAGTTGGGACGATGGGCCAGGTTCCCTTTTGGGGTTGGAGCAGTTTGGCAAAAACCTTCAACGGTTGCGTGCCTCACTGCGCGCCACGAAACGGAGTCGCTAACGGCTTGGCGCCAGGATGGCGCCATTAGACCCTCTCAGCGCTGCTCCGAGACTTGCTCGTTGCCCAACTTCCTCTGCCGATAGGCCCAGTAGCCAGCCGCGACCACTACGGCCGCCAGGGGAACTGCCGTGAGCAGAAGCAGGATGGCTGCGGTGAAGTCTGTATACATGGGGAATGGTCACACAGGTTCATTCCCATTTTGCCTTGTCATGGCCTGACCCAAGGGCCAGAGCAGCCCTTAATCAGCTTTCTTGATACATCGGTGTTTCAGAGCGATGGGTTCAGAGTCCTCCGCTGGCAACTCCCCTAAGCCGAGGC
Organism: Prochlorococcaceae cyanobacterium jk18x22bins.40; assembly: GCA_022826155.1. GTDB lineage: Bacteria > Cyanobacteriota > Cyanobacteriia > PCC-6307 > Cyanobiaceae > Synechococcus_B. The sequence continues at coordinate 34,446 of JAJDVL010000023.1, read as the reverse complement.
CTTGATGAGGGGGCGGCGGCGGGCTGCAAAGTGTGCCCGGTTGAGTGCCTTGACTGTTGCCTCGGGATCGCAGACACGAAACTGCTGGCCAACACGTACGTAGCAGCTCTTGTCCTTGCTGTGCAACTCAAGCACAACGGGACTTTTGGCGGCCACCCGCTCCTGGCCGCTCTGGCTTTGCAGACATGTGCGCAGCTTGTCCTGGTAGGCAAGATCAACAGCATGGTTGGCCTCCAGCGTCACCAGAACCAGGCTGAGGTCCTCCACAACAGAGCAATCATCGATGATCAGTTGCACCTGCTCGTCACGGCGATCCACGGTGGCCCACAGCAACAGGCGGGTGTCCTCGCTCAGGTGCTGACCGAGTTGAGCGTAGGTTTTGGGGAACACCACCGCCTCACAGCTTCCGCTCAGATCCTCCACTGTCAACACCCCCATGGGGTCTCCTTTGCGGGTGGTGACGATCTTGAGTGCAGACACCATGACAATGGCGCTCACCTTGCGCCTGTCCGGCAACTGGTCCAGATCGGCAAGGCTGACGGGGGCCAGCAGACGGGCGGGCTCCAACAGTGGCTTCAGGGGATGATCCGAGAGGTAAAAGCCCACAACCTCCTTTTCCAGCCGCAGTTTCCGACGCAGGTCGTATTCCCGGGTGGCTGCGGCTTTGGGTGCGCTCTCCAGATGGGCGGTGGAAGAGCCGGTGGTGGAGGCAAGATCGTCAAAGATGCTGCCCTGGCCGCTGGCCCGATCCTTGGCCCGGTCGCTGGCCCAACTGACCACCAACTCCATGTCAGCCGCCAACTGGGCCCGATTTCCCTGGGGCTCAAGGTCGTCAAGGGTGCCACTGTGGATCAGGGCTTCCAGGGCCCGCTTGTTGAGCAAGCCCATGGGCAGCCGGTCACAAAGATCAGCCAGGGAATGGAACGGTCCATCCTTGACGCGGCTGTCCAGGATTTGCTTGATGGCCCCTTCCCCCAGGTTCTTCACGGCACCCAGACCAAAGCGGATCCGCTGGCCAACGGGCGTGAAGTCCAGGCCTGATTCATTGATATCAGGCCGCAAGACTTCAATGCCCATTGCAGTACAATTGGCAATATAACGCTGTACCTTGTCGCTGCTTCCAGAATTAACTGTCAGCAGGGCTGCCATGTAGGCAACGGGATAGTTGGCCTTGAGATATGCTGTCTGATAAGTGACGGCACCATAGGCCGTCGAATGACTCTTATTAAAGCAATATTCAGCAAATAGAACCATCTGATCAAATAACTCACTGGCAATTCGTTCGTTCACACCGTGATCTTTGGCGCCACTGATGAAGATGGTGCGGTGTTTTTCCATCTCGGCAATTTTCTTTTTGCCCATGGCCCGGCGCAGCAGGTCCGCCTGCCCCAGGGAGTACCCTGCCAGGTCCTGGGCAATGCGCATGATCTGCTCCTGATAAACCATGATGCCGTAGGTCTCCTCCAGAATGGGCTGCAGCTTTCCATGGGCAACATGGGCGTCTTCGTGCCCATGCTTGCGGTTGATAAATTTGGGAATCAGCCCCGCATCCAGCGGGCCGGGTCGATAGAGGGCCAGGATGGAGGAGACATCTTCCAGCGAGGACGGGCGTAGATCACGCACAACTTGGCGCATGCCGCCGGATTCCAGTTGGAAAATGCCTTCCAGGTCCCCTTTGGACAACAAATCATAGGTGGCCTTGTCCCCCTGGGGGAGATTATAGGGATCCAGTTGATCATCTTGGGTTTGTTGAATCAATTCCAAGGCTTTGTCGATCATGGTGAGGGTCTTCAGACCCAGAAAATCCATCTTGAGAAGTCCCATGGATTCCACGTCGTCCATGGGATATTGGGTAATCACCTGGCCTTCGTTGCTGCGCTGCAGGGGCACAAGTTCATCCAGGGGATCCGCACCAATCACCACGCCAGCAGCATGGACGCCATAGGTTTTGTTGGTGCCCTCAATGCGGAGAGCCAGATCAATCCAACGGCGAACTTTCTCGTCTTTCTTATATTTTTCTCGAAACTCCGACGCCGGACTCTCGTCACTGATCATGACTTTAAGCTTTGCAGGTTTTCCGCGAACTACAGGGATCAACTTCGCGAGTCGGTCCGCTTCCCCGTAGGGTATGTCCAGAACCCTGGCCACATCTTTGAGGACAGCTTTGGACGTCATCCGGTTGAACGTAATGATTTGCGCTACACGATCATCTCCATACAGCTTGGTGACGTAGTCAATCACTTCACTGCGGCGTTCAATACAGAAATCCGTATCAATATCAGGCATGGATTTCCGTTCGGGATTCAGAAAACGTTCAAAAAGAAGGCCATGATTCACTGGGTCAATGTTGGTGATTCCCAGGGCAAAAGCCACGAGAGATCCTGCTGCCGAGCCTCGACCAGGACCTACGGAAATTCCCTGAAGGCGCGCAAAGCGAATGTAGTCCCACACCACCAGGAAGTAGGTGGGAAATCCCATGCGTTCAATGATGTCCAACTCACGTCCCAGCCGCTCCGCGTAGGCGCTGTTCCGGGAGACAACAACATCCCAGTTGGGCTGCTGAAGACGCTGCTGAAGACCATCGCGGCTCACCTGGCGGAGATGGTCAATGGGCGTGGCCTGCTCCGGCAAATGGGGGAAATCAGGCATCCGGCATTTTCCAAGAATATCGTAGTCTTCCACCTTGTCGGCCACGGCCAAGGTGTTGGCCAGAGCCCGTTCAATCACCTGTGGCTCCAGGTGATCTTGAAACAGACAGGCCATCTCCTCCGGAGATTTGAGATATTCTGTTCCTGTATAACGGAGCCGTTTCTCGTCTGTCACCATCTTGCCGGTGAGAACGCAGAGTAAGGTGTCATGGGCTTCCACGTCTTGATTGCTGAGATAGTGGGCATCGTTTGTGGCAATGATTTCAATGCCAAGCTCCTGGGCAATTTTGACAATCTGTGTGTTCACGGTTCTATCTTCATGGGAACCATGGTCCTGGATTTCCAAGTAGAAATCTTCGCCAAAGCAATCCCGGTACCAGGCGGCCACTTGGCGGGCCACGTCCAGTCGCCCCCGCAAAATCGCCTGCGGGATTTCACCGCCAAGACACGCCGTGGCAACGATCAATCCTTCCTTATGCTTTTTCAATAAGTCTTTATCAATGCAGGGTCGACTAAAAAATCCTCTGCCACGCATTCCTTGTAAATGACTGATACTGGTTAGTTTCACTAAATTACGATAGCCTTGATCATTCTTTGCCAGGACCACCAGATGGTAACGTCGCTCTCGTTTCTGCTGTGGCGCCGTAATAGAGCCATTCATGATATACATTTCGTTACCGATAATTGGTTTGATTCCCTCTTGGCGGCAAAGTTTTAGCAACTCAATGGCGCCATACATCACCCCATGGTCGGTGAGGGCCAATGCGGGCATCTGTAGCGCCTTGGCACGGGCCACCAACCGTGGCAGTTGGGAGGCTCCATCCAGGAGGCTGTAGTCACTGTGGTTGTGCAGTGCAACGAAGCTCACACCAAGCGCTGCGTAGATCCAGAAATCGTAGGGCTAATCACGGGGGCGGGCGCCAGTTGCCGCCAGCCGTAAAACTGTCCCCATGCCATGGAGCCAACGGAATGCCAGTTTACACCACGGGTTCCTGTATATTGATCCCATGGCCTGGGTTACATCTCTCAACCCCTGGTGGATGGGTCTGCTGGTGAACGGGGGGCTCATCCTTCTGATTCATCGTCTGCCGGTTCTCACGGCCCGGGGCTGGGTCCATGGGGGGGTGTTGGGTACCATGCTTTGGGGAACCATGGGCTGGCCCGGCTGGCTCACCGTTGTTCTTTATCTGGTATTGGGTTCAGCGGTGACCCGCCTCGGCCTTAAGCGCAAGCAGGCTCTCCAGCTTGCCGAGGCCCGTGGGGGACGCCGTGGGCCCGGCAATCTTTGGGGATCCGCGGCAACGGGCTTGAGCCTGGCCGTGCTCATGGCCCTGGCGCCTGGGACAAGCCCCCTGCTGATCCTGGGCTTTGTGGCCAGTTTCGCCGCCAAGCTGGGGGATACGTGCGGCAGTGAAATTGGCAAGCGCTGGGGAGGACGCACCCTGCTGATCACCACCCTCCGGCCGGTGCCGGCAGGGACGGAGGGGGCCGTCAGCATCACCGGTACGGCCGCTGGCGTGGTGGCCATTGTCCTGTATGCAGCCCTGGCCCTGGCCCTGCTGAAGCCGTCCATTGGCCCTGGTCCCCTGGGGCAGCTTGTGCTCCTGGCTGCTACGGCCACCATGGCCACCATGGTGGAAAGCTGGATTGGGGCCACGTGGCAGGGGCGCGTGGGGTGGCTCACCAATGAACTGGTCAACGCTGCCCTCACCATGGTGGCAGCCCTACTGGCCATGGGTGCTGCGCTGGGGGTGGGCTGGCGTTGAAGGGCAGTGCCGCTGCGGTGGTTGCGGGTAGGCAGATTCAACCACCATGGGCTTGAGTTGATGGTGAAGCTGCTGCAGGGTGGTGTGGAGCCGTCGGCTGATCACCCGCATACTGACCCCTTCCCGATGAGCCAGTTCCCGATGGCTGAGCCCGTCAAAAACACGCCATCTGAGGAGCCGTTGTGCATCAGCCCCCAGGCGTGCGACAAAGTAGTGCAGATGGGCATAGAGTTCAGCAGCGTCTTCCTCCTGGGACTGTACAGACAGCGTTTCCGCCAGCCGCAGGCTTTCCCGCTCGTCCTCCAGGGCGCCCACATGTTGATCCAGGCTGTAGATCCGCAGACTGCGCTTGGCCTGACAGGCTTGCTGCCATCGCCTGGGGGTCGTCTCCAGCGCTGCACAAAGTTCCGACTCCGTGGGATACCGGCCCGAGGCATTGGCCATGGCCTCCTGGAGTTTGGCACCCCGGGCATGGAGTTCCAGCAAGCGGCGCGAGACGCGAATGAGACTCACATGGTCCCTGAGATAATGAAGAATCTCACCACGGATCAGTGGAACGGCAAAGGAACTGAAGGCATAGCCGGTGCCGGGATCAAAGCGCTCCACGGCCTTGATTAACCCCAGATGGCCAATCTGGACCAACTCATCAAAGTCCAGGCTGCAACGATGCATCATGCGACTAGCCACCTGACGAACCAGGCGGCCATTCATTTCAACAATGCGGTTGCGCAAATCATTTAGATCAGATGTATCATAACCTTGACGACGATTTTGAGTTAATTCAGTAAACAGTTGACGTGTTTCCGTGACAATGTCAGGCATCTCGTGGGATGGCATTAGAATTATGCAAGCCCATTTACGCTCTACGAATTCAAGACCAACGGCATCCTCCTAAATACTGAAAATTCATCCTCCAAAAGGTGGATTCCCACCTTGGACTTCCTCCCTAGAGACCAGCCAGAAACGTCTGCAGACGTTCCAACCCTTGTTTCAAAGTTGTGATGTCTGTGGCGAAGGAAAGGCGGACAGTGTGGTCGTCTCCAAAAGCGGCGCCGGGGACGATGGCCACGCCGGCCTCCACCAGAAGCCGCTCGCAAAACACCACGGAATCCAGGTTGGTGTCGGCAATGTTGAGAAAGGCGTAGAAGGCGCCCTGTGGCGCCAGGCCATGGACGTGCTCCATGGATTCCAGGGCCTGAAGCACCAAGCGGCGCCGCTGGGCAAAGGCTGCCACCATGGCGTGGACGCACTCCCGTGAGCCGCGGAGCGCTGCCAAGCCCCCATATTGCACAAAGCTGCACACGTTGCTGGTGCTTTGGCTCTGGAGCGCCACGGCTTTGTCCAGGACGGATCGGGGACCCGCCAGATAACCCAGCCGCCAGCCCGTCATGGCCCAATTCTTGGAAAAACCGTTGACCACAAAGGTGCGCTCCATCAGGTCCGGGGCCACGGCGCCAAAACTCACGTGACGGTTGTGGTCGTAGAGGATGTATTCATAGATCTCGTCGCTGACCACCGCCACGTGGGGATGCTGGCGCAGCACGTTGGCCAGGTCCACCAGGGCCTGCTTCGGATAGACCGTGCCCGTCGGGTTCGTGGGGCTATTGAGCACCAGCAGTCGGGTGCGGGACGTGATGGCCGCCGCCAAGGCCGCCGCGCCGAGTTGATGGTTCTCGTCCTGGCGGGTGGGAACAATCACGCTGCGGCCACCGGCCAGGTGAACCATGGGGGGATAGCTGAGCCAATAGGGGGCTGGAATGATTACCTCGTCACCGGGATCCAGCAGCACTTGAAAGAGATTGTAAAGCGCCTGCTTGGCCCCGTTGCTAACCATGACTTGGTTGGGGCCGTAGGTGAGATTGTTTTCGTTTTGAAGCTTGTGGGCGATGGCTTCCCGCAGGGCATGTAGTCCAGCCGCTGGGCCGTAGCGGGTGTGGCCAGCCTCCATGGCCTCTTCCGCAGCCCTGCAGATGAAGGACGGGGTCTTGAAATCCGGCTCACCGGTGCTGAGGCTACAAACGTCTTCCCCCTGCTGCTGTAGGTCACGGGCCTTGGCGCTGATGGCCAGAGTGAGGGAAGGCTGGAGTTGTTTGGCCCTCTCAGCAAACTTCATGCGTTTTCGCGACCACGTCTCGTGAGACCTTGTGCGAGTGTAATCCAGCTTCCCCGCCGCCACGGAACCACCCATGGTTGAGCAGGCCCATCCCGATGGCGTAGCGCCCCGCTGCTGTTTGGTGCTGGCCAGCCGGAATCCCCGGCGCCTGGCCGACTTTTACACGGATCTTGTCGGCGGTGAATCCATCACCGCTACTCCGGCAGGGGCCGTCACCGTCCATCTGCCCACGGGGATGGACATGGTGTTGTATCGCCCTTCACGCCAGCATCCCCAACCCCGGCAGAGCGGTGGCTTGGCCCTCTGTCTGCGTTGCGCCGATTTGGAGTGCATACGCCAACGGGCCATGGCCCTGGGGGGCCAGATGCTGGATCCCATCCGTGAGGAGTCCTTCGGTCGGGAGCAATGGCTGCTGGATCCCGAGGGCAACTGCGTGCTGTTGTGGGAAGGCCCCGCAGACCCTACGGGCTGCTCAGTCTAAACTGCACCCATGGGCACCCAGCGCAGCCAACTCGATCTTTTCTCTGCAGGCGCAGCCCCTCCTCCTGCGGCTACCCAGATACAGCAGATACAGGAGGAGGAGCGGGAGGACAGCCTGGAGGCCTTGGCCAGGGAGTGTGTGGGCTGCCAGCGTTGCGGCCTGGCCACCACCCGCACCCACGTGGTCATCAGTCGTGGCAATCCCCTGGCGCGGCTCATGCTCATCGGGGAGGGACCCGGCCAGCATGAAGACGAAACGGGCCTCCCCTTTGTGGGGCGAGCTGGTCGGTTGCTGGATCAAATCCTGGCCAGCGTGGGACTGGACCAGGAGCAGGACATCTACATCTGCAACGTGGTCAAGTGCCGCCCTCCCGGCAACCGCAAACCCACGCCTGAAGAAATGGCCCATTGCCGCCCATGGCTTCAACGGCAGATTCAACTGGTGAATCCGGCCATGGTGCTGCTGGCGGGATCCACCGCCATGACGGGGGTGCTGGGCATCAAAACCGGCATCACCAGGATGCGGGGACAGTGGATTGAACGGGACGGCAGGGTCTATATGCCCGTCTTCCATCCGTCGTTTCTTCTGCGCAACGCATCGCGGCAAAAGGGGCAACCCAAATGGCTCACCTGGGAAGATTTCAAAGCCGTCCGCGCTTACCTGGATAAGCTGGCGTCAAGTGCTCAAGGCCGTGAAACCCCTCGTTGATCCCACCGCCGGGGAGTTGGTGGTGAGTTGGGACCAATACCATGCATTGATTGAGCATCTGGCCTTGCTGGTGTACGACCACGGCTGCCCCTTCGACCAGGTGGTGGCCCTGTCCCGAGGGGGGCTGCGGGTGGGGGATACCCTCTCGCGAATCTTCAACCGACCCCTGGTGGTGATGGCGATCAGCAGCTATGGGGGCGCGAACGGTCGGGAGCAGAGCGGTGTGCGCGTGGGACAGAGCTTGGCCCACGCCTGTCCCCGTCTTGGGTCCCACCTGCTGCTGGTGGACGACCTTGCCGATTCGGGCACCACCCTGGCTGCGGCAACCGCATGGCTGCACAAGTCCATCAACCCGGACTCCCTCACCACCGCCGTGCTCTGGCTGAAAGGCCACAGCGCCGTGCGCCCCCATCTCTGGGCCATGGAGTTGCCGGCCAGCCCCTGGATCCTCCAGCCGTTCGAGTGCTACGAGCAGCTTACCCCCGCGGCCTTGATGCAGCAGGCCACAGGTTCCCTGGGTGAGCACCAGCCTCGGTAACGCCTGCGGCTGGCGGGGCCTTCCTCCTTGTCAGGCATCAGGTGTCCTGTGCCTGCGTGTAGACGGTCAGCCTCAGGTTCATGCGGGTGGTCACGATCTGGGTTGATGGGGTCTGATCCGCTGAAGGGGGACGTCCTTCCAGTTTCAAGTCATGGGCCACCACCAGGGGCTGCAACGACTCCAGGCTTTGCAGGACCGCCAGGATGTTGCCGTAGCCCCCTTCAAAGGTGAGCAAAATCTCCTGTTTCCGCAGGCCTGTGGCCAGCAGAGGATCTCCTGCGGATGCAGCGGGCTCCTGCTCTTCGTCGCTGTTGGCCGGTGTGTCCTCCTCGTTGGCGGCGGCAGGGATGGACGGGGCGCCCCCAACGCTCTGGCGGGGTTCGTAGCGCACAAGCTGCACCTGCCGGGCCTGGGCGGCCTCAGCCAAGGCGGTGAGCATGGTGTCCAGTTGCCGGGTCGGGGCGATGAGCGCCAGAATCTGGGCCTGACGATTCACCTCCTGCTGTACTTGCTGCCGTGCCTCGGCAAGGGCGTGGCGTTGCTGGTCCAACTGCTGGTGTTGTTGCAGAACGACATCCCGACGCTGGATGAGAGCGTGGCGCTGCTGCCACTGGGGCAACACCCACGCCAGGAGCAGCCCCACGGCCGCCAGCGCTGCCACTGCCAAGGGGAAGGCCAGAAGCACCTGTTCCTGGCTCAGCTCCTGGGTCAACTGTCGCTTTGGGGGCGAGGGGTTACTGAAGTTGGTCATCGGTGGCGTGAGATTGCACGGGGAGTAACAGCCCATGGGTCTCCAAAAGCTGGAGTCGCTGCGTCAGGCCACGGGACCCCCGCTGCTGAAGCCGAGGCCGCTGTTGATGAAAGGGTTGTGGTTGGAAGCGGGCCGTGAGTTGGAAATTCACCCGATTGGGCGTCCCTGGGGCCGCTGTTGGGCGGAGCCCCTTCACCTGCACCCCGGCGCCCTCCTCAAACAGGGGCGATGCCTGTAATTGCAGTTGCAACAGGTTCACCAGAGGCCAGTTCTCCGCTTGCCCCTTGAGGGTGATGCCGTCCGGCGCGCCGTTGAGTTCCAGCAACTGGACACCCGGAGGGGTTCGAGCCGTCAACTCCATCAACAGGAGGGAGTGGGGGCGCTGGGTGGTCAGGGCCTGCACCAGCGCCCCGTTGCTCTGCCGCAACCGGGCCAGGTGATGGTGGCTCTGCTGCAACTGACCCTGCAACTGCTCATACTTGCGTGCCTCCGGTTCCAGGGCTTCCACCCGCCGGTTCCAGGCCAGCCGCTCCCGGGTGGCCGCCACCCCCAGCGCCGCCACCACCGCCACCAGGGCCAGCCCGGCTGCTGCGCCCCGCCACAACACCAGCGAGGCGGCCACCCGTCGGGGCGGGTTGAGCCCCAATGCCTGACGCTGTTCCGCCAGCAGGTCCACTGCAGGCCAGCGGGTTGCTGATGCCTTGGCCATGGCTTAGACGTCCTCCATGGCGGTGGTCACCAACCGGGCCATGGCGGAGCCCACCACGGCCTCCGGGGGGAGAGGGTGGTGGACGTTCAGCAGCGCCATGGGATCCAGCAGGGCTGTGGGCCAACCCGACTGCTCCGCAATCTGCCGGGCAATGCGGGGGTAGGCGCTGCCAGGCCCAGCCAGGTAGAGCTGCGCCATGTGGACGTGGCCATGGTGCTGTTGCACCGTCTCCACCGCGTCGATCAAGGCCCACACCAAGGCCTGGGACGCTTGCAGATCGAGGGGGAGCAGGTCCCCGTCCGGACCTGGTTCCTCTCCTTCCAGTTGCTGCTGGAGGCGTTGATGAAAATCGGGATCCGGCAGGCCGGGGAGGGAGGTCATGGCGTAGGGCACGCCATCCAGCACCAGGGTGAGCCAACCGGTCTCGGGCTGAAGATCCAGCAGACCCACCAGTTCCAGATTGCCAAACAGGGGTTGTAGCCCCTGCAAGGCTTGCAGCAGTGTGGTCTGGGCCCAGCCCAGCCGCCGCAGAGTCAGTCCGGCCGCCGCCATGGTCCGGATCCAGGCCGCCACCGTGGAGCGCTCACAGCCAATCAGCAGCACAGGTTGTAACTCTGTGGCAGCCTGCGGGGAGAAGGGCAGCGTGGCAATTTGCGCTTGGCGCAAGGCCATGGGAAATCCCTCGTCCGTACCCAGCTTGCGCGCCAACCGGGGCAACGCCGCGGCCGGGATGGTCTCCGGCAGCCGCAGGAGCCGTGCCTGGCAGCAGGGGGGCGGTAGATCCAACGCCACGTCCCGCACCGGAACGTCTCCTTCGTCCAACAGATCACGGATGAAGTGGCCCAGGGCCTCGGGCTCCTGGGGAACCCCTGCCGTGATAAACCCCTCCGGCAGGGCAGCCACGGCACAGTCCGTGATCTGGGGAGCGTCCTTCCCCGAAGGGACCATGCGCAGCGCAATCACCCCCTGGTCACTGGCCTCCATGGCCACGGTGGTGGCCGTCAACCAGCGGCGAGCCCGCTGAAACCTGTCGGCAAAGTGGTCCAAAACCATGGTTACGAGACCGGGTTCCCCACAAGGGTTCCCCCGTTACGGCAACCAGGGCAGCTCTGTTCCCACACCGTCTGCCACAGAGTTGAGGCCGTGGCCCTCCAACTGCTTGAGCAACCCCTCCAGCACCGCTGGCACCAACTGGGGACCCTGGTAGATCCAGCCGGTATAGAGCTGCAGCAGGCTGGCTCCAGCGGCCAGCCGCTCCCATGCGGTTTGAGGAGAGTCGATGCCCCCCACCCCGATCAGGGGTACACGGCCCTGAAGACGGTTCCAAAGCCGGCGTAGCACCGCCAGGGAACGGACCCGAATCGGCACTCCGCTGAGGCCACCGGCTTCCTCCGCCAAGGTACGGCCCGTGATCAGGCGTCGCGCTTCCAGGCCATGGCGATCCAGGCTGGTGTTGTTGGCGATTATCCCCGCCAACCGACCCTGCTGATGCAGGTCCAGGGCCAGCTCCGCCAACTCCAGCAACTGGCCATCCGTCAAGTCAGGGGCAATTTTCACCAGTAAGGGGGGGCGTGGCCTGGGCAGCCGCGTGGCCTGGAGGCGGCCGATCAACCGGCTCAAGGCCTCCACGCTTTGCAACTCCTGCAGGCCGGGGGTGTTGGGGGAAGACACGTTGATCACCACATAGTCGGCAAGGGGCGCCAGGCGGCTGTAGCTGACGGCGTAGTCCTCCACTGCCGCCGCCATGGGTGTTGCCCGGGACTTGCCGATGTTGAGACCCAACAGGGCCGGCCGCTGGCCCGGCGGCGGCAACTGCTGCTCCGTCAGCACAGTGGCGGCCCGCAGCGAACCGTGGTTGTTGAACCCCATGCGGTTGAGGGCGGCCTGCTCCGCCGCAAGCCGGAAGAGGCGCGGGCGCGGATTGCCCCGTTGGGACAGGGCCGTCATGGTGCCCAGTTCGGCAAATCCAAAACCGAAGCAGTGCCAGATGGCGGCTGCCACGCCGTTCTTGTCAAACCCTGCCGCCAGTCCCAGGGGATTGGGGAAGGTGAGTCCCAGACAGTGCTGTTGCAGCCGCGGATCCCGCCGTTGCAGCACGGCTGCGGTGCTGGCCAGCATTCCCCGCCATGGGGGCCACCGCCGTCCCCGCGCTGCCCAGGCCAGGGCCCGCAGGCTCAGTTGACTCATGAGCTCGGGATCCGGCCCATCGTCCCTGGCCAACATGGGTCCGATGAGCCGCTGGTAGGGATCGTCCGCAGCCATGGGGGGTCTTAGCGACTTACATGTCCAGTGGTTGGCGTTGCAGCCGCCAGCGCCCGTCAGAGCAGGGGAGCACCTGCCAGTCCCGCCAGGCCCAGGGCTGCCGCCGTTGGCTCAGCTCCACGTGGGGCATCTCCACCAACTGGGCCAGCTCCGCCATGGTGAGTCCATAACCTCCCGCCGCCAAACGGTCTGCCATCTCCAGCCGGCTCAGCAACCGCTGCAACGGCGATGGGGCCGGCGCAAGATCCATGGGCCCGCCAGCATCAGCCTGACGGGACGTGGACCGCTGGGACCCCGAGTGCAGCGCAGGCTGCTTCCCGTCCCTGAAGGCAACGGCGATGGCATCCACCCGCTCGTTATCCGCATCACCGCTGTGGCCCTTGACGTGGGTCAACGCCACCCCCGGCAGGCGCGCCCGGTCCAGTTCCTCCCAGAGATCACGGTTAAGGACCGGTTTCCCATCGGCCTTCTTCCAGCCCCTCTGTCTCCAGCCCTTGAGCCACTGGTTGAAGCCCTGAATCAGGTATTTGCTGTCGGTGCGGATGGTGAACCCAGGCTGGCGTGGCTCCTGGGCGATGCGTTGCAGCAGGGCCAGGGCGGCCTGCATCTCCATGCGGTTGTTGGTGGTGTTCTCGCAGAAGCCGCCCCTCTCCTCCACGCGACCGTCGTCGAAGCGCAGCAGATAGGCCCAGCCCCCAGGACCGGGATTGCCGCTGCAGGCCCCGTCACAAGCAGAAGTGATCAAACGGGGCTTGGTCATGGCTGGACAACAACATCAAATCCGTGTACACTTATTAACCGTGTGAGGAGTGTGCTCAGGCTAAGGGTCGAAACGAAGGACAGACTCCTCAAGCCTGACTCACCTCAAGCCCCCCTGCTAACCGCAGGGGGGTTTTCTTTTGGGAACTACTTGACAGCCACCTGACCGCCAACGGCTTCGATCTTCTTCTGGAGGTCTTCGGCAGCTTCCTTGGGCAGACCTTCTTTGACCAGGGTGGGGGCTTTCTCCACCAGAGCCTTGGCTTCCGCCAGACCCAGGCCTGTGGCCTCCCGCACCGCCTTGAGCACTTTGATCTTGGCGGTGGCTTCAAAGCCCTCCAGGTGGACGGCAAATTCCGTTTGCTCCTCAGCGGGTTCGGCCTCGGCGCCAGGGGCGGCGGCACCAGGGGCGGCCATCACCACACCCGCCGATGCAGCGGCAGACACACCAAAGGCCTCCTCAATCTGCTTGACCAACTCAGCGGCTTCCAGCAAGGACAACGACTTGAGCGATTCGAGGATCTGGTCGGTTTTGGTAGACATGGTTGAAATTCAGGGACAAGGGGGTAAGGGGACGTGCGGATCTCAGCCCGCCGGTGGAGGGGAGGATGCCCCACTGTCGGCATGCTGCTGCAGGGCGCGAGCAAGGCCGGTGGGCACCTCCTTGACGGCCATGGCCAACTTGGTGGCAACGCCATTGAGGGAGCCGGCAATCCGGGCAATGAGCACCTCCCGGGAGGGGAGCTTGCCAATCGCCTTAAGATCTTCCTCAGACAAGAGACGGCCCTCTAACAGGCCACCCTTGATGTCCGACTTCTTGATCTCCTGTTGGAAAGCTTGCACGGCTTTGATGGCGCCGCCCACGTCGTCCTTCACGAGAACGAAGGCGTTGGCGCCCGTGAGCAGAGGATCCAGGCCTGTCCAGGCAGAATCCGTGCCAATGGCCTGGCGCATCAAGCTGTTCTTGGCCACCTTGCAGGTGCTGGAGTGCTCCCGTAATCGGGAGCGGAGGTCGCCCATCTCCTTGACGGAGAGGCCTTTGTAATCCAGCACCAGAGCCAGGTCGGCTTCATCCAGAAGCTGGCGGAGCCGGGCAACCACCTGTTGCTTGCTCTCTAGTGTGCGACCCATGATTCGGGAATGGCGGGACAACAGCAGGCACCCGCCCCGAACACAAGGTCAACGAAATCTGATGGCGCCTGAGCACCCTTGGGGGCACCGGCTCTACAGTTGCGCAGACCTGGGCAGGAATTACCTCATCCATGGCGGATGGCGCCTGCTGTCTTCGGTTTGCACCGGAGTCGCCTGTGGCGGCTCAGACGCTACTCAGGGTGGGTGCCCTGACTCTGGCGTTCACCAGAGGGCAATAGTCTACACAGGACCCTGCCCCGGCGTCTCAGCCTGCGTCCTCCACCACAAGATCCTGGAGTGCCGGTACGTCAACTTCCACGGACGGTCCCATGCTGGAGCTGACGTAAAGGCTTTTCCAGTAGCGGCCCTTGGCTCCACTGGGCTTGTTGCGGTCCACGGTGTCCTGCACGGCTTTCAAGTTCACCAGCAGATGCTCGGGGGAAAAGCTGGCCTTGCCAAAACGCACATGCACAATACCCGTCTTGTCGGCGCGCATCTCCAGCTTGCCCGCCTGGAACTCCTTGACGGAGGCCTGCAAGTTGCTGGTGACGGTCCCGGTTTTGGGGTTGGGCATCAATCCCCGGGGACCCAGAACCCTGCCCAGTCGAGCCACCTTGGGCATCATGTCCGGCGTTGCCAGCAGCAGATCAAAGTCCATGGTCCCGCCGGCAATGGCGTTGATCAGGTCCTCTTCCCCCACCAGGTCGGCGCCGGCAGCCTTGGCCACAGCCAGTTGTTCGCCCCGGGTGATCACGGCCACCCGCACCTTTTGGCCCGTGCCCTTGGGAAGGATCACCGTGGTGCGCAACTGCTGGTCGGCGTATTTGGGGTTGATGCCCAGGCGAGCATGGGCTTCCATGGTTTCGTCGAACTTGGCCGTGGCGTTCTCCTTCACCAGGGCCAAGGCGGCACGGGGTTCATAGGCCTGCTGTTCCACCTTGGCGCTGGCGGTGACAAGACGTTTGGATGGTTTTGGCATGGGTCTCGGGTTGGGGTGCAAACGAACTGCGCTACGTCAGTTCTCCCCACAGGGGTGAAGGAGTGATTCTAGGGGCAAGCCGGCTGGCGTCAGTCCTGCACGGCCACACCCATGTTGCGGGCTGTGCCGGCAATGATCCGCATGGCGGACTCCACGGTGTGGCAGTTGAGGTCGGGCAGCTTGGTCTTGGCGATCTCCTCCAGTTGGGCCGTGGTGATGCTGCCGGCCTGGCCCTTGGAGGAATGGCCGGAGCCCTTGTCAATGTTGGCCGCCTTGCTGATGAGCACGGATGCCGGTGGGGTTTTGAGCACCAGGGAGAAGCTCCGGTCCTCGTAGACGGAAATCTCCACGGGGATGACCATCCCGGTCTTGTCCTGGGTTTTGGCGTTGTACTCCTTGCAGAACGCCATGATGTTCACCCCGTGCTGACCGAGTGCCGGACCTACGGGAGGCGCCGGGTTGGCTTTGCCCGCGTTGAGAGCCAGCTTGATCAGCGCCGTGACTTTCTTTGCCATAACATGGAACAATGAGTAGAGAGGAAAGCGGAATACCCTAAAGCCGGAACGGCTCACTCCTGCTTGGCCACCTGGGAGAATTCCAACTCCACAGGGGTATCGCGGCCAAAGATGGAGAGCAGGGCCTTGAGCCTGTTGCGCTCTCCGGACACCTCGATCACCTCCCCCTCGAAGTCCTTGAACGGTCCGTCAATCACCCGGATTTGATCCCCCTCGGTGAGGTGGACTTTCACGGTGGGCTTCCGCTCCTGGGTGCGGCGGAAGATGCGGTTCACCTCCTTTTGGGTGAGGGGCATGGGCTTCACGTGACCACGACCTCTTCCGGTGGCCCGCCGCTCCTCGGCGCCAACAAAATTGATGACGTTGGGTGTGGTGCGCACCGCAGACTGGGTTTCATCATCCAGCACCATGCGCACCAGCACGTAACCGGGGAAGACCTTCTCCTCGATGACCTGGCGGTTGCCGTCTTTTTTCACCTTGATGGCGGGTGTTTGGGGAATCGCGATTTCCAGGATGCGATTGCCCACCCCCAAGGTGATGGCCCGCTGTTCAAGGGTGGCCTTGACGTTTTTCTCGCAACTGGAGGCCACCTGCACCCCGTACCAACGGGCTGCCTTCTCGTGACTTGAGCGCTGCGGGGGCTGGACGGATTCCGGCCTGTCAGTGGGGGAGAAGGATTCGGACGCCATGGATGGATTCGAAGAGGAAGGAACTCAACCGAGGAAGACCCGGTTCGCAATCCAGGAGAACAAACGGTTGGAGGCCGCCACCACTGCCGCCGACATGGCCACCATCAGAATGACGGAGACGGACTCACTGAGCAGTTGCTGACGACTGGGCCACACCACCCGCCCCAGCTCCGCCAGGACCTGGGAGAAGAACGGCTGACGAACAGCAGGTTCCTCCACCGGGGAGCCAGCCTCTGGAGAGGGGACAGCGCTGGAATTGGACTGGCCAGACAAATTGGAATCAGGGTGGGGTTCTGCTGCGCCACTTTAACGGTAAAGACGCTTCAGCGCAGTGCAACGAACTCCAGCGTTCCATCACCGCAGAGCTGCACGCGCACCCCCTGTACATCAGTGAAACGCTCCCCCAGCACTTCCATGGCGAGGGGATTTTCCAGGCGCCGCCGCAGCAGACGGCGCAACGGGCGCGCTCCAAACTCCGGATCGTATCCATCCTGAGCCAGGGCCTTCACCACCTCCCCATCCACCTGTAAGCGGAGATTCTGTTCCGCCAGCCGCTGCCCAAGCTCCTGGATCTGGAGTTCCACGATGGGGTGGATCTGCTCCGGTCCCAGGGGGTGGAAACGGACCACCTCGTCAATCCGGTTGAGGAATTCCGGGCGGAATTTTACCTTGAGGGCCTGGTCAATGGCTGCCTCCAGTCCCTGCTCCCCGTCTGACCCACTGCTGGCGGCGAGGATCTGGCGGCTGGCGAGGTTGCTGGTCATCACCAGCACTGTGTGACGAAAATCGATGGCGCGGCCCTGGGAGTCCGTCAAGCGGCCATCGTCCAGCACCTGGAGCAGCAGGTTAAACACGTCGGGATGGGCTTTTTCCACCTCGTCCAGCAGCACAACCGCATAGGGGTGCAGGCGAATGGCTTCCGTGAGCTGTCCTCCTTCCTCATAGCCCACGTACCCTGGCGGCGCCCCCAACAGGCGCGCCACCGCATTCCGCTCCATGTACTCGGACATGTCCAATCGCACCAGGGCATCATCCTGGTCAAATAGCGCTGCCGCCAAGGCCCGAGCCAATTCCGTCTTGCCCACACCGGTGGGTCCCAAAAAGAGGAAAGAGCCCACGGGGCGCCGCACGTCCTTCATGCCGGCCCGGGCGCGACGGATGGCGGCAGTGACTGCTTCCACCGCAGCCGGCTGTCCCAGAACCCGGCGGGACAACTGCTGGTCCAACTTCAGCAGCTTCTGCCGCTCCCCGGCCATGAGCCGTTGCAGGGGGATGCCTGTCCGGCGACCCACCACTTCGGCAATGTCCTGATCCTCCACCTGCTCCCGCAGGAGGGCTTCCCCCCGTTGCTGGGCTTCCCGCCGCTGGGCCTCCAACGCTTGGCACTGCTGCTCCAGGTGCCGCAACTCCCCGTAGTGTAGCCGCGCTGCCGCCTCCAGATCCCCCTCCTGCTCAGCCTTGGCCATCCGCTGGCGCAAATCCTCCTCCTGCTGGCGCCATTGGCCGAGTTGGCTCAGTTGCTTGCGGTCCTGCTCCCAGCGTTGGCACAGGTCCCGGCTTGTAGCCGCCGCCCGGGCCCGTTGCCGCTCCAGGTGCTGCCGCTCTGCTTCCGGCGCCCGCTCCGCCGCCACCAGGGCCAACTCCAGACGGCGCAACTCCTGCTCCGCCTCCTCCACCACTTCCGGCTTGGAGGTGGCGTCCAGCCTGAGCTGGGCTGCCGCCTCGTCCATCAGGTCAATGGCCTTGTCCGGCAAGCAGCGGTCGTTGATGTAGCGGTCCCCCAGGCGAATGGCGGCCTCCAGGGCTTGATCGGCAATGGTGACGCCGTGGTGGCGCTCATAGCGCTCCCGCAGTCCTTGCAAAATGGCCAGGCAGTCCTGGTGGGAAGGTTCACGCACCAGCACCTGCTGAAACTGTCGCTCCAGGGCCGGATCTTTCTCCACGCTGCGGCAGTACTCGTCCATGGTAGCGGCCGCAATGCAGCGCAACTCGCCACGGGCCAGGGCAGGCTTCAGCAAGCTGCCCACATCGCTGCTGGAGCGGCTGCTGTTCACCAGGGTGTGGAGCTCGTCAATGAACAACACCACTTGACCATCGGCGGTGGCCACCTCCTCCAGAACCGCCCGCAGGCGTTCCTCGAATTGACCGCGGTATTTGGCGCCAGCGATCAGACTGCCCGGCTCCAGGGCCAGGAGACGCCGTCCCAGGAGAGAATCCGCCACTTTGCCCGCTACAATGCGTTGGGCCAGTCCCTGAATCAGGGCCGTCTTGCCCACCCCGGCGGCGCCAACCAGCACCGGGTTGTTCTTGGTGCGTCGCGAGAGCACCTGCACCACCTGGCGAATTTCCCGGTCCCTCCCCACCACCGGATCCAACTTCCCCTCCTGGGCCAAGGCGGTGAGATCCTGTGTATAGCGTTCCAGAGCCGACGGCTCTGGCGGTGGTAACGGCGTGGCAGGGTTTTGGGTCTCCACTGGCTGGCCGTCAGGGGGAGGCAGAGGAGTTGCCTTGGCCATGGACCCATTCTCCTGGAGAGAGGAGCGCTGCCGCTGGGGCTGGGCTGGGGACTCCGTGGCCCCCAGCCTGGTGGTGGCTGTGCGGTTGGGCTGCTCTGGTGACGGGCTGTTGGAGGAGCGCGACGGTGGTAGTGCGTTGTGGTTTTGCCGAGGGGACTGGTGACGATTGGCCGCTGACTGCCGGTTGGCCGAGGCGGGGGGCATGGGCTGCACCCGTAGCCGCCGCATGATCTCGGCCGGTCCCAAATCCTGATCCGCCAGCAGCGCCGCGCCAATCCGCTCGTCCTCCGCCAGGGCCAGCAGCAGATGGGCCATGTCGATGCTGCTGGATCCCCAACGGTGGGCCAGGCGGTCCGCGTCATTGAGGAGTTGATCCAGGTCAGGCCCCAGGTAGAGGACGTCACTGTCTTCCGTGGGTTGATCCCCACAGAACTCGTCCAGTTGGGGCAAGAGTTGCGTCGGATGGAGCCGCAGCCGTCGCCGCCAGGCCTCCCCGACAGGGGTATCCAACAATGCCAACAGCAAATGCTCCACGTCCATTTGCCGGTGCCGCCAGGCCTGGGCCTGGGCTTGGGCAGCCAATAGCAATTCCCAGGCCTCCTCGCTAAAGCGCTCAGGCTGGGTGATCAGACTCATGGGCTCAAGGCGTGTATGCAATAGTAGAAATTAGTGTGCGGTAAGGCGGCAAGGTTGGGAGCCATGATCCGGAGATCCGAGTTATTGCCGACTGGTCTGCTCATGATGTCGGGCCTCCTTAGCTTAGCCAACACGCCCCCGACCCTGGCACAGACGAGTGAAGCAGCAGTGTGTCCGACTCGTCGACCTGCTCAGGCTCCCAGTGTAACGGCGCAGGACGTGAACAACGGCGCCCGCAGTCTGAAGGACTTCATGCTGGCTGTGAGAGCGCGCGCCATAGAATCCTCGGCGATTTCTTTTGCATGCGTCATCAGGCAGGAAGGGAGCCCCTGGTATTCCGGCTCCACCTACATCGTGCGCTTCACGCCAGAAGGAAGGGTATACTTCCATGGCAAGGACATGTCCTTGTCGGCCAGACAGCTCAAGCCCTCAATTTACCGGGACATCCTTGCAGCATTGGGCATTGAACGAGGCGACATGACCAATCTTCCTGCGGCCCTGGCTGCAGCCGCCCGCGGGAACGGTGGATATTTTCCCGTCCCCGGCGCCTCCTCCGACGCCTACGCCACCGCCTATATCGGACCCGGTTTCGGGACCCCGGTTGTGCTGACGGCGGGGTTTGATCTGGACACGTCCCATCTGGTTGCCTTTGCCGACGAGGAGGTCGATTACGGCAACCCCTCCATTGCCGCGAAGGACGTGGTGGACCGGGACACACTGAAGGCCTTTGTCACAGAGGCCGGGAATTACTACATCGACAGGTTCAAAGCCGGCGGCCCAGAGGCTGGCACAAGGCTGAGGCTGGCCATGCGTGATCCCAACGGGCCGTGGCGGCACGGTTCCGTGTACCTCTACGTATGGAATCTAGTCGACAGAACCATCCTGTTTCACGCCGGATTTCCAAACACGTACGAACTTCAACCCCTGAGACCTGTTGCCCGTGACGTTGTAACCGGAGAGTTTATTCTGCCGCAGCTTATTGAGGCGGCAGAAAGCAGCCCGGAAGGCGGCTTCGTGGACTACCACTTCGATGATCCCAACGACGCCTTCGACAGTGCCGACATCCCAAAAATCGGCTACGTCCGCGAGTTCCAGATGGAGATCCCCAGACCGGATGGAAGTACCGTCCAGGTCCCGATTGTCTTCGGCTCGGGCTTTTACCGGAGGCCATCCCAGGTGAGCCAAAGCACGGTGGTGGAGGCCGTGCTGCCGCAGATCATGCGGTCTGTCACTGCCAGTACGGTGGATGCGGTCTCCAGCCGCATCGAGCGCGCCGCCTCCCCCACGGGACCGGCTGTGGCGTTCAGCCTGGGCGGCGCGTCCACCCTCCCCGATGCCCTGCGGACAAACGGACCTGCACTGGCTGACGGCGCCATTGACCTGGACCGGCTGCTTGCCAACTCATCCTTCACCATCCCCATCAACATGGCGGATAACAGCGGCAGCAGCGGTGGGCAGGACTCCCCTCTGGGGCAATTCACCCTCTGGGGCAGCGGGGACTACCGCGGCATCTCCGGCGGCACCCCCAAGTCCGTGGACTACGACGGCAACGTCGCCAGCGCCAACCTGGGCATTGACACCAAACTGAGCGCAGACCTGCTGGCAGGCCTGGCCCTGTCCTGGTCGCGGGGAACCGTGGACTACAAAGCCTCCGGCGTCTCAGGTGATCTCACCACGCGATTACTCAGCTTCAACCCCTATGTGGGCTGGCAGATGCCGGGCGGCATGAGCCTGTGGTCCATGGCCGGCTATGGCTTCGGCAAGGTGGAAGTTGACGACAAGGCGGCCCCTGCGCAGGAGAGCGACCTGAGCCAGCGGATGTTCGCAGCGGGTCTCAAGGGAACCCTGGCCTCCAGCGATCAACTGATCCCCGGTGGCGCCACAAACCTGAACGTCAAGGGGGAAGTGGCCTTCACCTGGGCGGACGTGGAAGGGGCCGGGAGCATTGAGGAGATGGCGCTGCAGGTGGGACGGCAACGGTTCGTGCTGGAAGGCGCCCACGTCCGCAAGCTGGATTCGGGCGCCACCTTCACCTCATCGCTGGAGGCGGGCCTGCGCAACGACACGGGGGACGGCGAGACCGGCGCCGGCGCCGAAGTTGGAGGCGCTTTGCGCTATGAGAACCCCGGCGCGCGGCTGACCGTGGAGGGCCGTCTCCGCAGCCTGGTGAGCCACAGCGGCGACACTGCGGAGACGGGTGTCAGTGGTCTGGTGCGCATCGCCCCCAACGCCTCGGGCCACGGCCTGGCGCTGGCGGTGGAACCGTCCTGGGGGGCCCGGACGGACAGCGGCGTCCAGCGATTGTGGGAGAGTGGCATTGACGCTGGAACGGCAGGGGGCAACTATGCCCGCCTGAATGCGGAAGTGGGCTACGGCTTCGATGCCCCCAAGGTACTGGGGGGTGTGGTGACGCCCTATACGGGACTGGGGCTCAGTGGCAACGGGACACAGTCATGGCGTATGGGGGCACGCTGGCAGATGGCAGGCGACAGGAGTGTCAGCCTTGAAGGCGCCCGGCACGAGGCCGCCAACAATGACCGTCCCGAGCACGGCCTGATGCTGCGCGGCGCCTTGCGCTGGTAACGCTCCACGACCGTTCCCCTGCATCCTGGCTCAGGGCAGGGGAACGGCATGGGCCAGGAGTTGTTCATCCTGGCTCCAGTCCGGTGACTGGCCTGATGTCTGACAAGCCTGTTGGCTGAAGTCCTTCTCGTAGCTGTCCTTGAGGCCCGCCATCAGAGTAAAGCGGGGCTGCCAGGCCAACTCCCGACACACCCTGTTGATGTCCGTGAAGAAATGGGCAATGCGCAGGGGAAAGGCCTTGCGGGCCTTGGGCGCCAGCAGGCCGGGATCAAAGCTGCGCAACTCCACCTGCTCCGGGCTGCGGCCACAGGCCTGGGCTGCGGCAGCCACCAGCCCACGGAACGTGACCCCCATGGCGCCGGAGCAGTTGTAGATCCGGTTGGTGCTGGTGTCCACCTCCAGACTGCGGGCCATGGCCTCCGCCAGGTCGTCCACATGGCCCAGTTGGGTGATGAGTTGGCCGTCGCCGGGAAGGGGCACGGGGCGATTTGCCAGGATCCGGGCAAAGAACCAGCTTTCGACGGGGTTGTAGTTGCCGGGGCCGTAGATGTAGGTGGGGCGGAAGCTGGTGAAGGGAATCCCCTCCCGCCGCAGCCAGGCCTCTGTCTCCGCCTTGCCGGCATGGCGGCTCCGGGGATCCAGCGGGGCCTGCTCCGTGAGGGGCCACTGGTGGCTGTTGGCATAAACTCCTGCCGAACTCACGTAAAGAAACCGGTGCCTTGGCCAGCCGGTGTGGGCGATCACCTGCTGGCTCTCCGCCAACTGGCGGCCACTGGTGTCAACAATCACGTCAAAACGGCACCCCGCCAACTGGCGCAAATCCTCCGGGCTCTGCCGGTCACCGCGCACGTGGTCCACCCCCACGGGGACCGGTCGCCTGCCCCGGCTGAACACCGTCACGCCGTGACCTGCGGCCAGAAGCCGGGGCAGCAGGGCCACACCGATAAACCGGGTGCCCCCCATCACCAGAATTTCCATTCAACGCCATGGCATCTTCATGTCATTCAACCCTGTTGCGTCATCAGGGACACTGGGTGCTGCTTGCTGCTGTTGCCATGGAGGTGATTCCCGCCATTGACCTGCTGGATGGCGCCTGTGTGCGGTTGCGCCAAGGGGACTACGACCAGGTGACCCGTTTTGGTGACGATCCCGTGGCCATGGCCCGCAAATGGCAACAGCTTGGGGCCCAACGGCTCCACCTGGTGGATCTGGACGGCGCCCGCCGGGGGGAGCCCAGCAACGACGCCGCCATCAAAGCCATCGCCGCGGCCTTGACCATCCCTGTGCAACTGGGGGGCGGGGTGCGCTCCGGGGAGCGGGCCAAAGACCTTCTCGCCTGTGGCGTGGATCGGGTCATCCTGGGCACTGCGGCCCTGGAAAACCCCCAATTGGTGCGTCGATTGGCCCAGGCTCATCCGGGCCGCGTTGCCGTGGGTATTGATGCCCGCAACGGTCTTGTGGCCACCCGGGGCTGGCTGCACCAGAGCCCCATGGAAGCCACCGGGCTGGCGGCCAGCCTGGACGGCAGTGGCGTGGTGGTCATCATCAGCACCGACATCGCCACTGACGGCGCCATGGGGGGTCCCAACCTGGCGGCTCTACAGGCCATGGCCAGCGCCAGCGCCATCCCGGTCATTGCCTCCGGCGGGGTGGCGAATCTGGCGGATGTGCAGGCCCTGCAGGACCTCCGCCCACCCCTGGCCGGCGTGATCGTTGGCCGTGCCCTCTATGACGGCCGTGTTACCCTTCCTGCGGCCCTGCAAATTGTGGAGAGGGCACCCACCTGACGCCCCAGGAGTCGGCGGGAGGTCCTAAACTCCAGGGCGATGGTCTCTGCCTGTCTCCGGCTCCATCCATGACCGCCTCCGCTGCCGAATCACCAACTGCCCACCTGGGCCTCCACCAGTCCCTGCAAGGGGCTGTTGAGCGCTGTGCTGCTGTGGGGTTGCGCATGAGCCACCAACGGCGCCTGGTGTTGGAACTGCTCTGGAAAGAGCGGGACCACCTCAGCGCCCGGGACATCTTTGAAAGAATCAACGCCCAGGAGAAGAGGAGCATTGGCCAGACCTCCGTCTATCAAAACCTGGAAACACTGCAGAAGTTCGGTATTATCGAGTGCCTGGAGCGCAGCGGCGGCAGGCTCTACAGCTACCGCACCGATGCCCATAGCCATCTGATTTGCAGTGCCACGGGTCGGATTCAAGACTTGGACGTGCAGCTTCCCGGCGACCTGCTGGCGAAGATCGAAGCCCGCACCGGTTACCGAATTACCAGCTTCACCATGCAGTTGGTGGGTGAGCCCTTGCGGGATCCCCCCAAGCCGGCTAATCCTTGATCACTGGCCTGGTGCCTTGCCATGGGGTCGTTGATGCGGAGGGTTCTGGTCTATGCGCCGCTGAGCCAAAAGAAGCAACTGGCGGCAGTGCTGGACCGGAGCGACGTTGAAGGCGTTCCTGTCCACTGCATTGACGAGACCGAGGCGACCCGGCGACGGCCTGACCTGGTGCTCTGGGTCGCCCAGGCGTCCCCTGACGTCGGCGCCCTGGCGCGGGAGGCGTTGGCGCTGGATCAGCGCTGGCATCCGGCCCCTTTCCTTTTGGTGCTCCACGGCCCCATCCAGCCCGGGGAGCTGCTGCTGGGAGAGTTGCCCATTGCCGGAATTTTGCAAAATCCCGACGCCCCCACCCTGCGCCAATCCCTTTCCGTCCTGATGGGCGGGGGCCGGGTGTTTGACGTACACGCCCGCCCTGGTGCGCCCACCGGGGCGCACCAGGGTCTGAACGGGGTGTTTTCCCAGGGGCTGACGCAAATCCAGGCCCAGGCCAAGCTGGTGACCGCCCAACTCAAGCAGCGCCCCAAGACCTTGCTGCGCTGGGTGCTGGAAGGTCAGCAACGGGAGCTGGCCATGGCCCGCACCCTGGTGTTGACGCTCCACGCCGCCACCGCCAGCACCCTGGGTCTGAAGGGCTTGACCGCCAGCGACCCGGGTGGCGGGGAATCTGCTGCGCCCATGTCCACGGGGCTCACCCTGCGCAGCCGTACGGCCACAGGGCTATGGGATACCCTCAGCCAACGGCTGCTGGAGCGAATTGCCGGGAACCCCCAACCCCTGGAGCAGCAATTGCCGGCCCTGGGGGCCCTGGCCTCTGCGCCCCGCACAGCCCTGCTGCGGCAGTTGCTGGGCCACATGGGCCTGGCCCTGCAGCAGGTGCGCCGGGAAGGGCTGCGGGGCGAGGCGTTGCTGGAGCGCTGGCGGGACCTTCAGGAGGAAATCATGGTCCGTGGCCTCCAGGACTTGGGCGGGGCCTATCTGCGCATCCCCCGGAACGGCGCGTTGGCCTCGGTGAGCGAGCAACTGCTGGCCATGGCACCGCCTGATCCCGGGACTCTGAACCTTGCGCCACGGGCCACGGTAGAGCCCATGCTGGCGGCTCTGGTGCGGGCTGAACCGGTGCTGCTGGATGGCCATCTGTTGGCGCCGGACACCCCGGCAGCCTTGCTGCATCTGGAGTTATTGCTGAGTGACTGGTTGTTGCGCATGGGCTCTGCCCTTGCCGGTCTGGTGTTGGAGGAGGCCAGCCAGTGGCCGGAGTTGCGCCGCTTCCTGCTCCGCCGCGACCTGCTGCCCACCCGCCAGTTGGAGAGGCTCCGCAACCACATCAACTCCCGTGAGCGCTACGAACAGCTCATCCTTGAGCCCCTGCGCATCTATGAAAGTCGCCGTGACCTCCTGCTGTTGCAGGCGGACGGCGTGGTCGCCAGAACCCTCGTTGCCCCCCGTGACCAGGAGTTGGCACAACTGGAACCCTTGCAGCGTATGGTGACCTTGTCCCTGGAACTTCGGGATGCTTTGGGTCCCCAGTTGCGGATATTCAGTCAACGCCTGGGGGACCTGCTGGTGACCGTGCTGACACAGATCATTGGCCGGGGCATCGGCCTGATTGCCCGGGGGGTGCTCCTGGGCCTGGGGCGTACGCTACAGGGGAGTGACGCCAGGAGGAGGGCATGACGTGACACAACCTGGTCGTCACTGGTGTTGTCGTCACGGGTTTTCGGCGTTGGCCCTTGTGGTGGCGGCCGTGCTGCTGCTGCCCTCTTTCGCCTGGGCCAGTCGTCTGGACAACGCCTATGACGGCAACATCTTTTCCCTCTATGCGGGAGATGGGGCCATGGTGCCGCCCCGCAACAGCCTGGCGGACAGCCTGCGGCGGCACCGCCCCACCGTCCTGGCCTTTTATCTGGACGACAGCAGCGACTGCAAACGCTTTGCCCCCACCCTCTCCCGGCTCAACGGAGAGTTCCGGACCGTGGCGGACGTGATTGCCTTGAGCACGGACAGCTTGGGGCCTCCCCAGGACACCTCCCCTGACGACCCTTCCCGCTACTGGCGTGGCCTCGTTCCCCAGGTGGTGATGTTTGACCGGCATGGGGACGTGGTGCTGGATCGCGCCGGCCAGATTCCCTTGGAAGACCTGGAGCAGAGCCTGTCCGCGGCTTCGGGTCTGGAGTTGCCGGAGGCCATGGCCCGACACCGGACCCGAGCCATGGAGGTGAACGAAATCAACGCGGAGGTGGTCAGGGCGCAATGAGTGATCCGGGTGGGGGGGTGCTGGTGCTCGGCGGGATTGTTGTTGGCCTGCTGGCACTGCTGGAGTTGGGTCATCGCCTCCGCCCCGCCAGTCCGCTGCGCCTGGAGACGGGGCCATGGCGGTTGCACGTGGACGAGAGTCAGGTTCGGGTGCAGATGCAGGTGACGCTGGTCAACACCCATACCCACAAGGAGGTGATGCTTACCCGGCTCTGGGCTGAGCCCACCCTGCTGGCCACCCGGGCGGTGGACGGCATCAACATGAAGATACGGGTCGTGCCGGATCATCCCGATCTTGAACCCCGCCCGGACGGCTATTGGCCCGTCTCCATTTTGAAACCCCGACAGTCCATGGCCGCCCGGGTGAACCTGGTGCTGACTGGCGCCGGCCTGCCGGGCCTCCAGGCCCTGTGGCTGGAGATCGCCTGGCTGGCCTACGGACCGTTTGGCCATCTGCAGCAGCGCCATGGCCTGGTGGTTCCCATCGCCAGACCGACTGCCAACCCGCAGCCGGCCTGGCGTCAAGGTTCGGGTTATCAGGTGCTGCCCCTGGCCACCCACCTGCTGGGCTGGCTGGATGATCCCCTCCAGGTGCTGCGGCGCTACGCTGAACCCCATCTACAGCCAGGGGACGTGGTGGCCCTTGCGGAAACCCCCCTGGCCGTGATGCAGGGGCGCTACCGGCTGGGCACAACCGTGGAGCCTTCCTGTCTGGCGCGGCAGTTGTGTCGGGTGTTTCATCCCCACAGCAGCCTGGCCACCGCCTGCGGTCTTCAGGCCCTCATCGATCTGGCGGGTCCTGCACGGGTGCTTTGCGCATGGCTGGGGGGCGTCCTGTTGCGGCTGCTGGGCATCCGCGGCGGCTTCTACCGCCTGGCAGGGGAGCAGGCGCGACTCATCGACGACCTCACGGGCACCATTCCCCCCTATGACCGCACCATTGTTCTGGGACCGGAGGAGAGCCGCGCCACGGTGACCAAGCTGGCTCGGGCCATGGGGCACCCCGTGGTGGTGGTGGACGTGAACGACCTGGGGCGGGTTAAAATCGTTGCCACCAGTGGTGGCGTGGATCCGGCTCTCGTTCATCAAGCTCTGGCGGCCAATCCCGCCGGCAACGCCGACGAGGGCACCCCCCTGGTGATCATCCGCCCCTCTCCCGTCGCGGAGCCCCGGCCATGACTCCCGTTCAAGACATGCTGCCCCAGGGTCCAGCGACGGGACACCAGCCGCCGCTCAAACTGCGGTCCCTGGCCCTTGCGGATTTGGGTAGCCTCACGGGAGACCTGATCGGGGAGGACCGGGCCCTCTGGAGCCATGTGCTCCTGGCCACGATGCGGGACCGTTGGCTGCGCCGCCTGCTTCCCGGTCGGCAGCCCGCGCCGCTCCTGCTGAGCGCTCGGCACAACGGCGCGATTCAGGGTCTGGTAATGGCGCTGGCGGACAACCGCAGTGGAAGCTGCTGGAGCTTGCACAAGCTTTGCCTGGCGGAACCACTGCCCTGGGAGTCTCGCCGCACCGTCGCCCTGGCCCTGGTGCGCCATGTCATTGCCGTTGCACCCAAGGCCCGCTGCTGGTTTGCCCGCTGCTGGAGCACGGATTCCCTGCGCCTGCCGTTGTTGCGAGAAGCCGGTTTTCAGCCGTTGCTCCAGCAAAGCATCTGGCGCCTGGATCCAGCCGCCACCACCAGTTGGCCCCGAACCGCGACGGCCCCGGCGGGCTATCGCCGGCTGCTTTGGGACCGGAGCCAGGCCCCGGCGCTGCTGCACCTGGACAATGCCACCACCCCCACCCAGTTGCGCCACCTCCTGGAGAGCAGCAGCAGTGATCTCCGGCAGGCAACCGTGGGTGGCGTGCTACTGGAAAGCCACAGGGGGGAGCTGGCGGCGGCGCTGCGCTTCCAACGCCTGCACCCCCAGTTGCCGCCGCGGTTGTCCGTCGTGGTTCACCCTGGCCATGAACACCTCTACGGACCGCCTCTACAAGCCGAGCTGGCGCGCCTGCTGGATTTGGCCCCACGGTTTGGCCCACGGATGAACGTCAAAGACTGGTGCCTGCGCTGCGATCAGGGACAATCCCGGCGGCAGCAGTGGCTCACCGCGCTGGGATTGGACTGCCTGGGGGAAGAGTTACTTCTGGCCCGCAGCATCTGGCGACGGCAAATGCACCCTGCCCGGAGCCGGGTGCGACACTGGCTGCAGGAGGCCCCTCGGCAACTGGCCCCAAGGGGCCGTCCCATCCCGGATATGAGTTCGGCCCATGGTTGACCATGGTGCCAGCGCCACTGTCGTCCCCATGGTTGCCCTGCCCTGGACCCCGGAACTCCGCCATAGCCTGGAACGCTGGCTGCAGGAAGACCTGGGCCGCGGTGATCTCAGCGCCCCCGCTGTGGGGAACGTGCAAGGTGATGCCCTGTGGCTTGCGAAGGAGCCGGGCCGCTTCTGCGGTGGCCCACTGGCTGCGGAGTTGTTCCACCTGCTGAACCCGGCGGTGCAGGTGCAGGTGCTTGTGGCGGACGGAGATGCTGTGGTGCCGGGCAGGGAACTTCTGCGCCTCCATGGCCCTGCCGCAGCCCTCCTGGCGGGGGAACGGGTGGCCCTGAACCTGGCCATGCGCCTGTCGGGCGTGGCCACGGCCACAGCCCGTCTGGTGGCGCAACTTGCGGGCAGCGGCATCCACTTGGTGGATACCCGCAAAACCACGCCCGGTCTCCGTCTGCTGGAAAAATACGCCGTTCGTTGCGGGGGTGGCCTGAATCACAGGATGGGCCTGGATGATGCGGTGATACTGAAAGAAAACCACCTGGCCTGGTGCGGTGGCCTGGCGCCAGCACTGCAGCGGGTGCGCAGGCAGGCGCCATGGCCGGTGTCCGTGATTGTGGAAGCAGAAACCGATGCCGAAGCCAAGGCGGCGGTGGACGCTGGTGCCGAAGGGGTGCTGCTGGATGAGTTTGCCCCGGAGGCGGTGGAGGGGTTGGCACCCAAGCTGCGTCATCGGGCCAGGCAGCGGGGCAGGGCCGTGGTGCTGGAAGTCTCCGGCGTCCGACCCGAGCAACTGCGGTCCTACGTGTCCTGTGGCGTTGACCTCATCTCCACCAGCGCCCCCGTGACCCGCTCCCCCTGGCTGGATCTCGCCATGCGCTTCTGCGGAGAATGATCCACCGGGGCGGAGGCGCGTCAAGATAGGGATTGCATCTGTGCCGGCGGACCATGCTCAAGCTCCGGAACGCCCTGCAGCACCGGCTGTTGGAGGCCATGGCCCAGGCCCTTCCCCTGCCGGACGCCGCTGTGGATTTCCCGCTGGAACCAGCCACCAAGCCGGAGTTTGGCGATTTCCAGGCCAATGGCGCCATGGGGTTGGCCAAGGTGTTGGGGCGGGCGCCGCGGCAGATTGCCCAGGCTGTGGTGGATCACCTGCAGGTGGAGGACCTCTGTCATCCGCCCCAGGTGGCGGGGCCGGGGTTTATCAACTTCACCGTTCGGCCGGAGGTGTTGGCGGCAGAGGTGCAGGAGCGGTTGGATCAGCCCCGGCTGGGGGTGCCCATGGCGCAGCCCCGGCAACGGGTGGTGGTGGATTTTTCCAGCCCCAACATCGCCAAGGAGATGCATGTGGGGCACCTGCGCTCCACCATCATCGGCGACTGCATTGCCCGATTGCTGTCCTTCCGTGGGCACCAGGTGTTGAGACTCAATCACCTGGGGGATTGGGGAACCCAGTTCGGCATGTTGATTGCCCACCTCAAACGCGTGGCGCCCCGATCCCTGTCCGGCGAAGAGCACGTGGACCTGGGGGACCTGGTGGTCTTCTATCGCCAAGCCAAGAAGCGCTTTGACGAAGATGAAGGCTTTCAGGAGCACAGCCGCCGCGAGGTGGTGAAGCTTCAGTCCGGTGAGCCGGAATCCCTGCGGGCCTGGGGGCTCCTCTGCCAGCAATCCCGCCAAGGGTTCCAAGCCGTCTACGACCGCCTGGACGTGCAGTTGGTGGAGCGGGGCGAGTCCTTTTACAACGACGCCCTGCCAAAGGTTGTGGAGGATCTGGAGCAGGCCGGGCTGTTGGTGGTGGACGACGGCGCCCGCTGTGTGTTTCCGAAGGGCATGACGGGCAAGAACGGCCAACCCCTGCCGCTCATTGTGCAGAAACGGGATGGGGGCTACAACTACGCCACCACCGACCTGGCCGCCCTCCGCCAGCGGCTGGCCAGCCCCGATGCGGGGGGCGAGGGGGCCGAGCGGGTGGTGTACGTCACTGATGCGGGCCAGTCGAACCATTTTGCGGCGGTGTTTCAGGTGGCGCAGCGGGCCGGCTGGGTGCCCACGGGGTGCCGTCTCCAGCACGTGCCGTTCGGTCTGGTTCAGGGCGCTGACGGCAAGAAGCTCAAAACCCGCTCCGGCGCCACCGTCCGCCTGCGGGACCTGCTGGAGGAAGCGGTGGAGCGCGCCCGCCGTGATCTGGTGGAGCGCATGGCCCGGGAGCAACGGCAGGCCGAGGAGGGCTTCGTTGCCCAGGTAGCGGAAACCGTTGGCATCGCTGCCGTGAAATATGCTGATCTCAGCCAGAACCGCACCACCAACTACCAGTTCAGCTTTGATCGGATGCTCGCTCTCCAGGGCAACACGGCCCCCTACCTGCTCTATGCCTACGTGCGCATTCAAGGCATCGCCCGTCAGGGGGGATCGCTCGTGGCGGCGGAGCCCGGCGCCATTTGCCTGCAGGCCCCCCAGGAGTTGAGCCTGGCGCGGCAACTGCTGAACTTTGACGAGGTGATCCTGGCCATGGAGCAGGACCTGCTGCCCAATCGCCTCTGCGCCTATCTGTTTGGCCTGAGCCAGACCTTTAACCGCTTCTATGACCAGTTGCCCGTGCTCAAGGCTCCAGCGCAATCCCGCCCAACACGCCTTGCCCTGTGTCGCCTCAGCGCCCGGACCATGGACCTGGGCCTGGCGCTCCTGGGCATCAGGACCCTTGATCGCATGTGAGCGGGGAGGGTGCCCACCATGTCCATTCTGAAAGCCTCCCCTCTGGTGGAGGCGCTCCAGACCTACAGCGCCCCTCTGGAAGGCCGTCGCGGCTTGCTGCGGCTGGACTTCAACGAAAACACCATGGGTCCCAGCCCCAAGGTGGTGGAGGCCGTTCGGGCCATGGCGCCGGAGCACTACGGCATGTACCCGGAGTACGACGCCCTCAGGCACCGCTATGCCCAGGTGTTGGGGGTGGACAAGGGGCAAGTGGGCCTGTTCAACGGTGCGGACGGGGCCATTCACGCGGTGTTCCAGGCCTTTGGCGCTGTGGGGGAGACGTTGCTCATGGCCACGCCCACGTTTGGCTACTACGCCCCCTGTGCCTGCCAACAGGGCATGGTCCTCCAGGCCGTTCCCTATGGACTGCCTGATTTTCACTACCCCCGGCAGGCGGTGGCCCAAGCCCTCCAGTCCAGGCCGCGCCTGTTGATGATCTGCAACCCCAACAACCCCACAGGCACCCGGCTGGACCCCGGCTGGATTCGGGCCATGGCGGCGGCCCATCCCCACACTCTGGTGGTGGTAGATGAGCTCTATGAAGCGTTCACGGGGGATACGGTGCTGCCAACAGCGCTGCAGCAGCCCAATCTGCTGGTGTTGCGCTCCCTCTCCAAAACTGCCGGGCTGGCGGCGTTGCGCCTGGGCTTTGCGGTGGGCAGTGCGGGGATTGTGGAGCGGCTGGAGCGGGTGACCGGCCCTTACGACGTCAACGCCTTTGCCGTGACTGCCGCCTTTGCCGCCCTGGAAGACCAGGACCACGTGCGCGCCTACGTGCAGGAGGTACACGCTGCCCGGGACTGGCTCCTCCCCCGACTGGCTGCGGCAGGATTACGGCACCACTGTGACGGTGGCAACTATCTCCTGCTCTGGCCGGATCAAGACCCGGACCGCCTTGTGGCGGCCCTGCGGCGCCGGGGTGTGTTGGTGCGACCCATGAACGGCAAGCCTCTGTTGGATGGCAGTGTAAGGGTCAGCATCGGGAGCCGCGCCCAGATGAAGCTTTTCTGGGAGCGTTACCAGCAGTGTGCCGGGGTGTCCTGACCTGCAGTGTCGTAACTTTAAAGTGTGATATTACGTCCACTGAAGAATCAAAAATGATGACTGGCTGAACTGGTCAGCGGATAAGGATTAATGGCGAGACGTTCACCGAGCCACTCCAATGAGAGTGGCTTTTTCTTTGGGACTTTTTAAGACCTCCTAACAAACAGCAGTGGAATGGTGCTGGCCTTCAAAAGCCAACAATCCCCACAGAACATGGTTAGGTATCGGAACACCCTATGAAAACGTTTGATTTCTAACATGCTCTAGCACAAGCTGCCATAACTTCAGACCTGTAGTTATTGATCTGCTGCGATGCAGTCCTACGGCAATCCCAACGTCACCTATGACTGGTGGGCAGGGAACTCCGGGGTGGCCAAGCGCTCCGGAACTTTCATTGCTGCCCATACAGCCCATGCCGGCCTGATCATGTTTTGGGCCGGATCGTTCACCTTTTTTGAGCTGGCCAAATACGACCCCTCACTTCCCATGGGTGGGCAAGGCCTGATTTTGTTGCCCCACCTGGCCAGTCTCGGCTTTGGTGTTGGCGAGGGTGGTGTCATTATCGACACACAGCCCTACTATGCTGCTGCTGCTCTGCACCTGATCTCCTCGGCAGTGCTGGCCGCTGCTGGTATCTGGCACCAATTCCGTGCTCTGGAAGATCTCAGCCAAGCTGAGGGGCAAGCCCGCAAATTTCACTTCTCCTGGGAAAGTCCCCAAGACCTTGGCCTTATCCTTGGCCACCATCTCATTTTCCTGGGCTTGGGTGCCATTGCCTTCGTGGAGTTTGCCCAGCGTGTCGGCATCTATGATCCGGCCCAACAGGTTGTGCGCACTGTGCAGCCCAATATTGACCTGGGCATGGTCTGGGGCTATCAGACCAACTTCATCAGCATTAGCAGCCTGGAAGACGTGATTGGTGGTCATGCGGTCCTGTCCTTTATCTTGATTTTTGGTGGTATCTGGCACATTATCGTTCCCCCCTACGGATTTTTCCGTAAAGTCCAGCCCTACAACGGCGAAGCAATGCTGTCCTACTCCCTTGGCGGTGTTGCTCTGATGGGGTTTGTGGCCAGTTACTGGTGTGCCATGAACACAACGGTTTATCCGGAAGTCTTCTATGGTGCTCCCCTGACACTGAAGTTTGCCTTCTCCCCTTATTTTGCTGACACAGCAGATATGGGACTGGGTGTGCATAGCGCCAGGGCTTGGCTGGCCAATGCTCACTTCTATCTGGCCTTCTTCTTCTTGCAAGGCCATCTTTGGCATGCCCTGCGCTCCCTTGGCTTCAACTTCAAGTCCGTCGAGGACGCCTTCAACTCAATGGAGACAGCTAAAATCAACTGAGCGTGAACCGCTGCTCTCAAAAAACACTGAAACCCAAAGCCCCAGCCCCAGCCCTAGGCTGAGGCTGGGGCTTTTTTGTTCCAACATCTTACTAAAATACAGGTAGCTTAACCACCTCTACGCTCAGATTTTCCGGGAGGTGCAGTTCCAGAAATGAGCCCAGGAACGACGCTTTCAAGACTGCCAGGGAAAACAAGGAGAGGCTAGCACTCACTGGCGCAAGCAGTGTGATGCGGTTCAGGAAGCGAGGGCGCTGCTCCCTCCAGTCCACGAAAAAGTGGAAGAGAGTCGGCAAGAATTTCATAAATCGACGGGGCCACTGTCCGACGGTTTCAAGGGCATAGCGGCCAGGGGTTAATCGATTTGGGTTGAATCTTAAGGAACCTCTGAATTAGCCCACAAGGGGGTGGCATTCAAGATTTTGGATTGTGATTTGTGACATATGCTCCTCAAAGCTGGCTAACAGGAGTGATAAGCCTTGTTGCATGATCTGATTTTTGGCTGATTCAGCTCAATCAGCACACCTACCCTATGAGGATCATGCCATACAGGATTCCCCACGCAGTAAATTGGCGAATCCAAGAAGCAGGGCCAGCCGATTCTCGTTCTTCGACAGGCCACGGTAGCGGGTCTTGCTGTAGCCAAACATCTGCTTCACATAGAAAAACAGG
>JAJDVL010000033.1 GCA_022826155.1 Prochlorococcaceae cyanobacterium jk18x22bins.40 | reverse complement strand
TGCCTCGCCCTTCGCGGCTTCCGCTGCGGTGTAGGGCGTGGTCGGTTTGGATGTCGGGCCACCCCACTCAGGGATGGTCTTATCGCTGCGCTCCTGCCCGTAGGCAATCAAGACGCGGTACCAGATCGCTCCATAGTCCGGCGCCCTCTCCGCGTTGTGTGCGTAATAGAAGCTGACGGTGTTCCACTTCGCGTCGCTGACAAGGTCGCGGCAGCCACCTGACACCAGGGCGGCCACATCAGCGATGGTAATGCCGTTATAGGTGGCATCGGTGGAGGTGGCGCTGTGGCTGATGGTTACGCTACGGACGCTGCTCTGGGCCACGGCGTCGTCCACCCCGGTCACCGTCACCCTCTGCGCAGTGTTCCAGTTGCTGGTGCTGAACGTCAACGCGGCCGGGCTCACTGTCGCGGCTCCCGTATCACTAGAGGTGACGGTAATGGTCACGCTGGACGTTGGCTCAGTGGCTAGCGGCCCCACCCTGTAGGTATCGGTGTTTGCCGCCCCCGTCCTCTCGCTCACTTTGGTGGAGCCGCCGGACTCGGCGATGTTCACCCAGACGCAAGGGGGTAGGTGGCCCTGGCCTTGGCCTATCCCTAACACCCATAAAAGACTGACGGAGGAAGGAATGGAGGGCACGCAGATCAGACCGTTACCCCACAGGTACAGCTTCCTCAAACTGGTGAGCTTGTCAAACACGCCTGGCGGCAGACTCCTCAGATTGTTCTTTACCATCCGCAACGATTCCAATCTGGTGAGCTTGTCGAACACGCCTGGCCGCAGGCTCACCAGATCGTTGTCATGCAGATTCAGGATCTCCAAGCTGGTGAGCTTGTCGAACACACCTGCCGGCAGACTGCTCAGATTGTTCCAACCCAGATTCAGGCCCTCCAAGCTGGTGAGCTTGTCGAACACGCCTGATGGCAGGCTCACCAGATTGTTGCCAGCCAGCCACAGCCCCCTTAAGCTGGTGAGCTTGTCGAACATACCTGGCGACAGACTAAGATTGTTGCGATCCAGCCTCAGCCACTCCAGTTTGGTGAGCTTATCGAACACCCCCGACGGCAGACTCCTCAGATTATTGTTGCCACCCAGGTACAGGAAGCACAAGCTGGTGAGCTCGTCGAACACGCCCGACGGCAGACTCCCGAGATCATTCTCAGCCAGTTTCAGCCACTCCAGGCCGGTCAGGCCGTCAAAGTCCCCATCCTTCAGAGCGGTGAGAGATCTACTGTTTCTCACTTCCAGAGTCCTGATCCCCCCCAACTCCGCAGCCGTTACACTGCCACAGTCCGCCTCGGTCTTGCCTAAAGCTTTGAGGATTACAGCCTCGATCTGAGGGGTGCGGTCGCAGATGTTAATCGTCGTCTGCGCCTGTGCCCGCTGTGGGGAAGAGAGGCCAG
Organism: Prochlorococcaceae cyanobacterium jk18x22bins.40; assembly: GCA_022826155.1. Taxonomy (GTDB): domain Bacteria; phylum Cyanobacteriota; class Cyanobacteriia; order PCC-6307; family Cyanobiaceae; genus Synechococcus_B. The sequence continues at coordinate 26,416 of JAJDVL010000033.1, read as the reverse complement.
CCAGGGAGAGGAGGAGGACCACACCCAGTGTTTTAATTCCCACACCAACTGGAATTGTCTGTTTCCCATCAGCCTTGGCAATGTTTTTTGCGCTCTTGCTGCTGTGCTGCTCCTGCTGGTTCAAGACACCGGCAGCAACGTTCTCTCCGTCCTGGTCCAATGCCGCCGCCCGCCAACGTTGGCCAGTGGTTCCTTTGCGTTCACTGGGCATTGGACGGGACAGCCAGAGAGTCCAGACCTGATTGATCGGAGATGCCATGGCCCTCCAGGCTCATATGAGCCGATTCTATCTGGCTTATAGGCTTACAGGATACCTCTTAGCAGGACTTAATGAATGATTAGGGAACGGCTGGGAAGCCCCATCAATCAGGAGAGTAATCAACTGATGCTCCTTCACTCCCATTCTTTCTTTCCCCATTCACGTTCATCTTAACCATCCCCGGACCGCTGGGGGCGGGCAGGGGGATCTTGGAGGTTTTCCAGACTTTTACTAGAAAAAATGTACTATTGCCTTGCCTTGGGGATGGATGCCCGTATTGGGATGGGAATCAGCCAGTTCATGGCTTGTCCTATGGAGTGAGTGACCCACATCAAAGCCGCAAGGCGGCGAATTGGTGTGGCGGCCAAGCGTGGGGTTTAGCGCCCACTGCCGCAGCCCCAGCATCCGCCTGGCACAGCCGTGAATCCGCCAGCACCGGCCTCCAACGTCTCCCTCGCGGGCAGCTACACTCGTCAAGACTACGTTGATTCCATGGAAGGTGCCACCATGAGCGGGCTTTTGGCTGCGGCAGCCATCCTGAACCGGCCAGCCCGTCTGGCCACGTCCGCAGCGGTGGCTTGAGATGGGTCGTTGGCTGGAGCACAGTGTAGCGGTGGACGTGGCCGCCCCCCTGGGGCAGGTCTGGGGCGTGTGGAGCGACCTGACCGCCATGCCCCGCTGGATGCACTGGATTGAATCCGTGCGGGAACTGGAGGATCCCCTGTTGACGGAATGGACCCTGGTGGCCCAGGGGTTCCGTTTCACCTGGAAGGCGCGCACCACCCGCAAGGTGGAGCGGCAGCAACTCCATTGGGAATCCGTGGCGGGTTTGCCCACCAAGGGGGCTGTGCGCTTCTATGGCGTCTCCCCCAACAGCACCACGGTGAAGCTGAGCATCAGCTATGCCCTGCCAATAATCCTGGCTCCGCTGATGAAGGCCTCCCTGCTGCGGGGCGTGGTGGACAAGGAACTGCAAGCCAATCTGGAACGTTTCAAGCAACTGGTGGAAGAGGGCGCTGGCGGCCTGACCATCTGAGCAGCGGGAAGGAGGGAACCATCAAGCCAGTTGCTGATGCTGGATGAAGACCATGGTGACCCGGACGAGGGAGAGGCGCTTGCTGCTGTTGTTCACCGGCCTGCTGCCCCTGCTGGCAGCCTGCCAGGGGCAGCCTCCTGCCGTGGGGATTACCACCCAACAGGAGGCCCCGCTGGCGTGGTCACTGCCCGAGCCCAACCAGCCCGTCGACCTGTCGGGCCTCACCAGGCTCCCCACCCCTGACGCCCTACGGCAACGCCACACCACCAGCCGCCCCGATCCCTTTGCTCCGTTACCGGCTGTGGCAACCGGGGAGACGGCAACGCCACCAGCGGAGACCCCGAGCTGCCCCCTGCGGCTTACCGGTGTGGCCGTGCTCAACGGCCAGCCCCAGGCCTTTGTGGAAGGGGAGGCGGGCGCGGGCAGCCTTCAGCCGGGGGATATGGGTGGTGTGTCCACGGATTTACTTGCGGAGGGGTTGCAGGTTGCCGCCGTTGACGTGTCAGGGCGGCAACTGATCTTGCGTCATGGCCAGTCTGAGGTGGTGGTGACCTGCAGGCTCTTTCCCTGAATGTTGTGGCCTAAGGGGCCTCCTGGAAGAGGCGCCCAGCGGCGGCCACCAGGGCTTCCATGTGGTGAGGGTTGGCTTCCGCATCCACCCGGCCCAGCAAGGCCCGGCAAGTATGGCTGGTTTCCGGACCAATGGAGACCACCTTCGCGTGCGCAAGATGGGACCGCCAGCGCTCCCCAAAGTGGGCCGCCAGCAGGGCGGCGGTGTTGCGCACAATTTTGCTGCTGGTGAAGGTGATCACGTCCACATGGCCCTGGGCCAAGGCCGCTGCTGCCGAGTCCGGGACGGTGGCGGGGCAACGGGATTCATAGGCCGGCGCCTCCACCACCGTGGCCCCCTGGCGACGGAACTGCTCCGCCAGAAGAGGACGACCACCGCTCTGCACCCGGGGCAGCAGGAGTTGGCAACCATGGACGGGTTCAGGGAAGCAGGCCAGCAGGCTATCGGCCACGAAGTCCTGGGGCACAAAGGGCATGGGCCAGCCCTGGCGCTGGACGGCCTGGGCCGTTTTGCGGCCCACCGCCGCCAGTCGAGGCCAGGTCGGTCCCTGGTGCGGGCGCAGGTGCAGGTGATCCAGTCGTTGACGGACCGCATCCACGCCATTGGCGCTGGAGAAAATCAGCCAGTGGAACTGCTCCAGCGACCGCAATGCATCATCCAGGGGACCCCAGTCATCAGGGGGGCCAATCACCAGAGCCGGCAACTCGATCACCTGGGCCCCTGCTTCCCTGAACAGGGATCGGGAGGCTGGGGATGCATCCGCCGCACGGGTCAGGAGCACCCGGCGCCCCGCCAGCGGTTGGGGAGGGAGAGTGTCAAGTGCCATGCTGAAGTCGCTCGTCCTTCTCCCGCACCATGGCCCGCAGTCCATCCCGGTATTGACGCAGTTGCTCCGTCAACCGGGGGTCTGCCGTGGCCAGGATCTGCAAGGCCAGCAACCCTGCATTGGCACCGTTACCAATGGCCACGGTGGCCACGGGCACACCGGCGGGCATCTGGGCAATGGAGTAGAGGGAGTCCACTCCCGAGAGGGCCTTGCTCTGCACCGGCACGCCTATCACCGGCAGCACTGTCAGGGATGCCACCATACCGGGCAGGTGGGCCGCTCCGCCGGCCCCTGCGATGATCACCTTCAAGCCCCGCTCAGCAGCAGTTCTGCCATAGCCCACCATCTCCAAGGGTGTGCGATGGGCCGAGAGAATCCGCACCTCACAGCCCACCCCAAACCGCTGGATCATGGCTACCGCCGGTTCCATGGTGGGCAGATCCGAATCACTGCCCATCACGATGCCCACAGGGGGCGCGCTGCTCGGGCCTGTGAAGGGGCTGGGTTCATCCATGGCGGGCCAACGGTCCGAGCTCTTGAGGCAGGCTACTGGTCCTGGCTCTCCACTTGATTAACATAAAGCGTTTGGGTGGGGAAGGCAAAACTGATGCCCTGCTGGGCAAAGGCACGCATAATACCCAAGTTCACCTCCTGTTGCACATCCATTGCCTGAATGTAGTCATTCGTGGGAATAATGTAGCAAAGCTCAAAATCAAGACTACTGGAGCCAAACTGTATGAAATGGCAGCGATTAAATATTGCATTATCTGTTCCGTCAATGACATCATGCACCAGCTTGGGGATGCGTTCCATGCTCTCCAAAGGCGTACTGTAAACGACACCAAAACGATAAATCAAACGACGATGCTCCATGGCGCCATGCTCTGTGGGCGGTGGTGTTTGATGAGAGTTGCCATGGTTGCGCAGAGGCTGATTCATGAGGGAGGAATTGGTCATGATCACCAACTCGCCCTTGAGGCTGCGCAGGCGGGTGGAGCGGACTCCTACGTGCTCCACCCAAGCCGAAATGCCTCCCACATCAAGCAGGTCTTCCCCCTGGAAAGGCTTGTCGAGCAAAATGTAGATGTATTCAAAAAACTCTGCGGCGGGTTTTTGCAAGGCAAGGCCAACGCCAATACCACCGGCAGCCAACACCGTCCAGATGGCCTCCAGCTTAACACCAATGCTTTGCAGATAATAGACAAGTCCGATAGCCCAGAGAAAGACTCGCAGCATGGGCTTGAGAGCCTTGAGGATCTCGTGTCTGGCGCTGCTGCTGCCATGATGGACGTGCAACAGAAAATTGGCCAGTAGACGGATGAGCATATGGTGAATAACATGGATCGTGACAATGACAGTCGCCAGCCGGGCCAGGCCATAAACAACCTGGTCGCCAATGCCTTCATAAGGGGCAGTGTCCCAGGCCCAGACCGCTACCGCCGTCCAACTGAACAGCATGAGGGCCTGAATGGTAGTCCGCACCACTTGGCGCCGATCTTTGCTGCTGCCCACCAGACGCAGGGTCAGGTGCAAACCTGCTCGACTCAATAGATATGAGACCAACCAGCCAGCCGCCAGCTTGCCCAGTGCAGTGAGCCACAGCATAATTCAGAACCCATCGACGAGCGCAGTATAGACTGCGGAAAACACAGGCAGAATCGTTAGATAAAGTCTAGGATGCTGCCAACAGACGCGGTAGATCATGTGTTAAGTTAGCTGAGACGCACCCAGCCCCGCCCTTGGCGACTTGTGACCCGCAACCACAAATCCTGGCCGTCGTGCCAGCGCATCAAGCCTTGCAAGGGTGTACCGACAGGCAAGGGCAAACTCTGTGGGGTGTCGACCAGGGGCTCACGGCGTAAACCGGTGGCTTGGGCAGCCAGTAGGGGATCGCCAGGTTGCCGCTGACGGGATTTGCTGGCTTCAAGGCGGGCGCCGCCGGCGGGCAGACCAATGGGGAGTAGCAACGCCATGCTCAGCATCCAGGCCCAGCGACCTGCCGTGGTGTGCTGGAGGCTGAGGGGGGACCGTCCCGCTACGGTGGGCAAAAAGTGCGTGGGCATCAAATATCCAGTTCGGTGAAGTGAAGCTCGGCGCTGTGGGTTTCAATGAATTCGCGCCGGGGGGCCACCTTGTCTCCCATGAGAATGGTGAAAATGCGGTCCGCTTCCGCAGCATCATCAATCTGCACCCGTTTCATCAGGCGTGTAGCGGGGTCCATGGTGGTTTCCCAAAGCTGTTGAGGCATCATCTCTCCCAATCCTTTGAACCGTTGGATGGTGTAATTGGAATTCTGGGGAAATTCGGCAATACGCTTATCCTTTTCTGTCTCGTCAAAGCAGTAATAATGTTGTTTCCCTCTTTCAACTTTGTAGAGAGGTGGGCAAGCAATGTAAATGTAACCATCTTCCACAAGTTGTCGCTGGTAGCGGTAGAAGAACGTCAAGATCAGGGTACGAATATGGGCACCGTCCACATCCGCATCTGTCATAATCACAACACGATGATAGCGCAAGTTAGACGAATTAAATTCTTCCCCTTTAATGCCCAAGCCTAGGGCAGTAATGAGAGACTGAATTTCTGTATTTTTGTAGATCTTCGCATCATCAGTCCTCTCGATATTGAGGATTTTGCCCCGCAAGGGCAGAATCGCCTGAAAGCGACGATCCCGGCCCTGCTTGGCAGATCCGCCAGCCGAGTCTCCCTCCACAAGGTAAATTTCCGACTCTGCCGGATCCCGGGAACTGCAGTCCGCCAACTTGCCGGGCAGGGTGGAACTCTCCAGCACGGATTTGCGACGCACCAGTTCCCGGGCGCGCCGTGCCGCTTCCGCTGCATTAAAGGCCTGAATGGCCTTCTCTAAAATGAGGTCCACCGCTTGAATATTGAATTCCAGAAACTCCGTCAGGGATTCCCCCACAACGGAGTCCACCACGCCGCGCACTTCCATGTTGCCCAGCTTGGTTTTTGTCTGTCCCTCAAATTCGGGCTCCGGCACCTTGACGGAGAGTACAGCCGTCAACCCCTCACGGATGTTCTCACCCGATAAATTCGAATCGGCTTCCTTGCGCTTGTTGCGTTTCCTTGCCAACGTGTTGAGCGTGCGGGTGAGCACGGCCTTGAAGCCTTCCAGATGGGTACCGCCATCCACGGTGCGGATATTATTGGCAAAACCAAGTACACTATCGGAATAGGCATCGGCACACCACTGTAACGCTGCTTCCACCTGAACGCCGTCTTTCTCCCCCTGCACGAAAATAATGTCTTTGTGGAGGGGATCCTTGTCTTGGGTCATGTAAGCCACGTATTCCTTGATGCCACCCTCGTAAAAATAGGTTTCCCGGTGAGGGTTGCCCGCTTCATCCAGGGCCTCCGGGCGACCGTCGGAAAACAGGATGTTGACACCGCCATTGAGATAGGCCAACTCCCGCAACCGTGCCGCCAAGGTGGGGAAATCAAAGCCAATGTCTCCGGTAAAGATGTCCTTGTCGGGACAAAACCGCACCGTTGTCCCTCGCCGGCCCCGGTGGGGATCGTCCTTGCCGAGGGCACGGCTCTGCAGAGGTCCCTGGGCGATGCCCTTCTCGAAGCGCTGGCGGTGCTCCTGGTCTTGCCGGTAGACAACCACCTCCACCCAGGCACTCAAGGCGTTTACCACAGACACCCCCACCCCGTGGAGCCCCCCGGACACCTTGTAGCCGCCACCGCCAAATTTCCCGCCGGCATGGAGGACGGTCAGCACGGTCTCCAGCGCAGACTTGCCGGTGCGGGGATGAAGATCGGTGGGAATGCCGCGGCCGTTGTCCCTCACTTCGGCAGAGCCGTCCCCATGGAGATGCACCTGGATCTCGGTGCAATGCCCCGCCAGGGCCTCATCCACGGCGTTGTCCACCACTTCATAGACCAGGTGGTGAAGACCCCGGGGACCGGTGCTGCCGATGTACATGCCCGGGCGCTTGCGCACAGGCTCCAGACCTTCAAGAACCTGGATCTGAGCTGCGCCGTAGTCCGCCTGAACTTTGGTGGTCTCGACCGTTGGCCCTTGGCTCACCATGGTTGCCGAGACCCTTGATTTTGGCTGGACCAGGACGGCCTGCAAAAACACTGTAAGTGGTGCAAAAGTGCTGCCGGAGTCAACTCTGCTCCCAGCCTACCATCGGGCTTCGCAGACCCGACGACGGCATTTCAGGATCGGAGTTTCCCCATGGGTCACCAGCAACCGGGCCTCATCGTGATCCTTGGCCCCACGGCCAGCGGCAAGTCTGCCCTGGCCCTGGACATGGCCTGCCGCCTTAGCCTCCCCATCCTCAACGGGGACTCCCGCCAAGTGTATCGGGGGATGGACGTGGGGACCGCCAAGGCCACCCCGGCGCAGCAGCGCCTGGCCCCCCATTGCCTGCTGGATTTGCGGGATCCCGACCAGCCCATGACGGTTCAGGAGTTCCAGACTCTGGCCCGGCAGTGCATCCTTCGGTTTCACCGGCGCGGGATCACCCCGCTGCTGGTGGGAGGCAGCGGGCTCTACATGGCGGCCGTCACCCAGGGACTGCGCCCCCCGGCGCTGCCACCCCAACCGGCCTTGCGGCGCCAACTCGCCGCCTTGGGGCAGCCCCACTGCCACGGGTTGCTGCGCTGTGCCGATCCCGTGGCCGCCCGCCGCATTCACCCCAACGACACGGTGCGGACCCAACGGGCGTTGGAAGTGATCTACGGCACCGGCTGTGCCCTCTCCCCTCAGCAACGCCGTCGTCCTCCCACTTATCCCGTCCTGGAAATTGGTCTGGCCCCGGAGGATCTCCACCAGCGCATTCATCAGCGCACCGCAGCCATGGTGACCGGCGGTCTGCTGGAAGAAACGCAACAGCTCATGGAGCGCTTCGGGCCGGAGTTGCCGCTCCTGCAGACCATGGGCTACCGGGAAGCCTGTCAACTGCTGACGGGGCGCATGGACCGTCAACAGGCGGTGGCTGCCATCAATCGTCGCACCCGCCAGTATGCCAAGCGGCAGCTCACCTGGTTTCGTGGACAACACCGGCCCCGCTGGGTCACCAGCCCCCAGCCACAGCGCTGGCACACCCTCACCCGGAATCTGCGACAAAACATTGTGGATTTGGTGAGAAAACCGACCGACGGCCCACCCGCCTCGGCTTAGGATAACTTCCGATTCAGGGCCTCTCGTCGGCCCTCACTTCACCCACCACCGCAAATTTGGCCCCTCGTCCCCGCTTTGATCGCCGTCTCCCGGTCCGCGAGCTTCCCAACATCAACGAGCGGATCACCTATCCCACCCTGCGGGTTGTTGATGCGGACGGAACCCAGCTTGGCGTCATCAGCCGGGATGAGGCGTTACAGGTTGCCCAGGAGCGGGAGTTGGACCTGGTGCTGGTGAGCGAAAAGGCCAGTCCGCCCGTCTGTCGGGTGATGGACTATGGAAAGTTCAAGTTCGAGCAGGAGAAAAAAGCCAAGGAGGCCAAGAAAAAGTCCCACCAGACCGAGGTGAAGGAGGTGAAAATGCGCTACAAGATTGACCAGCACGACTACGACGTGCGCATCAAGCAGGCCAGCCGGTTCCTCAAGGCCGGTGACAAGGTGAAGTGTACGGTCATCTTCCGCGGTCGGGAGATCCAGCACGTCAGCTTGGCGGAAAAGCTGCTGTTCCGCCTGGCTGGTGATTTGGAGGAGCAGGCGGAAGTCCAGCAGACGCCCAAGCGGGAAGGGCGCAACATGATCATGTTCCTGACACCGCGCCGTACACCCCTTGTGAAGCCCACCCGGCCAGGCAGCAGCAACCCAACCGTCAAGAGTGTCACGACCTCGTCCAGCGGAGAGCACCCCCGGTCCCGTCCTCGCCGTCCGGTGAACTCCAATCCAGCCATTGTGGCGGGGGATGGGACCATACTGTAGGCTTGTGACAGTTGCCAACTGTCCACGTGCGCTTCCAGGTGCAACCCGGTATCGCTGTGTCGGCCTCTTTGCAGCTCTACAGCCAACTGTCCTTCGCCATTGCATCCCGGTTCTACCTCCCTGGACATCGCCTCCCCAGCACACGGCAGTTGGCCATGCAGACCAACCTGCATCGCAACACGGTCAGCAAGGTCTATCGGCAACTGGAGGCCCATGGCATCGTCGAGGCGGTGGCCGGCTCAGGGGTGTACGTGCGCGGCCAGACTCCCACCAACCCGAGGAAGACCAACCCCAAAAGGCAAGGCGGGCAGCGCGGTGTTGCCAGCCCACGTCCTGGTCTTGGCCAGGACGTGGAACACTGCATTAACACCCTGCTCTGTGGCGGCCTCACTCTGCAAGAGGCTTTGCACCAGCTCACCACGGAAATCAACTGGCGCATCAGTTGTGGCGTCCGGGTGCTGGTGAGTACGCCACAGGAGGATCTGGGGGGTGCCCAACTCATGGCCAGGGAGTTGACCACGTTGCCGATTCCTGTGGCTGCGGTTCCCCTGGAATGCCTGGACCAGCACCTGGCGGCCCTTGCCCAGGACGGCAAGAAGGCCACAGTGGTAACCAGCCGCTATTTCCTCAAGCCGGCAGAGGAGGTGGCCAGGGCCCATCAAATGCGTTGCCTGGCACTGGATCTCAACTCCTTTGACGATGAACTCAGCCTGATAGCCCAACTCCGGACGGACACCTGCGTAGGCTTTGTGAGCATCAGTTCCGGGATCCTCCGCGCAGCAGAACTGATTCTCCAGGCCCAGCGTGGGCAACAGTTGCTGGTGATGACCGCTGTGGTGGACCTGGATAACCCCCATGCCGGGAGGAAGCAACTTCTGAGTCTTTGCAGAACCTCAGGCACGATCCTGTGCGACCAGCCCAGCCATCCCGTGGTGGAGGCCACCATTCGTCAGCACCGTTCCCGGATGCTGCGGGTCCCCAATCTCCACTGTGTTGACCATTACCTGTGCCCGGGGGCCGTGGACATGCTGAGCAGAGAGATGGGTCTGAGCAGTCCTGTTGCCTGAGTTCAGCCCCTCTGCACAGGCCGGGACCAGCGACTGTCAGGATGGATGCTGAATCCACCCCATGGCCATGCGCACGCTTTTGGCTGACTTCCGGATGATTCGGGAGCGGGACCCGGCAGCCCGGAACTGGCTGGAGTCCCTGACCTGCTACCCAGGCTTCCATGCTTTGGTGCTGCATCGCTTCAGCCATAAGCTCTGGCGCCTGGGGCTACCGCTGCTACCTCGCCTCATCTCCCATCTCGGGCGTCTCCTGACGGGCGTGGAGATTCACCCTGGCGCCCGTATTGCCGGCGGGGTGTTCATTGACCACGGGATGGGTGTGGTGATTGGCGAGACTACGGAGATTGGCAAGGGCTGCACCCTCTACCAGGGGGTGACCCTGGGGGGGACTGGCAAGGAAACCGGCAAGCGCCATCCCACCCTGGATCGCAACGTGGTTGTGGGCGCTGGCGCGAAGGTGCTGGGGGCCATCACCATTGGTGCCGACACCCGTGTGGGCGCTGGCTCGGTTGTGGTCAAGGACGTGCCCCGCCACTGCACGGTGGTGGGTGTGCCGGGCCGGGTCATTCACCGCTCCGGGGTGCGGGTGGATCCCCTGGCCCACTCCCAACTGCCGGATGCGGAGGCCCGGGTCATCCGCAACCTCATGGACCGCATTGACGCTTTGGAGGGGGAGGTGGTTGCCCTGCAGGAGTGCTTGCGGGACGTGGCGGCTGGACGACCATTGCGTCCCCGCTGCGGCGGGCAGGCCCAGAGCCTGCAAGATCGGGAGATCATCGAGTTCTTCAGTAACCAGGAGGATGGGCAGGGTGGTGATGCCTAAATTAATCCCGGCCCAGCGGGGACGGTTACGCCTCAGACGATCACCTCGCGATTAGGGGGCGTGGATACAGCCGGGGGGCGTGGTTCAAACATGAACATGGAGTAGATGACGTTACGGCGCATTTGGGTCATCATCTCCAAAAACATGGTGTATCCCTCGTTTTTGTATTCCATCAGGGGATCTTTCTGGCCATATCCCCGTAGATTGACCGACTCTCGCAGGGCATCCATGCTCTGCAAATGCTCACGCCAAAGTGTGTCAATCTGTTGCAGGATAAAGAAGCGCTCAGCCTGCCGCATCAAGTTGGGCTGGATTTCATCCACCTGAGCCTCTTTGATGTCGTAGGCACTGCGGAGCTGTTCGCAAAGGAAAGCCTTGAGCTCTTCAACCTTGAGATCCAGGAGATCCTGAGATTGCAGATCACTGAGCAGGTACACAAACTCTTTTACTTTACCGGTCAGCCGATCCAATGACCATTCCTCAGGGGGAAGCTCAGGATCAACATAGGCGTCAACAATGTCTTCCATGGTGCGCTCTCCATAGCTCAAAACCTGTTGTTTCAGTTGGTCTCCCTCCAAAACACGGTGTCGCTCCGCATAAATGGCACGCCGCTGGTTGTTCATCACTTGGTCATAATCAAACACTTGTTTGCGAATATCAAAGTAGTAGGTTTCCACTTTCTTTTGGGCAGATTCCAGGGAGCGGGTCAGCAAGCCGGATTCAATGGGCATGTCCTCATCAACGCGGAAGGCATCCATCACCTTGGCCACCCGATCACCACCAAAGATGCGCAACAAGCTGTCCTCCAAAGAGAGGAAGAAGCGGCTGCTCCCCGGATCCCCCTGGCGACCGGCGCGGCCCCGCAACTGGTTGTCCACGCGCCGTGATTCATGACGCTCCGTCCCGATCACATGGAGACCGCCGCGACTGGTCACGTCTTCCTGCTCACGATGCGTCACCTTGCCGTACTCCCCACGAATGCGCTGCATCAACTGCCGTAGTCTTTGAATCAAGGGATCCTGAACGGGAGCTTTCTCTGCCGCCACGTTGAGGCGCTCATCCAGGGTAATGAGGCTCAAGCGGCGCTCTCCCCAAGCCTGAGGGTCCGCCAGGGCATCGCTCAGTTGCTTGAGTTCCTGTTCTGCTTCCAGACTGAGGGGGCAAGGGAACAACTTGGCCAAACGGCGGGATTGCTCCTGTTGACGCTGACGTTGCAGGGCTTCCGCCTGGACCGGATTCAACCGCTGCTTGCCCAATTCGCCGCCCATGAGTTGAGGATCCTCCGGATTCACCAGCCGGGGCAGCAACGCTTCGCGGATCCGTAGGCGGGCCATGTAGTCCGTGTTGCCTCCAAGAATAATGTCCGTGCCCCGACCCGCCATGTTGGTGGAGATGGTCACAGCGCCGGCGCGACCCGCCTGGGCGATGATCTCCGCTTCCCGCTCCACGTTTTCCGGCTTGGCATTCAACAGGTTGTGGGGAATGCTGCGCTCCCTCAGCAAACCACTGATCAACTCGGATTTTTCCACACTGGTGGTGCCCACCAGGACAGGTCGCCCCGTCTCGTGTTCCTTGGCAATCTCGTCGGCCACGGCGCGCCACTTGGCGGCTTCCGTCTTGAACACCTGATCCGGCAAGTCTTCACGAATCAGGAGACGATTGGTGGGAACAACCGTTACTTCCAGGTCATAGGTTTTCTCCAGTTCGGTCTCCTCCGTCTTGGCGGTGCCGGTCATGCCGGCAAGACGGGGATAGAGCAGGAACAGATTCTGGTAGGTGATGGTGGCCATGGTTTGGGTTTCCGCCTGGATCTCCAGGTTTTCCTTGGCTTCAATGGCCTGGTGTTGGCCGTCGCTCCACCGTCGTGTCGGCATGACGCGCCCGGTAAATTCATCCACAATCACTGCTTGGCCTTCGCGGACAATATAATTGACATCCTTAATGAATAATTCTTTAGCTTTGAGAGCATTATTGATATAGTGAGCCCAAGGATCTTTCGGATTAAAGAGATCCTTGACCCGCAACAGCTTCTCCACTTTCTCAAAGCCTTGATCCGTCAGCATTACGTTGCGCTGCTTCTCGTCCACCTCATAATCGCCTTCAGGATCTACTCCGTCTTTTGTCACCCCTTCAGCCCGCTGCAGCTTGGCCGCAACGTGCGCGGCTTCTTTGTATTTCTCCTGAGGACGCTCCACTTGACCGGAGATAATCAGAGGAGTACGGGCTTCATCCACCAAAATGGAATCCACTTCATCAATAATGCAATAATGAAAATCCCGCTGCACTAGATCCTTAAGATCCGTGGCCATATTGTCCCGTAGATAGTCAAAGCCCAGCTCGCTGTTGGTGACATAGGTAATATCACAGGCGTAATTGCGCTGACGCTCCCTGGGACTCATCTCCTGCTGGATCAAGCCGACGCTCAGGCCCAAAAAGCGATGGATCTGACCCACCCACTCCGTGTCGCGGCGGGCCAGGTAGTCGTTGACGGTGACGATATGCACGCCTTGCCCGGTCAAAGCATTGAGGTAAGCGGGCAGTGTGGCCACCAGGGTTTTGCCTTCCCCTGTTTTCATCTCGGCAATTTGGCCGTCATGGAGCACCATGCCGCCAATGAGCTGCACGTCAAAATGACGCATGTCCAGCACACGCTTGCCCGCCTCCCGCACCACGGCGAAGGCCTCCGGCAGCAGCTCGTCCATCAACTCAAGGCGTTGCTCCGGCTGGTGAACACCGGCAAAGCGCTCTCGGAATGCCTGGGTTCGCTCCTGCAAATCCTGGTCACTGAGGGCTGCCATCTCCTCTTCCAGGCCGTTGATCTCAGCCACGAGGGGTTGGTAGCGTTTTAGCTTGCGGGCGTTGGGATCACCCAGAAGCAACTTGAGCATCATGCGTCTCCAGCGGCAAAGGCTCCGTGACAATGGACTGAACTGTCAACAGGCCGCCTTCATTGAAAGAATGATCCTACCATTGCCATCCCTTTGCCTGGGCCGGTGACCGCCGATGCACAAGGACCTCAGCACGCTGCGCAGCTTCTCCCACGGCCGCTGGCTCTTCCGGCTCCCCGCCCTGTTGCGGATGCCCCTGCAAAAAGCCTTGGAGGGACACGCCCTGCCGGTGGGTCAACTGCAGACACTGTTCATGGACAACAGCTTCTGGGCCCGGGAGCGGCGCCTTGCCGGTCTGCTGCGGTGTCTCCAGGGCTCGGACGTGATCGTGAGCACCTGGGACGGGGAGGATCTGGTGGCTGTGGGGCGCGCCACCAGTGACGGAATCTATCGGGCTGTGCTCTGGGACGTGGTGGTCCGTCAGGATTGGCAAGGTCGTGGGGCGGGCCGGGCTGTAGTGGACCGTCTGCTGGCGGCGCCGGCGGTGCGCTGTGCCGAGCGGGTCTATGCCATGACAACCCATGGGATGGGCTTCTATCAACGCCTGGGCTTCCACGAGGAGGGGAAGCAGCACCTCATGCTTCTCCAGCCACAAGCCACCCACAAGAAAACTGAAGGATCCTGGTGACGATCCTGGGAAGGAAGCGGATGAAGAGACTCGAACTCTCGACCCTCTCCTTGGCAAGGAGATGCTCTACCACTGAGCTACATCCGCAGCGGGCTGGGGCAAGCCCTGCCTGGGTGCCAAGCATGAACCATTCAGGGGACATCTGTCAATGGATCACGGCATACGGATTGCGGCAACGGGAGTTACGAGGAGGCAGGCAGCGCTCCCATGAGGCTGGCCATCTCCAGGGCCTCAAGGCCATAGGTCCAGCCCAGGTTGCTCTTGATGCCAGCCCGCTCCAGGGCTTGCTGCAGGGTATCGGTGGTGAGAACGCCAAAGATCACCGGAATGCCGCTGTCCCGGGCCACACCGGCCACTCCCTTGGCGACCTCGGCAACCACCACGTCAAAGTGGGGCGTGTCGCCACGGATCACGGCCCCCAGGGCAATGATCACCTGATAACGGCCACTGCGGGCCAAGTGTTGAGCCACCACAGGAATTTCAAAGCTCCCTGGCACCCACACCGTATCCAGTTGGGCACTGGTCTCACCGGTATCCATGCCGTGGCGGCTCAGGCAATCCAGGCAGCCGGAGAGCAGCCGGGTGGTAATGAGGTCATTGAAACGGGCCACCACCAGACCCATGCGGACGCGGCCCAACTCCGGAGCAGAAAAGCTGCCTTCAAACGTGGTCACTGGCGGGGGCGCTCCTGGGCAATGCAGCCTGAATTATCAGGCTGACGACGGTCAGGCTGCGGGCCTGTCAGGCCACAAAGATACTCATGCCCCAATTCAGCAGCACCAGGCCGATCCAGACAGCACTGCCCAGAAGAATCAGCCGGTTGGAGCGACCGCTGTCTTCACCGCTGGCATAAAGCACCGGCACAGCCACCACCATGGCAAAGCTCATCACCACCAGGAGGAACACAGTGAACACGTTGAGAATCTGCATGGGTACGCAGCAGGAATAGGAGACTCCACGCAACAGTCTTCCACGAAAACCACCCCCTGGCGGTTTTCTGCCTACGATCCGCAACAGCTTGTGGGAGTTGGGGACGGTGGGTGATGCAGCACAGCCCCGGCACAATCAACAGTTGTCCCTCGCCGGCTTTGAAACCGGCGCAGTGGATCCACGCCCCACGGCTGCCGGGGCCGGCTCCGAACCGGCAGCACCACGGCCCCGGCAGGCTCCCATCACTGCGCAGCGGCATCAGCAGGACGTCGGTGAGGAGGCCGCGAGCCAGGCTCCCCGCTGGAGTCACCACAGCCAGGTGCCTGTCCCGGCCCTGACGCCCATGCTCCGCCACTACGTGGAGCTCAAGCGCCAACATCCTCAGCGCCTGCTCCTGTATCGCCTGGGGGACTTCTACGAGTGCTTCTTCGAGGATGCCGTCACCGCCTCCACCATGCTGGAGTTGACCCTGACGGGCAAGGAAGGGGGGCGCACCGTCGGCCGGGTGCCCATGGCCGGCATTCCCCATCATGCCCTTGAGCGCTACGCCACCCAGCTTCTGCGTCACGGGTGCAGCGTGGCCGTCTGTGATCAGTTGGAAGCCACCGCCAGCAACCCCAAGGGCCTCTTGCGGCGGGACATCACCCGGGTACTCACCCCCGGGACGGTGCTGGAGGAGGGGATGCTGAGCGCCCGGCGCAACAATTGGCTGGCGGCGGTGCTGGCCAGTGACAACGGCCATGGGCCCGCCTGGGGTCTTGCCGTAGCGGACGTGTCCACAGGGGAGTTCCAGGCTACCCAGGTGCGCAGCAGTAGCCAGTTGAACCAGGAGTTGCTCCGCCTGCGGGTGGCGGAGCTGCTGCTCCCCCACGGTGGGGACCACGAGGAGAGGACCGCAGCCATGGCGCCGCCACCCTGGTGCCCCACGGGTCTGGCGGTGGGCACGGTGCCCCGCCGCGCATTCCAGCGCATGGCGGCGGAGACCGCGTTGCAGGAGCGTTTCCAGTTGGCGGGGTTGGGGGGGCTGGGGCTCCATGCCCTTCCCTTGGCCCTGGGCGCCTGCGGCGGATTGCTGCACTATCTGCAAGACACCCAGCGGGGCATGACCGTTCCTCTGGAAATGCCCAGAACCTATGTCCTGGACCAGCACCTGCAGATCGACCAACACACCCACCGCCATTTGGAGTTGACGGAAACCCAGCGGGACGGCCAATGGCAGGGATCCCTGCTCTGGGCCATTGACCGCACCCTCACAGCCATGGGAGGGCGCTGCCTGCGCCGCTGGTTGCAACGGCCCCTGGTGGACCTGCAAGCCATTGCCGAACGACAGGAGACCATTGCCACCCTCATGGCAACACCCGAGCTGCGGCAAGCCCTGCGCCGGGTGCTGCGCCCCATGGGGGATCTGGAGCGCTTGGCGGGGCGCTCGGCCAGCGGCACAGCGGGGGCCCGGGATCTGATGGCCCTGGCGGATGGCCTGGAGCGGCTGGGGCGGTTGGCGGGCCTGCTCCGTGATGCTCAGGGTCCCTATCTGCAAGCCCTGCGCCACCGGGATCCCGCCCTGGTTGCACTTATGGAGACAACGCGCCGGACGCTGGTGAGCAGCCCCCCTCTGTCCCTGACGGAAGGGGGCCTGATCCAGGACGGGGTGGATGAGGTTCTGGACAAGCTGCGCCAACGGTTGGAGGAAGACCACGCCTGGCTGAATCAACTGGAGCAGCGGGAACGACAGGCCACGGGCATCGGCAGCCTGCGCCTGAACCTGCACCGCAGCTTCGGCTATTTCATCAGCATTAGCAAAAGCAGGTCCCACCAGGCTCCGGAGCGCTACATCCGCCGCCAGACCCTGACCAACGAGGAACGATTCGTCACACCGGAACTGAAAGAGCGGGAGGGACGCATCCTGTCTCTGCGCTCCCGCACGGCCCAGCGGGAGTACGACCTGTTTTGCGGCCTGCGTCAGCAGGTGGGGGAGCAGGCTGGTCCCATCCGCCACCGTGCCGCAGCCGTGGCGGCCCTGGATGCCCTGGTGGGTCTGGCGGAGTTGGCGGCCACCCATAACTACTGTCGTCCCCGCGTGGACGACAGTCGCGCCATGGCCGTCACGGCAGGCCGTCACCCTGTGGTGGAACAGAACCTGGTGCAGGGCACGTTTGTGGCCAACGACCTTGCCCTTGGCCAATCCCGGGGGGCCGACCTGATCATCCTCACAGGTCCCAACGCCAGCGGCAAAAGCTGCTACCTGCGCCAGACGGGCCTCCTCCAGCTTTTGGCCCAGATGGGCAGTTACGTGCCGGCCACTGAAGCGCACCTGGGCCTCTGTGACCGGATCTTCTCCCGGGTTGGCGCCGTGGACGACCTGGCGGCAGGGCAGTCCACCTTCATGGTGGAGATGAGCGAAACCGCCAACATCCTCCACCACGCCACGGATCGCTCCCTGGTGTTGCTGGACGAGATTGGACGGGGAACCGCCACCTTCGACGGACTGGCCATTGCCTGGGCCGTCGCCGAGGACCTGGCCACCCGCTTGGGGTCCCGCACCATCTTTGCCACCCACTATCACGAACTCAACCACCTGGCCCGGCGTTTGCCCAACGTGGCAAACCACCAAGTGGTTGTGGTTGAAGAAAACGACCGACTGGTGTTTCTGCATCAGGTGCGCCCGGGTGGCGCAGACCGCAGCTACGGCATTGAAGTGGCTCGCTTGGCGGGAGTCCCCCAATCCGTGGTGCTGCGGGCCCGTCAGGTGCTCAGCACCATTGAAGCCAACAGCCGCTTGGGGGTAGAGCCTGTGGAACTGCCGCAGCAGGCCCGGTAACCTGTAATCTAAAGCTTTTCCATGGTCTTGCAGGGTCAAATGATTGCACCACCAAAGCACACTGGACGATTGAGCTTCCGGCCTCAACCGTTCTGGAGGGACTGTCTGACTACGGTCTTGGTTCTTGCCACTGCAGCGGGGCCGGTTGTGGCTCAGCCAGGCACTGATACGGAGGGCACAACCCACGGATTGGAACGGTGGCAGTCTGTTTCCGTGATCACCAGGAAGGATATCGAGACCTCCGGCATGATCACCCTTGATGAGTTGCTCTCTGACCGGGCCGATGCCAACAGTTTTGGTCTACGCCAATCTTTGTTGCTGGGATACCGGATCCTGGTCAACGGCCGCCACCCCATCCACTCCCTGGACCTGGTGCCGTTGTCAACCGTTGAACGCATCGAAGTGCTGCGCAACGGCGCCGCCGCCATGGATGACGGCAGCGCCGTTGCAGGGGCAATCAATATCCTGCTCCGGGAAGATCTTGATGGATTCGAGGTGACAGCAATGGGGGGGCTCCCCCAGGCCTCAGGCGGTCAACCCGGACAGGCCAGTCTCCTCTGGGGCGGTGGTGTGGGAAGAGGACATCTGGTGGTGGGCGTTGACAGCATTCACAGAGGTAAAATCACCGCCGCCGACAGGGACTACAGCCGTCCCAAGTGGTCCAAAGGTGGCAGCTTTGCGGGGACATCCCATGTGTCTATTGGCGGCAATACTGTCTTCTTTAGTGAGGAAGGCCGCACGGTAGCGCGTGCGTTGGGCAATTGCTCAACGGGACTTGGCTATACGGGAGTTTTATCCAATCCTGCAAGCGTTGATGGAGAAGGGTGCGGCTTTGCTTGGGGCAATATCGCCTGGAATACGGAACGATTCAATAGTAAAAATGTTTTCGCCAATCTTGATTATCCACTGGGGGATGCCGCGTCTTTTTATATCAATGGACGGCTGGCCTATGCAGACACCGCGTTTCGGTATGCCCCATCGGTGGGTCAATTTACCATTCCCAACCCCAGTGCAGATCTTCTCAAGGCAGCGGGGGCAAAAGAGGGACCATTGACTGTCTATCACCGATTCCTGTCCCATGGCAACCGTGACTGGAATACAGATCATGATGAGCATGACATGACTTTTGGTCTTCGGGGCAAAGCCCAGGAGAATGTCAGTTGGGATCTATCTGTAAACCGTTATCGTCGCACAGAACGGGAAACTGGTAATACTTTTGTGAGCGAGAGTCTCGCTATTCAGGCCATTGAGGCAGGAGAGTATGATCTCACCAATCCACGATCAACCGACCCCAACCATCAGGCGGCTGTTGACAGAATGGCATTGGACATGCAGCGGGATGAGGTTGTTGATGTCACTGCCGTGAAAGCCGCACTTCAAGGTCCAGGCTTCGCGTTACCTGGGGGCAATCTGCAATGGATGGTTGGCTTTGAAATCGATAACCAGGAAAGGAAAGATATTATAAAACATCGGGATCGTGATGGAAAAATCTATCCTTTGGAAGATGTACTTGGCTCTGGTGGAATCTCTTACGAAGGCCAGAGATCCCGTAAGTCAGGATTTGTCGAGGTGCAATTCCCACCACTTCCTGACTGGACGATCCTGCTGGCCGCCCAGCTTGATGATTATGATGATGTGGATTCGACCCACGCATGGACCATGGCCAGCGCTTGGCGTGCAAACGAGAGGCTGACGTTACATGGTTCTTTCCAAAGGGTTTCGAGTCCGCCGTCCCTTAGTAATCTTCATTCCACGGATGAGATCACGCACCCCTATGTCTGTGACACGAAAAATCACACCGACCCGGCGGTGGACTGTGATATAACCCAGATCAAGACCATACGTGGCAATAACCCGGACCTGGAGCCAAGCCAGTCAACAACCTGGGGATTCGGCGGAATCATGGAATTGGGACGCTTCTCCCTTGCTGCGGATTGGTTCCAGATTGAGACTGATGACGTTCCAGCTCGGGTTGCTCCCCAGTCCATCGTTGATCAGGAGGCCCAGCAGGGGTCGTCAGCCCTGGTGGCACGTCAAAACGACGTGATCATAGAAATTCAGAATCCTCTGGTCAACACTGGCGAATCAAGGGTGTCCGGCTTGAGCCTCAGCGGCCACACCGATTGGGACATGGGTTCTGTGGCCACTGATCTGGACATCCACTGGAACTACATCATCGAGAGCGAGTCCAAGGTTGACGGCATGGTGCAGCCCGGTGATTTTCCCCATAACCGTGTTCATGCCACGTTGCGCATGGCCCAGGATAACGTGGTTGCTGCCTGGCACACGCGAGTCATTTCAGGCTACGACAATGACCAGGAAACCGGAAAGTTTGATCCGTGGATCGGTCATGACTTGACGTTGGAATTCCGTGATGTCTTTGGCATGGAGGGATTGGCGATGCAGGGGGGCGTGCTCAACCTCACCAACCGGGGTCCTTCGGTGGATTCCTCAAATCCAAATGTAGCCGACGAAAGGCCGGATTCAGTGCGTGGTCGCACGTTTTTCCTGCGGACTGAACTATCCTGGTGAGTGAACAACTAATTTTGGAGCACGCCAAGCGGGAAATCGGATTGACCTGAAAGCCGGTGGCCGGGTTGGTGGTTCAGATGGGGTTAGAGCCACTGCCGAATCCTCGACAGTGGCTCCCTGATTCCCCACCAGGTCAACTCTCCTGGGGGACACCACGGATGGTGAGGTTAATGCGGCCACGGTTGTCGATTTCCCGAACCCGTACGGTCACGCTGTCCCCCACTTTGACAATGTCGTCCACTTTCTCCACCCGTGTCTCCGACAGTTGGGAGATGTGGATCATGCCCTCTTTGCCGGGGAGGATTTCCACGAAGGCGCCAATGGGAATCACGCGGGTGACGGTTCCTCGGAACATCTCCCCTTCATGAACCTTGCGAGTCAGACCGTCAATGATGCGTCGGGCCTCGCGGGCAGCGGCGCCGTCATGGCTGGCGATGGTCACCAGGCCTTCGTCGCCGATGTCGATTTTGGTGTTGGTGCGCTCCGTAATGCCCTTGATGGTGCGACCGCCAGGGCCGATCACCGTGCCGATCAACTCGGGGCTGATGCGGAAGGTGAGCAGGCGCGGGGCATGGGGCGACAGGTCTTCCCGTGGCTTGTCGATGGTTTTCTGCATCTCCGCCAGGATGTGCAGCCGGGCAGGTTGCGCCTGCTGGATGGCCTCGCTGATGGTGGCCATGGGCAGGCCGGTGATCTTCATGTCCATCTGCAGGGCCGTGATGCCTTTCTCCGTGCCGGCCACCTTGAAGTCCATGTCCCCCAGGAAATCCTCGATGCCCTGGATATCCGTGAGGATGCGCACGTCGCTCCCCTCCTTGATCAGGCCCATGGCTGTCCCGCTCACAGGGGCCTTGATGGGCACCCCGGCATCCATCAAGGCCATGGTGCTGCCACAGACAGAGGCCATGGAGGTGGAGCCGTTGGAACTGAGCACTTCCGACACCACCCTGACGACGTAAGGGAAGTCCTCTTTATTGGGCAACACGGGTATCAGCGCCCGCTCTGCCAGAGCGCCGTGCCCAACCTCCCGACGACCCGGGGAACGGAGGGGACGGGTCTCCCCCACGGAGAAGGGAGGAAAGTTGTAGTGGTGCAGATAGGTTTTCTCGTTGGACGGATTGAGGTCGTCCAGTTCCTGAGCATCGCTGGGGGTGCCCAGGGTGGCGGTGGAGAGCACCTGGGTGAGACCCCGCTGAAACACCGCTGACCCATGCACCTTGCGGGGCAGAATGCCCACGGCCGAGGCAATGGGGCGCACCTGGTCCAGTGAACGGCCGTCCACCCGCTTGCCCTCGGTGAGGATCTGGCCCCGCATCAGCTTTTTGGTGAGGGCCTTGTAGCTGGTGCCGAAAAGCTTGATGTTGCTGGCCACGGCCATGCGCACGGGGTGGTCCTCCCCCAGGTTGAGGATTCCACTGGCCACGTGGGACTTGATGACGCTCAGCTTGTTGTCCCGGTCCGCCTTGCTGAGGTCGAATTCCGCCAGCACGGCGCGAATGCTGTCGGAGCACTGGGACTCCAGATAGGCAAGCACCGCCTCGTTGGTGGCTTCGGGCTCCACGGGCACGGGCGCGATGGCCAGATCCGTGAGAATGGCCTGCTGGTGCTTGATGAGATCAAGCACCGCCTCGTAGCCAAAATCAATGGCCTCGATCACGTCGTGCTCGGGGAGCTGCTTGGCCCCGGCCTCCACCATCACCACCCCATGGGGGGTGCCGGCCACCACCAGATCCAGGTCGCTGCGCTCAATTTCCCGAAAACTGGGATTGATGATGAAGTCGTCCCCCAGGAGGCCGACCCGCACAGCCGCCATGGGCCCCGCGAAAGGCAGGCGCGCCAGCAGGGTGGCCATGGATGCGCCGGTGACCGCCAACACGTCGGGGGGCATCCGTTCATCCAGGGCCTGGCACGTGGCGACCACTTGAATGTCGTCCCGCAGCCAGTGGGGGAACAAAGGCCTCAGGGGACGATCCATCAAGCGACAGGTGAGAATCGCCCGTTCCGGAGGGCGGCCTTCTCGCCGCTGATAGCTGCCGGGAATGCGTCCCGCGGCATACATGCGCTCTTCGTAGTCGCAGAGGAGGGGCAAAAAGTCCACCCCCTCCCGTGCGGCCGAGCGGGTCACTGTCACAAGAACCGCCGTGCCGCTGCACTCCAGCATCACTGATCCACCTGCCTGGGGGGCAAAGCGGTTGATGGTCAGTTGAACTTCACGTCCATCGAAAGAAAATGACCGACTTTCTCCTTGCACGCTTGTTGTTTCCTCAATTTGTGGTTTGTTGTTTTGCCAACCTTGCCATCCTAGCTTTCACCAGGATGATTTGACGACGCCTGGCAGCAGACCGGCGTGGGCTTTCTGACGCAGTTGATTCCGGCACAGCCCGAAATCACTCATCACGCCGCGGGGCTTCCCGGTGGCCCAGCAGCGGTTGCGCTGGCGATTGGGGGCGCTGTTGCGGGGAAGCTGCTGCAGCTTGAAGTGGATTTCCAGCTTTTCCATGGGATCTTCTGCCGCGACAAAGGCGGCCTTCAGCGCTTCGCGCTTGGTACGGAACTGCTGCGCCAGCTTGCGGCGCTTCACGTCGCGGGCAATCATCGACTTCTTTGCCATCAAAACCGTTGGTGGTAAGACGGCAGCTTACTCCATCATGGAGCCAACCGGGTTGGTCGGGGCTGGTGATTCAAGCGCGAGCCCGGCGGGGAGGATCGCCATGGAACGGTTGCACCCCAATACGAGGAGGCTCAAGGCGGTGCTCTTGATCCGGCTCGCCAAAGGAGTGGGCAAGGCCTTCTGCAAACCAGCGGCCCAGCTTGCCGATCAGTGAGACGTTCTTCATGGCACGGGAAGACGATCTATGTCCAGGCTGTTGCAGATTCGGACTGGGTGGCCCCATGGCCCATGGAAACTTAAGGAAGACTTAGGGACAACACTCAACGGGGGGCAACACTCAACGGCGACGGCGGCGCTGCATGGCCTTGCGCTTGGCCTTCTCAAAATGGTTTTCATGGTGACGAAGGCGCTTCAACTCCGCAAAAATACCCGCCTTCGACACTTGGCGTTTGAACCGGCGCAGAGCGGACTCAATGCTTTCGTTTTCTCCAACAGTGACTTGGGCCATGCAGAACAGGTGCCGAGACAAAACAGGCTAGATAGTGTAGCCCTCAGGAGGGCCGACTGTTCCAGGCCATGGCCAGCAGCAGGGTGAGGATCGTCCCCGGCGCACTGATGGCCAGGATGGTCGTGGTGAGGCCTACCCCCAATTGGGGGTCTCCGTAGGCCAACTCGAATACCGACCCCGTGGCCGCAATGCCCAGCAGACAGGAAAGGGCCAGCAGCAGCCCCGCAAGCGGTTTCATGGGCATGACACAGGCTGCAAGAAAGGCCACAAGCTAGGCGACGGCATGGACCGCGCCGGGGACAAAGCCATGGTGATTCAGTTCCCGTTGCAGGGCTTCCTCGTCCTGGACGCGATCCACAAAAAGAATCCCGCTGAGGTGGTCCATTTCATGCTGGATGCAACGGCCCAGGAGGCCATCCGCCTTGCGGCGCTGTTTGCGCCCCAGCTCATCCATGAACACGACCTCCACGACCGTGGGCCGCACCACGTTCAGATAGACCCCGGGAATACTGAGGCAACCCTCTTCCCGCGAATCCACGGAAGCTCCATAGGCTGTAATCTCCGGGTTGATGAGCACAAGAGGCGGTGTACTGGGGGTTTCGGGGTCCAGGTCAATGACCAGCACCTGCTGATGAACACCCACCTGGGTGGCCGCCAGACCAATGCCCTGGGCGCTATACATGCTGCGCAGCATGTCGCGGCAGAGTTGGCGGACGCCGTGGTCAACTCTGGTGACCCGTCGTGCGGGTTGACGCAGCACCTGGTCTCCCAAGTGGTGGATGGCGAGGGGAGCCGGCCCATCCACCTGCTTCTCAACCGTCACCGAGGCTTCCCGTCGAGCAGCGCGGTGGGCAAGGCTGGCAAAGCTGGCTCCAGCCATGGAAGACTCCTTTGCAATGGGGCAATTACACCCCATCTTAAGGACAATGAAGGGGACATGGCGTCCCGTGATGGTGCTGGATCCCACCCAACCGCTACCGGCCAGTGCAGTGGCTGGAACCTTGCCCACCTGGAAAGAACCATGGCTGGCGGATGGGCGTTTGTTCTGGCTGGAGCAACGCCCCTGGGAGCAGGGCCGCACCACCTTGATGACCCAGGCGGATGGTCAGCGGCGGGAACTGACCCCGGGGGACTGGAACCTGCGCACCTCCCTCCATGGCTTTGGCGGAGCGCCGGTGGCCTTTGGGCAACATCATGCCGTTGTCGTGAACCAGACCAGGACAGGTCCTGCCCTCTGGCTCCTGCATCTTCACGGCCCCACCCCGCCCCGCCAGCTTTGCCAGCCCGCCGTTGTGGCCATGGGGGATGGCTGCCTCCATGGGGCGGGCCGGTCCTGGATCGGCATTTGGGAGCAGGACAACCGGGACGTGCTCACCCGCGTTTGTCTTGACACGGGCGCCAGCCGGCCCCTGCGGGCCGCGGCGGACTTCTGCAGCAGCCCCAGCCTCTCGCCCGATGGCCGTCACCTGTTATGGCTGGAATGGGATCTGCCCGCCATGCCATGGCAGCACAGCCGCCTCTGGCTGGCCCAACTGGATGAAGAGGGGGGACTGGAGGCGCCTCGGTGCCTGGCGGGGGATGGGGACGCGGCGGAATCCGTCTTTCAACCCCAGTGGCTGCCCGACGGGGGGGTGGTCATGGCCAGTGATCGGAGCGGGTATTGGAATCTCCACCATCTGGCCCCGGACCACCTGAACAGCCCACGCCCCCCTTGGAGGCGCCTGTTGCCCATGGAGGCGGATTTCGGGCTGCCCCAATGGGTGGCGGGGATGAGCACCACGGCTGTTGGGGAGACGGGGCTGGCGGCTGCCTATTGCCGCCATGGGTCCTGGGGATTGGGCGCCCTCCGGTGGTCCTCCGGCAACACCCCCCGTTGGCAAGACTTTGAACTGCCCTTTACAGAAATCTCCAGCCTGCGGGCTGACGGTGGGCGGGCCGTTGCCCTTGCCGCAGGACCACGCCAGCCCAGCGGCTTGCTGGAGGTGGACCTGGTGGACGGCCAGTGGCGCCACACCCCCGCTGGCGTCAATCCCCTGGGCGCAACCCCCGTCAGCACGCCCGAAGCTTTCTGGTTCCCTGGCCATGGGGGGCGTCGCACCCACGGCTGGTTGTACCGCCCTGGGGCATCCGTGGGCCTGCCGCCCCTGTTGGTGCGCTGTCATGGTGGCCCAACCGCCATGGCGCGCCCCTGCTTCAGCCTGGAGACCCAGTTCTGGACCAGCCGGGGCTGGGCCGTGCTGGACGTCAACTATGGCGGCTCCAGTGGATTTGGCCGCTCCTATCGCCAGCGGCTGGATGGGGCCTGGGGCGTTGTGGACGTGGAGGACTGCACAGCAGGGGCCAGGACTCTGGCGGCAGACGGTCGGGTGGATCCGGAGCGGGTGGCCGTCAGCGGCGGCAGCGCCGGTGGGTTCACCGCCCTGGGGTGCCTCTGCAACAGCAACCTGTTTCGGGTGGGGGCCTGTCGCTATGGGGTCACGGATCTGGCGGCCCTGACCCAGGAGACCCACCGTTTTGAGAGCGGCTATCTGGAGAGCCTGGTGGGGCCATGGCCGGCTGCAGACCAACGGTATCGGGACCGTTCGCCACTGCACCGGATCCGGGATGGTCAAGGCCCGGTGGTGCTGTTTCAGGGGCTGAAGGATTCGGTGGTCTTGCCGGAGCAGACGGAGCGCATGGCCGACGCCCTCCGCCAGCAGGGGGTCATGGTGGAGATGCACTGCTACCCGGAGGAAGGCCATGGCTTCCGTGATGGCGGGGTGCAGCAAGATGTCCTCCTGCGCACGGAAGCCTTTTTCCGGAAGCACCTCTGACTCTGGTCAGGGAACAGCGGTTGCCGTAGGGCCATGGGAGGAGGGAAGGCCGTCCGTCTCCGCCGCCGCGATCAGCGATAGGGCAGGGAGAAGCGCAGCTTGAGGGAATGTTCCACCGGCGAGGTGGCGGTGTTCTGCTCCTGACGTTCCGCTTCGATGGAGAATTGCCAGGGATCAGTCTCCAGTTGTTCTGTGTAGGGAG
>JAJDVL010000045.1 GCA_022826155.1 Prochlorococcaceae cyanobacterium jk18x22bins.40 | reverse complement strand
GCAGATGGACGGCAACGTCAGTAGCAGGCAGCAGTTTGCAGCAGAACTGTCCTACGGCTTCCCGGTCCATAACGACCGTCTCACCCTGACCCCTGCCGTGGCAATGGCCTTCACCCCCACCAGCAGGAATTACGGCCTGCTGTGGTCCTTGGCGCCCTACACGGAACAACTGGAGGCTGATCCCTGGAAATTCTCCGTCGAAGCGGAACGACAGGAACACGCCTCTCCCTCGACTCCAACGGATTACTCCCTCAAGCTGCGCTTCTCTACCTTGCTCTGAGGATATTCCCTCGTCACTCACTAGCGCCCCTCTCCATAGCGCTGGCTGCGGCCACCAGTCTGTGCTGTGGATTGGTCCATAGCTGAGCGAGATCAACGTCACCAGCACCACGGGGTTGCGGGAAATTGAATGGCTCGGTGTGGAGTGCCAGCGGCAAATACGGTGATGGAGCCGATGATGGAAGCCACGGCGCGGTAAGGACAGATGGACAAGTGGACGACTTCGACTTATTCAGAGATGCCTTAGCGTTGTGGGTCTGATTTATTCAAATTGATCTTCTCAATCTACTCCTCAAATTGCACAATCTCCCCCATATAATCAAGGAAGACTCCGTTTAATCTCGCCGCCAGCCCGCTGCAAAAGCTGTGGGAGAAGACCTTCAATGTCCTGACACGGGCACCAGGCTGTCCGGTCTGCACCACAAGGAGCGCTGGCTCACCTCTGGTGCTGCCCTGGCCGAGGAAGAGACCGTCATGGATTTTGCAGAGGGCGTCGGAAATTTTCTAACCTGTATCACTTCCTTGGCAATCCCATGGGTCCATCCTCTTCTCCAGGACGCCTCAGTCTGCAACAGTTCCCCATGGCCGCAGACTCCCTGGCCATCCGCTCCCTGGATTGGAACCGTGATCGCTTTGATATCGAGTTCGGCCTGCGCAACGGCACCACCTACAACAGCTTTCTTATCCATGGGGAGCGCACTGCACTGGTGGATACCAGCCATGCCAAGTTCCGTGACAGTTGGATCCCGGCCCTGCAAAAGCTGGTGGAGCCTCCACAAATTGACGTGCTGGTGGTCTCCCATACCGAACCGGACCATAGCGGGCTCATCGGGGACCTGCTGGAGTTGAACCCGGACCTGGAGATTGTGGCCTCCAGGGTAGCCATACAATTTCTCAAGGACCTGTTGCATCGTCCCTTCCGCAGCCGAGCCGTCAAGAGCGGGAACCGGTTGGAGCTGGGGATCAATCTGGACAGCGGCATCAACCACCAACTGGAGTTTCTCTCGGCCCCCAACCTGCACTGGCCCGACACCATCTTTACCTATGACCACGGCACCGGGGTGCTGTACACCTGTGACGCCTTTGGTCTCCACTTCTGTAGTGACGACGGCCTGGATCATGATCCCGAAGCGATTGCCCCGGACTTCCGCTTCTACTACGACTGCTTGATGGGACCCAATGCCCGCTCCGTACTGCAGGCCATCAAACGCATGGGCGCCTTGCCTTCCGTCAAGACGATTGCCACAGGCCATGGTCCCCTGCTGGAGCACCACCTGACCCGTTGGGTTGAAGATTACCGCAGTTGGAGCCAGCAGCGCAGCCGTGGCCATGCCTACGTAGCTGTTTGCGGGATCAGCCAGTACGGCTTCTGTGATCCCCTCAGCCGGGCCGTTGCCCACGGCATCAGCAAGACCTCTGCCCAGGTGCAGCTCGTGGATCTGCGGGGCACTGATCCCCATGAACTCACCGCCCTGATCGGGGAGGCTCAGGCGGTGGTGCTGCCCACGCCCCCAACCGCTGCCGACGGGGACTTGCAGCAGAGCATCGGCACCATGCTGGCAGCGCTCCACAGCAAGCAGTTGGTGGCCGTCTACGACGCCTACGGCGGTGACGATGAACCCATCGACACCATGGTGGCCCAGTTGCGGCAGTTGGGCACACGGCCCGCCTTCGCGCCCCTGCGGATTCGCGAGACGCCGACGGAAGTCACCTACCAGCGCTGTGAAGAAGCCGGTACCGATCTGGGTCAGTTGCTGATGCGGGATCGGACCATCCAGGCCATGAAATCCCTGGATGCCTCCCTGGACAAAGCCCTGGGCCGCATCAGCGGAGGGCTCTACGTGGTGACCGCTGCCCAAGAGGGGCGCAGTAGCGCCATGGTGGCCAGTTGGGTGGCCCAGGCCAGCTTTACGCCACCGGGCATCACCATTGCGGTGGCCCGTGATCGCGCCATTGAGGCCTTGCTCCAGGTGGGGGACCGGTTTGTGCTCAATATCCTCTCCCAGGACAACCATCAGCCGTTGCTGCGCCACTTCCTCAAGCGCTTCCCTCCCGGTGCGGACCGCTTTGCAGGGGTGAACACCCTGCCCAAGGCCGCGCCGGGTGGGCCGGTGCTGGCCGATGCTCTGGCCTTCCTGGGGTGTTGCGTGCGCCAGCGGCTGGAGGCGGGTGACCACTGGATCATCTATGCAGAGGTGGAAAGCGGTCGGGTGGCGGATCAGGACGGGCAAACCGCAGTCCATCACCGCAAGGTGGGCAATCATTACTGAACTGAATCCATTCACCACATCGCCCGGGAACGCCATGCGTCGCGTCGTCACCCTGTCTGTTGCAGATTCGTTGCTCTGCCTGCGGGGCCTCAGCCCGGAGCGGCTGCGCTTTGAGGTGGAGTACGGCCTGGAGCGGGGCACCAGCACCAACAGCTTCTTCATTCCCGGCCCCGAGGCCACGTTGATCCATCCCCCTGGGGAGTCGTTCCGTGAGCCCTTTCTTGAGGCGCTGAAACAGCACTGCCCTCCGGATCACCCCATTGCAGTGGTGGTGGGCCACGTGAATCCCAACCGGGTGGGTTTGCTGCGCTCCATGGCCATGGCCTATCCTCGCCTGCGTCTGCTGGCCTCCAGCGCTGGCGTCAAGCTGCTGCAAGAGCTCTGGAGTCCGCCCTCCCGTCCAGGATCAACCACCCCATCGGCAGACCCCAGCCCGGCGCCCCCTGTGCCGCCGTTGCAGATGGTCCGTGGGGAGGTGCAGATGCCAGTGGGCAAGCCGGATGACCACTGGCATCTGCGGTTATGTCCAGCACCCACGCCCCGCTGGCCCGGCGGGCTGCTGGCCCATGAAGATCGGGACGGGATTCTCTTCAGCGGCAAATTTTTTGGGGCCCACGTTTGTACGGAGGAATTGGAAGAATCCCACGGCGGACTCCATGAAGAAGACCGTCGCTTCTACTACGACTGTCTGATGGCCCCTATGGCCCAGCAGGTGGACAACGTGGTGGATCGTCTGGAGGATTTAACGATCCAGGCCCTGGCCCCGGGTCATGGACCCATGATCAGCCAAAGCTGGCGCCGCCTGTTCAACGACTATCGCCGCTGGGGCGAGGGACAGCACCACTCCTCCCTGAGCGTGGCCCTGCTGTTTGCCAGTGCCTACGGCAACACTGCCGCCATGGCCTCGGCCCTGGGGCAAGGCATCGCCAAGGCAGGGGTGCGGGTGCAAAGTGTGAACTGCGAGTTCAGCGGCGCGGAAGACCTGCGCCAGGCCATTCACAGCAGTCAGGCGTTGCTGATCGGCTCCCCCACCCTGGGGGGTCATGCCCCCACGCCCATCATGGCGGCATTGGGAACGGTGTTGGCGGAAGCGGAACGGACTACACCGGTGGGGGTGTTCGGCAGCTACGGCTGGAGTGGGGAGGCCATCGACCTGTTGGAAAAAAAGTTGCGGGACTGTGGATTTCCCTTTGCCTTCCCCACCTTGAGGGTGCGCTTCTCACCCGATGCCGCCGCCTTGAAGCGCTGCGAGGAAATCGGCACGGATCTGGGCCAAACTCTGCACCGGCAACAGCGACAACAGCAACGGCGCGCCGCCGGTGGCCTCAAGGACAGCAGCAGTGCGCCGTCCCTCCAGGCCCTGGGTCGGGTGCTGGGTTCCCTCTGTGTGCTCACAGCCCGCCGTGGCGACCTGGGTGGAGCCATGGTGGCCAGTTGGGTGTCCCAGGCCAGCTTCACCCCGCCGGGCATCACGGTGGCGGTGGCCAAGGATCGAGCCGTGGAGCAGTTGCTGCACAACGGCAACCACTTCGCCCTCAACGTGCTGGCCGCAGGCCGGGAAAAGGGTCTCATGAAACACTTCCTGCAACCCTTTCCCCCCGGCGCCGACCGTTTTGCAGGCCTGGAGGTGACGGAGAGCCCCCATGGCCAGCCCCTGCTGCAGGAGGCCCTGGCCTGGCTGGAGGTGCAGGTGTGTCAACGCATGGAGTGCGGTGACCACTGGCTTGTCTACGGCCATGTGGAGCATGGAGCCCTACTGGATGAACAAGGCCGGACGGCTGTCCATCAGCGACGCAGTGGGGCTTACTACTAAACTCATTGACCCGACATGGAATCCTTGGCTGATCAGTGGTGATCGTTGGGACCACCATGGGGTTTGGTGGTCTGATCATGGGCCTTGCGCACCATCCAGTACCCTGCCGAGAGGAACACGATGGCGGCGCCCAGCGCCACAATCAGAGGGGCCGGATCCTCGATGTCGGGCTTGAGGACAATCACCTTGCGGGCCAGGGCCGTCAGGGCCGTGGCCAGAACCAATTCCAACTGGATGGTGTGGCGCCGCAGATAGGCGGTAATGTTTTCCAGCACCTCAATGGCAATGAGGAGGGTGAGCAACTCCCCCAGGAGGGGAATAAGCCCGTTCCCCATCAGGTTGTCCTCTGTGCGATGGACGACCTGGGCCATGTGGACCAGCAGATGAACTGTGGCCACCACAATGACCACACCCAATGCCACGGCCAGGACCCGGGCCAGCATCCGTTCAAAGCGGCCCAGGAGATCAAGGAAGTGGCGGTCATCAAAAATGGACGACACAAGGCGGCGCATGGCGGTCACGGCTGAAGGTCGGAAGAAGGAGGCGCTTTTGCCGCAATTGCCGCCAGGAACGGTTCAGCAAAATCCCTCAATTTTACAGTTCCGACGCCGCTCACCTGGGCAAACTCCTCCTTCGTGCGCGGACAGCGGCGGGCCATGTCAAGGAGGGTGCGGTCGGGAAAGATAATGTAGGCCGGCACGCCGCGCTGCTGGGCCAAGTGCAGCCGTAAGGCTTTCAGTCTGGCGAGAAGATCCCCCTGCTCATCACTGAGAGGTCCCTCTGCCGGGGCACTCCGGCTGGCTTGGGTCCTGCGGCCGTTGGTGGATGGTTCAGGGGATGGGGGGGATGGAGCCACAACGTCCTCCCGATAAAAGAACGTTTCCTCGCCCCCTTGCAACCCACGGCCCTTGGGGGTGATCCTCAGGCCGCCGTAGCCGCCAATATCCAGCTTGAGCAGGCCAGTGGCCACCATCTGGCGAACGAGGGAACGCCACTGGTTTTTGCCCCGTCCTTTCCCCACGCCAAAGCTCTCCAGGCGTTCGTGACCAGCCCGGCGCACTTTCTCCGTCAGGGAGCCATAGACAATATCAACCACGTGGGCCGCCCCATAGCGTTGCCCGGATTGGTGGACAGCTTCCAGCACCTGACGGGCTGCGTCCGTGCCATCCAGGCAGGGAGCCGGATGGTGGCAAATGTCGCAATTGCCGCAGGGTTCGCTTTCCTCCCCGAAATACGCCAGCAACGACATCCGGCGGCAGGATGGGGACTCGCAGTAGCCCAGCAGGGCATCCAGCCGCTTGTGTTCCTGGCGTTTGCGCTCCGGGCTGGAGGCTTCGTCTTCAATGAACTGACGCCTCATGCGCAGATCCCCCAGGCCGTAGAGCATGTGGGCCGCGGCGGCGGCGCCATCCCGCCCGGCCCGGCCAATCTCCTGGTAGTAGGCCTCCATGGTGCCGGGCAGATCCGTATGCACCACAAAGCGCACGTCGGCCTTGTCGATGCCCAT
The DNA here is from genome assembly GCA_022826155.1 of Prochlorococcaceae cyanobacterium jk18x22bins.40. Classification (GTDB taxonomy): domain Bacteria; phylum Cyanobacteriota; class Cyanobacteriia; order PCC-6307; family Cyanobiaceae; genus Synechococcus_B. Next base: position 29,422 of record JAJDVL010000045.1, on the reverse strand, counting down.
TCCGAAGGCGATGGTGGCCACCATGATCACCGCCTGATCCGTGATGAAGGTGTTTTGATGGGCCTCGCGGGCCGTTTGACCCATGGCCGCGTGATAGGGGAGAGCGTGGAGGCCCTCCTGCTGTAGCAACGCAGCCACCGCTTCTGTTTTCTTGCGGGAGAGGCAGTACACAATGCCGCTCTCGTTCGGGTAGCGGGCCAGGATGTCCAGCAGTTGCCGTTTCCAGTTCCGCTTCATCTGCACGGAGAGGTGGATGTTGGGTCGATCAAACCCCTGCACCACCCGCTCCATCCGCCCCCGCAGCAACTGCTGGGCAATGTCGTCCCGGGTAACGGCGTCGGCAGTGGCTGTCAGGGCCAGGATGGGCACCCGGGGGAAGACGTCATGGAGACGACAGAGATCCGCATACTCCGGCCGAAAGCCATGACCCCACTGGGAAATGCAGTGGGCCTCGTCAATGGCCAGCAGGGTGAGAGGCAACTTGGCGAGGGCGGCCAGCATGGGCTCCGTCATGAGCCGTTCCGGCGCCATGTAGAGCAGCCGGATCTCACCGGCAACCACGCGCCGCCATGTGGCCACGTTCTCTGCCCGCCTCTTGCCGGAGTTGATGCTGTCCGCCGCCACGCCACAGAGGCGCAGGGCCGCCACCTGGTCTTGCATCAGGGCCACCAGGGGAGAGACCACCACCGTCAGCCCGCCCCGCACCAGGGCCGGCACTTGAAAACACAGGGATTTACCGGCGCCTGTAGGCATCACCGCCAGCACATGGCGGTTGTCCAGAATGGCCTCAATGACTGCCGCCTGGCCGGGGCGGAAGGCCTGGTGGCCAAAAACCTCCCGAAGAACAGCCTGTGGGCGAGACGTCATAACGGATCAAGGGCCACCAGGGGACGCAACAGATCAGGAGGGTCGCTGACGGCACTGCGCAGGCGGGGGAAGATCCAATAGGACACCATGTGGAGGGTGAGGGTATAGACGGTGTTCTGCAGCAGGATCAACACCACGGCCATGGCTTGCACCTGGGGGACGGTGGGGGCCAGCGGAAGCCCCAGAACGGTCTCCAGAGGGGTCAGGAGCCAGCCCAGCATCTGGACAGCGGCGTTGGTGATCACCACCCAAAGATTGTTCCCCAGCAATAGGGAGAGCACCGCGATTCGTATCACGAAGCCGAGGCTGCCCACCAGGGCCCCCACGCTCCAGCTCACGCCCCAGCCCAATCCCCGGTTCCAGCACCATCCCAGCCAGATTCCCAAGCAGCCATAGGGGAACAACACCAGGGGGCCACGGATGGGGCCCATAAGTACACTGAGCAGCAGGACGGCCACACCGGCCCCCATCAAGCCGCTACGGCCGCCATGGCGCACCTGGAGCAGGGCCAGAGGCAAGGGCAGGGCCAAGCGAAGGAGGGGGCCTCCCACAGGGAGGTAGTAGAGGGCGATAAACAGCAGGCCTGTGGCTGCCGCCAGATAGGCGGTATCGGTGATGCGGCGCGCCTCGGACCATTTGAGGCGTGGACTCCGGAGCGACGGGGGCGACCAGGTCATGGGGACGGGGCCAGGGGCGTGGGCTCGTTGGGCAGCCGCTCGATGGTTTCCACCTCGAACAGAATGCCCGCCGCCCGCAGCGCCTGGGTCACGGCCTCAGCCGGGGCAGCCGGATCCGCCGCAGGCAGGCGTAGCAGTAGACGGTAGGGGGTTGGATTCAGGGGAGGGGGGGCTTGGGTTGTGATGGGGGGATCACCCACGGGCGTAGTGGTGGCTGCCGGATTTGCGGGGGAAGTTTCTTCCACGGGATCACCAGCCTCGGATGACTGCTCCATCAATGGCTCCCCTGTGGGGATGTTGCCTGCCGCCACATCGGGAACGGCGGTCTCCTCCACAGGATCATCAGGCTCGGACAGCCGCTCGGTCAATTGTTCCCCAAAAGGCGTGCCGGAGCAGCCGACGCACAGCAACCCCAGCAGCCAGACAACGGGTCCAAGACGCACAGGGAATTGGCGGCTGATCATGGGGCCGACGGGTTGGCGGCACGCCGCGCCCGGGTGGCCCGGCTCGTCTTGCTGGTGGTGGCTGCCGTTTTGGTCCCTGTCGTGGCCTTCTTCGTGGTTTTGGCGACCCGCTTTCTGGTGGTCTTCCCGGTTGTGGCGGCCCCGGCGGCCTTGCCCATGCCTTGGGCCTCGGCCTTGGCCGCCAGCAGCCCGACGGCCTCCTCCATGGTCACGTCTTGAGCAGTCTTGCCCTCCGGCAGGGAGCAGTTGAGCTTGCCGTGCTTCACGTACTGCCCGTAGGGTCCGGCAAAGACAGCCACCTGCTCTCCGTCGTCAGGGTGGGGTCCCAACTCCCGTAACGGGGACCGCCTGCCCCGCCCCGGCTTGGGCATGGCCAGCAACTCCAAAGCCCGCTCCACGGTGATGGTCAGCACCTGGTCGTCCCCCTTGATGGATCGGTACTCCCGTTCCCCTTTCCCCTTGTTCCAGACCACATAGGGGCCAAAGCGTCCCAGGCCGGCCTCCACCCGTCCCCCTTGCGGGTGGTCCCCCAGCAGGCGGGGCAGACGCAACAGGTCCAGGGCATCCCCAATGGTGACGTTCTCGGGCTGAATGCCGGGGGGTAGGGAGGACCGCCTGGGTTTGGGCTGGTCATCGGTGACTTCTCCCCGTTGCACATAGGGGCCATATTGACCGTTCAGAAGGTAAATGGACTCACCAGTCTCAGGGTCTACACCCAAGGCTTCCGGGCCGGCCAGCTTGTTTTGACAGAGCTCCTGAACCCGCTCGGGACTCAGGTCCGCGGGCATCATGTCAGGGGGCAGGTTGGCCTTGACGCTCTGGCCGTCATGGTCGGCCTCCAGATAGGCGCCAAACTTGCCGATGCGCACCACGCAGGGCAACTGCTCAAGCGCCACGGTGCGGAAGGTGGCGGAATCAATGGATTGCTCCTGATGGGCCACTTCCGCTTCCAGCCCCTTCTCGCCGCAGTAGAACCGCTTCAGGTAGGGGAGCCACTGCACCTGACCCTGGGAGATTTTGTCAAGGGTTCCCTCCATGCGGGCCGTGAATCCGGGATCCACCAGGTCGGGGAAGTGCTCCTCCAGCAGGGCCGTCACCGCGAAGGCCGTGAACGTGGGGATCAGGGCATTGGCCACCAACTGGACATAGCCCCGGTCACAGATGGTGCCGATGATGGCCGCATAGGTGCTGGGGCGGCCGATGCCTTCCGCCTCCAGCCGTTGCACCAGGGCAGCTTCGGAGAAACGGGCTGGCGGCTGGGTTTGATGATCCAGGGCCTCCACGGCCCGGCAGGTGGGCAGATCCCCTTCCTTCAGGGCTGGAAGCAGCACCTCTTTGGTTTCAAGGGCGGCGCCCGGATCATCACTCCCTTCCACGTAGGCGCGGAAGAACCCGGCAAAATCAATGCGTTTTCCCGTTGCCCGGAAGCGGGCCTCCCCCACCTCCAGTTGCACCGTCAACAGGGTGAGCTTGGCGTCTGCCATCTGGCAGGCTACGGTGCGCATCCAGATCAACTCGTAGAGGGACCGCTCCACGCCGCTGAGGCCTGTGTCCTGGGGCGTGCGGAACCGTTCCCCCGCAGGGCGGATGGCCTCATGGGCTTCCTGGGAGTTGCGGCTCTTGGTGGTGTACTGGCGGGGCTTTGGGGAAAGGTAGTCGGCACCGAATTTCTCTTCTACGCAGTGGCGGGCTGCAGTAATGGCCTGGTCCGAGAGATGAACCGAGTCCGTACGCATGTAGGTGATGAAGCCGTTCTCGTAAAGGCTCTGGGCCGTTCGCATGGTCTGGCGGGCCGGGAGGCGCAGCTTGCGATTGGCGTCCTGTTGCAGGGTGCTGGTGGTAAAGGGGGCCACCGGGCGGCGGGTGGTGGGCTTGGCCTGCACCTGGGTCACCCCCCAGGGCTTGCGAGCGGCCACCTCTTTGAGGGCCTGTGCCTCCTGCTTCTCCAGAAGCCGCACCGTCAGCCCCGTTTTGATGGCGCCGGTGTTCTGGTCGAAGTCCGCCCCTGTGGCGACCCGTGTACCGGCTACATGGGTGAGCCGCGCTTCAAAAACCTGGTGCTGATGCTCCAGTTTGGCCTTCAAGTCCCAGTAGGAACCGGAACGGAAGGCCAGGCGGGAGCGCTCCCGTTGCACCAGCAGGCGCACCGCCACAGATTGCACCCGTCCGGCGGAGAGGCCGTAGGCCACCTTTTTCCACAACAGGGGCGAGAGGGTATAGCCCACCAGGCGATCCAGCACACGGCGCACTTCCTGGGCCTGCACCAGGTTCTGGTCCAGCTCACGGGGGTGGGCCAGGGCTCGGTCAATGGCCTCCTGGGTGATCTCGTGGAACACCAGGCGCTTCACCGGAATCCTGGGCTTGAGCAACTCCAGCAGATGCCAACTGATGGATTCCCCTTCCCGATCTTCATCCGTGGCCAAGAGCAGCCGGTCGGCGGTTTCCAGGGCAGCCTTCAACTCCTTCACCACTTTCTTTTTCTCTTTGGGCACCACGTAGAGGCGCTGGAATTGATCCGTCGTATTGACCCCCAGCTTGGCCCAGGTATCCCCCTTATGACTTGCGGGGACCTCACTGGCGTTGTTGGGCAGGTCACGCACATGGCCCATGGAGGCGGTCACCTGAAAGCCACGGGGCAGGAAGCCCCTGATGGTTTTGGCCTTGGTGGGGCTCTCAACGATGACGAGGGTCTTGGACACGGCAGGGGGCAGCAGTGGACAGTGGAGGGGGAGCGTCCTTGGATTTAGCGCAAGAATGCCGAAAATGGGAGCCCAAGAAGGGGATGTTGAGTGGATAGAGTTTGAACATCATCCATCCAGCCGTCACTCCATGCAGGGAATCGCCAGCGGCCTTGACCTTCATGCCGCCGCGGTGTTGCCGGAAGGGGCAGTGCTGTTGACCATGGTGCTGTGCCTTTTGGTGGATCTGGCCGGCGAGCGCCCTGCCGCCCGCTGGGTTCCACCTTTGACCAGCGGGGGCCTCGTCGTCACCCTGGCGCTGTTGGCCCGTCAATGGAACGGCCTGGCGGAACCGGCGTTTCTTGGCGCCTTTGTCGCCGATAACCTCTCCATTGCCCTCCGCGCCATCGTGGTGGGCTCCACCCTGCTCTCCCTGTGGATGTCCTGGCGCTACGTGGAGCGCAGCGGCACACCGCTGGGGGAATACGCCACCATCCTTATGGCTGCAACCCTGGGGGCCATGCTCCTCTGTGGCGCCACGGATCTGGTGACGGTGTTCATCGCGCTGGAAACCCTCTCCATCGCCAGCTATATCCTTTCCGGCTACATGAAGCGGGATGCCCGCTCCGGAGAGGCAGCCCTCAAGTACCTGCTGGTGGGCTCGGCGGCGGCGGCGGTGTTTCTCTACGGCGCCTCCCTGCTCTATGGCCTCACCGGTGGAGACACCAGCCTGGAGGCGGTGGGTCTGGCGGTGCAATCCAGCCAGACACCGGTGGCCACCTTGGCGCTGATCTTCGTGCTGGCCACGGTGGGGTTCAAAATCGCGGCGGTGCCGTTCCACCAGTGGACCCCCGACGTGTACGAGGGCAGCCCCACCCCCGTTGTGGCCTTCCTTTCGGTGGGCTCCAAAACCGCCGGTTTTGCCCTGGCGCTGCGGCTGTTGGTGAGCTGTTTCAGCAGCCTGAGCGCCCAATGGGAGCTGCTGTTCACCGTGTTGGCCATCCTGAGCATGGTTCTGGGAAACGTGGTGGCCCTGGCCCAGACCTCCATGAAGCGGATGCTGGCCTACAGCTCCATTGCCCAAGCCGGCTTCGTGATGATTGGCCTGGTGTGTGGCACCGCCGAGGGCTACGCGGCGGCGGTGCTCTATCTGGCCACCTATCTCTTCATGAACCTGGGGGCCTTTGCCTGTGTAATCCTCTTCTCCCTGAGAACCGGTAGTGACCGCATCAGCGACTACGCCGGCCTGTACCAGAAGGACCCCCTCATTACCCTGGGGCTGAGCCTCTGCCTGCTGTCCCTGGGTGGCATTCCCCCCATGCTGGGGTTTTTCGGGAAGATCTATTTGTTTGTGGCGGGCTGGGGCAGCGGGCAATACACCATGGTGATTGTGGGCCTGGTGACATCGGTGATCTCCATCTACTACTACATCGGCGTCATCAAAAACATGGTGGTGAAGGAGCCCCAGGACGCTTCCCCTGTGGTGAAAAGTTATCCCGCCATTCGCTGGAACCTGGCTGGTCTCCCTCCCCTGCGCCTGGCCCTGGTGTTCTGTGTAGCCGTGACGGCGGTGGGAGGGATCCTATCCCGTCCCCTCTTCAGCCTGGCGGATCAAACCGTGGCGGGCACCCCCATGTTGCAACAGATCCTGGCCGTCGCCCTGCAAAACACCCCATGACTTGTACCGTGGCCCAACTGAAGGAGGTGAGCAAGTCCTATGGGGCAGGCCATAACCGGGTGTTGGCGGTGGATCGTCTCTCCCTCAAGGTGGCCCAGGGGGACTATCTGGCGGTGATGGGGGCCAGCGGCAGTGGCAAATCCACCGCCATGAATATTCTGGGTTGTCTGGACCGGCCCACCAGTGGGGAGTATTGGCTGGACAATTGCCCCACCGGTGGCCTCAATGACGATCAACTGGCGGAGCTGCGCAACCGGAAGCTGGGCTTTGTCTTCCAGCAGTTCTACCTCTTGCGGGAGCTGACCGCCCTGGAAAACGTCATGTTGCCCATGGCCTATGCCGGTGTGGCCCGCCCCCTGCAGCGGCAGCGGGCTGAGGCGGCCCTGGTGCGGGTGGGTCTGGGCCAGCGGCTCCACAACCCCCCCAACCAGTTGAGTGGGGGTCAGCAACAACGGGTGGCCATTGCCCGGGCCATCATCAACCGCCCTGTCCTGCTGTTGGCGGATGAACCTACCGGCGCCCTGGATTCCACCACCAGCCACGAGGTGATGGACCTGTTCGGTGAGCTGCACCAGGCGGGGATGACCGTTATTCTGGTGACCCACGAGCAGGAGGTGGCAGCGCGGGCCAAGACGATCCTCCGCTTTGCCGATGGACGCCTTCAGGAGATCGCAACTCTTGCTTCCCCGCCACCTTGCAACTCCCGCCTTGCGCCATGATGGGAACTCCCCATCGCCAGCGGCTGTGCCTTCCCCTTCCTCCAGCCAGGATCCAGCGCCCCCCATCCTGCCGGGCTCTTCGGTTACGGTTCAGGACTCCTGTTCCATCTACCGCGGCTACACCGGAATTGTGCAGCGCATCAGCGATCGTCGCGCTGCCGTCCTGTTTGAAGGCGGGAACTGGGACAAGCTGGTGACCCTGGATCTCAGCCAGTTGCGGCTCCCGTAAGCTGGTTGCCCAGTGGCGTCGCCCGGAGCCACAACCATGCCCTGGCGGTCCACACTAAGGATGTTTGCACGGTGGGCATCTTGTCCTCTTCTGCCAGCAGTGACCACCGGCAGGCTCAGCCGGATCCGTTAACCCCGGCGGCCTTGGCCAATCCTGCCGCGCTTGAGAGACGACCCCGCACCTTCATCGCGGCTCTGGCCACCCTGGCCGCCACAGCCTGCGCCGTTCTGGCGTTTGCCCTGTATCAAGCCGCCGTTGTGGATCCTTACACCCAGGCCGTGTTGGCATTGGATGGTGATCCAGGGCAGGGGGGGCGGCTGTTTCGCATCAACTGCGCCGGCTGCCACGGGTTGGCGGCTCAAGGGCTGGTGGGCCCCGATCTCCATGGGGTGGCGGATCGTAAAAACGATGTCCAGTTGGTGCGGCAGGTGGTGAGCGGCCAAACACCCCCCATGCCCAAGTTCGAACTGGAACCCCAGGCCATGGCCGACCTGATCAGCCATCTCCACCACCTGGAAACCCAACCGCCACCAGCGGCGTCGTGAGTGCCCCGCCTCCGCTGGTGGTGGTGCTGGTGGCAACGGCAGGCCCCCTCAACCTGGGGGCGGTGGCCCGGCTCTGCGCCAACTTCGCGGTGCAGCAGTTGCGGTTGGTGGCGCCACGGTGTGATCCCCGCGATCCCCAGGCTCTGTGCATGGCTGTTCATGCTCAGGACACCTTGCGCAACGCCCCCGTTTTTCCCACCCTGGACGCTGCATTGCAGGACTGTGGCCGTGTGGCGGCCTGTTCAGCCCGCACCGCCCCGGAGCCCTTGCCCACGGCTCCGCCGGAGCAGGTGATGCCCTGGCTCCTCCAGCCCCACCCCCTGCCCGCTGCCCTGGTGTGCGGTCGGGAAGACCATGGCCTGCACAATGCCGAGCTGCGGCGGGCAGGACGCCTGATTCGCATTGCCACAGCCCCCGCCTACAGCTCCATGAATCTTTCCCATGCCATGGCGGTGGTGCTGGCAGCCGGTGGGGCAGCCCGTGGGATTACAAGTCCACAGCCCCGTCATGGTCCCTCTCCCTGTGGCGCGGGTCCCTTGGCGGACATGTTGGAGGATACCGGGGCGCTGCTGCTGGAGACGGGCTTTCTCCGGCCCCATACCGCCGTGGCCCGCATGGCTAAGCTGGAAGGACTCCTTCGCCGTGCCGAGCCCAGCCAAGGGGAGTTGGCCCTTCTGCGTGGGATGGTGCGTCAACTGCGCTGGGCAGCACGCCACGGCCCCAAGACAAGTTCACAGCCGGAATCCTGACCAGGAGCGCCCATGCCCAGATCGTCCCCACAACGGCATGACACACGGCAACAGCAGCGGCGCTCGGCATCCTGGGTACACACCCTGCGGCTGCTCTTGCGGCTCGTGGTGACGGGTGTCGGCGTGGCGGTCCTCACGGGAACCCTCCTGCACCGCTATCGCCCACCTACTGGCAACGCCGTCACCACCCATGACACGGCAGAGCAGGACGCCAGCGCCAACAATCACGGCTCCGAAGCCGGGCTGGTGGGCTGGATCGCCACCAGCCTGGGGTCTGGCGCCAGACTCCATGGCCTGGAGGAGCGTTTCCAGGCGCTGGCTGCGGCCCAGCCGGATCTGTTGGCGGGGGCCTATGTGGCGGTTCTGGAGGACGGCCAGCACGCCAGCTTGAATCCTGACCGCGCCACGGCCGCGGCCAGCGCCATCAAAACCCCGGTTCTCCTGCTCACCCTGCTGGCACGAGGCCAGGGGGAACTCCGCTGGGATGAAACCCTGCAACTGCAACCCCACCTGGTGGGGGGTGGCTCCGGCTGGATGGGTGCTGAACCACCAGGTCGCCGCTTTCCCCTCTATATGGCCGCACGGGAGATGATCACCGTAAGCGACAACACCGCCACCAATCTGCTGATTGAACGGCTCGGTGGCATGGAAGCGGTGAACCGGCGATTTCTGGCGCTACGGCTCCAGGGCACACGGGTCAACAGTTGGTTGCCGGACCTGGACGGCACCAACACCACCACCCCCAGGGACCTGGCCCTGACGTTGGCCCTGGCGGAAAGTGGTGCGCTGCTCAACCAGCGGGATCGGGACCGTTTCCGGGCCATTCACGGCAACTCCCGCCCCAACAGCCTGCTGCCCCTGGGCTTTCTTCAAGGTCTTGCAGACGCAGGGGTGGCGGCCAACGTGGATCAGGCATTGATCGATCGTGGGGTGCGCATCCTTAACAAAACCGGCGATATCGGCACGGCCTATGCAGACACCGGCACGATCGAGTTGCCCGACGGTCGCCGTGCCGTGGCCGCGTTTCTTGTGGAGGGGACCGAGACAACCCCCTATAACAGCCCCCGGATGCGGAGGCTGATTCAGAACATGGCGGCGGCCACCGCCAAGGCGCTGGAGGAAATGTCCCCGTCAGAGGCGCCGGCCCAATCCACCCCCCCCTGACCCATGCGTCGGCGTCCCGTGAAATCCTTGGCGGCCCATGGCCTTTGTGGTGCCATGGCGCTGTTGGGGTCATGGACCGGTCCTGTTGCCATGGCGCCGGCGCAAGGGGAAGTGCAGGCTCAGGAGCAGAATGCCCAGCGGCCCCAGACCCTGCGCCCCCTCCCCGGCCAGTTGGACCAAACCCTGCTCTTCAACGACAACAACCCGGAATCCATCAAGGCCAGCGGCATCCTGCTCTCCACTTTTTCTCCGGTCGGTCGATCCCATCCGCAGGCCCATCTGGATCAGCGGTTTGCAGGCCACTTCGCGGTGTTCAGCCACCACGTCTACGCCCGCCCAGCCCACGGCGCCGCCACGGCCTGGCTGGCCCTGCTGGCTGGCAATGCCACAGACCAGCCCACCACCATCACGGCGCCGCAGGCCGCCACGGCCCTGAGCCAGCCCGATGCCCCGTTCTTGCCGCTGCCCAGCCTCCTGGAAGAAAACCTGAACCTGGCCGGGGACCATGGCGACACCACGACCAGAGCCGCCCATGCACCCCTCTCTGCGGTGGCAGCAGCACGGCTGGACCAGGGGCCCTTGCGCCGTGGCCTTGGGGGGCGGGGGGCCGTCTACGCCGGTCCCGGCTCCCGGGTGGCTGGCGCCCTGCTGCGGGGCGCCAGCACCGCTGATTTGCCCTCTGACTGGCAACTGCCTCCCCACAGCACCCGGATCCTGCTGCTGTTGCCCATTCCCACCACCCACCTGGATCCCCCTGTGAACGGTCGCACCACCCAATTGCGGCTCCACAGCTCCGGTCCTGTGTCCCTGGCCATGGTGGTAGCGCTCCAGGACGAACCACCTGATCCGTCCACTCTGTTGGGGCTGCTGGATGGCCCCCTCAGCCCCAAGGGCCATCAGCCCACACCCCCCGGCCATGCCGGGGGGATTGTCTATTCCCGGGTCAGCGGGGTGCAGCGGGGCGCCCGTTGGCAGGGGCGGTTGACGGATCCGGGCCGGGACGTGCTCTCGGTGCGCTCGGTTCCCGTGGGCTGGCCCATCAGCGCCCTGGTGGGGGGCACCATGACCACAGCCCAGGTGCAAACCGCCCCCCTGAAGACGTTTTATCCCGACACCGCCTGGGCTGCCCACGGCAACTACGGGGTTGAGTACCACCTCACCCTGCCCCTGCTGAACGACACCTCGGAACCGGTAACTCTGCAACTGGCCCTGGAAAGCCCCCAGGAGCGGGAGCCCCAAGCCGGTGTGGTGTCCCTGGCGGCGCCTTCCCTCAACACGCCGGTGCGCTTCCGTGGTCCCGTGGCGGTCCAGGGGCTGGACGGCCCCCCACGGGAACGGGTGTTCCACCTGGTGCAGCGCCGGGGGCAACCGGGGCCGCTGCTGGGGACCGTCACCATGGCGCCCAGCGAGGAGCGCACCGTGGTGGTGCGGCTTGTCTATCCCGCCGATGCCACACCACCCCAAGTGCTAAGCCTTCTGAGCGCCCACACCTTGGCTCCTGATCCCCATGCCGGCGACCCGCGCCACGTGGACGTGGACGCCTTGATTGCACCCCTGTTGGAAGGCTCTTGAGGGGGACTCTCAAAAGTCCGCTTTCCGCTGTTGGACTTTTAAGAGTCCTTGTCCAAGCAGGGAAGCTAGAGCTACTGCTGGGTGATTCTGGCTTTCTTCAAAGGTTGCCTCATTCTTTCAGAGCTTTTTCAGGGCACCTCGAAGAATCACTGCTCCCCCGCCCAAAAAACCTACTGACTCATGCAAACCCGCTCCACAACTGACTTTCTCACGGTGCGAGGGCATCCTATGGAAGAGGGTTGTCTGAGTTTTCGTGGTGCCCTTCAAGTTCTCTCTGGCAAAGCTTCTGAAGATCACCCAAGATTTCATCAGCTTGTTTAATTAGACGATTACGCTTTTGCTCATATCGCCCGTCAGCCGCTCCACCTCCAAGGAGCGCGCCACGAACTTCTTCGTTAGCAATCCACTCTAGCCGAGCCGAGTTTCGGTTCAGAATTTCCAGAAGGTACTGTTCTTGATCAGACATGTTGATCAGCTTGTATAGCCAGGAAATTTTAGAGCATTTCGCATATCTTTATAGTCTCTATGTGCCAGTAGTTAAGCTGTAACACTTCAAGCAACTCAAGGCATCAAGTGTCTGTAAAATAGTCTCCTACTTTGCCTTTTTCTCCGTGTCCATAGCATCGCATGGTTCGCTTGACGCTTCCCAGAAAGCATTTGTTGAGGCTCCTGAAGGTGACAACATCAGACTGCTGGCCCCAGCAGGTTGTGGCAAGACTCTGTGCCTCTTGCATCGCTGTAATCACTTGAAGAGCCTGACTAATACTAAGCGGACACGCTTTCTCGTCGTCATGTTCACTCGTGCAGCAAAGGAAGAGCTCTCGGAACGATTGAATAACAGACCAGAATTTTCTGATCTCAAGAGTCTAGTTAAAATTACTACACTTAACTCTTGGGGATGGGAGCATATTCACAAAATGGATAGTGTTGACAATCCCCAGCTTGTCACTAATAACTGGGACAAACGCGATCTCGTGTGCAACAGTCTGAAGCCAGTTTGGAAAAAACACAATAAAGTGAAACAGGCAATAACCAAAGATAGAAGGAAAAGCGCACTTCCTAAAGAATTGATCCGTGTGGTTGATGGTTTTAAATCCTTAGGATTTGATCATTTACACCATTCAAGTTTTGTCGAGTTTCAAAAACATATAGATGAGCTCTACAAGCAAAATCTTGAACCAAAATTTCAGGAATATCTTAATATACTGAGAAAATTTGAGATATTATCCAGAGACATCAACGGTGATGTATATTCAGAAAGAGCATATAAACTATCTAATTTAGAAAAGCAAGACATCTACGATTCCTTCTTTCTATTTTGGAAAGAATCCTGTTTAAGTTTATTGAATATAGACAAATTTACTATGGACGACCAGAAATACGTAGCTTGTTGTGATGAGGAAGAGCAAATAGCTAGAAATAGTCCTCTTTCTCGAAATGTGAAGCTTGACCATGTCTTTGTAGACGAATTTCAAGATATCAATCCACTTGATCTACGACTAATTAAAGTAATTGTAAAGCGAAATCATTCTACACTTACCATTATTGGAGATGATGACCAGGCAATTTTTGGTTGGCGGGGCGCCAGCTCTAATTATATTCTCAATCCTAACTACTTCTTTGACTTATCTTTCAGAGAATATACACTCGAAATTAATTATCGCTCTCCAATAAATATCGTTGAATATTCCCAGAATTTAATTGAAAATAATAGTAATCGTGTCAAAAAAAGAATTAAATCAAATATTTCGGAAGAAGCTAATATTGAAATGCGTAAAACAACTAATTTAACTGAAGATATCCAGTACGTACAAAGAATCTTTGATGAGCAGAGTAATCATGTTCGACAATCCAATGATAGTATTGCCATTATTGGACGTACACGAAGTCAAATTATTCCTTATCAAATTCATTTTGCATCTAAAAATATCCCATTTTGTGCTGCTGAAGATTTGCAAATTTTCTTAAGTGAGGCTTTTAAAAACTTACTTGAGTTGCTTCAGATTAAAACAAAAGCCAATGAAGATGAGCAAGATACACAACGTATAATTAAAAAGGTGCAACTACTATGTGACTTTGTAAATCGCTACCCTTTTACTAGACGACAAAAAGAAGACTTAGGAAAATACCTTAAACAAAGATCTGATTTTCAAACTGTGAGTACAGCAATTGATGTTCTTTATAGTTACAACCAAAATATATGGAGCAGTTTGAGAGAATTCATTGACGCTGATACAGTAAGTGACGCACTAGTAAAGCTGAGTGATAATTTTACAGGTCTCAAATATGATTTTGGTAAAGCAGAAGATGATGTTTTCTATGCCGGACCACCATTTACTCATCTAGCTGAATATGCATGTAGTTATAGGCGAGATTATCGTAGATTTGAAAATGATATCAAAACTGCTAAAGAAAAATTAGCATACATTCCACCAATCGAAGACGATGAAGATGCGGAACAATCTTGGCGGCAACCATTGCATCTGATGACAGCAACCCGTGCAAAGGGTAAAGAATTTCATACGGTTGTGCTGCTTAATGTGAACAATGGAATCTGGCCAAGCAAGCACGCGAAAACCAGTCATCAGCAAGAGGAAGAGCGACGACTATTCTATGTCGCTTTCACTCGAGCCAAGAAGAGAGTTATTATGTTGCTTAAAGGGACAGACCCATCGCCATACATTGAAGAGCTCCGTTTGCCTGAGGAGTCCTTGAGATCTGAGTCTCCACAAATCATGTCAATACAAAAAGCGGCGCAAGCCTGAAAAGCCTCAAAGCAGATCCACAGTAGTCTATCCTCTACTAAGAGGCTGGTGAAAAAGTCCACAAGAGCGGTCATCACCCCTCTATATGCAGAATGGTTGTCAGGAACCGCTGTCAACGGTGTCATTTTTCACACTCGCTTAACCGGTTAAACCCCTCGCCCAGCCTAAGGTTTGGGGCAATGCCAAGCTGCTTTGCCCTGATTGAGTTTGCCTCGTTCACCCTCAGCGCCACCAGCAATCACGCGGCCACAGGTCATTGGCTCGTCAAACAACCAGCCCCTAAGCACATGCAGCGCCAATCGAGTCTTGCCGGTCTTCGGCGCAGCAACCCAAAGGTTTGACCCATCCAGGATCGGCCCCTGAACCACTTACGGATCTGCCTCCAGAGCCAGCAAACCGCCAGTCTTCAATTAACAGGGGAAGAATTGCTGGTTTGCCTTATCCCAGTAGTGCTGAGCCCGCTTCAGTGGGCAAGGCTGCTTGAATCGGCACTTGTACCAGGCACTGAAGCGTTCCCAAGCCATGGCGTCGCTCAAGTCTCCTGCTTCCACCAGTTGCAAGGTCCTTGCAAGGCATTTCTGCTGCTCTCGTTGTGCTTCCTTGTCTGGACCGCCACCCCCAGGTTCTGCGTGCTGCCACAAAGTGACCGATGTGATTGGCCCTTGCCCTGAACTCTGGTGTTCTGGATCGTTCCACGCGCTGCTCTTGCAAGGACTTCTGAGTCTGGATTGTGTTCCTCAATGACCGCAGTCCGTCTTCCAAAGTCGCGCCCGTCCCTAAAGCAGCATCAGCCAGTGCCCAATCAGGGTCTCGCTGCTCTTCGTATTGCCTTGGTTGCTTGGTCGGTGCTTTCTCAATGAATATGGGCTCCTGGTTCTCCTCAATGGCCAGGACACGAGTATTGGCGAGAATGCCAATATGTCTCCAGTATTGCTCTATTCTGCCTCCCAGCCAATACTCCACAGCGATGGTGCTACCTAACCTCTGGAAGCTCTATAACCTGCAATCTTCTCCGTATTTTCAAGCCACCCTTCACCAGGGTTCCACGGCCACGCCAACCAGCCTGTTTGTGGGTCGTAAGCAAGAGCGGCAGCAGTTGCTGTCCACCATCGGCGGTAGCCGCAGTTCCAGGCAGGCTGTTGCCGGTCGCCCCGGCCTTGGCAAAACCACCCTGGTTCAGGCGGTCAAAGCCGATGCCCTGGCAGCGGGCTACTGGGTGGCAGATGAACTCATCTCCATCACGGCTGAGAGCAGCAGTGAAGTGTTACTGGGACAGTTGCTTGCTGGCGCCTACGATGCCGTCCTGGCCTGTAACCCCGACGCTGCTGGTGTGGCGGTGGAGGCAGCACAGCAGTTGGTGCGCAGCTTCCGACTACAGGGTGGGGGCGTCAACCTGTCGGTGGCTGGGTTTGGTGGTGGCGCCAGCCGGTCGGCGGTGATCTCCAATCCTCCCAGTGCATTGACGCTGGATGGCCCCCGCGTACTACGCGACCTGCTCAAGTTCACTTTGAGGAAGGGAGCCCAAGGCCTGCTCCTGCATCTGAACAATCTCGAAAACCTGAGCGAGGCGGACGCAGAGCGGGCAGCGGACGTGCTGCGTGGCATCCGGGATCAGGCGCTACTGCTGGATGGGCTGCACTTGATTGTGGTGGGCACCACCGATGCCGTGCGCACCGTGGTGCAGCGCCACACCCAGATTCGCTCGGTGTTTGGCGACCCTGTTGTTCTGGAACCGTTGGCGCTGCCGGAAGTGCGTCAACTTCTGGATTATCGCTATCAGGCGCTCCAACTGGACCCCAACAGGCCCTGGCGGGCGCCCATTACGAACGCTGTGGTGGAGACGCTGTATGGCCTCTTCCGTGGAAACCTGCGTGGCATGTTGAAAAGCCTGGAGGAGGGAATTCAGGCCCTGCTGGGGCTCACCATCATGGGTGATGCAGCCATGCCCGTCAGCCTGGATGATCTGCTGCCGGTGCTCAAGCGACGGAACCAGTTGGAACTGGAGGGGCGGTTGGGGATCACGTGTTGGGAGCGTGTCTTGCGTTGGGCAGCGATGGATCCAGCCGCAAGACAAACCCAGGCTGAACTGGCAAGGCTTTGGCGCATCCGGCAACCCTCGGTGTCGCAAACATTGCAACAACTCACCGCTGCTGGTGCCGTGGAGGCCCTGCCGCGGTGCGGGCGAGAACCCATCCAGTACCTGCTCACAGGGACGACAAGACTGGCAACTTGATGGGGGGTTGACATCCTCCCCGGCCCGAGGGGCGAGGATTCCTTCTCTCAAGGGAGACATGGTTGCCCCTCCTGATTCAGGTGGGTTGACGGTTCACGGCCTGCCGCCACCGCAGTGGTCTTATGCCCGGCTCCACGTCCGTTTAACCTCTCCGCCAGTCCAGCGGCGAGGATAGTCCTGGAAGCGTTGACATCCCTGTCGCGGATGGCTCCACATTCAGGGCAACGCCATGTTCTGAGGGACAAGGCTTTCCTGCCGTCTCGATAGCCACAGGCAGAGCAAGTCTGACTGGTAGGGGGTCCAGCGGTTGATTGCCACCAGGTCCCTACCATGCTCTTCCGCTTTGGATTCCAGAAGTGTCCTGAACATCCGCCAACCAGCATCTGCAATGGAGCGGGCTAGCTTGCGGTTCTTCACCATTCCTGACACGTTCAGATCTTCCAACACCACCGTTTGGTTCTCGCGGATGATGCGGGTAGAGAGCTGATGCAGGAAATCCATCCGCCAGTCTGCAACCTTGGTATGGAGTTTGGCAAGCCGAAGCCGGGCTGCTGCCAGCCGATTGGAGCCCTTCTGCTTGTGCTTCAGGTTCCGTTGCAACCGCCGCAGGCGCCCTAGGGCAGAGCGTAGGAACTTCGGCGGGGGAATCTTTTCGCCATCCGAAGTGATGGCGAAGGATACCAAGCCCAGATCGATGCCGATGGCGCCTTTGACAGGGGGAGAACAGGGGCGCTCCACCTGGACGACAAAGCTGACGAAGCAGCGTCCAGCACAGTCTTTGATGACCGTGGCACTGCTGGGCACAGCAG
This sequence comes from Prochlorococcaceae cyanobacterium jk18x22bins.40, assembly GCA_022826155.1. Taxonomy (GTDB): domain Bacteria; phylum Cyanobacteriota; class Cyanobacteriia; order PCC-6307; family Cyanobiaceae; genus Synechococcus_B. Next base: position 12,273 of record JAJDVL010000045.1, on the reverse strand, counting down.
GCAGCGGACGGCTCCAGGTGATGGGTATCTCTCCGACTTTGCCGATGCGGACGGCATGGTCTCCACAGCAGAAACCACCTCGGTTGAAGCGAATAGCCTGGCGGTTGTGGCGTCGCTTGAAGCGTGGCGCCCCTGTCCTGCCCTTTTCCTTCAGGCTCTTCCACCAGTTCTTGAAAGCCCGGTCTAGATCCCTTAGGGATTGTTGTAGCGGGGTTACATGTACCTGTTTTAACCAAGTTCTCTCAAGTGTTTGCTTGGCGTGGGTAATACAGAGTTTCACCAGGTGGTTGGCACTCAACCGCTCCTACCGCTCCTGCCAAGCCTTCTGCTGCAGCGCCAAAGCATCGTTCCACACCACCCTGGCACAACCAAAGGCACGTGCCAAAGCCTGCCGCTGCTGCGGATGGGGGTAGAGGCGGTACTTGAAACGCTTTTGCATATGCTAGCACAGCAAGAAAGCCGTCCTTCAGGACGGGGCTTCAGATCCAGGACGGCCGTTGGTGACGGGGGGAGGAATTGATAGGGGAGGCACTGCCACGGGAAGGCCAGCCCATGGGGGTGGAGGAATCCAACAAGGTCTATTCCCATTGGCGGGCGTTGAAGATGCAGGCTGAGGCCCAGGCCGCGATCCGGTCAGCCCAGGCACGGGTGGGCCTGGTGCAGCGCAGTGACCTTGAGGCTGAATTGACGCGCCTCCTGGCCAGGCTCCGGGAATGAATCCAGGCAGTCCCGTGGCGGCTGAAGCAGGCCGTCGGGGAGGTGGCCACCGATCAACTCATGGAATGCTTGGAAGTGCTCCTGACCGAGGCCTTACAGGAAGCCGTTGACGAAGGGACGCGGGATCAACCGTGACTCCGGGTTTGCTGATGGGATCAGTGTAAGCCCTCAGGCGGCCAGGTTGCGGAAGCGGGTGTATTGGGATTCGAAGAGGAGCTTGACGGTGCCCACCGGCCCGTTGCGGTGCTTGGTGACGATCACCTCAGCCAGACCCTTGTCCGACGTTTCCGGGTTGTAGTACTCGTCCCGGTAGATCATCAACACCAGGTCGGCGTCCTGCTCGATGGAGCCGGACTCCCGCAGATCACTGAGCATAGGTCGCTTGTTGGTGCGGGATTCCACGCCGCGGTTAAGCTGGGAGAGGGCCACCACCGGCACCTGCAACTCCCGGGCCAACTGCTTCAGGCCACGGGTGATGACGGAGAGATCCTGGGCCCGGTTGTCCGAATTGGACCCCTCCATCAACTGGAGATAGTCCACCACCACCATGCCCAGGTTCCCGCGCTGCTGGGCCATCAACTGGCGGCAAAGGGAGCGCATCTCCATCACGCTGCTGTCGGGCTTGTCGTCGATAAAGACGGGAAGCTGGCTCAGGCTGCTGATGCCCTGGCCCAGCAGGGGCCACTCCTCCTGGTTGAGGCGTCCTGTGCGCAGGCGGCCACTTTCAATGCCCGTTTCCATGGACAGCAGCCGGTAGGTGAGTTGCTCCTTGCTCATCTCCAGGCTGAACATGCAGACGGGCAGTTGATGGAGCGCCGCCACGTTCTTGGCCATGGTGAGAACGATGGAGGTTTTCCCCATGGCGGGGCGGCCGGCAACGATGATCAGGTCACTGCGCTGCAGCCCTTGGGTGATGGCGTCCAGGTCGTAGAAGTTGACCGGAATGCCTGCCACGGAGTCGCCCATGGAGCGACTCTCGATTTCGTTGAAGGTGCTGGTGAGGATTTCCACGGCGGGCACCAGGCCTCCTTGGGGGCGTTCCTTGCTGATGGAAAAGATCTTCTGCTCCGCTTCGTCCAGCAAGCCACCCAGGGGCCGCCGCTGGTCGAATCCCAGTTCCATCACGTCGTTGCCCGCCTTGATCAACTGCCGCCGCAGGTACTTGTCCATCACAAGCTGGGCGTACTGGTCGATGGCTGCGGTGCCGATGATGCGCTCCAGAAGCTGGGCCAGCCGCGTGCTGCCTCCCACCTTGTCCAGACGGCCCGCATCCGCCAGCCACATGGTCATGGAGGTGAGGTCCGTGGGTTTGTTCTGGCCGTACAGCGCCAGGGCGGTGCGGAAGATCTCCCGATGGGCCGCCACGTAGAAGGCGTCGGGATGGAGGATGTCCGCCACCCTGGCCATGGCCTCCGGGTCCAGCAGGATGCCCCCCAGGACGGCCTCTTCCGCTTCCAGGCTCTGGGGGGGCACCTGGTTGGGGAGGGCACTGAAGGGGTTGTCGCCGGTGAGGGCGGCGTCACCGGCGGACCACGGCAAGGATGGATCCCTGGGCTGTTGTGGGCTGGAGGGAGCGGTCACCATGGCATTGGTGGCGGCTCAAGGCACAGAACCCTACCCCACCACGGAAAGCTTCACCTCGGCGGTGATACCGCTCTGGAGGCGCAGCAGGGCTATGTAATCGCCGACGCGGTGGATTTCCGGCACCTCGATGTTGCGCCGTTCCACGTCTCTCCGGGTGGCTGCGGTAATGGCCTCCGCCACGTCCCCGTTGGTGACGGTACCAAAGAGCACGCCGTCGCTGCCCGTATGTTTGCGGATTTTCAGGGTGCCGATGGTGGCAAGGGCCGTGCGGAACGCCAGAGCTTCCTTGCGCTCGGCCTCCTTGCGCTCGGCCTCCTTGGCGCGATGATGCTCAACCTGCTTGAGAACGGCAGCGGTGACGGGTAAGGCTTTGCCTTGGGGCACCAGAAAGTTGCGGGCAAAGCCTGGGGCCACGTCCACCACGTCGCCGCGTTTGCCCAGGGTGCTGACGTCCTCCTTAAGCACCACCTGAAACCGCTTGGCCATGGCTGGACCCCTGTTCACAAACAGCCACCTTAACCCCTCGCGCCAGCCCCAGGGCCTGGAGAAGGCGAATGTGCTGCCAGGTGAGATCCAGTTCAAACCAGCGCAGGCCTTGGCGGGCGCTGAAGGGAACGGCATGGTGGTTGTTGTGCCACCCCTCCCCGAAGGAGAGCAGCGCCACCCACCAGCAATTGCGGGACTCGTCGTCAGTGGCGAAGGAACGGTAGCCCCAGGCGTGGGTGGCGGAGTTCACCAGCCAGGTGACATGATACACAGCCACCAGCCGCAGGGGGATGCCCCAGAGCACCAGGGACCACCCGCCCACCCCCAGACGCTCCCCCAACAGGTAAAGGGCCATGGCGAGGGGAAGCTGCAGGGCCAGGAACCAGCGGTCCAGAAACCGCAGCCATGGGTCGTTGTGGAAATCACGGGTGAACTGGGGCACCAGAGCCATGGCGGGCGCTGTGAACAGCATCCAGCCCATGTGGCTCCACCAGAACCCGCACATGCTGTTGTGGTGGTCGTGGTGGGTGTCGGAGAAGCGATGGTGATGGCGATGGAGACCCACCCATGTAACGGGGCCGTGCTGACAACTGAGGGCGCCGCACAGCGCCAATAGATTTCGGAGCCAGCGGGGCACCCGGAAGGAGCGGTGGGCAAGGAGGCGGTGATAGCCCAGGGTGACCCCGAGGCAGCCCGTGACCCAGTAGAGCACCAGGAGGGCGAGAACCGCCGGCAGACTCCAGAAGCGTGGCAGGAGAGCCAGTGCAGCCAGGCTGTGGATCAGGACCATGAAGCCCACCACGTCCCAGCGCTGCTGAAGGCCTTGGGGTGGGCGTTGGACAACCGCATGGGACGCCATAAAAATGAATCAGATTATCTAAATCCTATCATATGAATTCTGATTCGTAAGTCAATCTCATGTCTCCTGTGTCATGGATATGATTCTTGACATCAGAATCAGGATTCGGATTAACCATGGCTCCGCGAACCCGTTTTCAGCAGCAACTGGAGTCAGGCCGCAATGCCTTTGCCCATCTTCTGCGCACATGGCACCAGCGCAACGGCTGGCCCCATACCATGGTCCCCCGTCTGGGGCAACACATGCAGTTGGGCCGAGTTCACGCCTCCCAAATCTCCATGCTGAAACATCGCAAGCTGGCCAACCCCGGCCCGGAGGTTTTCCTCACTATCGGTAGCGTGAACCGCTGGCTCTGGCCCTGGTCACCCGACCGGCAGTTGCGGGATCTTCCCCCGGTCAACTGCCCCGAGGCGGACCTGCTGCAACGTTACCCCCCTGTGGCCCTGTTGGACGAAGCAGGTCAACCCCTGGGTCCCGGAGAGTTGCTGGAGATCTTCACGGGCCTCACCACTCCTCCTCCGGCCTTTGATCTGCGCATTGCGGAGCAGGAAGCCTCTGCCCTCTGTGGCGCCCTGAGTGATTGGCTGACCGGACACCAACCCTGGCGCCAATGTAAAGCCCGGGTTCTGGACGCCTATCCCGTAGAACGGCTCCAACGCCGTCAACAGTTCGAGGCTGTCCTCTCAGGGCAGAAGGACTACACCGCCACCGAACTGGAGGCGGAACTGGACGATCTGCACCGCACGGCCTGCACCATGGCGGAGGGGGCAGCCCCATGGGCCGAAGCCCCAGGGACCATTGACCAGTTCCTCAACCGACTGCGCCAACAGGGTTGCGACCCTGGCGACGAAGGAGACAACGTATCTAGCCGTTGAGGCTGTGGCTGGCCGTGCGCACCTGCTTGGCCCATCCCAGGGCACGGAGAAGGCGAATGTGCTGCCAGGTGATGTCCACTTCGAACCAGTGCAGGCCATGGCGCGCACTCTGGGGAAAAGCGTGGTGATTGTTGTGCCACCCCTCTCCGAAAGTGAACAGGGCCACCCACCAACAGTTGAAGGACAGGTCGGGGGTCTTGAAATTGCGGTAGCCGAAGGCGTGGGTGGCGGAATTCACCAGCCAGGTGACGTGGTAGACCACCATCAGCCGTAGGGGGATGCCCCAGAGCAACAGGCCCAGCCCGCCACCGGGGGCACCGGTCACTTCGCCAATGCCGTAGAGCAACGCCGCCACGGGAACCTGGAGCAACAGGAACCAATGGTCCAGCCAGCGATACAGGGGATCCGCAAACAAGTCCCCCGCAAAGCGCTCCAGGTGTTCAACGGCGGGGATTTTATGGAGCATCCATTCACTGTGACTCCACCACAGACCCCGCACGGCGTCATGGTGGTCATTGGGCTGGTCGGAGTATTTGTGGTGGTGGCGATGGAGGCCCACCCATTCAATGGGACCCCCCTGGGCGCTGAGGCTGCCCATGATCACCAGCAGGCGCTCCAGCCAACGGGGCGCCTTGAAACTGCGATGGGCCACCAGCCGATGGAGGCCCAGGGTGACGCCAATGACGGTCACCCAGTAGAGAACGGCCAGAACGACCACCCCCTGCCAGCTTCGGAACCGGGGCAGCAGGGCCGCCACGCCGCCCACATGGACCGCCAGCATGAACGCAACGGTGCCGGGGGACCAGGCATGGCTCTCTCGGGTCAGGGGAACCCGTTCGGCGCCGATGCGCCGCTGCACTTCCGCTGAGGCTTTGTCAGCGGCCACACCGCTGGGGTCGCGTATGTCCGTAGAGGGCCGGACGGGTGGTGTGACCAAATTTGCTTCTCCTGCCTTGGGGTGGACGTGCAAGTCTGGATCCACCCTGATCTCAGGCAATCCTAATGGTTTCCCGTGAACAATAGGGGCAGGTTGTGCTCAATCTTTTGATGAAGGGCTTGCCGCGCTCAGCCGTTGAGCGGGATCGGTTCCTGGACCAGGTGGAGGTGGCCACCGCATCCGTGGCCCAGGGCCACTGCGCCGCCGTGACGGACCGTCTGCGCCGCCTTCTTGAGGCTTTTGCGGCTGAGCGCATTGGTCCACACCACTTTTCCAGCGCCACAGGGGCCGCCCATGGGGATCCGGGACGAGAGGCCCTGGATCGGGTGTTTGCCCGGGCGATGCAGGCGGAGGCTGCCGCTGTACGGCTCCAGTTTGTCAGCGGGACCCATGCCATTGCCGCGGCCCTGTTTGGCGTCTTGCGTCCGGGGGACACGTTGCTGGCCGCTGCCGGCCGCCCCTATGAAACCCTTGAGGAGGTAATTGGCCTGCGGGGCCGGAGGCAAGGGTCCCTCCAGGAGTTTGGCGTCACCTATCGGGAAGTTCCCCTCACCCGTGACGGACACGTGGACGAGGAGACCCTGGCGGAGGCCCTGGGCAGCCTGCGGCCTCGCCTCCTGTTTCTTCAGCGCAGTTGCGGCTACCACTGGCGACCCAGCCTGTCCCTGGACCGGTTGGAGCGACTCTGCGCCTTGGCCCACACCCGTAGTCCCCACACCGTTTGCTTTGTGGACAACTGCTATGGGGAATTCGTGAACCAGCGGGAGCCCACGGCCGTGGGGGCAGACCTGATGGCAGGTTCCCTGGTGAAAAACCCCGGTGGCACCATCGCCCCCACGGGTGGCTACGTGGCGGGGCGGCGGGACCTGGTGGAGCAGGCCTGTTGCCGCCTCACGGCCCCGGGGTTGGGCGCGGCCGCCGGATCCGGTTTCGGCTTGAATCGCCTGGTGTTGCAGGGGTTGTTTCTGGCGCCCCAGATGGTGGCCGAGGCTCTGATCGGGGCCGAGCTGGTGGCTACCACCTTCCGGCAACTGGGCTACAGGGTGAATCCACAGCCGGGCACGGAACGCAGCGACGTGATCCAGGCGGTTCGGCTGGGGTCGGCTCCACGTCTCCTGGCGGTCTGTCGGGCCTTTCAGCAACGCTCCCCGGTGGGAGCCTATCTGGAGCCCACACCGGCAGCCATGTCGGGCTATCACCATCAACTGGTGATGGCGGGGGGCACTTTTGTGGAGGGCAGCACCAGTGAGTTCTCTGCGGATGCTCCCCTGGTGTCCCCTTACGTGATCTACGTCCAGGGCGGATGTCACCGCAGCCATGTGCGCCTGGCCCTGGAGGAGGCGCTGGCCGCCCTGCTCCGCTGTGGTGGAAATTGACCATGGGGACCCCTCCCCATCTCGCCCGCTTGGCGCCCCGGCAGGTCAGAATGGCCATGGCCTTGCCCAGCACCGTTTCCCATGAGCCAGCACTTCCCCCCGGAGCTTCTCTACGCCGATAGCCATGAGTACGTGCGCCGCAATGCGGACGGGACCGTCACCGTGGGCATCAGCGCCTTTGCGGTGGAGGAGTTGGGAGACATTGTCTTTGTGGAACTACCGGAGGAGGGGGCTCACCTGGAGCAGGGGAGCAGCTTTGGCACGGTGGAATCCGTGAAAGCCGTGGAGGAGCTTGTGGCGCCCCTGACCGGCACCGTGCTACGCCGCAACGAGGCTGTTTTGGCCAGCCCGGAGGACCTGCAGAACGACCCCTATGGAGACGGCTGGCTGCTCCAGCTCAAACCGGCCCCTGATGCGGGCACCGACGGGCTCCGTTCCGCCGCCGATTATGCCGCCAAGGTGGGACAGACCTGATTCACCCCAACAGGCGCTCCAGGACGGCAACCACGCTGTGGGCTGAGCCAATGATGGTCTCGTAGGCCATCCGCATGGGTCCGAGGACGGCAACCCAGCCCTGGGCTCCCTGGTGGCCACCGTAGGGAACTTTCACCAGCGCACAGGGGGCCAGTGTCGGGATTTTGTGCTCCCGACCGATACTCACATGCTGCAACCGCGGCGCCCCCAGGACCGTGGAGCACTGCTGCGGTTGCTCGCTCAACAACTCCTCGGGCCGCTCTTCCACCAATTGCAGCAGGTCACGGAGGTTGCGGTGCCCCTGGTGAAATTCCGGCTGGGCGATGAGTCCCCCGAGGCCCACGGCCACCATCCCGTCCACCGCCAGGGAGGACTGGCGGCAATGATTTTCAAAGGCCAGTTGCACCGGGCGGCCCAGGCTCTGGTGCTGGGGTGGGAGTGCTTGCCAGTCAATCTGCTCTCCCGCCCGAAGCTGATGGTCCAGCCAGTGCTCCAACAGGAGTACGTCCTGGGGCAAGGCGGGGGGATGGCGGATATTGAGTGTCACCACGTTGCCGCCCCAGTCCACCATCATCAGCACCAGCCGCTCGCCACTGGACACCAGGCGCATGGTGCGCAGTCGCGGCGTTCTGGGGACGGGACGGGTAATCAGGGCCAGCAACCCGGTCAGGTCCGCCAGCCGCCCGGCCAGAAAGCGCAGGAGATCGTCCAGGGCGGTCCACTGGAACTGCAACCTCAGGCTGTTCAACTCCTGCTGGAGCAGTTGCACCTGGGATCCGCCCTGGGGCAGGAGGGCGTCCACGTAGTGACGATAGCCTTGCTGACTGGGAATCCGGCCTGCGGAGGTGTGGGGCTGACGCAGCAGGCCTTGACGCTCCAGCCACACCATGGCATTGCGGACGGTGGCCGGACTGGCGTTCAAATGGAACCGTTGCACCAGCATGCCGCTGCTCACCGGCTCCACTGTGTCGATGTAATGGCGCACCGTGGCCTTAAGCACCTGTTGTTGCCGTGGGCTGAGGAGCACCAAGGGGAGTGGGATGCTGGGAGGATTGTAGAACTCTCAGGGATGGGCGAGGTGGTTTTCCGTAACGAGAGACACGGGGACGGCCCCTGGGGTTGTCGGGGGCAGCAGGCGGCGCCCCAATGAACCACAATGACGTTTGTTGTCTGCTGTGGCGTTGTGGAGTTTCGGCCTGGTCTTGAAGACGTTCCCGTTGCCCAGTCCGCCATTTGCCACATCGACGGCAGGGAGGGCTCCCTTCTCTATCGGGGCTACGCCGTTGAGGACCTTGTGCTCCACAGCAACTTCCTGGAAACCGTCCATCTGCTCATCTGGGGCGAGCTTCCCCACGTCAAGGAGCTACAGGCTTTCGAGCACGACGTGTACACCCATCGGCGCATCAAGTTCCGCATTCGGGACGTGATGAAGTGTTTCCCGGAAAGCGGTCACCCGATGGATGCCCTCCAGGCCAGTGCGGCGGCCCTGGGACTGTTCTACTCCCGACGGGTGTTGGATGATCCCCTCTACATTCGCCAGGCCGTGGTGCGACTGGTGGCCAAGATTCCCACCATGGTGGCTGCGTTTCAGTTGATCCGCAAGGGATTGGACCCCATCCGTCCCCGGGACGACCTATCCTATGCCGCCAACTTCCTCTACATGCTCAGCGAGCAGGAGCCCGAGCCTCTGGCGGCCAGGGTCCTGGACGCCTGCCTCATTCTCCATGCCGAACACAGCCTCAATGCCAGCACGTTCAGTGCCCGGGTCACCGCCAGCACCCTCACCGATCCCTATGCAGTAGTGGCCTCCGCGGTGGGCACCTTGGCGGGTCCGCTCCATGGCGGCGCCAACGAGGACGTGCTGGACATGCTGGACGAGATTGGCAGCCCTGACCGGGTGGAGCCCTTTCTGGATGAATGCCTGGCCCGGAAGCGGCGCATTGCCGGGTTCGGCCATCGGGTGTATCGGGTGAAGGATCCCCGCGCCAAGCTGCTCCAGGAGTTGGCGGAAAAGCTTTTCGCCTGCTACGGCAACGACTCCACCTACGACCTGGCCCGCCTTCTGGAGAAAAAAGTGGAAGAGCGGCTTGCCGGGAAGGGCGTGTACGCCAACGTGGATTTTTATTCAGGCCTGGTCTACCGTCGGCTGGGCATCCCCACGGATCTGTTCACACCCGTGTTTGCCATTGCCCGGGTGGCTGGCTGGCTGGCCCACTGGAAGGAGCAACTGGGCGCCAACCGCATCTTTCGCCCGTCGCAGATTTATACGGGCGTGGAGCCGCGCTCCTGGCAGCTCCGCCAGGACCGTGAAGGTGGCGTCCGAGTAGATTGACTGGAAGTGCAACAGCCCCATCCATGATTCCAACGGCACCACACCGGCTGCCTTTTGTCACCATGCCCAGCGGTAACCTGGACTTGGCGGGAGGATTTCAAGCTGCCCTTCAGGCATGGGGTGTGGGTCCCGATCTGGCCCGTGCGCTTTGGCTGCCCCTGCCCATGCTGCTGGTGCTGACGGCCGCCGTGGTGGGGGTTCTGGCCAGTGTCTGGATGGAGCGCAAGGTTTCGGCGGCCATGCAGCAGCGCATCGGCCCGGAATACGCAGGTCCTCTGGGCATTCTTCAGCCCCTGGCCGACGGCCTCAAACTGCTGGTGAAGGAGGACGTGATTCCTGCCCGGGCCGACGGTCTTCTCTTCACGTTGGGGCCGGTGCTGGTGCTGGTGCCGGTGATTCTCTCCTGGCTGATCGTGCCCTTTGGCCAGAACCTCCTGATCAGCAACGTGGGGGTGGGCGTCTTCCTCTGGATTGCCCTGAGCAGCATCCAGCCCATCGGCCTGCTCATGTCCGGCTACTCCAGCAACAACAAGTACGCCCTGCTGGGGGGCCTGCGGGCTGCGGCCCAGTCCATCAGCTACGAGGTTCCCTTGGCCCTGGCGGTGCTGGCGGTGGTCATGCTGAGCAATTCCCTCAGCACGGTGGAGATCGTTCAACAACAGAACAGCGCTGGCCTGCTCAGTTGGAACATTTGGCGCCAGCCGGTGGGGTTTCTCGTCTTCTGGATCTGCGTCATTGCCGAATGCGAGCGGGCCCCCTTTGACCTGCCGGAGGCGGAAGAGGAGTTGGTGGCGGGGTATCAAACCGAATACGCCGGCATGAAGTTTGCCCTCTTCTACCTGGGCAGCTACATCAATCTGGTGCTCTCCGGCCTGTTGGTGGCGGTGCTTTACCTGGGGGGTTGGGGGTTCCCCCTGCCGGTGGAATGGCTGGCCACGGTGCTGCACCAGCCGTTGGCTTCCCCTCTGGTGCAGGTGGTGACGGCCTCGGTGGGCATTGTCACCACAGTGCTCAAGGGGTTTCTGCTGGTGTTTTTTGCCATCCTGCTGCGCTGGACCACGCCCCGGGTGCGCATTGACCAACTGCTGGACTTCGGCTGGAAATTTCTCCTGCCCATTGCCCTGGTCAATCTCCTGCTCACCGCCGCCCTGAAACTGGTTTTCCCTACACTGTTTGGTGGCTAATGGTACGGAGACTCCATGTTCGGATTCCTCAAGCAGGTTGGTGATTACAGTCGTGGAGCCGCCGCCGCGGCCAAGGGCATCACCCAGGGATTAGCGGTCACCTTCGACCACATGCGTCGCCGCCCGGTGACGGTCCAGTATCCCTATGAAAAGCTGATCCCTTCCGAGCGCTACCGCGGCCGGATCCATTTCGAGTTCGACAAGTGCATCGCCTGTGAGGTGTGCGTCAGGGTCTGCCCCATCAACTTGCCGGTGGTGGACTGGGTGATGAACAAGGAAACCAGGAAAAAGCAGCTCAAGAACTACTCCATCGACTTTGGCGTTTGCATCTTCTGCGGCAATTGCGTGGAATACTGCCCCACCAACTGCCTCTCCATGACGGAGGAGTACGAGCTGGCCGCCTTCGACCGCCATCAACTCAACTTCGACAACGTGGCCCTGGGTCGGCTGCCCACCAGCGTCACCATGGATCCCTCCGTGCAGCCCCTGCGGGAGCTGGCCTATCTACCCAAGGGGGTCATGGATCCCCACGGCATTCCCGACGAGGAGGGCCGTGCCGGGGAATTGCCCCAGGAGGTGGGGGCGGATCCTTCAGCAACACGTCAACACCAGTGAGTTGACCTCCTCATCCGCCCTGGGGAGCCTTGTCTCGCGTCTCACGGTTTGGCTCTATCTCACAGTCTCACAGATGGGTCTGTCAGGGAGCCTCTGAATAAGCCCATAAAGATTGACCATGCAAGATGTTGGGTTGTGATGAGTGGGATATATTCCTCAAAAAGGGCTAGCCGTCGTCAAAAGTGGCGCTGAATCATCAGCTTTTTCCATGATTGTCGGCAATCAGATACAGCTATCCCGTGAACATCACGCCATACAGGACCCTACCCGCAGCAGATGGGCAAATCCAAGCAGCAGGGCCAGCCGACTCTCCTTCTTCTCCAGGCTGCGGTAGCGCACCTTGCCGTAGACAAACACCTGCTTCACAGAGAAAAAGACCTGTTTCCCCTTGGCCCTCACACTGGACTTGCACTCCTCCATCAGCCGCTCCAGTTCTTTTCTGGCTCATCTCCTGCGCTGTGACGGACCCATGGCAACGCGCCATGCCACTTGGCGATCCTTATGGGCCTCACGCTTCTCCATTCCACGAGACCCTGCATCTCCCCAGGTACGGGCTTCCCCTCCGTGGAGTAACTGTTCTGAAGCTGTCAGGTCATGCACGTTGGCAGAGGTTGTCGGCAGGCTATGGACCAGGCCGCTTTGACCATCCACTCCCGCGTGGAGCTTCATGCCCAAGCGCCACTGGTTCCCCTTCCGGGTCTGCTTCATCTCCGGGTCACGTTCTCTTTTCCGGTTCTTCGTCGAGGTGGGCGCTTCAATGATGCTGGCATCCACAATCGTCCCTTCCTTGAGGATCAGCCCTTCTTCTGCCAGATGCTCCTTGATGCTCTCAAA
>JAJDVL010000031.1 GCA_022826155.1 Prochlorococcaceae cyanobacterium jk18x22bins.40 | reverse complement strand
TGTTGATCACGCCAACGCCGATGCCCTCCACAATGCCTTGATCCCGTAGCGCCAGCGCCACCACCATCAGCACGGGCGCAAGGGCCAAGCCTGCAATGGCCAGCACCAGGACGGTCAGGAAAGGACGCCCTTGCGCCATGGACTCTCAGGCAACCTCCACTTCCGCCCCTGCCCGGATGCAGCACGCCTCCAGTTGCTGCCGCAGGGTGGGGTGGTCCAGCTCCTGGCCAATCAGCACCAGGCGGTTATTGCGCGGCATGGCGGCAGGCCAATCGTCGTCGTCAATGGAAAAGCGTTTACCGGCCAGGTGGAAGAGGTGGCGCCGCTCACTCTCGCGAAACCAGAGAATCCCCTTGGCCCGAAACACTGTCTGGGGAAGCTGGTTGTCGAGAAAGTTCTGGAAAGCCCGCAAGTCCAGGGGCTGATCACTGCGGAAGGAGAGGGACGTGAACCCCTCAATGGCGCCGGCCTCTTCTCCCTCCGCAGGGTGGTGATGATGGTGATGATGGCTGTGGTGGTGGTGGTCCCCGCCGCCGTGGCCATGGGCGGGCGCCGGGTCCTCGGCCTGCAGCCAACGATCGGAATCAAAGAGGCCCACGCTGAGCAGCAGCCCAAGGGGAACGTTGCCGCGGCGGCAGGGAAGAACGCGGGCATCCGGCTTGATGTCCAGAAGGGCCCGTTCCACCCGCTTCAACCGCTCCTCGCTCACCAGATCGGTCTTGTTGAGGAGCAGAATATCGCCGTAGACCACCTGCCTGCGGCCCACGTCACCGCTCAGCAGGTCCAGGGAAAAGTTCTCCGCATCCACCAGGGTGATGATGGAGTCCAGGCGGCACTCGTCCCGCAGTTCGCTACTCAAAAAGGTCATGGCCACGGGCAGGGGGTCCGCCAGACCCGTCGTCTCCACAATGACGTAGTCCAACGGTTGGGGCTGCGCCAGAAGCCGATCCATGGCGCCCACCAGCTCCCCGTTGATGGAGCAACAGATACAACCGTTGCTCAACTCCACCATGGCGTTGCTGGTGGCCACAATCAGGTCGTTGTCAATGCCGATTTCACCAAATTCGTTGACCAGCACAGCGACTTTCAGCCCCTGCTGGTTGCTGAGGATGTGGTTGAGCAGCGTCGTCTTTCCCGCCCCGAGAAATCCGGTCAGGATGGTGACCGGCAGTCCTGTCCTTGGTCCAGTGTCCGGGGTCGGTTGATGGGTTGTCATGGTGACCGTGCCTGGGAAGCGCTGCCGTGGCGAGCCAGGCAATTCAGTCTATCCCTGGGCCAGCTTTCCTGCCAAGTGGCCTGACGGCAGCCAGCTTGCTTTCGTCTCGTACCATTGGATACGCGTTGTCTTCCCTGCTGATGCCCAGCCCCTGGCAATCTTCTGCCGGCTACGCCATGGCCCTGGCGGCTTGCGTGGCCTTGCCCCTTGCCAATGGGGCTTTTGCACAAGACCAGGATTCGCCGGAGCCCACCAAGGTGCTCCAGTCCGGAGACGCCAGCTTTAACCCCAGCGCCGTGGAACGCCTCCTCAGCCAAGGGGACGAGTCCGTCGCGGCGGGAGATCTGGAGACGGCGCGCAAGCACTACGACGACGCCCGCGCTGCAGCACGGGCATTGGCGGGCTTCTATCGCGACCTCAGTGGCGGCTTTCGTGGCCTGGATGCCCGGGTGCCACGGGAGATGGACGCCAAAGGTCGCCGCTCCATTACGTTGCAGGCAGAAGCCGGTCTTCGCCTCGCCGCCCTCTATCGTCGCCTGGGGCAATCCGAGGTGGCGGTCCCGTTGCTGGTGGAGGTGATCAAGTTGATGACAGTCACCAACCCCCTGGGCGTTCAGGCCTATCAGCAACTGGTGGAGCTGGGCTTTGCCGAAACCCCGTACGACGGACCCGGCTAAAATTGTCTCCTCGCTAAAGTTCAAGACGCGCTTTGCCGATCATGGTGACTCCAGCCGCTGTTGAGGCTGCCATCCGCGCAGCTCTCCCCGATGCCCACGTGGTCGTTGAGGATCTCACCGGTTCCGGAGACCACCTGCAAGTCTCCGTGACCTCGGCAGCGTTTGCTGGCGTCTCCCGTGTGCGTCAGCATCAACTCGTTTACGCTGCGCTCAAGAACGAGTTTGCCAGCGCCGCCATTCATGCCCTGGCCTTGACAACGTCTCCTCCCCATTCTTAGCTGTACCGTCATGGACTCCGCTCTCAAGAACCGCATTGAAACCCTGGTGGCCAGCAGCCCTGTTTTCGTCTTCATGAAGGGGAGCAAGCTCATGCCCCAGTGCGGGTTCTCCAACAACGTGGTGCAGGTGCTCAACGCCCTTGGCGTGCCCTACGAGACCTTTGACGTGCTCTCGGATCCGGAGATTCGACAAGGCATCAAGGACTATGCCGACTGGCCAACGATTCCCCAGGTGTATCTCAAGGGTGAATTCCTTGGCGGCAGCGACATTCTCATTGAGATGTACAACTCCGGTGAACTGCGAGAGACCATGGAGGTGGCCCTGGCGTCCTGAATTCCCCGTTGCTGGCCCGGTCTTGCCGGGGGAGGGCTTGTGCTGGCGAGACCGGCTAGTTGAGAAGGCGATGCAGGCCATAGCTGTTCCCTTCCGGCCAGATGCTGCTGGAGGGATCAAGAATCCAGCGGCCAACCAGGTCTTCCAGCCGCTGTTGCGCCATGGGATTCAACTGCTGACTGCGGCATAAACAATGGAGGTAGCCATCCACGTAGAGGCGTAGCTCCGAAGGATTGCAGCCACGGCCAGCCATCTCGCGGCACGCATCGCAGAGGGCCTGGAAGTGACGGATGGCATCGGGGTCTTGGAGGGCCGTCATCGATGTTGCGGGAGGCTGGGTTGCAAGAGGCTCGAGGGTCAGTCGGTCAGGATGTCCTTAACAAAAGTCAACGCTATCCTCATTTTATTCAGGCATGGGCAACATCCGAATCCTGTCCGGGGATAGCTTAGCCGTAATTTGCACCAGCCTGGTTTGGAGTCCAACCTTGGCGCAACCGAGCACACTTCCCTCACCTCGGCAGCCCGCATTCTTGTGCTGGAAGCCCATCCAGCGCTGCGGGTTGTGCTGGCCCAGCGCCTTCGGCAAGATGGCTATCTGACGGCTGGCGTCTCCACCGCCCACCAAGCCATGCAGGTCTGCGCCAACGAAAAGCCTGACTTGCTCGTGACCACAGAACTTTTGGAGGATTCCACCGGCTTGCGGCTGGCGGAGTCCCTGGGCTGCCGTGCGTTGATTCTCACAGCCCGTACAGCGACAGAGGCCGTTGTGGATCTGCTGGATGGCGGCGCTGACGATGTTTTATGCAAGCCCTTTGGGTTGGAAGAGCTGGCTGCCCGCTGTCGGGCCTTGTTGCGTCGCACCAACAGCCTGAAGGAACGGGTTAGCGTGGGACCGCTGGATGTCCACCTGCTCTTGCGGCGGGTTACCATGAAGGATCAACCCATGGAACTGAGCCCGCGGGAGTTTGCTTTGCTCTGTGCGCTGCTGACGCCCCCTGGCGTCACCCGCAGCCGTCAGGAGTTGTTGCGCATGGCCTGGCCACCCCATAGTGGCGGCCCCCGCTCTGTGGATACCCAAGTGCTCACCTTGCGGCGCAAGCTGGAGCAGGCTGGATTGGGGGGAGAAAGCGGTGTGATTCAGACGGTGCGGCAGCAGGGATATCGCTTCAGCCTGGATGGGCTGAGCCGTCAGGCCATGGAGACAAGCCTGCGCAGGAGCGACGCGGCAGCCAGATCCTGAACGGGCAACGGGTGTGTGGCGGCACGGTGGCGAGAATTCCTCACCGATTTCTGCTGTTGCTTATCATTCTCAATAATTGCCTGTCGCCCCGCCCATGCTGCTGCGTACTCTCCCTCTCCAGATTTCCGCCCCCATCCCGAACCGCAGCCAGTGGGCCGAACCGTTTGCAGGCATATCCATGGTGGTGGTCTGCGACCGCCAGGACATCCTCAGCCTTGTGTTGATCAGCAGTGTTGTTCTGTTTCCCCAGAAACTGAACCTGGAGTTGTCCACCTGTGCAACCCACGGCCTGGCTCTGGTCCGCGCCAGACAGCCTCAACTGCTCGTCTGTATCGAACCCCTGACCGAAGGAGGCACGCTTGCACTCGTTTCCCAAGCCAAACGCCTGCCCGCAGCCCCGAAAATTCTCTTGATCTGCAATTCTGCTGATTCTCCGTCGTTTCCCATGGCTGTGGAGGCCTGCTGCGATGGCATCCTTGGGGCCGACTCGGCGGATGCCGGCACCGTCTTTCAAGCCTTGCGCATTGTCGCCGGTGGGGACACCTACAGGGATCACCCGGTCACCACCGCCTCCCAGAACGGCAACGGCTGCAACCAATCTCAGGGGGACTGCAATCTCACGGCGCGAGAACGACAAGTCCTGCAACTGATTGTGCGCGGATACTCCAACCGGGAAATCAGTCAGCAGTTGCACGTGGGACCCAGCACCGTTAAGACCCACGTGTCTCGCCTGCTGGACAAGCTGGATGCCCGTGACCGCACCCAGGCCGCGGTTCGGGCCATTGCCCTGGGGCTGGCGCCCTGGCCTCCAGGGGAGCAGGCGGTGCGCCCGGCGCCATGAACGGGTTCCCGGATCCTGCCGGGAATTCCGATTTTCTACGCAGAGGGAAAATCCTGTTACAGTACGACTACTGCCTGAACCCTGTTGGACGATCTCACTGCCATCAACTTCTCCTTGCTGATCGGTGCTGCTGCCCTGGCACTGTTCTTCGTCAGCGACGGCTTCCCCAACGACGATGACGATGACTCGTCCGACGGCGGTCTGATGCAACCTGTCGGCGCCACAATCTAAGGCCGCCGCGGCCCATCCTCCCCACTGGCAAGTTTCGGTCCCTAGAAATTCCGGGTCTCGCTGTCTCCAGGCTGAGTCAACGCCTTCAGGGCGATCTCTTCCGCAACCCGGTATTGGCGATCCTGGTCCGTGCCCAGACCGTCCACGCCCAAGTCCTGAAGTTCTTCGACGCTCAGCAGGGACTCCACGTCCGGCGCGATCCCCTCCCGGTGGATGTCCCGACCGTTGGGCGTCAGATATTTGGAGATGGTCACGGTCATGCCGGAACCATCCGACAGTCCACGCACGGACTGCACCAAGCCCTTCCCAAAGGTTTGCTCGCCCACAAGCTGTCCACGGTCATTGTCCTGAATGGCGCCGGATAAAATTTCACTGGCGCTGGCGCTCACCTCGTTGACCAAAATCACCAGAGGGTCGTCCGTGAGGGGTTCCTTCCTCGTGAAGCGGACCCTCCTGGATTGCTCGCTCTGGATGCTCACGATGGGCACGCCAACATCCAGCCACTGATCGCTAATGGCCACGCTGGCTTCCAACAGGCCACCGGGATTAAAGCGCAGATCCAGCACGTAGGCATCAACGCCTTGGGCTTCCATGTCCTTGACCACATCGGACATGTCGGTGGCCGCGTTGGCACTGAACTGCTTGAGACGGATATAACCCACCTGGGTGCCGGTTGCGGTGGTATTGATCCGGCTCACCACCGGGTTGATGCTGATGCGGTCCCGGATGATGACCACGTCAAAGTCCTCCTCGTCGTCCCGCTCGATGGTGAGGGTGACCAGGGATCCGATCGGTCCACGGATCAGTTGCACCGCTTCCTGGGAACGCATGCCTCGGGCATCCTTGCCGTCAATCCCCACAATGCGGTCGTTGGTCTGCACGCCAGCCGTGGCGGCGGGGCCGTCTTCGATGGGCGCCACCACGGTCAAACGCTGGGTATCCTCGTCAAAGCTGAGCTGGATCCCGACTCCCGTCAGCTCACCGGTGGTATCAATGTGCAGTTCCTTGAACTCGTCAGGATCCATGAAACGGGTGTAGGGGTCGTCCAACGTGAGCAACATGCCCCGAATGGCCTCGTAGGCCTCCTTCTTGGTGCTGTAGGTCTTCGAGAGAAGGTCTTTGCGCAGTTGGCGCCAACTGTCCTTGTCGTAGTCCCCTATGGAGGCCAGGTAGTTGCGGTAGATGATCTGCCACGCCTCGTCAATCACCTCCTTGGGGCTGTCCGTAATGAGGGCCGCCCAACTGCCGCTGGTCAGGACGGCGCTGCCGAGCACCAGCAAGGCGCTGCACCCGGACAGCGCCAGGGCGCGCTTTAACCATAAGGAGGTGGGGGAGTTCATCATGTCGTGATCACACGGAACACCAGCCTATAGATGCCTGTCCCCTGACCATGGCCCCGGCGGGACAGGTTCAGGCCACGGCCGTGTTGTTCAGGGTGTCCAGCCATTGCAACAGGACTCCATTGAATTGCTCCGGCTGTTCGTCATGGGGGCAGTGGCCGGCATCCAGAATCACCTCCTTGGCGTCCGGTGCCGCTTCACGAAACAGCGCCAGCCGTGGAACGGGGTTGATCCAGGGGTCATGGCGTCCCCAGCAGAATAGCAGCGGCGCCCGCACCTGGGCAAACCACTCGTCCACAGGCTTGTGGGCGGGCATGTTCAGGATGTTGGCAAACACGGCGAAGGCACCGGGATCCAGGGTGGGGCGGTGAATGGCATCCACCAAAGCCTCGTCCACGTTGGTGGGATCCACGTACACTTTCCGCAACTGGCGGCGGATGCTGCCGGGGCGCCGCAGGTTCTCGAACAACAACCTCTGGAAGACCCGGGTTTTGAGAAGGGCCAGCCCCATGGCCGCAAGACCGTTGGCGGCCCAGGAGAAGGGCCTGTCCTCCGTCCTGCCTTGCTCACAGCGAAACCGGCCCATGGGATTGAGTAGAACCACGCCGGCGCTGGCATGGGGCTGAGCTGCAGCCGCCCGAAGAGCCACGTATCCCCCGAGGGAGTTGCCCACGAACACTGCCGGTCGCCCCACCCGCTCTCTGGCGTAGTCCAGAAGCTGATCGCGCCAGAAGGTGGTGTCCAACGCCAGGTCCGTGGGCTTGGCGCTACGACCAAAGCCCAGCAGGTCGAAGGCATGGACCTCGTACTGTTGAGCGAGACAGGGAATGTTGTGGCGCCAATGCTGAGTGCTGGCGCCAAAGCCGTGAACCAGAACCAGGGGTGGTCGCCTCCGGCTGTCCCTCACTGGACTCTGGTCTTGGGGCGTTGCCCTCAGGCAGTGGATGGATTGTCCCCGAAACTGCCAACGGTGGCTGGTGATGCTGACAGGGTGTGTTGCTGCGCCGCCGTCCGGCCGCGATGCCGGCAGGGTCGCTGGGGGCTTTGAACGAATCACGGTCATGGCGTGCAGCGGGACGCGGGGGACGAAGAAGAGCCTTAGGACGAGACGGCGTTCACCAGCTTGGAATCACCGCCGTCCGTGTCGGGGAGCACCAGGCGCAGCAACAGGGGCGCCAGGAAGGTGGTGCCAATCACCATCAGGAGAATTGCCGCTTCCAGGTTGTCACTGAGAACATCGGTGCTGCCCCCCAAGGCCAGGAACACCAGACCCACTTCTCCCCGCGGCATCATGCCCAGACCCACAGCCAGGCGGTTGGTTTTTTCCTTGCTCCAGTAGGCCCAGCCCGTGGCCACCTTGCCCAGGATGGCCACGATGAGCAGGAAGCCGGCCATCACCAGGCCGCCCCGGTTGTCGGGATTCAGGGGATTGATCACGGAAAAATCAAAGCCGGTGCCGATCATCACGAAGAAAAGGGTGGCAAAGAGGGCCACGATGGGCTCGGTCAGGGCTGTGAGCTCATGGACGTGTTTGGAGTTGCTCAGGATCAAGCCTGCGGCAAACGCACCAAGCACCGCCTCCAGGCCAATGGCTGTGGCCACAAAACAGCCCAGAGCCAGAACGATAAAGCCGCAGACGATTTTCTCCCCCGGGGCCTCCAGGGCATCCACCAGTCGGTCGAACCACGGGGCAGCAGTGCGGCTCAGGAACAGGGAAACGACCACAAACGCCACTGCCACCACCAGCAGCTTGAGGATGGGAGCGGCGGCCAGAGAACCACCCGTTGCCAGCTTGGCCACCACCGCCAGGATCACGATGCCCAGAATGTCGTCCAGCACCGCGGCGCCAATCACCGTCTGCCCTTCGCTGGTTTTCAGGTACTTGAGTTCGCCGAACACCTTGGCGGTGATGCCGATACTGGTGGCGGTCAGGGCTGCACCGGCAAAGATGGCTGGAATCGCGTCGATGCCGAAGAGATAAATCAGCCCCAGCGTGCCTCCTGCAAACGGCAGAACCACACCGATGGTGGCGACGCTCAAGGCCCGAACCCCCACCCGGAGCAGTTGCTTCAAGTCGCTTTCCAGGCCCGTGAGAAACAAGAGGGCATAAAGCCCCACCTGTGAGAAGCTGGCCATCTTGACCGAGGTTTCCCCGTAGATCTCATCCACCACCTCCTTGGGAACGGAAGACAGACCACTCACCAGATGAAGCAGGCTGGTGCTGATGTGGGTCTGGATCTCGGGGGGAAGCACCAAGTGGAGACCAGAAGCGCCAATGATGACGCCAGCCACCAACTCGCCAATCAACGTGGGCAGGCTGAGACGGACAAGAGCCTCTGCAAGGAGCCGGGCCGCCAGAAAAATCACCACGAATTCGGCAGCACCCAGAAGAGTCTCGGCGGATTCCTTGTCATGGGCGCTCACCACCAGCGGGTGCAGTGGCAATCCCCAGAACAGGGCCTGGAACATGGACATCATCGGGGGCACAGGTGGAGACGATTAGCTGAGATGGTTCATTAACAGGAGACTCTAGCCCTGGACTCCAGGAGTAACAACGGCGTCCACAAGGGCGCCAAAAGCTTCCGAGGGAGTTTAACAACTGCCCGGTTGATCCTCGTTAGCATCAATGCCGGAATCCAGGTGGTACCGCCTGTTCACCGTCCTCTCAAAGATGACCAATCCCACGCCCGCAGAATTCCGTCTCCCAACGCCTGGTTGCTACGCGGATCCGGAGCGCAGTGGCCTTAAAGCCAGCGAGCTGTTTGACGGCATGACCGAGCATCTGTTTTTCACCCTCGGGAAGCTGGCGCCAAGCGCCACCAAGCACGACCTCTATATGGCCTTGAGCTATGCGGTGCGGGATCGGCTGATGATGCGCTACCTGGTGGGGAAGCAGGCCCTGCGGGAAACACCTCGCAAGACCGTGGCCTATCTCTCGGCAGAGTTCCTCATCGGTCCTCAACTGGGCAACAACCTGGTGATGCTGGGGATTGAAGACGCCGCAGCTTTGGCCCTGCAGCAATTTGGGGTCCAGAGTCTGGACACGGTACTGGAGGTGGAGGAAGAACCCGGACTGGGCAACGGTGGCCTGGGGCGTCTGGCCGCCTGCTACATAGAGTCCCTGGCCAGCTTGCAGGTGCCGGCCGTAGGCTACGGCATCCGCTACGAGTTTGGCATCTTCGACCAGTTGATCCGTGATGGCTGGCAGGTGGAAATTACGGACAAGTGGCTGAAGGCGGGATGGCCGTGGGAACTGCCCCAACCGGATGAAGCCTGCGTGGTGGGCTTTGGCGGCCATACCGAAAGCTATACCGACGACAAGGGTCACTATCATTCCCGCTGGGTGCCGGCAGAGCACGCCATTGGCATCCCCCACGACGTGCCGGTTCTGGGGTACCAGGTGAATACCTGCAACCGCCTTCGCCTCTGGCGCGCTGACGCCACCGAAAGCTTTGACTTCTATGCCTTCAACATCGGCGACTACTACGGCGCCGTCGAGGAAAAGGTGGGATCTGAAACCCTCTCCAAGGTGCTCTATCCCAACGACGGGACCGACGAGGGTCGTCGCCTGCGCCTCAAGCAACAGCACTTCTTTGTGAGCTGCTCCCTTCAGGACATGCTGCGATCTTTTGAAAAGCGGCAGATCCCCCTGGAGGAGTTTCCCCAGCATTGGGCCATTCAGATGAATGACACCCATCCCGCCATTGCTGTAGCGGAACTCATGCGGCTGCTGATTGACGAGAAGCGCCTGTCATGGGATGCCGCCTGGAGCATCACCAGTTGTTGCCTGGCCTACACCAATCACACCCTGCTCCCTGAAGCGCTGGAGAAGTGGAATCTGCCCCTGTTTGCCTCTCTTTTGCCGCGACATCTGGAAATCATCTATGAAATCAACCGGCGCTTTCTCCAGCAGGTGCGTCTGCGCTATCCGGGGAACACTCAGATTCTGAGAACCCTCTCCATCATTGACGAAGACGGAGATAAGGCAGTGCGCATGGCCCATCTGGCCACCATTGGGGCCCACCACGTCAACGGCGTAGCGGCATTGCACAGCGAACTGGTGAAAAAAAACCTGATGCCGGAGTTTTCAGCTCTCTGGCCCGAAAAGTTCACTAACGTCACCAACGGCGTGACACCCAGGCGCTGGCTGGCCTTGGCCAACCCCAAGCTGCGCACATTGCTCAACGAGGCGATTGGTGAGGGATGGATTCAGGACCTGGACCAACTGAGCAAGCTGGAGGCATTTCAAGACGACAAGAGTTTCCTGGAGCGCTGGGAGCAAACCCATCTGGCCGCCAAGCGGAACCTCTCCAGCATGATTCATCGCCGCACCGGAATTCTGGTGGATCCCGGCTCCCTCTTTGACGTGCAGGTCAAACGGATTCATGAATATAAACGGCAACACCTCAATGCCCTTCAGGTGGCAGCCCAATATGTGCGCATCAAAGAGGGCTGCGCCGACCATATGCCGTCCCGTACCGTCCTGTTCGGTGGCAAGGCGGCGCCGGGCTATTACATGGCCAAGCTGATTATTCGCTTCATCAATGGTATTGCAGATACCATTAATTCCGACCCGGATATGGATGGCCGCCTGCGGGTGCTCTTTTTGCCAGACTACAACGTCACTACAGGCCAGTGT
This sequence comes from Prochlorococcaceae cyanobacterium jk18x22bins.40, assembly GCA_022826155.1. Classification (GTDB taxonomy): domain Bacteria; phylum Cyanobacteriota; class Cyanobacteriia; order PCC-6307; family Cyanobiaceae; genus Synechococcus_B. The sequence continues at coordinate 20,198 of JAJDVL010000031.1, read as the reverse complement.
ATCTATCCGGCCTCGGATCTCTCCGAGCAAATCTCCACAGCGGGGAAAGAGGCGTCTGGCACCGGTAACATGAAATTCGCCTTGAACGGCTCCCTCACCGTTGGCACCCTTGACGGCGCCAATCTGGAGATCCGTGATCGGGTGGGCGAGGACAATTTCTTCCTCTTCGGCTATACGGCAACGGAGTTGGAAAGCCTTCGTCAAGACGGCTACCGCCCCTGGGACGTCCTGGCCCGGCAGCCCTTGCTGCAACAGGTGGTGAACCTGGTGGAGCAAGGCCACTTCAGCAATGGCGACAGAGACATGTTCCAGCCCCTGATTCGGAACCTGACCCATCATGACCCCTTCTTTGTCTTTGCCGACTTTGAGGACTACCTGCGGGCCCAGGAAGAGGTGAGCCAGGCTTGGCTGGATCGTCCCCGCTGGAATCGCATGTCCCTGCTCAACAGTGCGCGCAACGGCTTCTTTTCTTCGGACCGCTCTGTTCGGGAGTACTGTGAACACATCTGGAAAGCCCAGCCTTTCCCCGTAGAAGTGAAGTGCGAATTGCCGGGGCTCCCCTGAGGCACCTTCCAGGAGGGTCTATGGGGCGGTCCCATCCGAGGCCATGGCCTTGGCCCGCAGAGCCACCAGCCAATCCCCATCCGCCAAGGCGGCTGGGGGGGGCGGCAGTCCCAACGTTTCCAGGGCCATGAGGGCCGCGTAGCGCAGTTCCCAGAACGACCCTTCACAGGCGACATCCTGCAACACTGGCGCCGCCTGCCGGCGGTCCAGACGGGCCAGGGTCAAGGCCGCTGCCGGGCGTGACTTTTGAAACTGGGGGCGGCGGTTGGCCAGTGCCTCCCGCACCAGCGGCAGCGGCTGGGGATCCCCCAGCCAGCCAAAGAGCTTGATCATGTGGTAGTGGGCTCCGTAGTCGTTCCAGCCCCGGTCCGCAAAGCTCCGGGTCAAGGCCGCCAGCGTGTCGTCTTTGGCGGTGGCGTTTTTAGCGGCGGCCATGAGAGTGGCCATAGCCAGGTAGACACGCCCGAAATCCGTGCCATAGAGTTCCTCCACCAGAAAGTCCAGGTTGGGCGTGGTGTCGTAGCGATGCACCAGGGTGATGGTGGCCGGATCATCCCGCAGGATCCGGTCCACCAGCGGCAGCAGACCACCGGCTTGGACAACGCCATGCTGGTGCTGTTGATCCGCCAGACCACGCACACCCCGCAAACGAAACACAGGCGACACCGGTGCAGCCGCAATGGCCGCCAAGGCGTCGAAGGCCTGAGCATCCATCAAATCCTGAATGACCCCACGGCGTACGGTCACATCCGGGTGCAGCAGGTAGCTCTCCAGATCGGCCAGATCGTCTTTGTTGCCGGTCAGCCGCGCCAAGGCGGCGGTGGCTGCCGTCACCAGGAGCGGGTCCTCCTCCTGTCGCAGCGCTTCCAGGGGCGCAACGGCCTCCCGGATCCCCAGGCGGGCCACGGTTTGGGCCACCACCCGGCGGTTCTGCCGTCCATCCTTCAACAGTTGCAGCAGGGGCTCCGTAACAACCTCGGGCTGGGCCTGTAGCTCCGCCAACGCCCAGACGGCGTTCTCCACCAAATAGGTGTCCCCGCTGTTCAGGCAATCTTGAATCACGGGCAGCGCCTGCCGAGCCCCCAGGCGGGCCAGGCTTTCCACGGCCTTCCGTCGGGCAATGCGCTGGGCCTGGGCAGGGTGATCATCAGCAGCGCAGGCCATCAGCGCCGTCATGGTCTGCTCATTGGGAAAATTCACCAAGTGAGCGGCAGCCAGGTAGCGGTCGCTCACATCCTCCAACTCCTCCAGGGGCTTCCGCAGCGTGGCCAACGCCTCCGCCTGGCTAAGCCCTGGAAACAGGTTCTGAAAACGGTTCGGGTCCACGGTGATGCTGATGCAAGCCGTCATTCTCCCCCTGCCCGAATCCCCTCTGCCCATCCCTGTCCGCAGGCACGCCACAATACTGGGGCAGGCATGACGAGCAATGGCAGGGACAGACCGGACCGGTGGCGCCACCTTCTCCGCCGAAGACAACGATATGCTGCTGGCGGCGGTGAGCACCCAGTTGGCGGCAGGGGCCTTCCCGGACCAGGACGGGGCGATCCTGGCCCGGCTGGTGGAGGGCTTGGGGGATCAGCGGGGCCTGGTGCGGTTCGGCTTTGCCGAGCGACTGGCGGCCATTGGCCTGCCGGCGGCCCCTTTTTTGCGCCATGCCCTGCGGGAACACGAGAACGTAGCTGTACGGCGGGCCGCTGCCAAAACCTTCACCTTGATCAGGGATCCCAAGTCCATGACCAGCTTGGGGGAGGCCTTGACGGAAGATCCGGATCCGGTTGTGCAGGGATCGGCTGCCGGCGCCTTGGCCGAGCTGGGTGGGGCGGCTGTGCCCCTACTGCTGGCCATCCTGGAGGAACCTGGCACCAGCGCCTTTTGCAAGGGCTTGGCGGCTTGGGGCCTGGCCAGCATTGGGGCGCGGGGGGCCGAGCAGTTGCGGCCCGCCATGGAGTCACCCCTGGCGGACGTGCGGGCTGCCGTGGTGGGCGCCCTGGGGGATCAAATTCAAAACAGTGACGACCATGAGGCCCTTACCCTGCTGCACCAGGCCCTCGAAGATCCCTCGGAAGAGGTGCAGGCGGAGGCTGTCACCGCCTTCGGCAAGCTGCAACATCCCCGCTTTATTCCCGTATTGGCAGCCAGCTTGGAGAGTCCGTCGTTGGAGGTGCGCAAAAATGGCGCCCTGGCACTGATGAAGTGCCGCAACGGGGCTGGCTTGCCCCCATTGGAGACGGCACGGCAGCGGGAAGGAGATGGCCCCCTGGCCACCGTGTTGTCCCTGGCCGTCACTCAACTGCGACGCAGCCTGGAGACGGGCAGCGACGACCGGTTCAGGCCTGGATCTTAGCCATGGAACAGCGTGCCAGGGCGGCAGTGGCAGATTCCTGCACATAGGCGTCAGCGGTCTCGTCGACCGCCAGAGCTTGCAAATCCGCCTGGGCAGCCTCCAGACCCAACCCCGCCAAGGCGTTGATGCAGGCCACTTGAACCGCCACATCTCCTTCCCGCAAGATTTTCTGCAGCCATGGTAGCGCAGGCTCACCCATCTCCCCCAGGGCCATCACAGCGGTGATCTGCACAACAGGATTGGGCTCAAGGGCTTTGTGGCACAGTAGATTCAAGGTGGCATCGGGGAATTGCAGCCCTGCCCACTGGTCCGCAACCTGGGCCAGGGCTTTGCAACAGCTTGAGCCAACGGTGAGGTCGTCGGTTCTGGCCAGGCGGTCCGTCAGGGGCTGCACAGCACGCTCACCCACCGTGCCAAGGGCTTTCACTGCAGACCGGCGCAGGGGAACGTCCGGCTCGCTGAGCATGGCCATCAACCGGGGCACCACGGTTGGATCGTCATTGCGGGCCAGGGCCACCGTGGCCCGTGAACGCATGTTGGGATTGGGGTGACGGAGCTGGTGGAAGAGATCATCCAAAGCCATGGGCCAGGGGGCAGTGAGGGCAGAATAGGGCGTCTGCAAGCCAGCAAAAAGGGCGCCGCCAGGGCGCCCTTTTTGTCAGGTTGTCGTCAAGCCTGTTCAGGACAGGGACTCAATGACGTAAGAGAGCAGTGAATTGTACTCCGCCAGAGCTTGGGGGCTCATGTCCCGAGGAGAGCAGCCACGGTCGCGGGCTTGGGCAAAGGCTGCCACGTAGGGGGCGGTGGGGATGTTGAGGGTGCGATACACCTCACGGGCGCCGGCAATGCCCCACTCATCCAGGGGGCCAGTACCACCCACCACGAGGCAGTAGTTGATCAGACGCATGTAGTGGCCAATGTCCCGGTAGCACTTGTCCACTTTGCCCTGGTTGTCGCCAGCCTCACCGGCTTGCTTCAGGTAGGGATACTTGGAGAAGCAGGCATCACCAGCTTCTTTGACAACGGCATCAAAACCCGCGGACAGCTTTTCAGCAGCCTCAAGGCGGGCAGAGGCCCGCTGGATGCTGCCCTGAACGGACTCCAGATCGGATGCGGAAGGCATGCGACCGGCAGCGTCGGCAGCAGTGACGACGGTGGTAACAACGGACTTCATCGGAAACCTCAGGTGTCGATAGTGAAAGAAAGGGAGTTCAGGAGCAGATGGCTAAGGAGGTCCGTCAGCTCAGAGCGCTAATGACACGGTCGAAGTAGGAGGCTGCTTCGGCAGACACCATGGAGCAGTCACCCTTGACGGTTGCCATCTTGTTGTAGCGCTGCTGGAGCATCTGGTTGCTCTCGGCCATCTGGGTTTCCGTGTTGGTCTCGTTGATGTGGGCCAGGCTGGATGCCTTCATGATGGCCACAGCGCGAGCCTGGGAGGTGAGGGGAACACCCAGAGCGATGTAAGTCTCCTTCAAGCCGTTAAGGCAGCGATCATCCAGAACGGACGCATCACCGGCCAGCAGGGCGTAAGCGATGTAGCGCAGAATGATTTCACCGTCCCGTAGGCAAGCAGCCATACGGCGGTTGGGGTAGCAGTTGCCACCTGCTTGGATCAGACCCGTGTTTTCACAGATCATGCCGGCCACAGCGTCGGAAACGATGCAGTTGGCGTTGCTGGTAATGGCGTTGACCGCATCCAGGCGTGTATTGGCCTTGGCAATGTATTGCTTCAGGGAAGCAATCTCACCAGCGCCAATGCAGGCATTTTTGGCGTCTGCGCTAACCGCAGCACGGGAAAAGGCGTCGAGCATGGGGACTCCAAACTGTCGCGAAAGGTCAAGAAGCGGCTATGGGCGCCGCAACTGTCTGCAAGACCTTAGGAAGGCATGAACCTGATGAATGAACCTGGCGGCCCTCGGCAAGGTTTCTTTACGGGATGGTCTATTTTGACCCCCACCAGGGTGCAAGCTAGAGGAAATCTTGAGGTCTGAACCCAGGCCTTTACCTTGTCCCTTGCCATGACTCAACCGGACTCCACCCCCTCCCGCCAGGACTTGGAGAGCACCCACAAAGAACTGAGCGACTATCGGGACCGCCTGGCCGCAGACGTGCTTGCCATGGGTCGGAAGCTCAAGCTGCCGCGCCCCATGGTGGAGCAGAACATTGCCCAGCACGAGGAACTCAACCGGGTGGATGGTGTGCTGCGGCAGTTGGAAGCACAGATCCGGACCATGGTCGATTAGCGCCTTTCGCCCCTTGCGGTTTCATTATGAACGACGCCAACCCCGCATCTCAGGCTTCTCTTTCGGCCCGTGCTCTGGCTCTCATCCCCAAGGCCAGAATCCTTGGGCTGCCTGGAGATCCGCGCTTGAGCGTGGCCCAGCGGACCATCTTTGCGGAGGCCGACGAGCAGCGCCGCCAACTCCGCCCCGACGAGCTGCACCATCTCAGCGACAATCCCCGCAGCGCCGCCAGGCTGGTGGGCATCCTGCAACCTGAAGCGGAAGCCCTGGTGGCCCGGGCCCGCAGTCAACTGCTGGAAGAAAAGCCTGAGCTGATCCAGCCCGGTGGAGGCTTGTATCCTCCCTTCCGGGCGGCTGCCTGCTGGCGTGATCTCTGGCAGTTTCTCCGCTGTGTGCTGTACGGCGCCGCTTCGGGCATCGTTGATTTCACCTCTCCAAGGGGGGTTCAGGCCATGGAGTTGCTCTATCAGGAGTTACACGTGCCCCTGGGGGCCATGGTGCGCGGCCTGGAGCTACTCAAGCAGCACACCATCGCGCTTTGCCCGATCCACCAGCCAACGGGGGATACGGTGGTGGCCTGCTTTGATCACCTCATCGGCAGCCTGCGGGGCTTCCAGGCCAACCAGCAGCAGGGACATCCCACCTGAGCCCGCCATGGCCGGCGCCTCGGGCGGGACGTCTCAAGCCACGTCGTCCAGTGCGGCGACCCCAGGAAGAACCTTGCCCTCCAGCAATTCCAGGCTGGCACCTCCACCGGTGGAAATGTGGGACATCCTGCTGGCCACACCGGCCTTTTCCACCGCGGCAACGGAGTCGCCCCCGCCAATGATGGTGGTGGCCCCGCCACTGCTCAGGTCCGCCAGGAGCATGGCGATGCCGTTGGTGCCAGCGGCAAAGGCGTCAAACTCGAACACCCCCATGGGGCCATTCCAAATGACGGTGCGGCAATCTTCCAGGGCCTTCTGAAAGGCGGCAACGGAGTCTGGGCCAATGTCCAGGCCCATCCAGCCCTCAGGGATAGCGTTGACGGGAACCGTCCGGCTGGCGGCATCGGCGGCAAAGCGATCCGCCACCACCACGTCGCTGGGCAGCAGCAACTCCACGCCACGGGCCTTGGCGGTGGCCTCCAGTTCTCTGGCCAGTTCCAGTTTGTCGTCTTCCACCAACGACTTGCCCACCGTCAAGCCCCGGGCCTTATAGAAGGTGAAGATCATGCCACCGCCGATAAGCACCCTGTCGCATGTCTCCATCAGGCTGGCCAACACACCGATTTTGCTGGACACCTTGGAGCCGCCCACAATGGCCGCCAGGGGCCGTTGTGGCTGCTCAATAGCCCCCTGGAGATACTGCAGCTCTTTCTCCATCAACAGGCCTGAGACACAAGGGCTGAGGTGGGCCGTGACTCCGGCGGTGGAGGCATGGGCCCTGTGGGCCGCCCCAAAGGCGTCGTTGACGTACACCTGGGCCAGGGCCGCCAGTTGCCGGGCGAAGGCGGGGTTGTTCTTCTCCTCCTCCTTGAAGAACCGCACGTTTTCCAGCAGCAGCACCTGACCGGGCTGGAGGCTGGCAGCCTGGGCCGCCGCCTCGGGACCAATGCAGCTTGCGGTTTTGGCGACGGACTGACCCAGAAGTGCGCCGAGACGGTCCGCCACGGGGGTAAGCCGCAGGCTGTCCACCACCTGCCCCTTGGGACGCCCGAAGTGGGCCGCCAGAATCACCTTGGCCCCCTTGCCCAGGAGATCACGGATGGTGGGCAGGGCGGCGCGGATGCGGGTATCGTCGGTGATGGCGCCGTTGTCGTCCAGTGGAACGTTGAAGTCAACGCGCACCAATACGGATTTGCCGTTCAAGTCCGTGCTGGAGAGCGAAGTGATGCTGCGCTTGGCCAAGGGGAGAAATCTCCATTCAGGGGGAGGCTAACCCGTAGACCCCACCACTGCCGGCCACGGTGCAACAGGGATTTCAGAGGCCCTTTGCGGCCCCGGCCTCCTCCAGTCGTAACCGCAGCCGCTGGCCCCAACCCTCCACCCAGCCCAGATCCGCGGCATTGAAGCAGCGGGGACTGGCGCCAGCCACCACCACCAGCCCTTGGAGACCCAGGGGTTCCAGCACCACGGCAGGGGTGCCCTCGGGTAGATAGGTGAATTCCCGGCGGGCGGGGAAGAGCTTCAGGTTTACCAGGTAAAGACGCTGTTGACCACTGAGCACCCGCTGCGCCAGGGGACCGGCCTGATAGGGCTTTCCCGTGAGCAGGCCACGGCTCAACAGCAGGCGCTGGTTCCAGATGCAGTGGACGGCCACCGCGGCCGTATTCAACAGCAGCATCTGCGACCCCCAACCCAGTTCCTCCCGCACCCCGTCAGGCAACCCCTCCGCCACGTGCAATCCCTGCTCTCCACTGAGCGCCAACGGTTGTTGCGCCGTGGGATCCACCCGGGTCCAGTTGAGACCCACCAGCATCAGCCCCACCGCCATCAGTGAGCCCACCACGTCAGCACGCCCCAGGCTCACATGGGCCGGGCTGCCCCCTGCCGTCAGGTGGTTCAACGCCAGGGCCAGGGCGCCGATGGTGCCGGTGAACAGGCTGAGGCGTGCGCCTGTGGTCATGGACTGCTGACACTAGGGGAGTCCACCATGACAGTCCAGGGCCGGCGCTGCTGAAATGTGACTACCGACCCCGACTCCCATGGAGACCGGCACAGCCTTTGCCGCCATTGCCCTTGCCGCCATTGCCTCCGACGGTGTTTGCACCCGGGAGGAAGCCCGGGCCTTGCGACGGGAACTGGAGTTCCGCTATCCCTACACCCACATGGATGAAAGAGCCATGGGGACCCTGTTTGACCAGTTGTTGCGGCGCATTCGCGAGGACGGCCATAGGGCCCTGCTGACAGAGGCCGCCGGCGCCCTCGACCAGCAGCAGCAACTGACGGCCTTCGCCGTGGCCTGCAACCTGGTGAGGAGCGATTACCGCACCACTCCCGAGGAGGAGGCGTTCCTGGAGGACCTGGCCCGAGCCATGGACCTCAATGTCGCTGACCGCAAGACCATCCCCCATGTGTTGACCATTCTATACCGGGACGCCCTGCAGCCCCACCTCACCAGCGCGGGAACGGCAGTATGACGGGGTAGAGTGACGGTATCGTGATGGGATGGCTCTGGGGACTTTTTTTATTGGGTCTGGTGGCGCTGGCGCCCCCCTCCATGGCCCTGACAGCCGCTGACTTCCCGTCCGCTCCCCCCATGCAGGAGCGGGTCGTGGATCAAGCGGAGGTGTTCAGCCGTGCCGCAGCCGGGGAGTTGAACCGCCACCTGTCTGAACTGACCAGCTACGGCGTGGAGGCCAACCTGGTCACCTTGGGGCGCGTGGACTACGGCAGCACCCCCACTGCCGTGGCAACGGACCTGCTGGAGCGCTGGCAGCAGCAGGACCCCCAGGAGCGGTTGGTGGCGCTGGTGGAAACCAGGACAGGCCAGGTGGCCGTGGTGGCCAGCCCCGCCTTGGCCAAGCGCCTTTCTCCCAGCTTGCTGGACAGCACTGCGGAGGACACCATGGCCGGTCAACTGCGCCGCGGTGAAGGGTATCGTCTCACCATGTTGCGGGGCATCCAGCGGCTGGGCACCGTTTTGGCTGGCGGGGAGGATCCCGGGCCGCCGATGCTGGAGGCGGCCATGCCCGCTGCCCGCTCCAACGTGCCCAGCCATGAGGAGACCGCCGCCAGCAACGCCTTGACCTGGGTGGCGGTGTTGCTGGGCCTGGGGACGGTCATTCCCATGCTCACTTGGTGGGTATTTTCCCGCTGATGCCTCTTGAATTGCCATGGCCTTGAACCGCTGGCTCGGACGTGTGGCGGGGAGCCAGGGCAGGGGGGGTCGCCTGTGGCGGCTGGAGGCGACTGCTGCTGCAGCGCTGCGGATTCAGACCATTGAGCTGCGGCACTTCCAGGGGGATTTGGCCCGCTTTGACCAGGAGCCTGACTTCAACAGCGGCAGGCAGGCCATGGTGGCCAGGCAGTTTCGGCAGGCCATGGCCGTCTGTAAACGGGAGCTGCCCGCGTTACAGGCCTGTCGCGGCACCTTCACCCCGGAGCAGTTGCAGCAGTTGCAATTGGTGGAGGACGTGGTGGAGGCTTACCGTCAGCCGGGATCCGGGAATGCCGGTCGTGATTCGGGCCTCAGCCAGGCGCCTGAGGTGGTGCCCCGCAGTTTGTTGGGTTTCTTTTCCCGGATACAGAATCGTCTTGCACCCGATGGTGAAGCCACCACGGTAGAGGGATTTCGGCGACGACGGGATTCCACACTGGTTTCGCTGCGGATCCTGCTGTTGCTGGTGGTGGTGCCCCTGTTGTTTCAGCAGTTCAGCCGTGCCTTGGTGGTGGGTCCCCTGGTGAACCGCATTGCCCCGGCTGTTCCCGTGATCATGTACACCCGGGGGAAACTGGAGGAGCAGGCTGTGGAGAAATTGCGCATCTACAAGGAGGAACTGGAATTTGAAGCCCTGCTGCGGGGGGAGGCGGTGCCCTCCATTGAGGACATGCAATCCAGCTTGCGCAAAAGGGCCGATGAACTACAAGCAGAGAACGCCCGGGAGAGCACCACCGCCATCAAGAATCTCCTGTCGGATGGATTCGGTGTGATGGGATTTGCCTTGGTCTGCCTGCTGTGCCGGGAAGAACTACAGGTGCTGCGCAGTTTTTTTGACGAGATTGTTTATGGCCTGAGCGATAGTGCCAAGGCCTTTGTAATTATCCTGTTCACGGATATGTTTGTCGGTTACCATAGTCCCGAGGGATGGAATGTTTTGCTACAGGGTATCTCTGAGCATCTGGGGTTACCGCCCAACCCAGGTTTTATTGGTTTATTTGTAGCAACGTTTCCGGTGATTCTGGCCACAATCTTCAAGTATTGGATTTTCCGCTATCTCAACCGTGTCTCCCCCTCGTCCGTGGCCACACTGCGGAACATGAACGGTGGGGGATAATGGATAATATGGACAATACGTCGTTGCACGGACCATCGTTGGACAACGGCCCAGTCGGACAAGGGGTTCTGGTGCTGGGGGGCAGCGGCAGCGGCAAGAGCCGGTGGGCTGAGCACTTGGCATCCACTTGGTCGTCTACTGGGGCGTCCACCTCTCGGCAGTCGGTGCTGTACGTGGCCACCGGCGATGCCACGTTGGCGGATGCCGATTGGCAGCAGCGTCTTCAGCGGCACCGCCGCCGCCGCCCAGCCAACTGGCAGACCCGGGAGTGTGGCGCCGCCTTGCCGGAAGCCCTGGCCGCCGCGGAGGCAGTACCGCTACGACTGGTGGACGCCCTGGGCAGTTGGGTCAGTACCCTGCTGGACCTGGAGGAGCCTGTTTGGCAAGAACGGGTTGAGCGGCTGCTGACCTGCATTCCCCCCCAGCGGGGTCTCACCATCCTGGTGAGCGACGAAGTGTCCTGGGGAGTGGTTCCCGCCCTGGCCAGCGGCTACTGCTTCCGGGAGCGCCTGGCCCGCCTCAACCGCCGCGTGGCCCAACGCTGCCGGAACCATTGGCTGGTGGTGGCCGGCCGTGCCGTGGACTTGACCCGGTGGTCTCAGCCGGTTCCCGATCCTCAAGCTTAAGCAGTCCATGGCCACCCGTTAAGTTGACCACCACACAACCTTGATGTTCCCCATGGAAATAGTCCATAGGCTACAAACTGGTGTTACACCGCTGTCCTCAGCGGCTGACAAGCATGTCCGAGCTTGATTTTGATGGTGTCGTCTCGCGCCGAACCGTGCTTCTGGGGGGTGCAGCGTTTGGGGTGGCCGCCTTTGCCGATGCGGCGCTGCCTGCCAAGGCCGATGCGGGCGCCATGGCGTTTGAGCCCGTCAGCGCCAACCAGAAGGACGCCATCACCCTGCCCGATGGATACACTTGGCACGTGGTGGCTTCCTGGGGAGATCCCCTGTGGTCCAGCGGCAACGCTTTTGATCCGGTCTCCCGGGGAACAGCGGAATCCCAGGCCATGGCCTTTGGGGACAACAACGACGGCATGAGTTGCTTTGCTGTCGGCAATCGCATCGTGTTGGCAGTCAACAATGAATATACAAATCGCAAGATCATTTGGGGTAATCGCACCTCGGAAAGTTATGAGACTGACGATGACGTGCGCAAGGGGATGAACGCCCACGGGGTCAGCGTGATGGAAATCCGCCGCGGTCTCCAGGGCTGGCGGGTGGTGAAGGATTCCCCTTTGAATCGCCGCATCACCCCGGAATCCCCCATGGACATCACCGGCCCCGGCCGTGGCCATGACCTGCTCAAAACCCGGGAGGATCCCCAGGCTGTGCTAGCCCTGGGCACCTTCAACAACTGCGGCAACGGCCGCACCCCCTGGGGCACCTACCTCACCTGTGAGGAAAACTTCCACAGCTATTTTCATAGCCCCTCCAACCCGGACTGGACACCCACTGATGCCCTGAAGCGCTACGGCTTCAAGGCCGGCAACGACCGCTATGGCTGGGCCACGGTGGCGGAGCGTTTTGATCCGGCCCTGGAGCCCAACGAACCCAACCGTTGTGGGTACATCGTGGAGATTGACCCGGCCAATCCCGGGTCCCGCCCCCGCAAACACACTGCCATGGGGCGGTTCAAGCACGAGAATTGCGAGATGGTGATTGCCCGTGACGGGCATATCGTGGCCTATATGGGGGATGACGAGCGGGGGGAACACCTGTACAAGTTTGTGTCCAGCGGCACCTACCGCCCCGGTATGAACAATCCCTCCAGCCTGCTGGAGGACGGCACCCTCTATGCTGCCCGCTTCGACGACAACGGCACTGGTGTGTGGCTGGCGCTGACGCCAAACGCTACCGGCATGGACAAGGCGGAAATCTGCATCAACACCCGCCTGGCGGCAACGGCCGTAGGGGCCACCACCATGGACCGACCCGAGTGGGTATCAGCCAACCCCAAAGCTGCCGAAGCCTATTGCTGCCTCACCAACAACAAAAACCGGGGCAAAAGCGGTCAGCCGGTGAACGGGGTCAATCCCAGGCCCAATAACCAGTACGGGCAAATCGTGCGTTGGATCCCCGCCCAAGACAATCACGCCAGCCCACAGTTCAAATGGGATCTTTTTGTCATGGCGGGTAACCCCACCGTCCACCAGGACGCCTATGCCGGCTCCAGCAACATCACCCCGGACAATATGTTCAACTCCCCGGACGGCCTGGCCTTTGACAGCCAGGGACGGCTGTGGATCCAAACGGATGGAAACTACAGCAACGCGGATGATTTTGCCGGGATGGGCAACAACCAGATGCTGCTGGCGGATGCCGGAACCAGCGCCATCCGCCGCTTCCTGGTGGGTCCCAAGGAATGCGAGGTGACCGGCATCACCTGGAGCCCCGACCGCAAAACCATGTTTGTGGGCATCCAGCATCCTGGTGAACGCAATCCCGACACCTGCCATTTTCCGGGTGGCGGCGCCAGCGTACCCCGCTCCAGCGTGATTGCCGTTGAAAAAGCCGGTTGGTTCGGACTGGGCCGGGCAGTCATTGGCTGACCCTCAACGGCGCCTGACGCTCGACTCCAGATAGGTGCTCTGCCTCAGGCTTTCTTCCACGTGGGTTACGAGCCGATGGGCATCGGGAATGGTGAGGTTGCCTGCCGCAATGGCGGCCTCACTTTCCCGCCTCAGGTGCTCCACCAGGCTCCGGGGATCATGGTCCATGGCCGTAAGCACGTCGGACGTGGTGTTGCCCCGCGCCACCTGCTCCACCCGGTAGCCTCCTTGAGACGCCAAACGGATATGGACTGCATTGGTGCGGCCAAACAGGTTATGGAGATTTCCCATGATTTCCTGATAGGCTCCCCCCAGAAATAGGCCCACCCAGTAGGGATCCGGTGGTTGGAGATGATGAAGCTCCAAGTGGGATTTGTGCCCACCGGCATCGATGAAACGATTCAACTTACCGTCGGAATCGCAGGTGAGATCCGCAAAATCTCCAAGAACTTGTGGGAGCTCATGGAGACGGTGAATGGGCATCACGGGGAAGAGCTGGTTAACAGCCCAGGTGTCTGGAGCTGAGCGGAAAATCGAGAGATTTGCGTAATATGTGGCAGCCATAGCCGCGGAGATGGGTTGTAGATCGGCGGGGATGGAGCCATGGCCAAGCTGGTCGGAAATGGTGCGACAACAGGCCCAATAGAGCTGCTCCGCCTTAGCGCGATCAACGAGAGATAGATAACCCAGACGAAAAGCAGACAGCGCATCGTCTTTGAATTTCACTGCATCATGCCAGACTTCCTGTAGATTCCTGGGCGTGATGGTGGCCAACAACTCCCGCAGGTTACGCACCAACAGAGGCTCTCCCTCCTGCGGCGGCGGAACCGCTGCATTCACTTTGCCCGTGCTCAACACGTCAAACACCAGCACGCTGAAGTGGCTGGCAACGGCCCGCCCGCTTTCACTCACCAGGGTGGGCACGGGCACGCCCTGAGGTTGGCAACATTCCTGGATGGTGGCCACCACGTCGTTGGCGTAGTTCTGCAGGGAGTAGTTTGTGGATGCCGCCGTGGCCGTGCAGCTTCCGTCATAGTCCACCCCCAGGCCTCCCCCCACGTCCAGATAGCCCATGGGCGCCCCCAGGGCCACCAACTGCACATAGAGCTGCCCCATCTCCTGGAGCGCCTCCTTGAGCACGGCAATGTCGCTGATCTGGCTGCCAACGTGCATATGGAGAAGCCGCAGTTCCCCCAACAGTCCTGCCTCCCCCAGGGCGTTGACGGTGGCCAGTAAATCCGGTGCCGAAAGCCCGAACTTGGACCCGTCTCCACTGCTGCCGCCCCAGCGCCCGCTGCCTTGCACAGAGAGTTTTGCCCGCACGCCCATGAGGGGGGTCATGCCCAGCCGGCGGCTGCAGGTCAGCAGGCCATCCACCTCATCGGGTTGCTCGATTACCACCAGAGGACGTCGCCTTAATCGTCGGGCCAGAATGGCGGTTTCCAGGTAGCGGGTGTCTTTGTAGCCGTTGCAGACCAGCAGGGCATCGGGATCGTCCAACAGGCCCAGGGCAACGAGGAGTTCCGCCTTGCTGCCCGCCTCCAGGCCAAAGTTCCAGCGCCGCCCCACCCGCACCACGTGCTCCAGCACATGGCGTTGTTGGTGACACTTGACGGGGAACACGCCCTGATACCGCCCCTGATAGTTGTACTGGGCGATGGCGCACGCAAACGCGTCATGGAGCTTGGCCAGCCGGTCCTCCAGAATGTCGTCAAAGCGGATCAGCAGGGGCAACGACAGGTTGCGTGCTTGCAGGTCCTGCACCAGGGCCACCAGATCCAGACAGCCGCCCCGTGACCCCCGTGGTTGCACCGTCACATGGCCCTGTTCATTGATGGAAAAGTAGGGCTGTCCCCAGGCGTCCAGACCATAGAGCCGGCTGCTCCGGGCCGCACTCCAGGGAGCCTGGCGGCTGAACGGCTGCCGCGGGGCGGGATGCATGAGCTCCAAACGGGGAGGATCACAGGCTACAACTCTGCTCTATCCCTGCCCTTGCCCGACCCTGAATCCCACCTGCCACCCCTTCGTACACAGCCCCGTGAACAGGGCGACTGTCCTGAAACAGGGGAAGGGGAAACGAGAGCCTCGTGGCGGACGACTTCGACTTGCTCGGAGGCGCCCCAAAGCCGTTAGCATGGGCTTATACTGTGCCAACCCCTTGCCTGCCCCTGTCCCATGCTCCACCTAGCCAGTAACTCTGTACTATTACCCCCCCCCCCCGCAGCGCTGGCCGGCTGGGGGGGGCATGACATCCAACCTTGAGGCGGAGGACTGAATCATGGCGAAGGACAACAAAAACAAGGGCGCCCCTGCAAAGGGAAATTGGAGACCGGGAGAGGGGGCCGGTTTCCAATTGATGCAGCCCCTTGACATGACGGCTATCAAAACTGCTATAATTAGATCGCCGGATCGCCGGATCGCCGGATCGCCGGATCGCCCCAACTGCGTCTGCTTGGTTCCGCCGTCTAGGGCTATCCGCATCCCAGCCTGAGTCTTCTGCTTCCGCCCGCGCCGTTGCGGACATTCATCATACTGCCCGCCTCCTGCGGGTAGAACTCCTCTCCGCCCTGCTTTCTCTACCGCTTCTGAGTGCGTTTTCTCTGGCTGCCCAGGCGCAAACTGTTCCTTCTGCGACTGCGACCGTTACCGAAGGCAGTGCTCTGATCCTTACCTTTACTGGAGACCCGGGCGTAGCAACCCAATTTACCATAGGTTCGATCGGCTCGAATACTCTTACTAGTGTGACTCCTGCGACTGGCGGTGCCAGTTGTGGGGCCGGAATAGACTATCGCAAAACACAGGGGTTAGTGCTTGGCAATCTGAATTCCGGGGTAAGCTCGCAGTCGGTATCTATCACCAACTTTGTCTGTGACGATGCGGAAGACGAACCAAATGAGGAGGTCGCCCTTATCACAGTGACCGGAGATGGTTCAGCCTACGATCGAACTGCATCGAATTGCAGTCCGACTATTTCCGCTTGTCAAACGACCATCACCATCATCGACGACGACCCCACCGTCGTGAGTCTGGCGAAGGTGAGCTCTGCAACTTCCATCAACGAGGGGGGCAAGGTGGAGTTCACGGTGACGCTGGGCCGTGCGCTAGTTGCTGGCGAGATCATCGATGTGCCGTTATCCATCAGCGGCACGGGGGTGACCACTGGGGATTGGAGCCTTGTGAAGAAGTCCGGCGGCAGCCTCAACACGGGTGTCACCCTGCAAGATGCCGGCACGGCGACGCCGAAGGTGCGTTTCAGTGGTGCGGGGGCGCAAACGGCAACGCTGGAGTTGACGGCAACGGCTGATGGTACGCCAGAAGGCAGCGAGACCATCAACGTGGCCCTCGGCCCGGATGGCGACGGCGCCAACGGCTTTGACCACACCAGCCTCGGCACCAACGTGGGCGGCGGCGCAGATCCCCACGGCGCCAACAGCGATTTCGATATTACGATAACATCACAAGACACCACCGCCCCGCGTGTCACCTCCATCGAGCGGCAAAACCCGTCTTCTGAAGCCACTGATGCCGATAGTCTCACGTGGCGTGTGACCTTCGACGAGGCGGTGCAGAACGTGGATAGGGGGGATTTCCAAGCGGGCGCCACCACCGCCACCCTGACCGTAGCGCAGGTGGGCGCAACGAATGCCTACGACGTGACCGCCTCGGGCGGAGACCTGGCTGGTCTCATCGCCACGGTGACGCTGAGTTTTACCAGCGGCCAGAACATCGAGGACACGAGCGGCAACGCGCTCGCGAACACGACGCCGACGGGGACGAATCACAACACCTTTGTTGTGGCCAACTATAGTCTGTCCCCCCTCGAAATCTACGAAGGGGAGCGACTGACGTTTACGATACTCGGATTTGCCAGTAGCTATAATCTAGGTATCAGGATTAACACGTCCACTTCCACCGCCAGCAGAAGCAGCGACTACAATCTGTACGGGGTAGGGAGCCAGACTAATGTCGCATACTATGCTATCCCGCAGGGCAGCACTCGACAGTTCGACATTGAGGCTGTTGCCGACTCGAATGGCAGCGAGGGAGACGAGACCATTGTCGTCGAATTTGGACAGGATGCCGGGGGATACTTTAGTGGTGACACTGTCCTAGACACCTTTACCGTCACCCTGAAGGACGGCGCCCGCCCCGTCACCGTCACCGACGGCGTAACGATCTCCCCCACCTCGCTGGCACTGACCGAACTGGGCGCGGCCAACCTGGTGGAGAAGACCTACACAGTAGTCCTCAACACCGACCCCACAGCGGACGTGACCGTTACGGTAGCCAACGGCGACGCCACCGCCGTCGAGGTGGGCACCGATTCCGGCACCAGCGGCAACCAGAACACCCTGACCTTCACCCACGGCAACTCCGGCAACTGGAACACGGCCCGGACGGTGACGGTGCGGGCATTGAATGACCCTGACGCGACAGGCGAATCCTTCAACATCACCCACAGCGCTACCGCCACGGGCAGCACAGCCCCCTATCACAACATCACCATCGATCCGGTGGCAATCACCACCACGGATGCCGGTCATGGGGTGGTGGTGTCGGAGTCCAGCTTGTCCGTAGCGGATAACGACGAGACGGCCACCTACACGGTGGTGTTGAAGAGCCAGCCCAGCGGCAATGTCGTGATCAGCGCCACGTCGGGCGCGACGGCAACGGCGACGGTCTCACCCGGCACGCTCACCTTCACCAATTCCAACTGGAACACCCCCAAGACGGTGACGGTGACCGGCAAGGGCGCGGGCTCCACTTCCATCAGCCACGAGGTCCAGTCCTCGGCCGACACGACGAACTATCCCACCTCGACGACGATCACCGGGGTGGGGGTCACGGTGACGGAGGTGATCATTCCGACGCTCAAGGTGGAGATTCCCTACGTCACCGAGGGAAGCAGCGGCACCGTCACCTTCACCCTGAGCGAAGCGGCTACTCAGACGATCAGCTTCACGGTCAGTGGACTTGGCACTCAATCCTGTGGCACCACCGGATGGCCAGCCTGCCCTCCCGGTACGCAAGTTGCGGGCATCCCTGAAATCTCCTTCCCCTTTACGACCGTAACGTTCTCTCCCAGCGATACGGTCAAGACCGTTTCGTTCAGCATCAACGACGACAATGCGAATGAGACCACCGAATTTCGCTGGATGACGATGAGCGGGCTGACCGCAAGCGAAGCCACGATTCATCCGGACACGCCGCGTGCCGGCGAGATATTTTCGTTTAGTCTGTGGCCCATCTTCATCCTCGACGACGATACAACGCCAACGGTAAGCATCGCGGGCGGTTCGGCGGTGACGGAAGGGGATAAGGCCCAGTTCACGGTGAGCGCGGCCCAGGAAGTGGCGGCGGATCTGTCGGTGGACCTGACGGTTTCGGACGCCAGCGGCAGCGATTTCATTGCTGCAAGCAACGAGGGCTCCAAGTCCGTGACCATTGCCAAAGGCACGAAGTCGGCGACCTATGAAGTGCAGACAGTGGGCGACAGCACGGATGAAGCCAACGGCGACATCACCGTGGCCATCGCCAGCAGCAACGATTACACCACCGGCACCCCCTCGTCCGCCATGGTCACAGTCAATGATGACGATACTTCTGACACCACCGCCCCACGTGTGACGTCCATCACGCGTCAAAGCCCGTCTTCTTCGCCCACTGATGCGGATAGTCTCACGTGGCGTGTGCTGTTCAACGAGGCGGTGCAGAACGTGGATGCGGGGGATTTCCAGGTGAGTGGCACCAGCGTCAGCTTGGCCGTAGGGCAGGTGGGTGCAACGAATGCCTATGATGTAGCGGCCAGCGGCGGCAACCTGGCTGGTCTCACCGCCACGGTGACGTTGAGTTTTGCCAACGGCCAGGACATTGAGGACAGCAGCGGTAATGGTCTGAGCAACACCACCCCCACGGGTACAAACAACAACACGTTTGTGGTGAACAACACCCCCACCCTCTCCCTAAGCCTGGCCTCCAGCAGCGGAGCGGAGGGGAATTCCGGTTCCCGTGATGTGAATGTCAGAGTCGTACTGACCTCTACCGGTTCAAGGAGCATCCAGTACTTGTTCTGCGTGAAGAACACTGGCACCGCCAGGTTCCGCACGGCCCAGGACAACAAGGCAAAGGATTTTGATGTCTTCACTTCTAATGGCAGCGGCCCCTTGGGCCTCACCGGAGCTGGCACCTGCCACGCCTTCCAAAGCGGTTCCAGCGGCGGACTGGCGAAGTTGAGGATCTTTGGTGACACCACAGCAGAAGACAACGAGACGGCCGTGCTGGAGTTACGGCGGCACAACAACACCCCGGCGGATGTGGTGATTTCACCTACGGCCGGCACAGCAACCTACACCATCACCAACGACGACGGCACGCCACCGGTCATCACCATCTCCGGCGGCGCAGCAGTCACAGAGGGCACAGGAGCCAGCTTCACGGTGAATGCCAACTCGGCCCCTGCGGCCAACCTGGATGTGAGTGTAGGGGTAACCCAGAGCGGCGCCTTTGTCACCAGCGGCAATCTGGGCAGCAAGACCGTCACCATCAACGCCAACGCCACCTCCAAGACCTACACCGTCCCTACGGTGGACGACATGGTAGACGAGGCAAACGGTAGCGTGACGGTGACGGTGAACAGCGGTGAAGGCTACACGGTGGGCAGCAGTGCAGCAGCAACGGTGACGGTGAACGATGACGACAGCCCCGGGGTGGTCACCCCGGTAACCCTGGCGCTGGCAACAGGGTCCTCCAGCATTGACGAGTCCGGCGCTGGCAACAAAACCGACGTCACCCTGACCCTGGGCCGCGCATTGACGGGTAGCGAGACCGTGCTGGCGCCCCTGACGGTGACCGGAGCGAGCGTGACCTCACACTACACCCTGGGATTGAAGAGCGGGGGCAGCCTCAACACCGGGGTCACCCTGCTGACGGCCAACCCCCACAGCGCCCAGAACCCGGCGGTGCGGCTATCCGGCGCCGGCGCACGGGTGGCGACGCTGGAACTGACGGCCGTCAACAACGACGGCGTGGCCGCGCGCACCCTGTCCATCGCCTATGGCACAGGCGCACGGGCGCCGAGCATCACGCCATCGGGCACCCTGACCCTGTCCGGCTCGTCCAAAAGCGTGGCCATCAACAATGACGACACCGCGGGCGTGAGTATCGTCGAGTCCGACGGTTCGACGTCAGTGACCGAGGCGTCCGGCGCCGGCAACACCGACACTTACACGGTGGTCCTGACCAGCCATCCGAGCCAGGACGTGACCGTCGCGGTGGCCTCCGGCAATACCGGCGCGGCTACGGTGAATCCGGCGAGCCTGACCTTCGCCCCCGGCAACTGGGGCACGGCCCAGACGGTGACGGTTACCGGCGTGGACGACAACGTGGACCAGACCGGTAACCGCAGCGTCACCCTCACCCACACCGCCACTTCCAGCGATGGCAACTACAACAACATCAGCATCGCCAACGTCACCGCTACGGTAGTGGACGATGACGGCACTGCACCGCCGC
>JAJDVL010000043.1 GCA_022826155.1 Prochlorococcaceae cyanobacterium jk18x22bins.40 | reverse complement strand
CCAGCTTTGCGGTGATTGGCGTGATGGAGGAGAAGGGGTCGTTCTTCGGGGAAAACCAGGATGAAGTGGCCTATGTGCCCTTGAGCACCATGGTGAACCGCATCACGGGTCGGGACCCCACCTATGGCGTGTCCTTGACGTTCATCAGCGTGGAGGCCAATGATCCCGACACGGTGAATGCCGCCAATTTCCAAATCACCAACCTTCTGCGTCAGCGCCACAAAATCCCGGATTTTGGGGAGGATGATTTCACGGTGCGCACCCAGAAGGAAGCAACATCCATTGTCACCACCATCACCGGGGGGCTCACCATCCTGTTGGGATCCATTGGTGGAATTTCCCTGTTGGTGGGGGGTGTGGGCATCATGAACATCATGCTGGTGGCCGTGAGTGAGCGCACTGCGGAGGTGGGCTTGCGGAAGGCCCTGGGGGCCCGCCGTCGAGACGTGCTGCTCCAATTCCTGATTGAAGCCACTGTGCTGGCCACCATGGGGGGCATCATCGGCAGTGGTCTTGGTATGGGCGCCGTTGCCTTGACAGCCGCTATTACCCCCTTACCAGCTTTCGTGGGACCCGGAACGGTCTTGTTGACCGTGGGGCTCTCAGGGGGAATCGGGGTCTTTTTTGGCGTGGCTCCGGCACGCCGCGCCGCCCGGCTGGATCCCATTGTGGCGTTGCGACGTCTGTAGGGCAACCCCATCACCATCACAATGAAGTGTTGCCAATCCACGGGGGGCATCGCAGTCACGGGACCCCGCCGTTTACGTTGTGTAAACTCTTTGAGAAAACCATGAACAAGCGGTGGCGGATCATCGCCCTCTGGTTGATTCCCGTGGTCGTTGGCCTGGGGCTGATCTGGCAGACAGCCAGCAACAAGGACCCCGTGGATACAGCGGCGAGTTCCCCTGTGGAGTCCCGCAACGTGGCCACTGGGCGCATGACCTACGGCCGCTTCCTGGACAGCCTGCAAGAGGACCGGGTGAACGCGGTGGACGTGTTTGACGGTGGCCACACCGCCATCGTGGAAACCACGGATCCCGATTTTGGCCATGTGCAGCGTCTCCGGGTAGAGATGCCGGGCTTGGCGCCTGATCTGCTGGATCAACTGAAGGAGAAGCGCGTCAGCTTTGACGTTCATCCGCCACGTCCGTCCTCGCCGGTGTGGGGGGTGCTGGGCAACCTGCTGCTGCCCCTGTTGCTCATTGGTTCCCTGATCTTCCTGGCCCGGCGCTCCAGCGGCCTCCCCGGTGGACCGGGACAGGCCATGCAGTTCAGCAAGTCCAAGGCCCGCTTCATGATGGAAGCGGAAACAGGTGTCACCTTTGACGACGTGGCCGGCGTGGAAGAGGCCAAGCAGGACCTCAAGGAAATCGTCACTTTCCTGAAGACGCCGGAGCGCTTCACCGCGGTGGGGGCCCGTATCCCCAAAGGCGCCCTGCTGGTGGGTCCGCCGGGCACGGGCAAAACCCTGTTGGCCAAGGCCATTGCCGGGGAAGCCGGGGTGCCGTTTTTTTCCCTCTCCGGCTCCGAATTCGTGGAGATGTTTGTGGGTGTGGGCGCCAGCCGGGTGCGGGACCTCTTCAAGAAGGCCAAGGACAACTCCCCCTGCCTGATCTTCATTGACGAGATTGACGCTGTGGGCCGGCAACGGGGCGCCGGCATGGGGGGCGGCAACGACGAACGGGAGCAAACCCTCAACCAGATCCTCACGGAGATGGACGGCTTCGAGGGCAATTCCGGCATCATTGTCCTGGCGGCCACCAACCGTCCCGACGTGCTGGATTCGGCCCTGTTGCGGCCAGGTCGTTTTGACCGTCAGGTGATGGTAGATGCCCCGGACATCAAGGGGCGTTTGGCGATTCTGCAGGTTCATGCCCGCGACAAAAAGCTGGCGGAGGACCTCTCCCTCGAATCCGTGGCACGGCGGACGCCGGGATTCACCGGAGCGGACCTGGCCAACTTGCTTAATGAAGCCGCCATCCTCACCGCCCGGCGCCGCAAGTCGGTCATCAGCTTGACAGAGGTGGACGATGCCGTGGATCGAGTCATTGCCGGTATGGAACGGCAGCCCCTCACCGACGGCCGCAGCAAACGACTGATCGCCTATCACGAAGTGGGCCATGCCCTGGTGGGCAGCCTGCTCCAGGCCCATGACCCCGTGCAAAAAGTCACCCTCATTCCCCGGGGGCAGGCCCAGGGGCTCACCTGGTTTTCCCCTGACGAGGAACAGGAACTGGTTTCCCGCGCCCAACTCAAGGCCCGTATCATGGGGGCTCTGGGGGGACGAGCCGCGGAGCAGATTGTCTTTGGCCAGGCCGAGATCACCACGGGGGCAGGGGGCGATTTTCAACAGGTGTCCGCCATTGCCCGGCAAATGGTGACCCAGTTCGGCATGAGCGAGATCGGCCCCATCTCCTTGACCAGCCAGGATCGGGAAGTGTTCCTGGGTCGGGATTTGATGATCCGCAGTGAAATGTCCAACGCCAGTGCCCGCAGCGTGGATGAGCAGGTGTTCAAGCTGGTTCACCAGTTGTATGACGACGTCGTTGCCCTGCTCGGTGAGCACCGCGAGTGCATGGACAGGGTGGTGGAGGTGCTGATTGAGCGGGAAAGCCTCAGTGGGGAAGAGTTCATCAGTCTGGTTGCCGAGTATGCCGTCTTGCCGAAGAAAGAGCGTTTTACGCCTCTGTTGGCCAGTTGAGGTACCTGGCCAGTCGCGGGGCGCCTTGCACCACACTGGAGACCATTGGATGTTGTTTTGAGCACTGAATATGGCGGATCATTCCTACCGACCGGGGCAGCCTCCTGACGGCCAAGGGCACCTTGGTCCCACCAACCCGTTGGAAGCCTTCAGTTCCTACCAGGGTCTGGACTGGACGCCCAAGCGTTTGGTCTTTCATCAGAATCTGGAAGCCTTTGCCGACAAGGTGCTGCTCCTGGTGGCTCTCCAGGGCAGCGGCAAGATCAACCAGGAGCAGGCCTTCGGCTGCATTTACGACCTCTGGAAAGAACTCAAGCGCAGCAAACGGGACCTGCTGGGCTGAATCCACTTATTGGGCCGAGCCGTTGGGGGGACGGCTCAGTACCTGGTCAATGAGTCCGTACTTGACGGCCTCTTCAGGGGACATGAAGGAATCACGGTCCGTGTCCTGTTCAATTTGGCCCAAAGGCTGGCTGGTGGCCTCTGCCAGCAGGTGGTTGAGCCGATCCTTGAGGTAAAGCGTTTCATTCGCCTGTATCTCGATGTCACTGGCGGAGCCCTGGACCCCTCCAAGGACCTGGTGGATCATGATCCGTGCGTTGGGCAAGGCCAAGCGCTTGCCAGGGGCGCCAGCCGCCAGGAGAAAAGATCCCATGGAAGCCGCCAGGCCCATGCAGACCGTCTGCACGTCCGGCTTCACATGCCCCATGGTGTCGTAAATGGCGAGGCCGTCATAGACGGAGCCGCCAGGGGAATTGATGTAAAGGCAAATGTCCTTCTCGGAATCCTCTGCTTCCAGCACAAGGAGTTGCTTCACGATGTCGTTGGCGGACTCAGGCGTCACCTGCCCCCCCAAAAAAACAATGCGATCCCGCAAGAGCCTTGAATCAAGGTCGAATGCCCGCTCCCCGCGACCATAGTCTTCAATCACAATGGGGGGCATGGCGCACAAGCTCTCAAAGTCATGGCCACTCTAACAAGGTTCAACTGTGGCAGCGGGAGCCAGCCCTAAACAGCCCGCAGCGGCGCTAGGGTCGGTATCTAACAAGCTGAACCAGGGTGAGCGAGCGCCCCACCATCTCGGACACCAAGCGATCCTTCCATGCCTGCTGTGACAGGGTGATCGCCCCCGCCTATCGTCAAGTGGTTGATGAACTCCTGGTGGAGCTCAACCTTCTGCTGTTCCAGAAGCGCTTCCATCAGGACGCCGTCTTTGCCACAGGTCTGTGCCAGACCTTCGACAGCTTCATGCAGGGATATCGTCCCGAGACCCAGAAGGAAGAGATCTTCCAGGCCATTTGCTCGGCGTTGGGACTGGATGCAGTGGCAATTCGCGCTGAAGTGGCCCAGGCCCATGCGTCCGTGGCAGGCCAGATGCGGGAGGGGGTGCGTCAGTGGTCCGGCAGTAATCCCCGGACCCCGGTGGTGGTGCGCCAGTTTCTGGAGCGAGTTCAGCAGCCCGGCTTTCATTACAACCGCCTGCAAGCCGTTGGCCTCATGACCCTGGTGGAGGTGGCCGTGGGCATTGATCCCGAGGACGCCACTACCGCGGCCAAGGCAGCCAAGCAGTTGGCGGCGGACGTGGGCCTGGCCCACGAGCGTTTTGGCAAAGACGTGGACCTTTACCGCACAAACCTGGAGAAGATGGCCCAGGGTTTGGAGGCCATGGAAGAGGCCGTTGCCGCAGAGCAGCGGCGGCGCCAGCGTCAGCGGGAAGAGAAAGAGCAAGGGTCCGGCGCAGCAAGCACTGCCTCGCCCGGCCAGTCGTCTGACGACGCCGACAACGGCCCCCTGGAGGCAACACCCTCTAGCTCTTCCGGCTGAATCCCGGCTCTTTGCCGGCGCCTGCGTTCTTGCTGGGAGGTACGGGGTACCGGCCATCAAAACAGGCGGTGCAAAACGGATAATCCTGCTGTCGGGTGGCTCGCAACATGCCCTCCTGGCTCAGATAGGCCAGGGAATCCACCCCCAGGTGCTGACGGATTTGCTCCAGGGGGAGACGGGCGGCCACCAACTGGTCCTGGGTGTCGGTGTCAATGCCGTAGTAACAGGGGTGGGTTACGGGTGGGGAGCTGATGCGCATATGAACCTGGAGGGCTCCGGCCTCCCGCAGCGCCTTCACGATTTTCCGGCTGGTGCTCCCCCGCACAATGGAGTCGTCCACCACAATAATGCGTTGATTGGCCAGCACGTCCGCCAGGGGATTGAGCTTGAGGCGGATGCCCGCCTCCCGCATTCCCTGGCTGGGTTGGATAAAGGTGCGGCCCACGTAGCGGTTTTTCACCAGACCTTCGGCATAGGGCACACCGCTGCCATCGGCAAAGCCAATGGCAGCAGGAATCCCGGAATCCGGCACGCCGATCACCAGATCCGCCTCCGCTGGAGACTCCTCTGCCAGTACCTTCCCCAGCCGTCGCCGGTAGCTGTAGAGAGACTCTTCAAAGAAATTGCTGTCCGGTCGTGCGAAGTAGATCATCTCGAAGACACAGAGCCGTGGCGTGGCCTCACACCAGCGGCGGCGGTCCGGTTCCGTGGCGCCTGGGCGAAACCAGATCAACTCACCCGGCGCCACGGTGTCGTAAAGCCGGGCGCCAACAATGTCCAGACCACAGGTTTCACTGCTGACAATCCAGCCGTCCTGCTCCATGTCCCCGAGACGACCAAACACCAACGGACGGATGCCATGGGGATCCCGTAGGGCGAACAGGCCCGCCGGGGTACCAATGCCGAGGCTGTAGGCGCCACGGCAGCAGGAGGCTGCCCTGGTGAGGGCTTCGGGCCAGTCCGCGCCGCCGTCCACCGCCTCCTGGATCAACAGGGCAATGAGTTCGGAATCCGTGCTGGAGACAGACTCCATGCCCCGCTCCGCCATGGCCCGGCCCAGTTCCATGGTGTTCACCAGATTGCCGTTGTGGGCCATGGCCATGGGTCCCAACCGCGTCATTAGCACCACCGGTTGGGCATTGCAGACGTGACTGCTCCCGGTGGTGGAGTAGCGGGTATGGCCAATGGCCAGTTCCCCTGGCAGTCGGGCCAGGATGTTGGGATCAAACACCTGGCTCACCAGGCCCATCTCCTTGTGGAGGCGCACCTGCTCCCCTTGAAACACTGCAATCCCTGCCGATTCCTGCCCCCGGTGCTGCAGGGCGTAAAGACCGAAATAGGTGAGATTGGCCACGTCCAGCCCTGGCGCCAGCACCCCGTAGACGCCACAGGCTTCCTGTGGTCGGTCGTCAGCGGGATCAACCCTCAGGCTGGCATCCGGAGTGGTGGGGAAGATGTTGGGCAGCATCTGAAGCAGTGAAACCACTGGGCTCAGGGGCTGTCCCCATTCTGGCTGATGAGGGGGGATTCGCGCCCTGAGCCATGGCTTTCGATGCGACGGGGAATGGCCTGCTCGTCAATCCGCGCCAAGCGGGCCAAATCCGCTGTCAGCCACGGCTGATGTCCCACCACCAACTGCAGGGTGGGGGTCGCCGTCACCACCCCCAGGCGTTGGCAGGGCACGTCCGCACTGTTGGCCGCCTGTTGCAACGTGTCACTTCGGCTGGGGGGCAAGCTCACCAGCACCCGGGCGCCTCCTTCGGCAAACAACAACACGTCTGGACGCAGGTCTGTGGTCTCCGGCAGGCGCACCTGGGCGCCGCGCCGGCCCTTGAGGCAACTCTCCACCAGGGCCACCAGCCAGCCACCTTCCCCTGCATCATGGGCGGCGGTGACCACGCCAGAGCGGATCAAGGATCGCAACAGACCCTGAAGGGCCGCCTCCAGCGCCAGATCCTGGCGTGGAGGGCGCCCTGTGGTTTGCCCATGGACGATGGCCAGATAGCTGCTACCAGCAAGGGAGACCCGCTCATCAACAGTGGCCAGGGGCACCCCCAACAGCCAGATCTCCTGATCCGCGGCAGGCCAGCCCATGGCCACGGTGGTCCGATGGTCTTCAACGAGGCCCACCATGCCAATGACCGGAGTGGGTTGGATGGGACAGGGGGGTCCATCCGGCCGGCGGGTTTCGTTGTAGAGAGACACGTTGCCGCCGGTAACCGGGGTGCCGAGGAAGCGGCAGGCTTCCGCCACCCCCTGGCAAGCCTTAGCCAGGACCCAGTAGCCTTCAGGGGTGTTCGGGGAGGGGAAATTGAGGTTATCGGTAACCGCCAGGGGCTCGGCCCCGACACAGCTCAGGTTACGGGCCGCTTCCGCCACCGCCGCCTTGCCCCCCTCCCGGGGATCCAGGGCAACCCAGCGGTTGTTGCAGTCCACGGTGAGGGCCAGCGCACGATGGGTGGCGTCCATGGCCCCAGGGCCACGCTGGGGCCGCAGGCGAATCACCGCGGCATCCGCAGCGCCAGGACCCAGAACGGTGTTGCCCTGCACCTGATGGTCGTATTGCTGCCAGATCCAACGCTTGCTGGCCATGGTGGGATCATCCAGCAGGATCTCCAGCACCTGCAGCCAGTTGCGGTGACCCCGGGGTGTCCGGATGCCGTCAGCAGAGGCAGGGGGAAGATGCTCCGGGCGCCAGGACCAGGCTGAACGCAGCGCCGCAGGGGCATCCTTCAGCAGGGTGTGGTGGATGACGGGGGTGTCTTGGGCCAGGGCTACTGCCGGCACGGAAGCCGCCACCTCCCCGTGGTGCAGGATGCGCACCACGGGGTCCGCCATCACCTGCCCCACCACTGCCCCGTGGAGTCCCCAGCGGTGGAAACGGGCCATCACCGCGTCTTCACGCCCCGCCCGCACCACAAGAAGCATGCGTTCCTGAGACTCGGAGAGCAGGTACTCGTAGGCGGTCATGCCCTGTTCCCGGACGGGAACACGGTCCAGATCCAGAAGGATGCCCACCCCACCGGCGGCGGCCATTTCAGCGCAACTGCAGGTGAGGCCAGCGGCCCCCATGTCCTGGGCGGCGATCACGTCACCGCTCTGGAAGGCCTCCAGGCAGGCTTCAATCAGGCATTTCTCAAAAAACGGATTGCCCACCTGCACTGCCGGTCGGTCCTCCGGGGATTGATCCGACAGTTCCGCACTGGCAAAACTGGCCCCGCCCGTCCCGTCCCGTCCCGTGGTGCTGCCCACGTAGAGTACCGGGTTACCCACGCCACGGGCCGCTGCCGTGACGATGGCGTCGGTCTCCAGGAGACCCACCGCCATGGCGTTCACCAGGGGATTGCCGCTGTAGGAGGGATCAAAGGCTACTTCCCCGGCAACGGTGGGTACGCCCACGCAATTACCGTAGTGGGCAATGCCCGCCACCACCCCCTCCAGCAGGGAACTGTTGCGGGGATCCTCCAGCGGACCAAACCGCAGGGCGTTGAGCAGGGCAACGGGCCGGGCGCCCATGGTGAACACGTCCCGCAGGATGCCTCCCACACCCGTGGCTGCCCCCTGGAAGGGCTCAATGGCCGAGGGATGGTTGTGGCTCTCGATTTTAAAGACCAGCCTCTGGCCATGCCCCAGGTCCACCACGCCGGCGTTTTCGCCGGGTCCCACCAGGATGCGGGGGCCGCTGGTGGGGAACTGCTTCAGCAGGAGGCGGGAGTTTTTGTAGCAGCAGTGTTCCGACCACATCACGCCGAACATGCCCAGCTCCGTGCGGTTGGGATGGCGACCCAGCCGCTGCACAATCCGGTCGTACTCGGCGGGGCTCAGGCCCTCCTGCCGAAGATCAGCCGGAGGGCAGGGAGGCTGTGGGGGCAAGGGCATGGAGTACAACAGACAAGAGGCCCGATGCTGCCGAGTCTGGCGGATGGGGTGTGGACACGTCCAGGGCTTGCGGGAAACCATCAAGTGAGTACCCACCCATCCAGAGGCCCCAGGAGAACGGCAGCAGGGTACGGACCTTGTTGCTGTGGTACCCCTTGTTTTCAATCTTTGCTGCTGGTTCCACAGCAGTCTGGAGCATTCACGACGGGGTTCACGTCCCGCTCTCCCTTCGTTTTGCAAAGTGCCCCCCATGGGCCGTGGTCATCTTCGCCCTTCTGGCGTCCCTGGCTCTGCGAATCCGGAAGCCCTGCCCATGGAGCAGCAGCGGGCCGAGCAAACCTGTGAAGCACTACAGCAAAGGATCAACGCCGATGAACGCGAGGAGCGCGATCTGGCCATCGAACTGCGCACCCTGGGCCAGCGGGATCTCGCTGCTGAAATATGGTCAATCCTGGTTCCAGTTACAACCGCTACCAAAAAGCGAATTGCTGCCGCCTCGTTCTTGAAAAATGCATCCCTACTAGCTATCAACGAGCCAAGGAAAATCGCCCCTCCACTTTGTCTTCTTGTAAAAATCTTTCTGGGACACATAACCCTCTAACCCTCAGCTTAACTGTGTTGGCTTTGCTGCTTGGTTTCGCCAATGCGGCGCAAGCCAACAGCAAGCTGACCGTGGCACGGACCAGCCCGGATACTGTCTCGGAAGGGCAGAACGCGACCTTCAAGCTGACAATGTACCCGGCTGTCTCATCCACCTCCAGAGTTGCGGTTTTGTTGTCGCAATCGGCCGATGACGGCGGACGGGCCCACTGGATCGCCGATGCGCCGGACACCCACGCGCATTACGTGACCGTCAATTTCGCCCAGGGGGACAGCGAGAAGACCCTTACGGTGCCGATACGGAGCGACGGGCGCGACACACACGGCACGCTCACGGTGGCGGCGATGTCACCGTATGCTGGCGATAGCATCCACCCGGGGAGTGTCGGCCCCTTCACAGCGCGCGGGCAGAAGGTGGTTGCCAGCGTGCGTATCCTGGACACCACGGCGGACGGCAATCCAAGCGCCGTCCCCCAGCAGACGGCCGTGACCCAGGTTCCCGCGACGTCGGTTTCCAACCTGCAAGTGACGAAGGTGGACGGGAACACCGCCAAGGCAACGTGGGACGCCGTCCCGCACGCCACGGGCTACCGTGTGGAGTACGAGTCCACCAGCAACGTCCTTCCGGCCAACTACGTGTACGGCGCTGCAAACGGTTTTACGGGC
>JAJDVL010000018.1 GCA_022826155.1 Prochlorococcaceae cyanobacterium jk18x22bins.40 | reverse complement strand
GCCGTGTTCCTGATCTACCCGTTTGGTCAGGGTTCCTTCTCCGACGGGATGCCCCTGGGTATTTCCGGCACGTTCAACTTCATGCTGGTGTTCCAGGCTGAGCACAACATCCTCATGCATCCCTTCCACATGCTGGGGGTGGCGGGTGTGTTCGGCGGCTCTCTCTTCTCCGCCATGCACGGCTCTCTGGTCACCTCCTCCCTGGTGCGGGAAACCACCGAGAGTGAGTCCCAGAACTACGGCTACAAGTTTGGCCAGGAAGAAGAGACCTACAACATCGTGGCCGCCCACGGCTACTTTGGTCGTCTCATTTTCCAGTACGCCTCCTTCAACAACAGCCGTAGCCTCCACTTCTTCCTGGCGGCCTGGCCGGTGATCGGCATCTGGTTCACCTCCATGGGTGTATCCACGATGGCGTTCAACCTCAACGGCTTCAACTTCAACCAGTCCGTCCTGGATGGTCAAGGCCGGGTGGTGGGCACCTGGGCTGACGTGGTGAATCGCGCCAACCTGGGGCTGGAAGTGATGCACGAGCGGAACGCCCACAACTTCCCCCTGGATCTGGCGTCTGCCGAGTCCACAACCGTGGCGCTCACTGCTCCAACCATCGGCTGATCCGCTCGCTCAAAGAGGCCCTTGTGGCCCAATGTCAGACGCCCCCACCCACCTGTTCGGTGGCGTGGGGGCGTTTTCATTCAAGGCTCAATCCACCAACAGTGGAGCAACGGTCTCTTGATAGCGCTGCTCGCAAGCCTGGATCACCTTCAGGGCCTCTTCCGTGCCAAAGAACCCGTTCACCGAGCAGGTGCCGGGCTTTTTCAGGTCTTTGTAGTGCTCCCAATAGTAGGCGGTTTCCTTGCGCCAGTGGTCCCCCAGTTGTTGGTGACTGTGGATGTGGTCCATGCGCTTGTCGTCAGCCAGCACGGCGATCACCTTGTCATCCACTTCGCCCCCATCATCAAACTTCATGACCCCGATGATGCGGGCCTCACAGACCGATCCTGGAATCAAGGGCTCGGTCACGCCAACGATCTCCACGTCCAGGGGATCGCCGTCCTCGTCCCACGTGGAAGGAATACAGCCATAGGCAAACGGGTAGGCCAGCGACGAGAAGCCAACCCGATCCAGCTTCAAGTGGCCCGTCTCCGTGATGAGTTCATACTTGTTGATGGTGGTGGCGTTGAGTTCCACGATCACGTTGAGGCGCAACTCCCCCTTATCGGCAAAGGCTGGCAGCACGTGCAGAAGATTGGGCATGGTGCGGCTCGGCACCCGGTCAACGTTGGCCATGGGATCGCTTGTGTCAAAGGCAAACGGAGGGCATGGTAGTAGGCCGCTCAGGGCAGCGGATTGTCGTCCTCCGGGAGGCCCATGAACATGGTTTTGTCCAGTTCCATGCGCTGCTCCATCTGGCGCAGGAAATATCCGGTCATCATGGCGGAGGCCAAGAGGCCTGCCAGGTTGTCCCGGCTGGTGCTGATCTTCACGTCAAACTGTTCACTGGGAATCATGCCCAGCAATCCCTGGACGTTGTGACGAATAATGTCCTGAATATCCCCACTGGCGGAGTGGGCAACGCGCTGCAAAACCTCCGGATTCTGCTGCTGCAAATACTGAATCAGAGGATTGCCATGGATGGCCTCGGTGTCACTCGTCAAAAACTCCACGTTGAACATCGAGACACGGCACATTAGCTGCTTCAATCTTAACCCATCCTGCTCCGGGTTTTCCTGACCCAAGGCCAGGCTCAAGAGTGGTGATCACCGCACCCGATCCCGGAGGCGCTCGAAATCCCACCCCAGCGCCGCGGAGGCCAGTAGCGGACGAGGGCGCGGCCCACCACGCGGTCCCGGGGCAAAGGTCCCCAAACATGGGAGTCCAGGCTGTTGTTGCGGTTGTCCCCCAACACCCAAAGCTGACGGGGTGGAACGGTTACCTCCGGTTGCTCATAGGCCATGGGTGCGGCAGCCCAGGGCTCCCGCAAGGCTTGGCCGTTGCGCTCCAGCCGGCCTGCACGGACGGCGACCCGATCACCAGCCAGGCCCACAACCCGCTTGATCAACACTTGCGACCTGTCGTAGCCCATGGCCAGCAAGGCATCCGGTGGCCGGAACACCACCACGTCGCCCAGATGGGGATCGCGGCCCAGTCGGGGACTCAATTTATCCACCACCAGAAGGTCCCGCACCTGTAAGGTGGGCTCCATGGAGCCGGAGGGGATCCAGCGGGGTTCCATGATCCACTGGCGCACAACCATAGTGAGCGCCACCACAAGGGCCAGGCTCAACAGGGTGCGCCACCCATGACGCCATGGGTTGTCCATGGGGGCGTGGTCCGGGTCCGGTTGAGAAGTAGGCAAGGCAACCAGCAGAATTACGGCATGGATCAGGCTGCCATCAACCTCTTCTGGTCCTTGCAACTGTGGCAAGTGTTGCGTGGGGCTGGCGTGGTTCATGGGGTGATTTGTCCAGGGAGTCGCTCAGGACCCCTGGCGGTGGCGGCAACGCTCACCCCTGGCCTCGTGCGCCACACCAGCATTGACGAGCGCTCCGCAGCCTTCCTGGCCCTGGGCCTGATTCGGGGGACCGGGGTCCCTGTGGCCGTACTCACCACCTCCGGCTCAGCCGTGGCCCATCTGCTGCCCGCATGTAGTGAGGCCGACTTGGGAGGCTTGCCCTTGATTCTGCTCACCGCCGACCGACCACCCCACCTCAAGCACTGCGGGGCCAACCAGACGGCTCCCCAGGAGGAATTTCTCCTGGCCTGTGTTCGGCGCATGGTGCAGTTGCCCCTGCCGGGGACCACCATCTTCCCCAAGGCGTTGGTGCAGGAGGCCCTCGCGGCTGCCCGTGGTCCGCACCACCACGGTGGCGTGCAGGCGCCAGGCCCCACCCACATGAACCAGCCCTTCGAGGAACCTCTTCATACCAACAAGGCACAGTTGCAGGCCGTTCAGCACCAATGGCTTGGGCAGCAGTCCGATGGGGTCGCCCACTCCACCCCAGCCATCACCCGACCGACAGCGGCCTGCTCCCCACCACCGCTGGACTGGGATCAGCCCGGAGTCATTGTTGCGGGTCCCTATCGGGGGCAGGACCTGGCGGCCTACCAGCACTACATGACCCAACTGGTGGGGCGCACGGGCTGGCCTGTCCTGGCGGATCCCTGCAGTGGTTTGCGGGGCCTGGGTGACCTACCCGTGGTGAGCGGCTACGACCTGCTGCTGCTGGCCCCCCGGAGGTTGCCGACCCCCGGTCAGATCCTGCGTTTGGGTCCCTGCAGCCCCAGCCGCTGGCTGTCGGCATGGCTGGAGAGGACAACAGCGGTCCAGGTGCAGATCTGTGAACAGGATCAGCGACTTTGGGATCCCCTGGGGCGAACCCGTTGGCGATCAGGGCAGGGCCTGTCCGCCCTGGTGGCCCAACTCGGCCCCGGCCAGCCAACGGCGGCGGCCATGGCTCTGCAGCAGAGATGGCAGCAGCAGCAGCACCGCCTACAGCAGTGGCTGGACCACCAGTTGGAGGCGTCCCCCATCACGGAACCATGGCTGGCCTGGGCCATCTCCCGCTGGCTGGATCAGCAGCCTCCCACCACGGTACTCCTGGCCAGCAGTTCCCCCATTCGGGACTGGGAAAGCTTTGCCCAGCCCCGCTGTCCCCACCACGTCACCTGTTTTCGTGGGGTGTCCGGCATTGACGGCACCCTGTCGTTGGCGGCGGGACTGGCCCTGGCCTCCGGCCCCTCTCGACCCACCATTCTGGTGAGCGGTGATCTGGCCCTGCTTCACGACAGCAATGGTTGGCTGTGGCGCCCCCAGTTGCAGGCCTGTGGCGCCAACCTGCTGGTGGTGCTCATCGCCAACGGCGGTGGGGGCATTTTTGAGCAATTGCCCATTCGCAATGGAGCGTTTTCCATGGAGGAACTCTTCACCATGCCCCAGAGTGTGGATCAGTTGGCGTTGGCTGCCGCCCATGGCGTCCCCGGCCACACCCTGAACCAACCCCACCAACTGGCGAAGGCGCTGGAGCAGGGCAGACGGCAGGCCCGCCGCCATGGCATGGCCCTTCTCCATTGCCCCACCCATGCCCGACGGGACCACCAGCAACGGCAACGGCTGCGGGCTGCCTGGCTGGCGCAGGACGTGGCACCGTTGGAGACTGGGGAACTCCCTTGGTCACGGTGATGAATCCCCAGCAATCTCCCACGTCTTCCCGATCCGAACCCGTCTTGCCGGGCACCAGTGACGCCCTCTGGCAGGTGGGACATCCCTACGAGGACATCCGCTTCGACCTGTGCGGGGAAGGGTTTGCCCGGATCGCCATCAACCGCCCTGCCAAGCGCAACGCCTTTCGGCCGCGCACGGTGGTGGAACTGTTTGATGCCTTCTCCCGTGTACGGGACAATCCCCGGCTTGGAGTCGTGCTGTTCACGGGTGTGGGGCCTGCCGCGGACGGGGGTTTTGCCTTCTGTTCCGGTGGCGATCAGTCCGTCCGGGGTGACGGGGGATACATGGATGAGACGGGGTTACCGCGGCTGAACGTGCTGGATCTGCAGCGGTTGATCCGCAGCCTGCCCAAGGTGGTGATTGCCCTGGTGGCGGGCTACGCCATTGGTGGTGGCCAGGTGCTTCATGCCCTCTGTGATCTCAGCCTGGCGGCCGAGAACGCCGTCTTCGGCCAAACCGGTCCCCAGGTGGGCAGCTTTGACGCCGGCCTCGGCGCCGCCCACTTGGCCCGCCTGGTGGGGCAGCGCAAAGCCCGGGAGATCTGGTTTCTCTGCCAGCGCTACGACGCCGCTGCCGCTTTGGCCATGGGACTGGTGAATCGGGTGGTTCCCCTTCAATCCCTGGAGAAGGAAGGGGTGAACTGGGCACGCCGCATCATGACCATGAGTCCCACGGCCATCCGCTGCCTCAAGGCCGGCTTTAACGCTGAAACCGATGGCATGATGGGCCTACAGGAGTTGGCCGGTCAGGCCACCAGCCTCTTTTACCGCACGGATGAGGCGCAAGAAGGTCGTAATGCCTTTCTTGAGAAACGGTCTCCCCAGTACCGAGACCACTCCTGGTTGCCGTAATCAATCAGTGGGATCAACGCTGGCCAGGTGGGGGACACCTGCGTCATGGAGTGCCTGGTTGCGGATCCGGCAGCTATCGCAACGGCCACAAGGCTCTTCCCCATCGCTGTAGCAACTCCAGGTGGTGGCGATGGGCACGTCCAGAGCCAAAGCCCGCTCAACGATCTCCCGTTTGTTGAGCCGGAGCAGGGGAGCCCAGAGTTTGGGACCCTGTCCCATGCGACCGGCTTTGGTGGCCAGGTCTGCCAGGGTCTGGTATTGGGCCAGGTAATCACCGCGACAGTCCGGGTAGCCGGAATAATCCACCGCATTGACCCCCAGCACCAACCGATGGGCGCCCCTGGCCTCCGCCAGGCTCAGACCCAAGGCAATGAACACCGTGTTGCGCCCCGGCACGTAGGTGGTGGGGATGACGTGAGGCTGCACCCCGTCCTGGGGCAGGGGCTGTTGAAGGTCCGTGAGCGCCGAGCCACCCCAGGCGGCCAGGTTCACCATCAACTGGTGGTGCTCCACCAGGCCCAAAGCCGCGGCCAGGGCAGAGGCTGCTTGCAACTCGCGGCGGTGGCGCTGACCGTAGTCCATCGAGAGACCAATCACCTGATCCCCCTCTGCCAACGCCATGGCCGCCGCCGTGGCAGAGTCCAGGCCGCCTGAGAGCAAAGCAACAGCAACGGGGGGACGGCTGTTCATGGGTCGGGTTGGGGCCGGGTTGCTTGGCACGGCCATGAATCTCAAGTGCTCAAGCGGTGAGAGGAGGAATCAGTTGACGCTGCTCAAGGGCACTCAACACCTGGTCAATCCCCTCCTGCAACGAGCAGTCACCGGTCCGGATCACCAGTTCGGGACTTTGGGGGGGCTCATAGGGGGAATCCAGCCCCGTGAAGTGCTTGATCTCACCAGCACGAGCTTTGGCATACAAGCCCTTGGGATCCCGGCGCTCACAAGTGGTCAGGTCGGCGGCGCAGTAGATCTCCAGGAAGTCGCCAGGGGGCGCCAAAGCCCTTGCCCGATCTCGATCCGTTTGAAAGGGGGAGACAAACGCCGTCAAGGCGATCACCCCTGCATCCAGGAACAACTTGGCCACCTCGCCAATGCGGCGGATGTTTTCGATGCGGTCGGCATCGGTAAAGTCCAGGTCGTTGCAGAGGCCATGGCGCACGTTGTCCCCATCCAACACATAGCCTGCAACACCACGGCGGTGCAGTTCACCATTGACCCCATTGGCCATGGTGCTCTTGCCGGAGCCGGAGAGGCCTGTAAACCAGAGGATGGCGCTGCCGTGCCCCCGCAATGCTGCCCGGTCCTGGCGGGATACGGTGGCCTGATGCCAGACGATGTTGTTGGCGGTGGGCGTGGGTGTGGTCACGGAAGAGAAGCCGGCCTGGGTTCCATTGTCCACGGCAACTGTCTACAGCAGCAGCCCCACTGCTGACAGCGGGATGTGCTTTAGCCACCGGAACGCTTGGCCTGATACCCCCGCTTGGCGAGTTGCTCCAGCACCGCCGTCACCCGGTCGCCTTGCAGCACAAGAGCGTCCCCCTGCACGCTACCACCGGTGCCTGTGGCGACTTTCAAAGCCTTGGCCAGGGCGTGGAGTCGATCGGGGGGCAACTCCAACCCTGTGACAATGGTGACTGTCTTGCCGCCGCGCCCCCGACTGCTGCGCTGCACCCTGACGTGCTGTTGACCTGGCGGCAGCGGCGCCGGCGGTCGCTGCCGGATCCGGGGCGTCTGATCGGGCGTGAATTCTTGCCAACCTCGGTTGCGGGCCATGGGTTCGCTCCCCGTTGTACGGAGTCCTAATCCTCCAGGGTTTCCGCCTGCACATCAATAGGGTCATGTTTGCCCCCACTGCCTGAGGTGGTCCCCACAAAGCTGTAGCCACAGGCGGGGCAGGTGGTGGTGTTCATGGTGGAGGTCCCGCAACTGGGGCATTGCCGGATCCGGGCTTGCAGGCGACGCCACCACAGCCAGCCGGCCAAACCGGCCACACCCGCCAGCAAAGGGGGCAGCAGGAGCAGCAAGGATAGCCCCTTGGCCAAACCGAAGAGCAGGCGCAGAGTGGGACCCGGCAACAGGATGAGGGCAGCCAGGGCGCCAATGAGAAGCCAGGGCGGTCGGCGTTGCATGGGGAAGGTTGTGGCGACGGATGACCCAGTTTGCCTCTGCTGCGTTTGCCCCTGCTGATCCAGGGGGCATGGAGGGAGGCGGCCTACGGCACCAGGTTCACCAACCGCCCCGGCACCACGATCACCCGCCGTGGGGTGGTTCCCTTCAGCCAGCGCTGGGCAATTTCACTGCCACAGGCCAGGCGTTCCAGTTCCTCTTGGGAGGCGGTACTGGGCACCGTTATGGTTCCCCGGATTTTGCCCTGGATCTGGATCACCACATCCCGCAATTCCTGTTTGAGGGCTTCCGGATCCGGTTGAGGCCAGCTCTGGTTGTGAACACTGCCCTCACCCTCCAACTGCCGCCACAATTCTTCGGCCAAATGGGGGGCAAATGGGGCCAGCAACCGCAACAGGGCGTCCATGGCCTCAACCTGCACACGGTCCGAGGCCTGGTCCATGGCGCCCAATCCATTGACCAGCTTCATGAGTTCGGACACGGCCGTGTTGAACTGATAGGCCCCGTCCAGATCTTCTTCAATGGCCTGGATGGCGGTGTGGACACAGCGACGCACCTGTTGGTCTGCGGCAGTGAGCTTTGTTGTGGGGCTGGGCGGGGTGCGGTGGAGCCGTCCACCCCGCTGCCGGAAAGCCGCCACCAGGCGCCAGAGTCGCTGCAAAAATCGAAACTGCCCTTCCACGTCCGCATCGCTCCACTCCAAATCCTTCTCCGGCGGCGCCTTGAAGAGAACGAACATCCGTGCCGTGTCGGCCCCGTACCGGGCAATCACCGAGGCGGGGTCCACGCCGTTGAGCTTGGACTTGGACATCTTCTCGAAGAAGACCTCCAGGGGTTCCCCATCCTCAGGATCCAAGGGGTGATCAGGATCCTGCACCTGTGCCGGGGCCACGTATTTGCCTGTGCGCGGATTGCGATAGGTGACGGCCTGCACCATGCCCTGGGTGAGGAGCCGCTGAAAGGGCTCACGGAACCCCAGCAGGCCCCGGTCCGCCAACGCCTTGGTGAAGAATCGCGAGTAGAGCAGGTGCAGGATGGCATGTTCCACCCCCCCCACGTATTGATCCACGGGTAGCCACCGGTCCACCTTGTCCCGCTGAAAGGCCTGCCGGGCATTGGTGGCGTCCGCATAGCGCAAGAAGTACCAACTGGAGCACATGAACGTGTCCATGGTGTCGGTTTCCCGATGGGCGGGTCCCCCGCAGACGGGGCACTTCACCTCCAGCCATGCCTTGGCCTTGGCCAGGGGGTTGCCCCCTTTTCCGGCCAGGGGCAAGTCCCTGGGTAGCTCCACCGGCAACTGGTCCTGGGGGACGGGCACAGCGCCACAACTGGGGCAGTGGATGATGGGGATGGGGCAACCCCAGTAGCGCTGGCGCGACACCAGCCAATCCCGCAAGCGATAGACGGTTTTCTCCTCTCCAAGCTGCTGGGCAGCCAGCGCAGCGGTGATGCGGGCCTTGGCCGAACGGCTGGGCAGACCGTTGAACTCTCCGGAGTTCACCAGGACGCCGTCGTCACAAAACGCCTCCTCCAGGCCTTCTTCTCCTCCTGGGGGATCCTGGCCGTCGGGGGTGATCACCACGGTGATGGGCAGGCTGTGGCGCCGGGCGAAGTCAAAGTCACGGCTGTCATGGGCGGGGACCCCCATCACGGCGCCGGAGCCGTAATCCAGCAGAACATAGTCCGCAATCCAGACGGGAACGGGCGCACCACTGAGGGGATGCCGCACGTGGGCGCCGAGGGGCACACCCCGCTTGGGACGATCTTCCGCCGTGCGCTCCGTGGCGCTGGCGCGGGCCATCTCGTCACGGAAAGCCGCCACCGTGGCCTGCTGGCCTGGTTGGGTAAGGCTGTCCACAAGGGGATGCTCCGGTGCCAGCACCATGTAGGTGACGCCAAACAGAGTGTCCGGCCGGGTGGTGAACACGTCCACCGCTGCCGTGCTTTCGCCATGGCCGAGGGGCATGAGGGGGAACAGCACCCGGGTGCCGGTGGAGCGACCAATCCAGTTGGCCTGCATGGTGCGCACCCGCTCCGGCCAACCCTCCAGCAGCTTCAGGTCCTCCAGCAGGTCCTTTGCATAGTGGGTAATACCGAGAAACCACTGGCGCAGCAGGCGGCGCTCCACCAGGGCGCCGGAGCGCCAGGAGCGCCCCTGGCTGTCCACCTGCTCGTTGGCCAACACGGTCTGGTCCACCGGGTCCCAGTTCACGGCAGCTTCCTTCTGATAGGCCAGCCCCGCTGCGAAGAACTCCAGGAAAATCCATTGGGTCCAGCGGTAATAGTCCGGCTGGCAGGTGGTCACTTCCCGCTCCCAGTCAAGGGACAACCCCAGGGCGTCAAGCTGATGCCGCATCTGGGAAATGTTGTGCTCCGTCCAGCGGTCCGGTTCCACAGAGCGCTCAATGGCGGCGTTTTCTGCGGGCAAGCCGAAAGCGTCCCAGCCCATGGGATGGAGCACCGCCTTGCCTTTCATCCGCTGCACCCGCGCCACCACGTCGGTGATGACGTAGTTGCGCACATGCCCCACGTGCAGGCTCCCCGAGGGATAGGGGAACATGGATAGGGCGTAGAAGGTGTCCTGTCCAGGCTGGGGCTCCGGTGTGCGGTGCTGCCCACAGGCCTTCCAGTGCTGCTGCCAATGGGCCTCAATCCGGATGGGGGAATAGGGCTCCTGCAACGACTGGGCCGGACCATGGTCCAGTGGGGAAGTCTTCGCGTCGGAGGCAGGCATCACAGGATACAAGGGCCAGCATTGGCCAACATGGTCCCACAGGGGAGGGGGATGACCAATCCGCCTTGACTCGAGACCTGCACTGCCCCAGGCAGAGGTGCGGACGCTGAAGATCGGCTAACCTTGGAGTGGCCAGTACTGCTCTCCGACAGGTCACCCCATGAAACGTCGCCAGGCCGTCACGACAGCCGCCTTCAGCTTGGGCAGCGCTGCTCTGGCGGCTTGTGGTGGCCTGGAGCGGCAGAAGCAACGCCGGACATCCCCAGCCGTGATGGGTGGCGATCAACCCAGGGTGCGCTGGCGCATGGCCACCAGTTGGCCAACATCCCTCGACACCATGTATGGCGGCGCAGTCGCCATGGCTGAGCGGGTGGGGGAGATGAGTGATGGTTATTTTCAAATCACGCCCCACGCCGCTGGTGAACTCGTTCCCGGCCTCAAGGTTTTGGATGCCGTACAAGAAGGCTTGGCAGAATGCGGCCATACCGCCAGTTACTATTACATCGACAAAAACCCTGCCTTTGCCTTTGGCAGCTCAGTGCCTTTTGGTCTCAGTGCTCAACAACAAAATGCCTGGCTCTACGAAGGTGGCGGCAATAAGGCCATGAATCGTCTGTTTGGACAGTTTGACATTCTGGGGTTTCCAGCGGGTAATACAGGTCCACAAATGGGAGGCTGGTTTAAGCAGCGGGTCAATACCGTTGCTGGTCTCCGGGGCTTGAACATGCGAATCCCGGGCCTGGGTGGCGAGGTCATGAAAGCCTTGGGCGTCAACGTGCAATCGTTACCGGGAGGAGAGATTTTTCCGGCCCTGGAGGGCGGCGCCATTGACGCCGCGGAATGGGTTGGCCCCTATGACGACGAGAAGCTGGGTCTGTGGAAGGTGGCCAAGTATTATTATCACCCAGGCTGGTGGGAGCCCGGTACCTCTCTCCATGTTTTTGTGAATCGCAAGATCTGGGAGGCACTGCCCAGAGCTTACCAACAGATGTTTCATACGGCGGCCAGCGAAGTCAATATAGAGATCTTAGCCCGCTATGATGAACGTAACGGTGATGCCCTGAGGCGGCTGGTTGCTGAGGGTGTCACCCTCGTTCCCTATGGTGAAGACATTCTCAACGCAGCGGAACAGGCCAGCTTCGAGATCTATGAAGACCATGCCATCAAGAATCAGGAGTTTCGTCGCATCTATGAACCCTGGTCCCATTTCCGTGAAAACATCTTGCATTGGAGTAACGTGAAGGAATCTATGAAGAATGCCCTGCCCATTGCTCTACGTACAGAAATTCTTAGGAAGGCCTGCATGAATTCAGTGCGGATATTCTAAGAAATCTCTGAACACCCCGCAGGTCCGCCAAGAAACCCCACCAGACTCCTCAAGGGGGGGGTCCCCCGGTAAGGAACAATGGCAACACACGCTCCTTTGCTGTCATGCTCCTGGATCTCAGCGGCAAGAAGGCCCTGGTCACCGGCATTGCCAACAACCGCTCCATCGCCTGGGGCATTGCCCAGCAACTCCACCAGGCCGGGGCCGAGTTGGGCATCACCTATCTCCCGGACGAGAAGGGACGGTTTGAAGCCAAGGTGCGGGAGCTGACGGCGCCCCTCAATCCAGGCCTGTTTCTGCCCATGGACGTGCAGAACCCGGACCAGACGGAGGCGGTGTTCCAGCAACTGGAGAGCCAGTGGGGCCAACTGGACATCCTCGTTCACTGCCTCGCCTTTGCCAACAAAGCGGAT